>PBMN01000039.1:0-66749 GCA_002722675.1 Opitutaceae bacterium
CGATCCCTATATATCTTCCGGAAACGGGCGATGCCAGATCCAACGTTAGCATCCTTTGACGCGCCGAATGCGGATATATCTTGTGTCAGGAGAGTCCGAACCAACTCCCCTCTTTCCGCCCTCACCTCGCTCAACGAGCCTATATTCGTCGAGTCCGCGAAGGCGCTTGCGCTCAGGATCCTTAAAGAGGGAGGGAACGACGACAAATCCCGGATCAATTATGGATATCTGCTCACTACGAGTCGCCCCGCAAAGGAAGTCGAAATTCGGGAAATCAATCGCCTGATCGACGAGCAAAGCCAACGCCTTGCGGATGGGTGGCTGGACATTCAGGAAATCGCATTCATCGATACGGAAAATCCTCCTCAATTGCCAAACGGTATTTCGCCGCGAGAATTGGCCTCTTGGGCGATTGCATCTCGAGTGCTGCTGAATTTGGATGAAAATTTAACCAAGAACTAAACATCATGGAAAACGAAATACGCAAGGAATTGGGGACGCTTCAATCCCGCCGCTGGTTTCTCCGTAATTGCGGAGTGGGCATGGCGGGTATCGCTCTGAATTCACTCTTTTCAAACAACGCTATCGGGGCGACCACCCAAGATCCACTTTCACCACGACTGCCGCACTTTGCTCCCACTGCCAAGCGCGTCATCTACATTTTCCAAGCCGGAGCTCCGAGCCATATTGATCTTTTTGACCACAAGCCGGAATTGGTCAAACGGAACGGCGAGCTTCCTCCAGCCGAGCTCCTTGAGAATTATCGAGCCGCCTTCATACACCCAAATTCAGCGCTTCTCGGAACTAAATACGATTTTTCCCACCATGGTAAAAGCGGCATAGAGATCAGCAATCTCCTACCGCACATCAGCAAGCATGTGGATGACCTCTGTTTTGTCCGCTCTATGCAAACCGACGCGGTCAATCACGCGCCTGCTCAGATAATTCTTAGTACGGGACACTCTGAATTCGGCCGCCCATGTCTCGGGTCCTGGACCCTTTACGGACTTGGCAGCGAGAGCGAAGACTTGCCCGGCTATGTCGTCTTAAACAGTGCCAGAGGTACTAGCGGAGGTGCAAGCAACTATGGGTGCGGATTTCTCCCTTCCGTTTACGGAGGCGTTGCTTTTCGCAATAAAGGCGATCCTATACTCTACTTGTCCAACCCAAAAGGATACGACAAAGCGGCCCAACGGGCGGCCCTCGACACGCTAAAACGTCTCAATCAACAAACCTTGGATGACATGGCTGACCCTGAGACAGCTACCCGTATTCAAGCTTACGAGACAGCCTATCGATTGCAGTCAAGTGCTCCCGAACTAATGGATCTTTCTCAGGAATCTCAAGCGACTCTCGATGCCTACAATATAAAGGATGTCAAAGAGACCAGCTTCGCCCGAAATTGCCTTCTGGGACGTCGACTGCTCGAGCGAGACGTGCGCTTTGTACAACTGTTCCATGAAGCCTGGGATCAGCACAGTAATCTGGACAAGAGTTTGAGGAAAAACTGTCTGGACACGGATCAGCCATTCGCTGCGCTCATTCAGGACCTCAAGGATCGAGATATGCTGAAGGATACGCTCGTCGTCTGGGGAGGTGAATTCGGGCGTACGCCGATGGCTCAAGGTACTGACGATGGACGAGACCATCACAACCGTGCTTTTACCATGATGCTAGCTGGTGGAGGAATCAAAGCGGGCATCGTACACGGTGCCACAGACGACTTCGGGTTCAACGTTGTCGAAAATCCCGTACACGTACACGATCTGAATGCGACCTTGCTACACATTCTCGGATTTGACCACGAACGCCTCACGTATCGATTCCAAGGACGCGACTTTCGACTAACGGATGTCCACGGAAAAGTGGTTAAAGATGTATTGGCCTAAAACCGCTCCTACAAATTCGTCAATTTTTCGGACTCAGTCAGGGGAAGGCATTTTTCTTTGGGACCGTCGAGACCTACCCACAATGGCGGAGAATCTAAACAAAAGCTCAAGTCAGGTTTCCTGCAAACGAAATTTTCGCTACTCGCGTTTGCGAAGATAAGCGACGACCCATTGGCTGAATACTCTACAATGGCTCAAGCGGGACTTCGAGCCCCACCTCACACCAGCTAAGTTACAATACCGTTAGCGTTACTGAGTTCTCAGTATATCCAATTCTAAACTTCAGTCCACTCGCAGTTTCTACCTCCGATTTTTCGTTGGTAAAGGAACCCGAAAGAGACTTCGATTTTAGTACGGTATACTTTTTGCCTGAGACGATACTTGTCTCATCTGCGATACGTACTTTCAGTCCACCTGAAATGACGGCTTTACCCTCCACAGTGAAGAGACTGTTCTTGTCTTCCTCAAACTCAATTAGAAGCATAGAATCAGGAAACGAAATATAATCTGACTTTACGACGATACCAGGTACAACGTTGTCCACGTAACCATTGTTATACAAAGCAGTCCCTACCGTTCCACTACCTGAAAGCAACGCTCCAGATTGCACGTCCAGCCAGCGATTGGAAGCAATTGTCGCATCATCAAAATAGAGTGCTCCATCTGCGGACAATTGTATCTCGTTTAGCCCCGTTAAGGTCACGCCCTTTTCAACAAACACTTCCTGAATCTGATTCGCTCCCTTTATTTCGAGACTCAAAAACTCTAGGTCGGACCCAACCACGGCGTCCCCTCCAGCGTCCACAATCGCAGTCCAGGAAGCCTGTGGCCCACCACCCTCCGACATGTACACCAATCCAGCATTCTCGTAGTTATAATCCGACCAATTTCCTGCGACGCTGGCATCGGCCTGATCATCGCCCATCCATCGATGGTAAGTATTCGCAAATCCCTTCGCTTCCGCTACCCGCTCTTTCAATAAGATGGCATTCAGTTCTTCCACCATCGCTGAGTGATTCGACGCGATATCTTTGGCTTCGCTGGGATCTTGGCTAAGATTGAACAAGGCCAAACCTGATTTAGAACGAATCAGCTTATAATCACCCCGAATAATTGACTGCCCATTTCCTGCTTCATGGATGACAAACTCGCGTTCTCGCTGATACCCTTTTCCTGTCAAAGCGGGCTCGATCGACACACCGTCTAATCCCACTGGGACATCCACACCCGCCAGTTCGCTGAAGGTCGGAAGCAGGTCGGTCACATCCAGCACTCGATCAACGCTCGTACCCGGTGCGAGCTTAGAACTAGAGCTATATGCTTTGGGTAATCGCATGAGAGTGGGAATTCGGATACCACCTTCTTGGATTCTTCCCTTCTGGCCGCTGAGATAGGCATTCGATTTGAACTCAGTCATACTCTTATCTCCCGGCCCGCCGTTGTCCGATTGAAAAACAATAAGAGTCTTTTCCAAAACAGAATCGGAGCTATCTCCATCTCCATTCGGATCCTTGAGCGCTTCCAAAATATTCCCGAAATGGCCGTCGATACGTGTAATCATCGCCGCCCACTGCTTCGCCTGATCGCTGAGCGAATCGAACCAGGGAAACTTCCGATAGGCCTGGTCCCACTCAGGAAGTTGTTCTACTTCCCTGAATGGGCCATGCGGAACTTGGCTCGCAAAAAGGCCGAAAAAGGGTTGTCCCGTGGCATTGTAGTTCTGTGCTTGGATGCGTACAAAATCAAGAGCAGCAAAGGCATAAACATCATCGCAATAGGCGATATCCGGATAATGTGGGTGGTTTTGTAGAGCTGGGGTACTTGGATATCCCCTATTGTTCGCATACCGCTTCATCGAGTTAGGCACGAGTTCCAGACCACCAATTGACCCAGGCGACGCGGGCGCTTTCCACAGGTTTGGCTGAAAGAAGGTATGGGCCCTAACATGGTGAAGCTCCGCCACCACATGCTGGTAACCGTGCGAAGTCGGCAAGGTCTGGACATTAAGGATCTCAGGGTACGCATCTTTGTTAGGAGTCCCTCCATAGCCCCATTTTCCCCAATAACCGGTCACATAGCCCGCTTGCAATAGAACATCGCCCATAGTGGCATCATCCGCTCGAATTGCTTTTTTCGCATTGTCCGGGTCATTCCGATCAGCGAAGGTGTGGCCCTGATGAAAGCCTGTCTGCTGCGATGAGCGAGCGGGCGAGCAAACGGTACACCCGTAGGATCTAGAAAAATTGACCCCCTCAGCAGCCAACTTGTCGAGATTAGGCGTCACTAAATGGGGAAGCCCTTTTACTTTTCGTTCGAACTGCCCGTTGGGACCCAGAGCCCCCCATCCCATGTCATCTACATAAAGATAGAGAATATTCGGGCGAGTAGGCTCTCCCCATAAATTTGAGGCAGCACAGGCTACCGCTAACAGAAAAAGAGAGCAATTGGTTGATTTCACAGGTTCAAAAACCCCACCCAATCCGAATATCCGATCGAGGTCAACTTCTGAGAGCTCTTCTCTTTCTTCAGCTAGAGCCCGTCAAACTCAACCCTTCCCGGCTTCGTTCCGGAACCATATTCGTCGGAGATAACTCAATACTCGCGACCTGCTGCTTTAAAGCGAAAATCTTCATACGTTGAAAGGTGATCACTCCAAGCATTAACGCCACCACCAAACCGACCACAAGATTCCTGGTGTCCCCAAGGCTACTGGATACAAAATTTGTATTGAGCCTTTGATTCCATTACCAAAGAACTCGTCCTGATAAGGCCAGCCGCAGTAAGATAACTCTGAACTGCCTCAAACCGGAGAAGTCAGACCAGCGTTTTTGCCATCTATCAAAAGCTATAGCGTATTGATAAGATCAGTCGGGATGGCGATGACATCATCATCGTGTGGGTACTTCATAAGCAGAAGGGCGTGAACACTTGGCGGCAATTTTCTCAAATCTAGAAATCGCATATTCCAGTCAAAAAAAAGGTCGCATCAATAGATTCATAAGAAATTAGCTCTGTGTCCGAATGCCGCACGTCATTGATGATCTTTGCATAGAGCTGGTTCACAAATTTTCCAGGGCCTAATAATACCGATCCAATCCTTGTCCGAATAGATTGATCTAACCACTTCCCTGTACGAATCGAGTTGATATATGCGCCCTCAACAGTGCAATAGGGGGACATGGGGTTTGATACAGATGTTATCGTTGTCGGAGCAGGAATCGCAGGGCTTCGTTGTGCCATCGAACTCCAACGCAAGGGAATTCAAACAATCATTTTGGACGCGAGCGAGCGAGTAGGTGGACGCATGAAAACGGATTTGCACGACGGCTTTCGACTGGATCGTGGCTTTCAGGTTCTCCTCACAGCCTACGATGAATGTAGTTCGGTTCTGGACTACGACTCCCTTAAACTCGGGGCATTCGAACCGGGGGCGCTTGTGTGGACAGGATCGCGAATGGAAAAACTGATCGACCCGTGGCGCCGCCCTAGGCAGCTTCTAACTGCCGCCTTTAGTCCAGTCGGCACATTCCAAGATAAATTGCGAGTAGGAGGACTCCGAGAGAAACTGCGAAGGAAAGCAGTGCAATCGATCTACGAGGGCGAGGAAAAATCAACCCTGGAGAAGTTGAAGGAGATCGGATTCTCCACGGCCTTCATCGAATCCTTTTTTAGGCCCTTTTATGGCGGGATATTCCTGGAGAACGACCTGTCTACCGGCAGCAAAATGTTCGATTTTGTATTCAAAATGTTTGGTCAGGGGTATGCGGCACTGCCTCACGATGGCATTTCTGCCATCCCCCTGCAATTGAGTAAAAGGCTCGACCCAAACACTGTTCGTACCAACCAACGAGTCGTGAAATTAGCTCCCAACAAAATCACTACAGAGGATGGTTCACGTTTTACCGCTCAGCACATCGTTCTCGCTACGGATATGAAATCCGCTAGTACGCTCGCCAAAATCGAATCGCTGGACCGCGATTGGAACGGAACCTATTGCCACTACTACGCTGCTCTGAATAGCCCATTACCAGAGCCATTTATTGCGCTCAACGGCTCCGGAAAGGGATGCATAACAAACATCGCCGTTCCTACTGACGTCAATCGAGGCTACGCATCGAATAGCGAATCCCTTATTTGCGTTTCCACCTCAAAACCGGTTTCCAAAGATGAACTCGCTCCTGAGCTATATTCTTGGTTTGGAAACGTATCTCAGGATTTTCGCTTTCTTGCCGATTACACGATTCCTCACGCATTGCCTCGGCAACTACCCAGAGACAACGCGTACGGAGAAGCTGAGCTAAGAACACCGGCAGGCCACTGGATTTGCGGCGACTATCGCTATTCGAGTTCTATCCAAGGAGCCATGGCTTCTGGCCGCATGGTAGGCAAAGCCCTCTGCAAGGAGCTAACAAGACAAGGCGAACGTTAAGATACTATGGCCATTACTTTCAACCATCCCGCCTTTTCCCAAATCGAGCATCGACCCTGGCCTCTGCCTAACAAGAAATGGCTGCTCACTCAGACGTGGCTAAATTTGCTATTTGTCCACTGGGAAATAGATGTCAGCGATTTGAGAGCTCGCATCCCGGATGAGCTCGAAATCGATCTTCATAATGGAAAAGCCTATATCGCTATCGTACCGTTTGACATGAAAGGCGTCACGTTTCGGAATTGCCCTAAAGTCTCTTTCCTTAGCGACTTTCCCGAAATCAATGTTCGGACCTACGTTACATACCAGGGGAAGCCCGGCGTCTGGTTCTTTAGTCTGGATGTCCCACGACGTTTTCCAGCTTGGGCAGCTCGAACCTTTTTCCATTTGCCCTATCGACACGGTCAGGTCTCAATCGCGGATCTCGATGGAGAAATCCACTACGAACAAGAGGTAGAGAATGACGTTTTCAGCGCCCGGTACAAACCCCTTCAGGGATGCATACGAGAACCCAGTTCCTTCGAAAAGTGGGCAACGGAACGTTATTGTCTGTATTGTCAAAGCAAGTACGGTGCACTCTATCGTACGGAAGTTCAACATCGTCTCTGGCCCCTTCAAAAAGCTTCGCTCGACATCGAAAAAAATTCAATGCTCACGGATTTTGAAGTCGGACTCCAACACCCTTCAATCCTTTTTTCGAAGCGAATCGAAGTGGTCGCCTATGCTCTCGAGCGACTCAATTGAATCTCTGGCTACCCGGCAATGAGCTTCTCTATACATGTCCCGTATTGATCGTGGGGAGCTCTAGACGGCCACCGGCCTTGAACTCTTGGTTCATCTGATCAAGACCGATGGCGTGGAGGATGAAAGCATGTTTCAATTAGCAATAAACAGGCAGGATGCCTGTTCTAGCTTAAATGGGTGCTCGGAGATCGCCCGCTACCATTGATTCGGTGTTTAAAAACGGAAGAAATAAGCATTTTGACAAAGTCGATCAAAGCAAGGCGTTCCTCTCTACTCAAAAAATAGCTACGGATTACCAAACCCAGAGGGAATTTATGCCTTAGTCATGGCAATGAACTACCTAAGCCGATCAGGACTTGCAGCTACTCCTTAACCCCTGCTCGGCCAACTGTTGTTCACTCACCCCTCACCAGCTCCAGCCAACCATGAGTATCCTCGGTCGAGCCATCAAACAAGCCGAAGAACGCTTCCTGCAGTTTCTCCGTTATCGGTCCACGTTTTCCAGATCTCACTTGAATGCCATCTACGGAGCGAATGGGAGCGATTTCGGTCGCCGTACCCGTCATAAAAACTTCGTCAGCCACATAAAGCGATTCTCGCGGGAGCGCTTCCTCTCGAACCTCTAGGCCGAGTCGCTCGGCTAGATTCATGGTGATATCCCGTGTGATTCCAGGCAAAATCGAAGCTGTCAAGGGCGGTGTGTGCAAAAGCCCGTTTCGGACAATAAACAAATTTTCGCCTGCCCCTTCGCTAAGGTTGCCATGGGTGTCTAGACCAATCCCTTCTGCATAGCCATGGCGTTGGGCCTCCATGGAAATCAGCTGCGACGAAAGGTAATTCCCACCCGCCTTGGCCATGGTGGGCAGCGTATTCGGGGCGATACGAGTCCAGCTAGAGACGCCGACATCAACCCCTTTCTCACTCGCTTCTTCACCCAGGTAGGCCTCCCATGGGAAAGCCGCTACCGATACTTCCGCGGGATCCGATGAACCATAAACGGTGATCGCTCCATAGCCACGATAGGCAATCGGACGCACGTAGGCAGATCGGAGCTTATTGGCTGAAATTACTTCATGGCAAACCACCTCCAGCTCGGTTTGACTGAGAGGCATCTCCATCCGATAAATACGGGCGGAATCGAACAACCGTCTCAAATGTCTCCCAAGGCACAAAAACGCCGGTCCACTTTTCGTATCATAGACACGTATACCTTCAAACACAGATGACGCATAATGCAGCGCGTGCGACATAACATGAACGTTCGCCTCTTTCCAAGGGGTCAATTTTCCATTGTGCCAAATGTACTCGGTTTCTTCCATAAATTAGGAAAAGCTGATAGGGGAGCGAGTCCCCTTTACGAGTGAATTCTTTGGATTGCCTGAATAACGAACCACGCTGTCAATCAGGGAGCCGATGATAAATCCACACAGATCAGCTCCCGGTCATTTCGGGCAAATACATGTTTGTGGGCAAAGGCGGGTTGCGACCAGACGATTTCCTCGCTTCGGCGGGGAAGAAAAGTCGTCGGCTCGATAAGCTTGGCCGTCGATATTCGTTCGAAACCTTCCGGAGTGAGTCGGGCAATCACTAGATCGCCACGCTCGGTTAAAATCCATGTATGTTCGCCATTTTGCACAAAGAACGCCGTAGCCCAACGCCCTTTCTTCAACAATGTCTGATCACTCCAAACGCGATCCCCATTTGATAGGTCCAAACACCTCAATTCCCCATGGCTATCGGTTCCATAAACGTAGTTGCCTCGAATTACAGAGGTCATTATGATGCTGTGCAATGCATCCGTGTGAATCTCGCTTCTGCCTCGTCTGCTCCACAAAAGATTCGATTCCAACTCGTTGCCATCCAGAACATAAAGATAGGAGCCGTCATAGAAGGAGCTGAGAAAAATCCGCCCTTGCACATCAACCACAGGATCCGCCACATTTATCGGACCCTTTGCTCGATCAAATTCATGCTTCCAAGCCGGTTTTCCCGTTTCAGGATCCAAGGCCGCAAACCAGTCCCCAGTCCACACGAGCACCAACTGACTTCCCGCTTGCTCGATGAATTTTGGAGCCGAATAGGAAGCCAAACCATCGAGAGATTTCCAGGCCTCTTCTCCAGTATTCTTGTCAAATGCAATGATGCATGCATCCGGCTGGCCGCCAACCATTAAGTAAACCCGCTTTTCGTCAACCAGCGGTGATGCAGCGATACCCCACACCGGCATGTTCGCCCCGTATTCACTATGCAAATCTCGCTTCCAAATCACTTTACCGCTTTCCACATCGAAACAATGAGCATGCCCCATCGCACCATACGAATAGGCCTTGCCATCAGAAATGGCCACTGCCGTTCTCGGTCCCAGAGGATAACCGATATCCTGATACTCGCAGTCATAGACGTATTTCCAAATTTCCTTACCCGTCAACCGATCGATACAATGCACCTGCTCGACCTGCTTAGGCTCTTTCAAATAGCTGGTGAGGAAAACACGGTCCCCACTGACCGTCGGACCCGAATACCCTGCTCCAACGGGAGTGGTCCAGACAGGATTCAACTGATCTGATTCAAACTTCGAGACGACTCCCGTTTCACTCCAAACACCATCGCGATTCTCACCTCTCCACTGCGGCCAATCCGCAGCATGTACAAAAGATAGAAACAACAAGTAACCGAAAAGGCCGAAGAATAAACGCAAAATCATGGGCTTGATCCTTCCCAAACTTCTCGCTAATCCGCAACCATAAACGCCGTCGCCAACTCTTTAGTGGGCTGAGACTCCAGCTCGATTCCTCGATTGATCGCTTAAATTACTATAAATTTTGGTCTTTTTTGGCATCCGGCACATTCGTCTGCGGCAACCATTTCGACATACGCACTATCGTAGACGCGTATTCAGGATTATCAGCCAAATTGGTCCACTCGTTTGGGTCCGCGTTATGATCGTAGAGCTCTTCACTGCCATCTGAATAGCGAATATACCGCCAGCGAGTATCCCGGATCGCGTGGTTATTACGGCCATTCGTTGTGACAATCGCCCGATCGGTCTTCAATTCCGGGTTGCGCAGCATTGGGACCAAACTCGTTCCCGAAAGCTCGGTTTTCGGAGGCAGTCCACAAAGTTCGATCAGAGTAGGATAAACATCCAACAGACTCGCCGGCTGCATGCTTTGGCGTCCTTTCACAGATCCATCAGGCATTGCTGGAATCCCTTCGGGTACCGAGATCATCAAAGGCGTTCTTGTGGACTGATGCCAAAGGGCAAACTTTCGCCAGTGTTCCTTCTCCCCTAGATGCCAACCATGATCCGTCCACAAGACAATAACCGTATCCTTCTTGTGGGGACTTGCGTCAAGCGCCTCGATAACCCGACCTACCTGTTCATCGGCAAACGCGATGGACGCTAGATAGCCTTGAACGGCTTGTTTCCACTGGTCTCCTTTGACGACAGCAGCGTGATCCCCTCCACTGGTTGCGACTTTGATCGCAACCGCAGGAAGATCGTCTAAATCATTTTCCAACACCTCCGGGAGTTGCATTGCATCCAAAGGAAACTGGTCAAAGTATTTCTGCGGGACATACCAGGGCAGATGGGGCCTAAATATTCCGCAGGCCAGAAAAAAAGGTTTTTCATGTTCCTTTCCCAACTGTTTCGCAATCCATTTGGCAGTCTTGTAGTCCCCCATTTCGGTCGTGGGCTCGCTAACGGGACTCCAGTCGAAATTGCCTTTCCCCAGTCCATTAACGTTTCGTTCGGGCGGAACCGGGTCCGCGAACTTGTTTTCCAACTGATGCGGGTAGTAACGGTCCCAAGAGTCTGGATCCGGATATCGGCCGTGATAAATTTTACCTGAACCCGCCGACCAGTAACCATTGGCCGAGAAATGCTGCGGAATCGTAATCACATCCGGCATAGCGGGTCGCCAAGGCTGTGGGTTGTGATACACGCCCGACTGGTTCGGAGCAATTCCCGTCATTAAAGCGGCCCGAGAGGGATTGCACGCAGGAGCCGCACAGTGAGCGTTAGCGAATAGAACACTTCGCTCCGCTAGACGATCAATATTCGGGGTTTTCGCCTGTGGATGCCCACCTAGGGCCCCTATCCAATCATTCAAATCGTCGATTGCGATGAAGAGCACGTTTGGCCGATCGATATCAGCCCGTGTAGTTAGCTGCCCTAGTATCATAAGGCAGCAAATCACCTTGGCGAGGGTCGAATACTTGATAATTGAATTCATGTTAAGCAAAGCGACGGTAACATAACGACCATAGGACTAACTGAAGTGTGGATTAATATAATATTTTGCTCCACGCAAACGCCAGAATGAAATTGAGGTATCCCGCTGACACAGCCGTTGCCAAAATTGACCTCGATGATTTGATAAAACGCCATAAGACTGGTTTTTCATGAAGCGTTCAGACCGGCTAATCAAAGTGTTCTTTTTTCTTTGGCTCGTCTGTTTCGTTTGCTCCTTTTCGCTTCCTTTCTTACTGGAGGCTAGCGGGGATGGCTTAACTCGCGGGCTGAATCGGTTAGGAGAACTTATGGGATGGTCGCTCGGGGCAACGGTATTCGCTCTTCTAGGATTCATTAGTGGCATCGGAGAAAGAGCAAGGGACATCGCGGCACCTCCTGGCTCAACCGAAGACCCGCCATCGTACAAACTACCCTCATCGTCGCTCTAATCGAACTTTTCCTTGATGCGAGTTTTGCCAGTACACTCAAGTCCTAAACAGATTACCTACCACCTAAATTAACCAATCTTCCTGATGTCCGTATAACATTCGACGCCACAAGCACCAACAAAACCGTCACCCAGAACGAAGTCTACTCGGGAATCTACCATCAGGGCTTCGAAGCTAGCCGCTTATTCATACTCAATATGTGCATACATTTTTCGGTGGAAACAAGCAGCGAAGCCGATCAGCCCTTGGGTTCCTTTTCACAGAAAGTCCTAGCCGTTCCGAGGGGATTCAGGCCGCCCTGAAAGTCAGTGGCAGGCTAAACGATAATACTGCCGAATCAACCCATTCAGGCGGCTTTCAAAAACGGCTACGCATTTTATCCATAGAATCCTTCCGCGGCCATAGCCTTAAAGCTTTAGAGCAAGTTCGAACCGCATTTGCTGGGGAGCAGCCATAGGTTAAATGCGATTCGAACAAAAGGGCCCTTTGCCCAGTGGATAGTCAATCCGAAGCCTGAGAATACCTTTCCCCTCTTAGCTGGACTACTTTCTTACGCTCGAGCTCAAATAGACATTTGGCACAGGCTTTCACATCCAGCAAGGCGTCATGAGCTCCTTCAAAATCCACGTCAAACAGCTTCAGGTGCAATTCCGACAGAGTGGGCCATTTGTATCCATATTTTCCGGGGATTTTGCAAAAGTCTGTCGAAATATCCTTTGTGCAAATTCGCTCGGGCTTGTGCCTCGACTGAATTTTGGCCCGAACACACTCCGCTCCAAGCACTGGGTGGTCATAACTCATATTGTGGGCGACCAAATATTGTGTCTGTTCTACTTTATCCAAAAAGCCCGATAGGGCATCCTTTACAGGAATCCCATCGGACTCTGACTGGCTTTGACTGAATCCATTCTCGATCCAGAATCTTTCCGTCGGAATCACCCAACCATCCGGCTTGATTAGATCCACTCTGCTCTCAATCAGTTTCCGATTCGAACCATAAAACGCCCACGCGAGCTGTATCACGCGGGGCCAGTTATCGACATCGCTAATTCGAGCGTCATATCGTATCGGCAATCCGGTCGTCTCTGTATCAAATACGAGGAACATACATGAAAAAGTCTAAATGGGGATGTCCAGCGAATGAGGGTGGCACAGAACAAACCAGTCCCTTCACCTATGATTCACCCTGCTGCGTCGATTCGAGCGATTCCTGTCCACCGTTTGAAATACCCCTACTAAAAAGCTTTTTAAAGATTCGCTTGGGTATACTCTTGCCAGCGAGCTCATTCGCGATTTCGTCAGCCGCGTTTGCTTTTGCAGTTTCCCATGCCGCTGGGAAGCCCGGTGCATTCATGACCATGCTTTTTTCCGCCCTCAACAGGATCTCTAGCTCACTCTCGATTTTCGCGTCGGGCTTTTCCGACAAGATAGAGACCTCGACCCGCAAGTTCTTGTTTTCTTTCTCTAGTTTCTGCCTCTCCGCCTTCAACCGCTGCATGAGTTCTGCCTCCACTTCCATTTTGTCGCTCAGCATTCGCTTATACCGGCTGAGCTCTCGACTAGAGACGCCTAAACGAAAGAGGGTATAAACGAAGAAACCCAATCCAATAGCCAATCCCCACACAAAGGGTGACTTTACGATGACAATTACAAATTCCATGATGGCTGACACTTATCGCCCAGTTTCGAATAAGTCGAGTAATGGCAACCCAAAAACGTAATTTATAGAATGTCAGCCCAAGCAAAACCCCCGGCCAAATATCTGGGATCCTCTTATTTCCCACAAATCCCACTCTCATTCCCGATCCAGAAAACAAAACGTTTGATGCCGCAATCGCAGACTTGCCCCATTGCGTATTTCCACTTTGCCTAGGTCTCAATTTTTCCATTCAATCCTCGGTACCGTCGCCCTCCCACATGACCGCTGATATCGCCATCGTCCTTTCAATCCTCGTCATCTCGCTCGTTCTCTTCGTAACCGAGAAAGTTAGAATGGATGTGACAGCGCTTCTCGTATTGGCCGCATTAGCATTAACGGGGGTACTCGACACCTCCGAAGCCGTATCCGGGTTTAGCAACCCAGCTGTTATCACGGTTTGGGCGATGTTCATACTCAGCGAGGGGTTGGCCAATACCGGAGTGGCTAACATTATAGGACGCTATGTCTTGCGTTTCACCGGAAAGACCGAATCTCGCATGATATTTGTCATCATGCTCACCTCGGGCTCGCTTTCAGCGGTGATGAACAACATTGGAGTCGCGGCTCTAATGCTTCCAGTGGTTTTGAAGGTAGCGCGGGAAACCGACACCAGCCCATCCAAGCTGCTCATGCCACTAGCTTATGGGTCACTTCTAGGAGGGCTAACCACTCTCATTGGTACCCCACCCAACCTCCTCATCAGCGACGCCCTCCGTCAGAACAATCTCGAACCCTTCGGCTTGTTCGACTTCACTCCGATCGGCGCCGCGGTAATGATCGGGGGAATCGCCTTCGTCGCTTTCTCTTCCCGCTTCATTTTGCCTGACTATGGCAAGTCCCGTTCCTCTACAGATCAACAAGGAGTCGAGTCCTTGTTTAGCCAATACGAACTTGGCGAACGTACCTTCTTCTTAAAAGTTAGCCCCAATTCCGTATTGTCCGGCAAGAGCCTAATCGAGAGTCAACTCGGTAAAGCACTCGGTTTCCGAGTAATCGCTCTCCAACGGAATGGCGAAACCATTTTCACGCCCGACCCTGATTCCCGACTTCAAAGCGGCGATCGCCTCTTGACCCAAGGACAAGCGGAACGATTAGCCGAGTTGCAAGGATGGCAAAAGCTCGTCCCGGATGACGCGTCTCCCAGCGCCTCTACTTTGCTTTCTCCAGAAGTCTCGGTCACCGAGCTCACGATTGCTCCTGATTCTTTTCTCGTCGGCAACTCAGTCCAAGGAACCAATTTCCGCAATCGATTTGATGCCAGCATCATTCTGATTCGACAACAGGGAGAATTTAAACACAGGAAACTAGCACAAGAAGTACTGCACGCAGGCGACAAAGTGCTGGTTCAATGCAAGTCTTCCAATGTCGAACAGCTAAAGGAAGATCCAAACTTTTCCCATCTCAAGCTTGCTACGAAGGAAGAGATCAATCGCTACACGAGCATCACGGAGCGACTTTTTGAAATATCAATTCCGGCCGACTCCTGGTTAGTGGGCAAGGCCATCAAGGATAGTCAGCTTCGTCTTGGATTTGATCTGCATGTAATTAAAATTCAGAGACAAGAGGAAGAGGTATTGCTTCCTAGAGCAGATGAGATTCTTCAGGCCGGTGATCGACTAACCCTTCATGGACGCCGAGACGACCTCCAGTTAATCCGCAGCTTGCAGGAACTCGAGATTCAATTTCCCGACAAAGAAGAGACAGGAATCCTAGAGTCCGAAGATGTGGGTCTGGCCGAGGCCACGCTATCTCCCAAATCGAAAATTGTCGGCCACTCTTTGGCGGACATACAGTTCAGTGAAAAGTACGGTCTGCAAATTCTCGGTATTCAAAAAGCCGATAGCTCCTACAGGGCTCACCTCGGAAACAAGCAGCTGCAATTTGGTGACAGTTTTCTCCTCATGGGACCTAAAGAGAAACTGAGCTTACTGGAAAAGGATCCGGATTTCATTTTCCTATCTCAGGTCGACAATAAGGCTTTCCAGAAGAGCAAGTCCATTCTGGCGACTTGCATCATGATTGCGGTGCTGATACCTGTTTTCTTCGGCTGGTACTCCATCGCGATCACTGCGGTCACGGGGGCCGCTTTGATGGTTCTCTGTGGATGCCTAAAAATGGAGGAAGCTTATCGGGCAATTGAGTGGAAGTCGGTCTTTCTGATAGCCGGCATGCTTCCACTGGGAACTGCCATTGAGAAAACGGGGGCCGCTGAACTTCTCGCAACAGGGATTATGTCAACCATGGGAGATCATGGTCCTTGGATTGTCATTGGGAGCCTCTACGTCGTTACCGCCATAGCGACCACAATCATTCCTACGTCTGCCTTGGTCGTACTTATGTCCCCCATCGTCCTAAAGTCTTGTGCCGACCTCGGTATCTCTCCGCAATCCGGGATGATGGCTATCGCTTTGGCTGCTTCCGCCAGTTTCACTAGCCCCATCTCCCACCCTGCCAATATACTCGTCATGGGACCGGGTGGGTACAGGTTCGTCGACTACATTAAAGTGGGGGCTCCCCTCGCCCTCGTTGTATTCATAATATCCATGATCACACTCCCCATTTTCTGGCCTCTTTAGCCAACGGTAAAACCCAAAGACTGAGCAAAACAGCTAGCGTTTTTAACTATCCTTGACAGGTTTCACAATCAAGAGCGGATATTTTCGCCCCTCCTGCGACATTCTCGACAGTGCTCCCCAATATTGTCGCGACAACCGCACCCTTGCCTGTTCTTCCCATGACAATCATACCAGCGTTTCGCTCGCGGACCACCTCCAGAATCACGGTTGACGCTTTGAAATTCGAAGCGATCAAATGCCCTTCCAAAGTCTCTCGAGGACTTGCGGGAAATGCGGTACCTAAATCTAGGGACCCGCTCTGATAGAGTTGAATTTGGCATGATTTTGCAAGTTAAGACTATGCAAACCAAGATACTGATCAATCCGCCTGCGCCAAGGTCGGCTAATCTTCGAAATTTGCCTTTTTAGCCTAGTCGTGATCTTTGCGGTGCGCCTAGAATGCCTCGTGTTTAATCAACATCAGAAATGGATCCCCCAATAAGTCTGGACACTCACTCGACCCATCCCGATTTCCCCTGCACCAAAATCGTGAATACGCTCGATGAACTCATAAACACCCCGTTTGACAAATCGACAAACGCCTTGTGCTGGAAACGGACTCTTTCTGCAATTTTGATGAAATCGCGATTCAATTTAGCGGATACAATGAAATCCTCTCCCTTGAAGAAGCTGATCTTTACAGTTTGGATCTCAGCAAAGACGGGCAGGCTGCCCGGGATCTCCTCGTACAAGACCTCGGACTCCTTCGTAAACTCGGATTGGAACCTACCCTCGACTGCATCTCATTCTATCCTCGCGATTCGAATTCAGATCCAGTGGCGACCGATGTTTATTCCTTCCACGTCGACACTGATAATATCAACTCAGACACCTATCTGTGCAGCTATAATCTCAACCCTTCTGAGGGGCTGCTTAATTCTGACGCGATTCGCAGAGTAGACATTCCGGAAACTCGGTCCGAACTTCTCAAGCGATATGGTAACGATGACGACGAAGGGTTCACCGAGTACCTAAGAGAAAATCACTTTGACTTGCACTACCTTCCAGTTTCACCCGCCGCCCCCTACTCTTTTGGTCTAGGCAACCTCTGGCGAATCGCGACGGACTGCCCCAACAGCCCCACACTGCCCTGTATCCATCGTGCGCCCACAACCCAAATCGGTCAACCACCTCGACTACTCCTTATCAGCTAGACCGAACTTAGAGGGGGTCCAATCATCCAGAATATGCACCTCAGTCGGCATCTTTCGATTTTGGAAAGGCATAGTCAATGCTCCGGCACCCTCATTTACTTAGNGACCAAAGACTCAGGGAAAGCCCAAGGCCAGTCTATTCTACGCAACACGGGGANCTGCCTAGNNAGAAAGACTTCATCATTTGGCAAGGTTGACAATCGGATCCTAATTGATGGANTCGNCAAAATGGGTCATCNNGCGGACTACGAAGCGGAATACACGCCGGAAGCAATACGAAAACGGATTGAATCTAACCANTCACATGACTANCTGANAGACTCGATCTACGGAGCAATTGATGGAGCAGTAACGACGTTCGCNGTCGTCTCCTCCGTAATCGGAGCGGGTCTCGGTAGCGGAATCGCTATTATTCTTGGACTTGCTAAACTCTTGGCAGATGGGTTTTCGATGGCCACAGGGAACTTTGTCGGAACGAGAGCTGAAAACCAGTCCCAACGCAAAACCAGACGGGAAGAGGAGGTAGAGATCGAATCCAGCCCTGCCTGCGAAAAGGAGGAAAATCGTCAAATTTACGCTGCCAAAGGATTTGAAGGCGAAACCTTAGAAACCATCGTTAAAGTAATCACTTCCAACAAAAAGCGGTGGCTGGACACCATGATGCAAGAGGAACACGGCGTTTCGGGTAATAACCCATCCGCCTTGAAGAGCAGATATGTCGATCAGCACTGGAACCTCAGCGGGGCTGAAACCCTAGGAATCGGAACTCTTGCCGCGCTGGTCGCTTTCGGAATCGGGGTACTCCTCCATCCATTCACAGAGGGTCAACAAACGCTCGCTTTTCGAAACTCTTCCAAATGCCCATTCAGCTTCAGGATTTAGCGAAACAGGTCCTGTTTGGCGAGACGTTGGAAGAAAAACTGAGCTTTCCGCGTAGCGAAATCATAGATACTCTACCCGGCAGTCCGATCAAGACTCCGCGTAAGTTGTCCCGGCCTCACCATTTGAGGCTCCACGAAGATGGCGTTAAGGCGAACCACCCTAGCAACGCTAAACTCGTGGATGAAAGGGAACGAGGCCGCCTTCTCCACTTTTTCGGCAATCATGAGCTACTCGCAACCGAGCTCATGGCTCTGGTTTTACTCAAGTTTCCCGAGGCTCCTTCCAGTTTCCGACTCGGCGTCCTCGAAACATTAAAAGAGGAGCAAATCCACACGCAGCTTTACATTCATCGTATGAGGCAGTGTGGGGTGGAATTTGGCGAACTTCCGCTAAGCGACTACTTTTGGAAAAGTGTATCTTCCATGGAGGATCCTTTGGATTACGTGACCCGACTTTCGCTCACTTTCGAGCAAGCCAATCTGGACTACTCCTTTGAATACAAGAAAATTTTCGAATCCGTGGGAGACGATGCGACCGCCAGTCTTCTCGATCGAATTTACCGTGACGAGATTCAACATGTAGGTTTTGGATTGAAATGGTTTCGACGCTGGAAAGATTCCGGGAGGACAGACTGGGAGGTCTTTCGAAAGCGACTTGTCTTTCCGCTATCCCCCTCAAGGGCCAAAGGCAGCCGTTACAATATTGACGGCAGAATTCAAGCGGGTCTCGACGATTCATTCATCAGCGACCTGCAAGTTTTTCACCAATCGAGAGGAAGGACCCCATCCGTACTTTGGTTTAATCCAGATGCAGAGTGCTACGCTGCAGAAGACCCCGCCAAGGAACTTTCAATGGAGCGAACTCAACTACAAGATGATTTGGAAATCCTACCCCTGTTCTACTCTCGTCAGGACGACATTCTCCTAATGTCCAAACCTCCAGAAAAAGAGCATCTGCGGAATATTCAAAATTCGGGCTTTACCTTACCGGAGATTTTAATCCATGGAGATCAAAAGTCCGCCCCGACTATTCCTCGAAAAATCGGCCAGCTTCGACCATGGAGCTGGACCCCCGACAGCCTTGCCTTTTTCCGCAAAACATTCGAATCTCTCACGCGTCATATTAAGTTGGATACTTTATGGAACGCTTCTATTCGCGATTTATTCTCCAAGAAATGGAGTGCCCAATGGGGTAAGCAAATGGCGCGAGAGACTGAAGAGAACAAATGGATCGCTCCACCTGAAGTCTATGGAGAGCCCGTAACCGATTTAGAAAACCTGAATACGGTTCGCGACACACTAAAGGGCCTGGGATATGAAAACGTGGTTTTCAAAGCTCCATTCGGAACAGCCGCGAACGGGAATCGCTGCATTCTTTCCAATGAAATTTTGGGAGCGAGCACACTCGCATGGCTTGGCAAGCAATGGAAAGATCAAGGCTACGTAATCGTCGAGCCATGGCTTGATCGGGTATTTGACTTTTCAGTTCAGCTTGAAGCTGAGGCCGACAAAGCGAGGACCATTGCATTTACACGTTTGCTAAACAACCACCGTGGCCAATTCAAAGGCGTGGTCACTGCTAATTTCTGCCAGGGGGTAGATCCGGAGATAGCACGTTTTCTCATGGAGCCAAAAGAGGGAAGGCCAAGGGTGTATCACTTCTACGAAACGCTGGTCATCTCCCGCCTTTTCTCGGAAATGTGTAATTCTGGATACATGGGTCCCCTCGGGATAGATGCGTTCATTTATCGTTCCCCAAAGGGTACGCTCCAACTTAAAACACTTGTTGAGATAAATCCGCGCATGACGATGGGTCGTATCGGGTACGAGCTAGGTAAGCGAAATGCTGCTCGATCCGTTGGCTTGTTTCAAATCCTGACTCACTCCCAGTTATCCAAAACGGATACACCCAATTTCATCGATTACAGCCGGCAATTGACGACACAATACCCTACCGTCTTAACCAAGGAAACCAATCCACGCCTTGTTTCGAGTTCCAGTCCGCTGAACGACCCGTACACCGCGAAAAAATTCCTAGCAGTCTATCACGTTCGCGAAAAACTCAGCGAGCTTCCTCTCTAAAGGGCAAGTAGTTTTATGCACGTCCCTTGCTTACCAGGTTCAAATTATTGCGAAATATTCAACCATGTTGAATCGAAGTCATTTCCTGGGTAAATTGGCAGGGGATAGTCGACCAGGTCTGGCTGCCTTCCCCTAAATACTTCAGGACAATCCGCTTCTCGCCGCTAATCGTCTCCTCCCAAAACTGGACCAGTAACGCATGTTTGCCAACGTACGTTCCAGAGGAGCCATCGATTACGTTTAGAACAAATTTTCCATCCCCTAGATCAGCTTGTAAAGAATATGAGATTCGCTCTCCGTCTTCATTGCATGAAACCCATAAGGTGTTTCCTTCCTGTCTAGTCTCTATTTCCCCGAAGTAACGGTTACTGCTCTGAGCGTTGAGCAGGTCCACGGATTGAATGATGACGCCTCGGTCGCTTACCCATCCCACAAAGTCTTTGATGATGAGCGGATGCACGTAGGGCGTCTTGCTGAAGCTCGGTATTGGCTTCACCTCAAGCTTCACTGGATCGTTTGAAAGAGTAAAACTGGATAAGTCTTCCTCTCCGCCGAATTGCAAATCTTCTCCAAGGTTCCACTGTGCGCTTCTGTAAGCGGCCTCTGCCTCATAGTTGGCGTTCCAAGAAATGGTGTGCCATGGCTTTCCGCCTGTTGTGTACTTGTTGACATAGAGGAAGTAGTCGTCGGGGCCAGTCTCCCTCAAAGTTGAACTCGGATCCGTAGATATTGATGAGCCACTCGCCACCGTCTCGCCTCAGTTTCAAAAAGCAGGCACCGTCCAGAAACACTTCCCGTTCACGCAAGGCGTAACCTGGCCGTTCAGTATTCCAACCCCATTCAGGATCGTTTGGATCTACTTAACACTGGGCGGTGAACTTGGCATATACCTTCTCTAAATCATTCCACTCGCCATCGTCCGTCTCAACGTCATGGGAGAACCCCAAGTCTTCAATGGGTGTGAGCATTGGCACGACCGATAGCGGAACTAAATTGATGGATGCCACGAGCACAACCTTTGAAAAGGGATACTATCTGCCCTCAGACAAACCCGGCTTTGGGACTGAGTTGACCGAAAAACTCGTCAAGGAACACGCAATCGGTTAGTATCTTTCAATTAAGGTCATTATGTACCCGTTTTTCCCTTTGAGTAAATACTTTGAAGCTTGTCCTTGCTCCCTTTGGTAGCGGGCAATCTCCGAGCGTCCATCGTGGCATCTATCGGGTGGGCACTATTTATAATACCTCGCAACTTGCCCAGGATACCCTTTGTTGAATACCGCTCTTTTTACCGAACCTAGTTTGATGTAGTGGGTTCGCCCGTCCAAACCGTATTCCAGTCAAGAAAGACTGAGTCTGCCTTGATCGTAACCTCGTATACGCGCTGGTAGCTAATTCTTACTGGGGCCTCGACCTGCCGAATGGAACCGTCTGGAAAGCGCACATTTTCATAACCGCTTGATTGACGTTCGATAACATCCTCCGCCACATTTACTTCCCGGAGAACGATTCCGTTAGCACCCATTCGGGCCGCTCTCTTCTTCAGATCCGTTACGATCTGAGCCGTTTTATCGTCAATTGCTGAAGGGCTGTTACTGGCCGTCGTACCGCTCGATTCCAGTTTGGCAATTTCTTCGAACCTCACGGGTATATCCATGTCCGGAATCCACGACAGCAGTCCGGCTGGATTCTGATAGATATCGACATCCCACTCCGTCAAGGCAGAGCGGGTCTTTCCCGTGACTTGCGTCGTCCCCGAATTTGTCGTCTCACACCCCGAAAAAGCGAAACACCCCGCCGCTATCAAACCACCTATTATATAACGCCTCCTCATATTTTCCTCCAGAATCCCAAATCTACGCTCAAAGAAAATACAGGTCAAATCACAAAACCCTTGAATGCCCGCTATCGCGGGCTCCCTCATTTTTCACCATTTCAATTTTCTTTGAGAACTGAAATGCCTCAAATCACCCGCTAAGGGGTCGGTGAACTCGAGTTCCATGGCTAAAAGTTGCAGAGGTTTTTCATAATTATCGGGCACCTCGTGTTGAAGGTCCGTATAGTACTTGTCATTCTCAATCTGGAAGCCAAGCGAAGCCATATGACAACGTAATTGGTGCCTCTTTCCGGTATGGGGGAAAAGGTGAAAGTAGGTTCGTCCAAATTTAGATTCGACTGGAACAATTCTCGTTGAAGCATTCGGCACCCCTTTGCCTTCGCGTATTCGAAATGGGGGCTCACCCCCCACCAGTCGGTTATCTAACTGCCACTCTTTTCGAGCCTCTTTAGGCACAGTAGGAGAAATGGCATGATAGACTTTGGTAACCTGTCGCCTTTCAAACATCAATTGATAGGTAGCACGAGCCTCTGGGTGAAGAGAAAACATCACCAGTCCTGCCGTTTCTCGATCGATCCGATGGATCGGGGCAATTTCGAGAATTCCCGTTTTCTCCCTTAGCCGATGTATCAGACTTTCATTTACGAATCGTCCTCCTTGCGTAGTAGGCAAAAAGTGTGGCTTGTCCACAACCAGCAAATTTTGATCTCGGTGGATGACTTCCTCCTGAAAAGGAATCGGTATCTCTTTTTCCACTTCACGAAAATAAGACAGTTTCTTTCGTGGAGCGTAGGCAGTATCGAAGGCCACTGAAAAACCATCCTCGTTAAGCACCTTACCCGGACTTATGCGCTCTTCCCATGTGTCTTTATGGATACGGGGAAACCTCTCTATTAGGAATTCCAATATCGATGGAAACGGCTGATCAACGACCGGCATAGTGACTGTAGCTGGGAAATTGGAAATTGGCATCAGTCAAACGTGAAGGTCTCTGCAATCACATAGTCATAGCCGCCCGAGCGGATAAGTGAGAGAATTCGCTCATCTCCGGCTACCTCAGGAAGGCTCAAAGGAATCCGCCCGAAGTCTCGGAACTCAACACCGCACCCGTTTTCGTGTCTACGCATTTGACTTACGACCTGGAAGTCGAGATCGCCCGTTTCACAAAAACCGAGAAACGGCTGATGAACGCCCTCACTAAAATCCCAAACGCTATTTCCGAGGAAGAGAGCGCGTTTGCCACTTTGCCCGTAACAGAAAGTTGATGCAATCGATAATACGGTCCAAATTGTGAAAACGGCTACTAGATTTTTCTTTTCCATTCCTCTAATTTTACTGCATGGTTGCGACTTGTATCACAAACCGCAAGCATTCCATAGACGAAGCGATTAACTAGCCAGAGAGACACTCAAAACCTTGTATATGACAAATACAGAAAAACCCGCTATCGGATTTATTGGCCTCGGCCTTATGGGCTCGGCCATGGTTGAGCGACTTCAATCTCTCGGATACCCGATGACTGTAATTGCCCACAAAAAACGTGAGGCCCTTGAAGCCGCGGTGACCCGAGGTGCAGTAGAAGCGAAATCCCCAGGAGAACTGGCTCGGGCTAGCCGAATTGTAATGCTTTGCGTGGATACATCTGCATCGGTCGAAGCCAATATGTACGGTCAAGAGGGAGTAATCGAAAATATTCGACCGGGCTCGCTCGTCATCGATTTCGGTACCTCCATCCCTCAATCCACTTTAAAACTGGAAGCCGCGCTAAAAGTGAAAGGCTCCAGCATGATGGACGCTCCACTCGGCCGCACTCCCGCCCACGCGATTGATGGCCTGCTCAACATTATGTCGGCCGGAAGCGAAGAGGATTTTAATCGGGCCAAATCGGTCTTTGAGGACCTGGGCGAGAACGTCTTTCACGTGGGAACTATTTCCGTGGGCCACACTCTGAAGCTGATCAACAATTTCTTCGCTATGACTACGGTTTGCGCCCTGTCTGAAGCGTTCGCCATGGCCGACCTCGCCGGATTGAATCGGAAAACCTTGTACAACGTAATGGCTTCCGGTCCCCTCCACTCGGGAATGATGGATTTCATCAAAGCGAACGCGGTCGACGGGACCAAAGACATGCTCGCCTTCTCCATTGCCAACGCCCGTAAAGATGTTGGCTACTACAGCAACATGGCGGACGATCTGGGTGCCCCCAGCTTTATGTCGCCCGCAACCAAACAAGCCATGAGCCTAGCTCTTTCCTCAGGATGGGGCGATAACATGGTTCCGGAAATGGTCGATTTCGTGGCGAGCACCTTTGCCAAGAAATAGCATCACCAATCACAGAGCTCCCAAGCCAATCCGATTTGTCACAAATTCAGTCAATGGTTATCAAGTTTAATCCACTGAATCGTGATCTTGCCAGAAAGGCAAATTCGGCTAGGATTTCCACTGCATGCTGTTTTATAGCAATCAGGCTCGATCAATTATTGCGATTGGCTTTCTTCTGCTCCTTTCGCCTTTCATATTTGGCCAGAAGGAGACCTCCGAGGATTCCACGCCATGGGCCGAATGGGTGGAACCAGACTTTCCGTTCTTTTCTTCCATCCTCGATGTCCGGAAGGCAGGTCCCGGATTTCCCAAAGACAATCTAACCCCACGAGGAATCATCCAACGATGCGAAACGCGGTCGAGAATCACTTCGAGCCATTCGCGATCAGGGTCTCTTCGATCATTACGGGAACTCCTCCGCGCCGCTTGCTTTCATCCGCCGCCTCCATAAATGCGTAAATTTCTATGGTTTCTTCGAGGGAAACCGGAGGAACCCCCGTGCGGAAAAACCGTATAATTTCTCGCAGCATCGGCGTATAGTCCCCTCCACGTTCTTGCTCCACAATCGCCTCGGTTCCAAACGCAGTCACTTTGTAGGCCAACTTTGAGTTACGGATTCCGTAGACCGTTCCTATCTTTCCATCCTTCCAAATTCCGGTTATGACATCGTTATCTGGCGTAAAGCTCCGACTCACCATCTTCACTCCGGGTCCCATCACTGTAAACAGCGCCTCCGTAGGATGGATACCGTACCAGAAGAAATCCGGATGGTGCGGATCCAGTTTGGCGGGTCCATAGGATATCGCCCCCTTAAGCTCTCCCTTGTCTCTTTCCGCTACATCCACAACGCCAGGATAAAATCTTAATGAGGAAGAGCTCCAGCAAGGCACTCCTGTACGCTGGGCTAGCTCAAAGATCGCGATCGCATCCCTGAGGGAACCCGCAATCGGCTTATCGATGAACAAAGGCAAGCCCGCTTCAAAAACAGGTCTCGCTTGCTCCAGGTGGGGACGCCCATCCACGCTCTCCAACAAAACCGCATCCACGTGCTGGCACATTTCTTCGATCGTATCGTACAGCTTAACCCCAAATTCGTTTTGCAGGGTCCGGGTGAACCCTTCGATGCGGTCTGCACTTGAGGGGATATCGGGACTCCCCCCCTTAAAAGCGGCAACGACTTTTGCACCCGGCACATACTGTTTATGCTTGGGGTCATTAAAACGACTTGTGAAAGCCGTTACATGGGAAGTATCCAGTCCAATCATACCTACTTTAAAAACAAGTTCTGGCAGGGCCGCCTCGATTGAGTCGACCACTTGCGTGGCAATGGCTCGATACCCTTCCCGAGTATAATGTACATCACCAAGAGCCTTGAACCAATCCGGCTCGAATCCGGACGTAAGCGATCTAATATCGTTTATTGGAACCCCATGACGAAGCATGATCTTTTCCGCTACCTTATTGTATTTCAGTTCATCTCCCTCAATTCGACCCGGCTCTCCAGATGGAACATAAGACGTGTTTCCCCACAAAAGCATCGCACCCGTCTCCCGCAGTCGCCCCACCAGAGATTCTAGATTGGATTCGTACTCGTCTAAAGATGTGGTCAACGTTCCCTTTTCTTTGTCTCGATTTCCCTGGCGTTTGCCGTCCGGGTGACGATAGCACAGATCCCACAAGCCCCAATTAAAGTATATGAGGTCCCAGTCTTCATCGCCCAGCCAAAGCTCGATCATCTCCAAACCGGTTCCCGTGTGCTGTGCATTGCCCGGATTGTGAAAGACCTCCGCTCGACCTTGGAACATTTCCATAACAAAAGGCGTAAAGCCAATCGAAATGGAATCCCCAATAATCAATATCCTAGGATCCTTGTCCGAGCGAACCGCCCCCATACACAGGCTTGAGAGTGCAATACCAACTATCAATAAAACGGAAGTGTAGATTTTCATAAGGCAGCCTTTAATCTGGTTACTTAAGAACAGAAAGGCAAGCGTCCAACCTGAACCCCTGAAAACTGCCCAATCAACCACTGTAAACTGTGTTGCTCCGCACCTTCGCTTAAATGAAGCATCTGCAGGACAAGCCGAGAGGTGATTTAGCGTACCGGGAGATCGCCCGCGACCAAAGACCGCTACGAAGCCACCGAAAACCCGCAGCCTGTGAAAAGCTTCTAGGCACCTACCCTAAAGGAGAAAAACACAACCCAGTCCTGGACATCGATCCGCTGAGATTTGGAATGCTCTTGTCCATTACCGAAATTGAATCTTAATTAAGATGTTTATCCAGAATTCCCAATCCCAACACCTCACACCCATGAATTATTCTCCACTTTCCAGAAGAGGCTTCGTAAAAACCGCTAGCTTTTTCGGAGCAGCCTCCTTCTCAATCCTCCCCAACGTATACGGACAAAACGCCCCTTCTCGAAAGCTTCGAGTAGGCATAATGGGCCTAAAGCGTGGCTTGGCTCACATACGAAGCTTTCAAGGAGCAACCAATGTCGAAATTGCCTATGTTTGCGATGTCGACCGCGATCGGGCTGCCGAAGGCGCCGCATTAGCGGGCAATGGCCAATCTAAAAGTCCCAAGGTCGTAGGTGATTTCAGAACGATCCTCGAAGACCCCGACGTGGATATCCTGTCCATCGCAGCACCCAATTTCTGGCACGCTCCCGCTACCATATTGGCCTGCGAGGCGGGAAAGCATGTCTATGTTGAAAAGCCGGGAAGCTACGATCCACAGGAGGGTGAATGGATGGTTGATGCCACCCGAAAATACGATCGAAAGGTACAACAAGGAACGCAGCGTCGCAGCTACCCTTCCGTGATCGAAGGCATGGCAAAAATCAAGGGCGGTGCCATCGGGAAGGTGCTTTACGCTCGTACCTGGTACCGGAACTCTAGAGACGGTATTGGGCGAGGGAAACCTGCGGCTGTGCCTCAAAATCTGGACTACGAACTCTGGCAAGGACCCGTTCCTCGGGCACCCTACAAAGATAATCTCATCCACTATAATTGGCATTGGCACTGGACGTACGGCGGAGGAGAATTGATCAATAATGGAGTCCATGCTCTCGACCTTGCCCGGTGGGGCCTTGGAGTCGATTTCCCAACTCGAGTGAGTTACCAAGGAGGACGCTATCACTTCGACGATGATCAGGAAACCCCTGATACGGGGACCGCTCAATTCGATTTTGGAGACGTCGGCGCCTCTTGGGACGGGAGTAGCTGCCATCGGCGCGACGACGAGAATCTAGCCTTTTGCACCTTTTATGGCGAAGGAGGCTCCATTGCGTTCGATAAAGCCGGTTTTGCAATCTATGATTCCAAGGGCAAATTGGTCGAACAGACCGCCGGCACACCCGGGGACGTCCCTCATTTCCAGAACCTTTGCGATGCGATCCGCGACGATGTTCCACTCACCCAGGAAATCGCCGAAGGACAAAAAAGTACCCTTTGGTGTCATCTTGGAAATATCGCCTACCGCACCCAGTCCGTACTGGACATAGATTCAGGGACCGGCCGCATCCTCAACAACCCGCAGGCCCAAAGACTATGGAAACGATCCTACGCCAAAGGCTGGCGACCAAAAGTCTAGGCAGTGCCAGCTGTCGTAAAAGACAACTACTATTCAAATCTCCACCGGCACCTGCTGTATCTCGCCTTCGCTCACAACAAACGAAGTCTCATTCGCTATTCTTCCGTTGACCGAAACGATCAAAACATAATTCCCGATTCGCAGCGCGTCTAGTTGATGCTCCCTGCCTTCAAAGTGCTGGTACCCTTGCACCACTTCGAGGCCTCCCACCGAGACCGACTCATCCGCTTCCTCGATCTCAATTTCAATTTTGTCGCGGGACTTGCCGCCCGACACAATTATCCAAACGCCCCCGACAATGGGGTCCAATACCACTGTGCCCAGATCATTGCCGCCTGAGTCCTCGATTGAGACCGAGATACTCTTATCTCGATAGCCCATTTTTCTTAAAACGACCTCACGACGACCCGTCCTGACCCCTGACGCTTTGAAGGGAGTTTTAGACAGTAGTTTCCCATCCAAATAGACGTCCGCTTTCGATGGGTCCGAACGTACCATTAATTCCCCTACATATTGGGTCTTCAATTCGCTAGCCACTACCTTTCTTCGTTCAAGCCAATCGGAGTGCAGCTTGGCACCCTGACTCCGTTCCAATCGGGAAACCGTTCCGGAGATTTGTGCATCAAAGGCCTTAATCTTTTCAGGTGAGCTATCGAGCGGAAACGCCTTGATTGCTTCCCCCATTGCCTCGTACTCCTGCCTTCGCTCACTTTTTATTCTCTTTAACGCTTCTACATTTTCAATCAGAGGATCTACCCTTTCCGTCTTGACCCCGTCGCGTTCAGCCAACTCCCGAATCTCGATCTCAAATGCATTCAGCACTTCCTCTGATGAATTCTTTGAAAGTCGATTCGACTTTGATTTCATTACAGCAAAAAGGCGACTCGTCTCTTCCTTATACGCTTCCTTGTCCCTAGCAGGCTCAGCTACCTGGGTCCAATACCAAGCGGCCCCTGCAACGGCAAGTGCAACTAATGAAGCGAGTAAAATCCCTGAGCGACGATTCGACTTCGTAGCACGTTCTCTCCGTCGCCTCGACAACGATGAGTCCCCATATGTTTGGCCCTTACTCATAAGGCGACTTGATTCTGCTTCATGCACTCTGATAATGGATCAAAAAGGAAAATCTTCTAGCGACCTAAAGATCCGATCCATAGCCTGAACCCTCGCCTTCCGCCGCCGTCACCATTGAGGGAATCGGAGATCGCCCGTTATCTAAGCCTACCCCTTGCTTAAAAGCCATCAACTGCCAATCTAGCCCTTAAATTTCCATCCTTTTCGGTAATCGCGCTGGACGAGTTTCTTTAGGTCTGGCCGGCCGACAATTTCCATTTTCTTGGCATCCCATTCGAGTTCCTCATCTGGATTCTGCTGAGCTATCACACCGAGGAGGACAGTTTCTGCAAACGGTCCCGACTGCCCGAAATGCGACTCCGCCTGGACAATTTTTCCCGTAATCGCATCAAACCATTCCTTGTAGGGATCCTGATCCTTGGCGCGGGCAATCGCCTGATCCGGCCATTCAAAACCATCGACTCCCGCCCGAGAATGTAGGAACCAATTACCATGCTGACGATTAAATATCAACTTGCCCTCTTCGCCAATGACAATGCTGCCGAACTGCTGGAACGGCAATCCATCGAGTAGCTTTGTATTCGGGTGATTAAACTCGTCGCTGTGCTTGATCAGCGTCCAAGTGTCACGATCGAATTCAGCGTCGAGGTAACCATCGTACCAAAAATACTTAAATCCCTTTTTCGACGTGTGTTGGTTAGCGGCAAACTCCCATAGCACCTTGGAGTTAATAGGTGGCGAAACCTCGGTGGCCCCCTGCTGCTCAGCCTTGACCGTGGCAGGCGCTCCTGGGTCCACGGCCCAATAAGCCATGTCCATAATATGACAGGCCATGTCGCCCAGCGCCCCCGTACCGTAGTCCCACCAACCGCGCCAAGCGAAGGGTGCGATGTTCGCATTGTAGCCCACTTCTGGAGCGGGTCCAATCCACTGCTCCCAGTCTAGCCATGAAGGCACGTTTTCCTTCGCAGGTGGCTTGGCGAATCCTTGAGGCCAAATGGGTCGATTGGTCCAAGTGTGAGCTTCCCTCACCGGACCAATGACACCCGCGCGAATCAACTCGACGCAACGTCGCATATGGTCGTTGGCATGGGCCTGGTTGCCCATTTGCGTTTTCACACCGTGCTTTTTAGCGAGCTCCGTCAGCACGCGAGCTTCCCATATCCCATGAGTCAGAGGCTTCTGACAATAAACATGCTTACCACGCTGCATACCCATGGCGGAGGCGTGAAAGTGATGATGGTCCGGTGTCGATACGATGACCGCATCAACTTTGTCGCCAAGTTTTTCATACATCTCCCGATAGTCAGTGAAAAAAGCGGCATCGGGATATTGTTCGCGTGTTTCAATGACCGACTTCAACCGCTTCACATCCCTTTCCGTTGGCGACATCCTTTTCGCGTCGGCTGTATCAACGAGCCCGACCACGTGAAATCCCGCTTCATCGCAATGTTTGATGTCTACTCTCCCTTTCCCTCCGGTTCCGATTCCAACTACCGTTGGCTTGGTCAGATTCCCCCGAGCGTGACTCGGTAGGATGTTAAAGCTAAAGGCGCCGCCAGCGATTGCAGTAGCCGACAACTTGCCGAAATGCCGTCGAGACATGGAACTAAAAGTTTTAGAGTCTTTTTTCTTCATATTAAAAATTGTGANTATTGATCATTATCCAGTCCCAGTCCTACCTGTCAAATCGACAATGTTAAGCNTTGTGCNCGTNCCGCTTGCAAACTAGGCTTTTGAATCTGGATCAAAGTTGTCCACGNGGCTTAATNNAGCACAACACTNCCGAAANCGGCCTTGCGGACCGCCTTCGAGACCACTCGTTTTGACTGTTTNACAGCGAAAGTCACCGGACTGACGAGCAATTTTCCACCTTGAGCGAGCCGGTTATGCCATTTTTTCCCTCGTCGATAACTTCGAGTGCCACGTTCTATTCGCTCTAATTCGGATTCCCGAGGATTCGTGTGCGACCATGTGTCCGAAGATCTCGGAGATGGACGACGCGGACTCGCTCGTAATTCTGGCGCGTAGGCAAAACTTCCCGGCCGACGGGGAAGTGCTCGAACGCTTTGGGAAGAAGATGTATTCACATTGGGGCGACGAGGACTGGAGTGAACCGTATGGCCCATCAGCCCACTTTGAGGTCTTTGAGGACTCAATCGAATCCCTCTGACTCCTCCCTGATGAGCCAAAGCCGACCATCTTCTAGCTCTCTCCAAGTCTCTTGGAACCCCTTTTCCAGACTGGTACATATAACTCAGTATGTCTTGCGCCTCTGGATCCCCCTGCTCTGCCCTAAGCTTCACCTCGTCGTAGAAACCGGCGAAAAGATTTCCGGCAAAGACTAAGGCAAAGACCAGGTAAGCGCAAAGTGAACCTTTGTTAACAGCCGTCATCTAAACACTGCATACATCAGTCATCGTTTCCGTGCCAAGCTCAGATTGGTAAATATGCCGTGATCCCAGCTGAGCCTTGCTTCTTTTCACTATATCCTTACACAGTTTCTAATGACTCCCACGAGTTATCCCAATGCGACCATTCTTTATTCTCTCAATTCTCGCCTTATACCTTATTTCAGGCGGTTTCTACCGTACAAACGCAGCTTCGAAATCAGAAATTCGCCAGGCACGTGCAGCAGAAAAAGCGTTTCTTGAAAAAAACAAATCTCGAAAAGGTATAACGATCACCAAGTCCGGGCTCCAGTACGAAATTCTAGCAAAAAGTGACTCGGACCAACTTCCCCGCCCAAAGGATGTCATTGAAATACACTACCATGGAACGCTGACTGATGGTACCGTCTTCGATAGCTCGCTTATGCGGGGTCAGACGATGGATATTCGATTATGGGATGTCATTCCCGGATGGGTAGAAGGCATCAAGCTCATGTCGCCGGGTGACAAATACCGTTTCTATATCCCTAGCAATCTTGCCTACGGCTCCAAGGGAAACGGTGTGATCCCCATGTATGCCGTTCTTATTTTTGAGCTCGAGCTTATTGCCCTGAAAGAAAAAACGCGAGGTAAACGGAAGAAGTAATAGTAGCGCTTCTACAATTCCCAATTGTATCGGGCGATCTCCGATCGCACACATTTATTCCGAGATTGGTTGTGGGCATTTGGAGATCGCTCGATGCCCTTCTCTGAAATCCATCGATGTGATCACAACTCGACCCCGAAATGTCCGGCAGGGAGAGAGGAGCACATCTCTGTCGCTTCCGACAGCGTCAGCCCCAGCCATTCAGAGACGTTCTCGACTCCCCGATCCAAGGTAAGTGAAGACCCCGCAAACTGTTTTTCACCCGGCAGGTGCACTACACCATCTGAGCCCACCTCGACTTGATGGGGTCCGATGTGATAGAATCCTGGAGGTGCGCCCGCAGCGGACATGCAATCGGTCGTGAAAAACACCTTTCCCTTGGGCTTGGCTCGATAGAAGTTTTTGAGCACAAAGGGAGGTAAGTGAATTCCGTCGGGAATAAAGCAGGCAATCAGTTCATCTCGAGCCAATAGGCGTTGAATGATATTGTCATGCCGATTGATATTAACCGGAACGCCATTTCCAATGTGAGTTCCAAAAGTCGCTCCCAAGGCGATAGCTTGATCAATCTCTTTTTCAGATGCGTTGGTATGGCCCAGCGCAATACAAATGCCATCACTCGCCGCTTCCTTAATGACAGAAAGACAACCTTCGACCTCGGGCGCCAGCGTAATCAGCCTTATCCTGCCCCCCGCAGCATCCCGCAATCGCCGATAATCCGCCAGGCTGGGTTCACGAACGGAATTCAATGGATGAGCTCCTCGATAGCCTGACTCTTTCGATATCCAAGGTCCTTCTAAATGGTATCCTCGAATCAATGACGCTACCTCTTTATCTCTCGCACAAATGGACTCAATATTCTCAAATTTGCGACACAGCGAATCCACGTCATCCGTTATCAGAGTGAAAAATATGGCAGAAATGTGATGCCTTTTCAGTGCGGCGGCGGCTCGACGCATTTCCCCTTGGGTTAACGAATCGGACTGGAAGTCTACACCGGCAAAACCGTTTACCTGAAAATCGAAGAGCTTAGTGGTATGGTGGAAGGTCATTCGCAGTCAGTTTTCAAAGAAGAGTTCAATAGGTACCAATTAACATCGAGGAGGCAAGGCGGTTTATCCGTTCGGCTTAGCTCACGGCCGAAGCCCTAAGCAGACGAAAAAGGGTGACTCATTGCGAATGACTAGGGATTGTCCACCCAACCTTTTTACCTATTCGAGACCACCTGATCGAGAGTTCAACGTTATAGACTAGAATCCATTCACTTGTTACCCGGTGCACGCACCCCATTTTGACAAAAGTCCTCCTCGAAAACACCCCCCTTTATCGTCCATCATTTCAGCTATTCTATCTAAACGAGACTTTCTGAAGGTCGCGGGGATCCACAATCACGCTGAGTGCGAGACCCGAATTGCTGTTTTCCCAGCACTCGAAAAAATGACAAAATCAGCAGGCCAAAATTAGGATTAATGGCTTTAGCTTTCCCTGAGATAACTCCCTTCTTCAGCTAATCTGATATTTCAATTGCAACGACAACTCAATCCATTTGCGAGTTTTTTTGAAATTCTCGGGATACACCTCCAAAGCGGACAAATACCGTGCCTGGCTAAAGAAATCTGTTGTAGATGAATGTCCACCGGAACTGTACGCATGCGAAGTTTGCCGGGAACTAGAATGCAACAATGAAGAGTGGCTAAACTGCGAAAAACGCATGCAAGCCCGTGACTTTGTGCTGGAATCAGGCAGTAAGAGCACTGCTGAAACAACGCCCTACAACGTATTATCGACGACAGAGAAAATGGCAAAGTTGTGATCCGTGTCCCCCCAGGAAGAATCGCCAAAGTCTCATATAAAATCCGCCTCTCCAGGTGAATCGACCCCCTATCGGCTATATCATGGATAGGGCTAGCGATGCCTTCTTCTAAGGAAATTCAATCAAGCTGGATCCCCTTACCACGCCAACTGGGGAAGTCTTGCGAGCGTTTTAATCGTCACCCCAAGAGCTGAGCCAAACGGACGCAGCCGCTTGGCTCAACGAATTCGGCCGCAATAAGCTTCCTGGGTCCAAGACTCTTAGCATGGGAGCGGTGCTTCTTAACCAATTCGCCAGTCCACTCATTTACGTCCTCTTGGCTACGGAGAGCTAGTCCGCTTTTAGCACCCGCTTCTTCAGCAATCCACTTCTTGTAATGGGTACAATATCAGCCTAGTTGAACCACATAGCAGCTATGTATACACCTTGACGAAGTGAAAGGCTCCAAGTCCAACCCGTCTCTTTCCAGCTCAGGCTTGAGCTCCTGCTTATCGCTTTCGTACTCCTATTTGCGTCTGAAGCACAAAAACTCATTCGCCGACTCCTGAATCAAAAATTGGTATTTAACGGTATCTCCAGTACATCGATTCCAATACAACTTCTCTTGACCCACCGTAGGCTCATGGATTTTCTCTCGCATGAAACTCGATACAAAAAGCGAACCCTGCCAGACACCTCGAATGAAAAACATTTTTGCCATTATCGTTGCAGCAGCAGTATTGCTCACAACTGCCTCCTGCACCGACAATTCCGAATCAGCAACTCCAAACATTATATTCATCATGGCCGACGATATGGGTTATGGGGACCTAGGGTGCTACGGACAAACGACAATTCAGACTCCCAACATCGACCAGATGGCTAGGGAGGGTACTCGATTCACCGACTGCTATGCCGGATCGACTGTTTGCGCTCCTTCCCGTTCCGTCTTGATGACAGGACTACATACGGGGCACACAACGGTTCGAGGTAATTTTGGCAAATATGGAGTGACTGGACTCGCCGGTGGAAATGGCAGAGTCCCCTTGGAGAAGGATGATGTCACCGTCGCCGAAGTCCTTAAAACTGCAGGTTACAAAACAGGAATCAGCGGTAAGTGGGGACTAGGTGAGCCCAAAACCAGTGGGCACCCCAATGATCAAGGATTCGATGAATGGTTTGGCTATCTTAATCAACGACGTGCCCATTCGTACTACCCGGATTTCATCTGGAAGAACAAGGAGAAATTTGAACTGCCAGAAAACCGTAATGGGAAGGAGGGCACCTATACTCACGACCTGTTTACAGATTTTGCCCTCGACTTCCTAGATCGCCACGAGAAGGAGCGCTTTTTCCTATACCTTCCCTACACTGTCCCTCATTCTCGTTACGAAATTCCGGATACTGCACCCTACTCCCAGGAAAACTGGACTGATGACGAAAAAGTGCACGCCGCCATGATTACCCGACTGGATCGAGATGTCGGAAAGCTTTTTCAGAGACTGAAAGATCTAGATATTGACGAACAAACAATCGTGTTCTTTTGTTCAGACAACGGGGCAGCAGAACGTTGGGAAAAGCGTTTCGATAGTTCTGGAGCCCTCCGTGGCCGCAAACGGGACATGTACGAGGGAGGCCTTCGCACCCCGATGATCGTCCGCTGGCCCGAGGTGGTTTCCGCCAACAGAACCAGTAACGTCCCATGGTACTTCGCTGACGTCCTTCCCACTCTTGCTGAACTGGGAAACGCAGCTCCCACTCCTAACCTTGATGGTATCAGTATCGCCCCGACCCTGCTTGGTAAACCCCAGGAACTCAGCAGCCGCTACATGTACTGGGAGTTCTTTGAAGGGGGATTCCAACAAGCGGTTCGCAAAGGAAACTGGAAAGCCATTCGCACTTCCATTGGCAAACCGATAGAACTTTATAACCTCGAAACGGATACTTCAGAAAATCGGGACATTGCATCAAGACATCCCCAAGTAGTTACTGAAATGGAATCGATTCTCCAATCCGCTCGATCCCCTTCCCTTAATTGGCCAGTGGAAAGTCTCGATTAAGGAGCAAGCACTCTTTTGGGTTTAGCGGGATTTCGGCCCCATGAAAAATCCAGATTCACTTACCTGAAACTTGGAAGCTAATGCCCAACAGCTGGTCGTCAAAATCAACAACGATCGATTTCAGCTTTTCCATTAGTCCATAACCACAAACCACCCTTTTAAAAGGACACAATCAACAGCATTCGTTACACTTTTTGCTGTTTTCTTTATCGCCGCTTGCAACACCGAGACCAGCGAAGAGAAAGCGGCTTATGACGCGGAGGCGATAAAGAAGAAGCAAAGAAGAATATGCCAAACTTCTAAAAGAGCGAAAACGTTTTTGAGAGACAACTGGCAAGGCGGTTTTCTATCGAAAAACTCGTTCGGATTCGTTCCAAGCGAGTTTTTTATGCAATAGGCTTATACCACCGGCGAAAATATTTGATAAAGTGGCGATGGCGGACATTCGTGCGGCAGTGCGCAATCAATCTGGCATTAGAACGGTTTCCCCAAAGTATTCCTCAAACAAGATCGGTCCATGCTAATAAATTAGACCCCATTATCGAGGGCCCAGAGGGTCCGTATCAATAACCATGAGTACTACGCTACAAAACGCTTTTCTGGGATCCCTCATTGCCGACGCCGCTGCCATGCCAGTACACTGGTACTACGATACTCAAGCGCTCGATCGAGACTATCCTGAGTTCTCAATTTATACGGCTCCCAAGAACCCGCATCCAGACAGTATTCTCTGGCGATCTAAGTATAATCCGGGAAACAGGAAAGCGGACATACTGCACGACCAGGCTCGGTACTGGGGGAAGCGAGGGGTACACTATCACCAATTTCTTCCTGCTGGAGGCAATACACTCAACTATCGATTGGCCATTGAACTTTACCGCCTCATTTTGGATCGTGGGAGATACCAGCCAGAGGAATGGCTCGATACCTACACCCAACTTATGACAGACCCTCAATGGTCTCAGGACACCTATGTGGAAGAGTACCATCGTGCTTTCTTCGACCGCTGGTCGAAAGGCACGCCCCTGAAAGATTGCGGTATCGACGACCTGCACATTGGCGGAATCGCCACCGTGCCCGCCCTTCTCGCAGGGCTTTTTAGTATTGGTAAAACGGATACTAATTGCTGGATTCGAATCGTTCGTGCGCATGTCGCCCTTACGCACAAAAACAGCTTTACGCTAGATGCTTCCGAGGCGCTCGCCCGAATCCTCATCGAGATCGCTGCCGGCAAGGTCCTTGACCATTCGCTTGAAGCTCATGGAAAAGCCTGGGGAAATCCCCTTCAGTTCCAAACTTGGAGGAAGCAAAAGGATCGTATGATCGTTGGCCGGCAACTTACCCCCGCCTGCTACTTGCCCGACTCATTTTCCGCTTCGCTCTACCTCGCCTGGAAATACCAGTCCGACTTTAAATCTGGAATCATTGCCAACGCATTGTGCGGTGGCGACAACTGTCATCGTGGGGCCGTCGTCGGATCGATACTAGGGGCGTTAAATTCCTTGCCAGGGGATTGGCTGCAAGGACTTCTGGCTAAAAATCGAGTTCACGGAGAAATCGTTGTCTAGCTGCAATGTCACCTCTGGATCGAGTTGATCGCATCGATCTTAATACCACATGCAAAAAGGTTTGAGTATATGGTGCTAGTTGTAGCGGGAGCAGCGCAAGGCGGCGTGTTGCATGCGACATTGGTGTCGTATGCGGTGCTCCAACGCCGCTAACTCCCGCTACAGTAGCATTCTCGGACGGGTTCGAGATTGGCCTGGGCGGCGCTCCATGCGAACAGTACACTTGGGAACAAGCCACCTTGCCCAACCCCTCTCGATTCCCGCCATTTTATCAAAACCTTTTGCATGTTGTATAACACGGTAAGACCCTCACAACAGACTTCGGAACAAAAAGTGATCAAACCCATCGAGAAGTAGCGAGCGGTGATCATCCGTCAATTTTAGTACTAAACCTTCGGATACTTCCACTCACCACGATAATCCCGGCGCAGCAGTTTATTAGCGTTCGCGTCTTTGACGATTCGCTCTTTTTCCCCATCCCATTCGACACTGCGCCCTAGCTTGAGTGAAAGCATACCTAGCAGACTCAAATTGGTAGAGTAGTGTATCTCCTCAATATCGCAGACCGGCTTTTCTCCCGTCTTGATACAATGTAGCAGATCCAGCCAGAGTTCCTTAATATTCTGCGAGTCCGGATCGTTCAACCGGGGATCTTGATGCACAACCGCTTGCTTCGAATTCGTCGGATAAAACGTCCACCCATTCCGCCAGCCCATGTGAAAAGTCCCTTCAGTCCCGTAAAAGTAGCATCCCACACTCTCTCCCTTTTCAGCATTATTGGCCGCAAACCTCCTGTGTTCCCAAGTCGCCGTGAAGTTCTCGAACTCGTAAGTCGCCACTTGATGGTCCGGGGCGTCAGTCGTTTGTTCCTTGTCATTGTAAATGGCTGGTCCAGCGATCTCGCGACCACCAGTTGAAAACACTTTTTGTGGATACTGCTCTCCCATTATCCAGATAATCTGGTCAAGCCAATGCACTCCCCAATCGCCCAAGGTGCCATTGGCGTAGTCGAGATAGTTGCGAAAACCCTTCGGATGGATCGGTCTGCCCCTGGTTCCGGGCAAAGCCTCACAATAATGGCGATAGGGAGCAGGTCCGCACCACATATCCCAATCTAATTCCTTGGGCGCCTCTAGATTGGCTACCGGTTCCTCTGGTCCTCCGCCATAATGCACGAAAGACCGTACCATCCCGATTTTGCCTACCTTGCCTGATCGGATGAAGTCATAGCCAGAAACATTGTGAGGGGAAATTCGCCGATGGGTTCCTACTTGCACCACTCTATCAGCCGCTCGTGACGCGTTTACCATCGCACGTCCTTCCTCAATGGTGTGGCCAATCGGTTTTTCGACATATACATGAGCCCCCGAATTGACCGCCTCGATCGTTATGAGCGGATGCCAATGGTCCGGTGTCGCCACGATTGCGATATCTACTTCTTCTTTGGCAAATAACTCTCGATAATCACGGTACTTCTTTGGCTTATCACCCGCGTCCTTCACGACACGATCGTAGGTTGTATCCAAATAGCGATTATCCACATCACAGAGGGCAACGATCTTGCACTCACCACACGCCATCGCTTCTCCCAGAATGTTATTACCCCACCAACCGGATCCAATTAAAGCAGTCTTGTATTTCTTATCACTCGCTTGAGCTAAGATTGCTGGACCCGCCGCCAGCATTGTACCAGCGATTGAGATTTCCTTAATGAAAGACCTGCGGTTTGTCGACGAGAGATATTTATTCATTGCAGTGGCGATTCCGACGTTAGGGCCGATTCTTCAGCTTTAGTAACCTATTCAATCATACGCAAGTCTGCATCAAACGATCGGAGCTACTCAAAAGTCCCCCCTACAAACATGGGTGCTCGCCAATCGACTCGCCTCACTAGAATCCACGTGCTTCCGACAAACACTCCCTCGCATAAAAAAGCGCCTTCCTACCCTCCATCTAAATTGGGAAAGCGAATCCACAACCTTTCCGGGAAGAGATCGAACAGCTTTGCTCTGAACAAAGCCTCTCCCATCCCCTGACACCGAAGGTACTAAACTATACCCTTGTATCAATCAAATGACCTTTGGGTGTGATATTCAACAATCCAAGAGTCGTGTAGGTGCATTTCCCAGAACGATCACTCAATACCTTGCGTACCGCCGCCTTTTTTAAGGCCTCCTCAGAAAAATTTATAGATTGTCTGATAGGCGTGCGAGACTTCTGGCTCAAGTTAAACGAGAGGTCGTCAAGGTTATAATCCGAGCGTCTTTCTTTTTCTTTTCCAAACAACATGTCTTGTTTTACTAAAAATTTAGTAAAATGGGAATAGAGTGGATTACTTATTTTTATTTATTTTTTACTTCTTGCGAGCATTTTGAGTAAAACGCTCTCAATCTCACGCTCCTACCCAGCCTTATCTGACCCGGTTTTTGGTCTTTGAATCGTAGACAACCTAAAACCACTCAGTCGATGCGATCTATTCGCTTCTAGAGGGGCGTCTCCGAAGCGATTTCGTACAACCTCTCTGGATCTTGAGTTTCAAACGCTTCTCCTGGGATCTTCTAGACGGTTTGGTTGGGCATCGCTTCTTTGGCACAACCCGCACACTCTGCACGAGTTGCTTCAACCTATTCATTGCTTCTTCAGTGTTAGCACTCTGGGATCTCGATTCCTGAGACTTTATTGTGATGATCCCCTCTACGGTTATCCGATGATCTCGAAGCGATAAGAGCCTCTCCTTGAGAAAGGAAGAGAGGCTTGAAGCCTCAATATTGAAGAAAAGGTGGATCGCTGTGGAAACCTTGTTTACGTGCTGACCGCCCGCACCTTGGGATCGAACCGCTTTGATTTCGATCTCTGAGAGTGGTATCTCAATACTCTCCGATATTTTCAGCATTTGGCTACCTCTAAAGTTTTTCATCAAAATAATGCCTGAATCTCTGCTCAAATCGAGATACTTGAAGCTTCGAAATGCAAAAGGGGGAGCCATGGCTCCCCCTTTTGGGTTATTGAAAGTAAATCGCAGCCTTACCCAGCATAAGGCTAGCTAACACTGCAGAATCAAGTGGTCCGAGAACGGACAGCTAGCTCTTCTTTACATTCGTAGCGCAAGGACCTTTACGTCCTTCGCCGATCTCGTAGTCGACGGGATCGCCTTCGTTTAGGGCGTACCCATCAGTTTCGGAGTGATGTACGAATAGGTCATCTCCACCTTCACTCTGTTGAATGAAGCCGTAGCCCTTTTCCGAATCAAACCACTTTATTGTTCCTTTTGGCATGTGTGTTTTATTTTGCTATTAATTCCGACCTCTTACGAACCTCGGGTTCTACCTGAGTTCGCGATCGGTGGCCGGACGTTAGACAAAACCCCCACCCTGTCTAGAACCAAAATTCGATCGGTAAAGATTAGTGAGGTCTAACTTCGATTTTACAGAGCATCCGCAACCAGGAAAAACCGGGGCCTTTCAATCACTGGTCGATAGGCTTGAGAATCTGAAACAGTCTAGTAGTAACTCTCTCAATCATGGAAAACCGCTGGAACGATCAATTAGCAAAAGATTTCGAAAACGACCCCAGACGTCTTCGCGTTTACACTTCCCGTCTCCTCGGTCAGGAGCCCCAGTTGGTTCTCCACGGAGGTGGAAACACCTCGGTGAAGATCAATTCGAATGATTTCTTCGGAAAATCGGTCGAAACTCTGTTTGTCAAAGGGAGCGGTTGGGACCTGGCTACGATTGACGAGGCTGGGTTTGCCCCCTTGCGAATGGATATTCTCAATAAGCTAGCCCAATTGGAGACGCTATCCGACTCAGACATGGTAGAGCAGCAGCGCCAAGCAATGCTGGATTCGAGGGCACCCAACGCCTCCGTCGAGGCTATTCTCCATGCGATTATTCCCTTTCAATACGTCGATCATACCCACGCCAACGCAATTCTAGCCATGACCAATACCGAAAATGGGCTCGAACGCGTTCAGGAGCTCTTCGGAAATCGCGTTATCGTCATCCCTTACGTTATGCCGGGATTTGCGTTGGCTAAACTCGTGTTCGAGCAAACTAAAGACGTCAGTTGGGAGGATTACGAAGGTATGGTTCTGATGAACCACGGGATCTTCACTTTTTCGGATAACGCAAAAGAGAGCTACGAGAGAATGATCCTGCTAGTCACCGAAGCTGAAGATTACCTAGATCGAGCCAAAGCCTTAAAACCGGCCCTTGGCCAAGGGGCCTGCGACCCCTTAGAACTAGCTCGCTTAAGGAAGAACGTGTCCGATCTCTGCGGGGTTCCGGTGGTCGCCAAACTCAACTCAAGTCCGGAGGCTATCGGATTCGCCAATCTAGAGAACGCAGGCGAAATCGGCACCCGAGGCCCCTTGACACCAGACCATTCTATTTTCGCTAAAAGTGTTCCCGTTTACCTGTCAGAGAATACCGGCGATTCGATTGATACTTACGCATCCGAATACAAGTCATACTTTGACCGAAATGCCTCAAACGGACTGACTTGCCTCGATTCGGCTCCAAGATGGGGCATTTGGCCCAGTCGCGGTCTGATCTCTTTTGGACTGAATCCAAAAAACGCAGCCGTTGTTGGCGATATAGCGATTCACACGACCCGCGTCATTCAAAACAGCGAATCGCTGGGAGGATGGGTCCCCTTAAAGGAGAGCGACGTGTTTGAGGTTGAGTATTGGGAGCTGGAACAAGCCAAACTAAAAACAGGTATTTCCGCCCCCTCGCTCCAAGGGAGCATAGCACTCATCGCGCTCTCTGACGCTTTTATGGCTAGCCAATGCAAAGAACGCCTGACCAAAGCGGGTGCCGCGGTCATCGCGATGGATGAGAGCTCTGTCCAAGACAAAATCGGATCAGCTGTGGAAATGACCGTCCTAGCCCACGGAGGTCTCGATATTCTTATTACGGACGTCGCATTAGATTCATCGATTGGAGTCCTTGCAGGCTCTCTACCAGCCGCCCTGCCCTATCTAAAACTTGGAGTTAACTCAAAAATTGTCGCCGTAGGGGCCTGCTCGTCATCAGCCCTGAATCAATGTTACCAAAAAATAGTGACTTTTTTAGCTGACTCAGGGGAAGCGCAAATAGGCGTCGTTGCCACCAACTCCGACAAGAGTGAAACCCTTATTTCGGCCGATAAATCTACCCGCGAATCAAAAATAATTGAGAAGATCAATGCGGCGTAACGCCCTCCTATTCCTCGTCTCACTAACCCCACAATAGGCCACTGTATCTGGATTTCTCCGATTAGGAATAAATATCTCGCATCGCGGCGATTCCCTATTTCGATGCCGGCTTTTAAGGAGCCAGAGCCAAAGGGATTGCAGGAAGCTCCGCCGAAGGAGTCGCGTCGGCACTTGTGAATCCCAGTGCGTAGAGTATACCATCATAAAGATGCTGCATGATTACAGGATTCTTGTAAGTTTCTTCTCGGTGTCCAAAATTCGTGTAGAACAGCCGCCCTTTGCCAAACTCACGTATCCAGCTGACGGGAACTTCTCTTATACCTGGATCATACTGGCTATTGAATTTTTCAAATTTCTCCAAACTCAACGGCTCCCTAACCTCTGGTTTACTCATGTCGAGACTGACCAAGACACGGAGATTCTCTTCGCCTTGGTAGTTAGAAGGTTTGTATTGGTAGATCTCATCCGAATGCCAGAATCCCTCACCTTTGAAAGCGGCATTGAGCGGATGAGTCGGATCGTCGAGTTTGAAGGCCCAAGTTCCGTTAGCAGTCCAAGGATGCCCATTGAACTGACCCCCTATCAATGCGGCGCCCGCTTCCCATTCATAAAAGTTGTCGCTAGCTGCATGAATCCCAATAATGCCTTTGCCGCCTCGCACAAAACTCAAGACGGCATCCCGCTGCTTCTCGTTTTCAAACTTTAGACTAGTCGTGCTGTTGAGTAGAATCGCGTCGTATCCCTTGAGGTTCTTCTTGTTGAAAACCGAGTACTCGTCGGCCAACTCAACAGAGAATGCCCTGGTTTTTCGAGCCATCTCCTGAAGCGCAAAATTCCCCGAAGGGATTGATGTATGGATGAAAGTCTCGCACCGCCAGAATAGAAGAATGCGCTTAGGCTTTTTCAGTTTCTTCTTTTTGAGCCCGGAATCCTGTGGCTGGGATTGGCTAATCTCCATCTGCATTGTGGAAGTTAGCCGCGTGAACCGTTCCTTGGCTCGTTGCTCCCAAATCGTAGGCACGGGTGCCTGGCCCTGGAGGGCCCAGACGGGCCCTAAAATTGTCACTAGTAGGAAAAATACTCCTTTCGACATCGATCGATTCATGATTTTTGGAATGAGAAAACTACCTTGATTACCTTCTTAAGTAAGAGGGTAGATCAAGCAAACCCAAAAAGGAAGAGCCCTAGCCGCTGATTGGCCACTCAAATTTTAAACAATCGTGAAACTACTTTTCCTCTTTGGCCGCTTTTTGTAGGCGTTCTTACCAGCGAAATCAATGCGTCCTTCCATTTCCGACTGCAGCACCATCGCCGAGGCCAAGCCGCTCTCGTAGCCCGGGCTCGACCGGTGCACGAAATGCAAATAAACGATATAGTAATCTACTTCGTTCGGGGGTCGATCCGTTGTCTTTTAATCAAAGTCTTTCGCCCGAGTACAGCAACCGCGCTCATCTGCTTTCCATTCTTCTCTCCCGAACCGCACATCAAGCCCCCCAGCCACTCCTTATAGCTGAGCGCGTTTCCGACCACAGAACCATCTTTTTTTACTACCGCAGCTCCCTCTTGCACCTACCACGCCTTGCTCGCCCATGCAGACAAATTTCCTTCAACGGTTAAAATGACCATTAACTTGCCCCCTGCCGTTAGCCTTCCAAAGAATTCGGAGCTTCTAGCTAAATCGTCATTTCACGATACTTTTCAACTACTTGGTTGATTTTGTTGGTGATTGCCTGCTCTTTGCCAACTTCTGACATCGAGGCGTCGGACGAAAGCTGGCAGGAAACAGCGAGAGCAATAAACGCAAGTACGAGTCGATATCGGTTTTTCTTACTTAACAAATTTTGTTTAGAGATCTTTAGGTATTCAAGTACCGTCGACCCGTTACCTAACTTCGACCGAAGCGAAACAGCATGGGTTTAGCCAATAAAATATTCCAACGGTTTCCTTTCAGATAAGGGTGGGCTAACTCCTTAACTAGAATCCTCGATCCCATCTCGAAAGAGGCGATTTCTATAATATTCGAGAAGGACACAAATCCCGCACTCGACATTCCATCAAAATGTCGGAATTCTTCTGTGGTGCTAACTTTCAGCCAATTGCCCCTAATCTCGGAAATCAGTCTATTTTAAGCCTATGAACTTCATCTTCGATCGCCTCATTAAGATGGGATTCGCTCTAAATGCCATCCTTATTAATAAAATGCTTGCCCTGCCCTCCCCGCCTCTCACCTTTTTCTCCAAGGGCTACTTGGGTTTATAAAATAGATTGCGTCAGTACTCATTGGATACTTACTCATATAGAATTATTTCGGTATTCGCGGGGAGAGCTTTTATTGAGGAAAGGTAAAGAGATCGATTGTTTTTAGATCCCATAAGGGAGCTTAACGAATTCCTTGCAATGATCGACCCAATAGCTGTTTCTGGCAATAGTGCCGCCGATGAAGTTTGGACCCAACGAAAAATAATGAAGCCAAGCAATCTCCTGATCTTCCTCACAATCATTTGTGCCATCGTCGCCGCCGCGTTCGATGCAAATTCGGCTGACAAACCCAACATTCTCTTTATCTACACGGATGATCAATCCGACCGTACTGTCAGCAGCTACGAACGAGCTCCTTCATGGGTAGACACACCGAACATCGATCGCCTCGCCGCGAGTGGCGTTCGTTTCAAGCACGCCTACAATGGGACTTGGTGCATGCCCGCAAGAGCCACTTTTCTTACGGGCAAACATCAGTACGGCGTTGAATCCATGCGCATGGAAGGCTCCTACCCTGGAAGCACGTATGACCCCGAAAAAACGCCCTTCTGGATGCGTTCGTTCAAAGAGGCTGGATACACCACAGCCCATATCGGAAAGTGGCACACAGGGGTGGATACAGGGTATGGGAGAGACTGGGACTACCAGATCGTTTGGAACCGCCCTAAATTCCCGAAAAACTCAGGTAACTACTACGATAACCAGCTAATTTCCTTCAACGGTGGTGAAGCACAGATGACTAAAGGATATTCAACCACTAACTATACGAAATGGGCGCAGGAATATCTCAAAGGCGAAGGAAGAGACGAGAAAAAGCCCTGGCTCCTTTGGCTTTGCTACGCGGGAAGTCACGGCCCTTTCAATCCCGCCCCACATCATGTCGATTCAATAGATGAGTCCATAGAAATCCCCTTTCCACCAGATTTCCACGGGCCCCGACCCGGCAAACCGCTGTACGTTAAGAAGCGTGAAGCATGGAAACTCGCCCAAGATGGGAAATACTATACCCAGCGACCCCCTAAGGGCGGAGAGTTTCAGGAAAGCTCTCGTCGGTATCAGGAAACCGTTGTGAGCCTAGACGAAGCCGTCGGTCAGCTCATCGAAACTCTGAAAGAAACGAACCAGTTCGAGAATACACTGATTGTGTTTACTTCCGATCAGGGTTTCGCTTGGGGACAACACGGTTTTCAACACAAAATAGCACCCTACGACGCCAACATTTCCAGCCCGCTTGTAATCTCATTTCCAGGACGAGTTCCTGAAGGCAAAGTCTGTGCCACTCCCGTGGGTGGGCAGGATTTGGTACCAACGCTTTTTAAATTTGCTCACGTAGAACTCCCCTGGGAAATGCACGGGCGGGACATTACACCGCTTCTTCAGAATCCGGAAGCGAACAGTGATCACTCTGTCCTAATCGCCTACACAGCTCGAATTTATGGATCCGAAACCCGCGATCTATCCCAATCGACCGACGAAGGTTCAAATATTCCTTGGTGGGTATCGTACCGTAAACATAACTACAAATTCATCAAAAATATGCTTCCGGGAGAAATCGAGGAACTGTATGACATCAATTCGGATCCCGAAGAGCTGATCAACCTAGCCTTTTATCCTGAATACCGGGACGAACTCAAAGAGCTCAAGCGCGAGATGCTGGCCGAATTACGACGCACCGATTCACCCTTCGTCGACCAGATAAACTAAGAACGCAAATTAAAGGTAGCGGGCGATCTCCGAACGCCCATAAAAATCAATTCAAAACGATTGGGCGATCGGAGATCGCCCTTACCCAATAAATCAGAAAATTGAAAACGAAACCCATCCCAATCACCGTCCTGGCTTTACTCACCCTCCTATCGATAAAACTCCAAGGTCAAGATTCCACGAACTTTCCCACTATCGGTGAGGTTCTGCGTTTCGACAGAAAGGTAGACAGCCTCATAACAAAGGATGCCAAGATCGAAGTGCTTGCTTCCGGCTTCGCGTGGGGGGAAGGCCCTGTTTGGGTTAAAGATGGCGGTTTTCTTCTATTCTCCGATGTTCATCGCAACCAAATAGTGAAGTGGACCGAAGGCGTTGGGGCGGAAGTCTACCTTGAACCCTCCGGATATACCGGCCATGGAACCTACAGTCTTGGGCTGGGCAGCAACGGGCTCGCAATCGACGATGAAGGGCGGCTCATATCCTGCGAACACGGTGATCGTCGATTATCCACGATGGTGTTTGGAGAGGGAAAGCGAACACTTGTCGACAACTACCAAGGAAAACGTTTTAACAGTCCTAACGACATTGCCATCGGCCGCACGGGACGCATCTATTTCACGGATCCCACATACGGACTTCCGAATCGAGAAACTGACCCAACTAGGGAAATTGATTTCGCAGGCGTTTACCTTCTCGACCGAGCCGGTAACGTTTCACTCATCACCGACGAATTGCGCTTCCCAAACGGAGTCGAACTTTCACACGACGAACGCACCCTGTATGTCGCCCAATCCGACCCCGACAATCCCATTGTCATGGCGTATCCGCTCGACAATAACGGGGAAGCGGGCAAAGGAACTTTGTTCTTCGATGCTAAACCGCACCGCCATCTCGGTGAAGGAAATCCAGATGGCTTAAAAATCGACCAGCAGGGAAATCTCTGGGTAACCGGCAATGGAGGCGTCATGATCATCGACCCCAGAGGCAAACTGATCGGGCACCTTTCTACGGGTGAAAGAACCGCAAATTGTGCCTGGGGCGACAATGGATCGACGCTCTATATAACCGCTGACATGTATCTTTGCCGCATAAAGACAAAGGTTACCGGCCGGGAATTCTAACCGAAACAAGTGGCTCTGCCCATTGTTCGTCGACAAGATTGAATCGGATTTTTTCAGTTTTCTGGACGCGGTTAGTTTTACCTTAAAAGGTACACTTATGCTCATGCAGTGGATAGAACTCCAGAGACGGGTGATTTCATCTGAATCGATCCATTTCAACTGGGCGTCTGGATACAAACTCAAATCGGAAATCCGATACGAATTTCAGTGCCTTGGGGTTTGCCAATTTACCGCTTTGGGGAACGCTTATAATCACCGAGTTCGAAGGCTCTCACTCCCGGCAAAGTTGCTGAATGGCGATGGGCCTAATTGGAGCCTTTGCCGGATTAAAAAAACCGCTGGAAGGCTCTGGACCAATTGCGTGCGGTCATCCTCCTTCAAAGTCTGACCGCACTCAGCGGCATTGCTTTAGACGCCCCAGCCAAACACTAATAGCCCCGGGCTAATCGAGTCGAGCAACTGAATAGTAAACGTACAAAGCTCATTCAATCTTCACCTTCAACCGTAACGCTACAAAGCGCGTTACGGCTTCACTCGCACACCATATACTCTAATTGATTACAGATTCGGACGTTAGCGGACTACATTCCCACTAACGCACCGTCTCCCACATCGTGCAGGTCTGGTAGCCACTACGCACCCTAAAGGACCCAATCGCATCGATCAGTTCCGTCTTCTTTTCGGCATATTTCGGATCATCCCACAGATTGACTTCTTCCGCCGGGTCATTGACCAGATCGATCAACTGCCCAAAGGGCTCATCTAAGAACTGAACAAGCTTCCAATTCTTGGTCCGAATCATGGTCACGAAATCGATGGTGTAGAGAAAAACGTCGCGCCCATGCTCCGCTATTACAAACTCCCGACCTTCGAAGGACTCGCCCTGCAACGCGGGCATCAGCGTTTCGGCTTCCATCCACTCAGGTTTCTCGACTTCGGCCAAATCCAGAATCGTCGGCCCCACGTCCATTAGCTGACATAGTGCATCGACTTTACTACCTCCCTTGAAACGCTTCGGGCACCAGGCGATTAGCGGCACGTTGGTAACGCAATCGTACATGGTCCACTTTTGGATATGACCATGCTCCCCAAGTGCCTCTCCATGATCGCTCGTGAAGAGAATTACCGTGTTGTCCAGATAGCCGTTTCGCTCGAGCGAGTCCATGATCTCGCCCACCTTTTCATCGATCATAGAAACGTTTGCCAAATAGTGTTCCCAAAGCCGCTGAAGCTGTTCTTCACTCGGATCGTCCAGATGCACAACCGAGTCGTGATCGACCTCGAAATTATGCTCACGCAATTTCTGGTAGGGATCGGGCTGGCCCGCTATGTCCTCGCGCTTGATTTTCGGTAACGGAAGCTTCTTTCCTTTGTACTTATCTATAAAGCGTTCCGTCGGATCAAAAGGCGGATGCGGTCCGGGAAACCCAATCTCCATAAAAAGCGGGCCATCAGGCTTCGGCTTGGTATCCAGCCACCAGGTTGCCGTATTCGCCACAAACATGTCTGAATGCATGTCCTCCGGCAATTCCCATTCGAACGCTCCCATCCGCTCATCGTAGTCCGACCGCTTTCGGTAAAGCGTCCGTTGCTGTTTCACAAGTCCTCTCGCATGTAAGGCCTTGTCCCACTCATCGTAGAAATAGCGTTCCTCCAAATAGCGGTCTTTGTTTTCGACCACATAACGCTCATGGAATCCAAGCTTCGTATCGTATGGATATGTATGCATCTTGCCTACGTTAACACAGTAGTAGCCCGCGTCCGACAAGTCACCCACCCACGACTTGCTCCAGGGATCCGCGTTTTTGAGGACACCGGTTGTGTGCGGGTAAGTCCCCGTAAACAAGCTGGCCCGTGAAGGTGCACATGAGGGAGCAGTAATGTGGCACTGACTAAAGGTACCTCCTTCGTTCACGAGCCGGTCCAAATGCGGCGTATCCATATATTCATAACCCAATGCTCGAATCGTTTCGTAGCGTTGCTGGTCAGTTATAATGAGAATGATGTTTGGGCGATCTTGTTTTGACATAGAAATCCTCTAAAATACATTTTGAAATAGACCTCGTAAGGATGCTGTCGGAACGATTAAAGTTTTACCAAAATCTGCAAGCATAGACTGGTCCTCAGACTGAATTCGGATTCAGCCCTATTTCTCAAAATCGTCTCACGCCATCGTTTCCTTCCCAATTCCATCCTGGAAAAGGACCCGTCCCCTTCGACTAGAGATTCGAGGGTCATTTCACAATCTTCCGTTGTGTACAAATCTTCTGAGACTCGATTGAGGGCCGCTAAACCTAATCCCGCAATCGCCGCTACAGGATTCCACAAACGAATATTTTGCATGTATATCACGGTCGTTCTAATGCCCTAGATACACGTGAAATGCTGTTTGATTTCAAAATGTTGGATTGCAAGGGGGCTGGTCCATTTGGAACCCGATAAACCCATTCTTCGCTTGCTAGCACCAATCCACTAAAACACGCAGGTCAATTCGCTCCCGAGGTCTACCGCAAATGCACTTTGATCGAGCATGGCCTTCATGAGATCGAATCGGATTTCATTGCAATCCGGATCGCTCCATAGGTTATTGAACTCACCGGGGTCCTTTTCCAAATCGAACAATTCGCCGCTCTCATGACCGTGATAGACCACGAGCTTGTACCGGTCAGTTCGGATCATGGTGGCATAACTGCCTTCCCAACCCTCTCTTCCCGGAGCTAGAAGGCTTAAGGCTCGATAGTATTCACAGCGCACGAATTTTCGATGTGCATCAAACTCACTTTCCAACAAGCGACGTAACGACCGACCAATCATCCGCTCGCCTTTTTCTAAACCCGCATAGTCCAGCAGTGTAGGGGCGATATCTGTCAGCTCAACAAGGGAACGCTTACGAATGCCTTGAGAAATCACACCAGGCCACGATATTATCAAAGGAACATGCACCAGTCCTTCGTAAAACCGGCAGCCCTTCGTTATTAAGCCGTGGTCTCCCAGCATTTCGCCATGGTCACTGGTAAAGATGACGAGCGTGTCTTCACGTTGTCCACTTCGATTCAGACAATCCAGCATCCGACCCACGTGATCGTCAATTTGCTCAATCATTGCGTAGTAGGCCGCTATCTTCTCCTTCACTTGAAAACTCTCTGGATCCGAGGCCAACACCTGGAAATCGACTCCGGCCAGCTTTTTCTGGGACGCTAAGTCGCTTTCGCGAAAAAGCGGGTTTGGAACGGATTCCGGATCATACTTTTCAAGATACAACTGAGGGGGGTCAAAGGGCACATGCGGATCGAATATATTCACGCTCATCAACCACGGATGGCCCGCATTCTCCTCCATAAACTCGATCGCTTTGTCCGCACAGAACTTAGTTTGATGCAGTTCGGGGTCCATATATCCTTTTTCCTGATACATTTCGCCGAGGGTTCCCCCCTTTCCTTTAACCCAGTCCGCATAAGAATGCCCTTCCGGCCACATATCCTTGTGAGAATGGGACCAGTGAAAGACCGAATAGCCATCATCCTCAGGCCTTGGCTCGATTCGACCGTGGCAACCTGCCAAATGCAGCTTTCCTACGAGACCACAGCGATATCCAGAATCCGCCAATGTCTTGGTGACCAAAGGTGCCGCCTCCGCCCACCTGTCATTCCCATTGCTGCAACCATGGACGCTACTCGGGTACATTCCCGTAAGAAAACTTGAGCGACTCGGGGTGCAAATAGGGCTCTGGCAAAACGCTTTCAAAAAGGCCACTCCCTCGTTTGCCAACCGATCGATGTTCGGTGTTCGAATGCACTCGTTTCCTAAACTGCTGATCGTGTCCCAACGCTGCTGGTCGGTGCAGATCCAAAGAATGTTTGGTCGACGCTTTAGTTTGTCGGCCGCAGGAAATTTTATTGTGCTAGATTCGCTAACCATCATATAAGAAACTACACTATCAAAACCATAGGATACGACGCTTTACGGCTCGAAATATCTATTACGACTCGAAAGCTGTCCACTCGCAAATTTCCATTCCAACATTCAAACCCTTGCAATAACTGTTTTTAAGTTGTTGCGTTTAAATTCTTGCGGCAGCCTCTGTCCCACAGCTATCTTCTGGCGTGTTTCGTCAAAGACCTACTAACCTATCAACTACTCTTTTTCTGATAGGATTCCTATTGGGTGTCCTCAATTTCACAATCGTCGCCCAAGACGAAGATGAAAAGGTGCTTCCTGACATTCAGTCAGTCGAAGACCTGTACCGGACGGGTCAATACGACGAAGCGATAGAAGCCGCAGTCACTGGACGCCGGATCCAATCGTGGAACGAAGCCTGGTGGCGGTTGGAAGCCATATCACTACTCAAAGTGGGCCGGTACGAAGAAGCCCACGAGCTACTGACGCAGGGGCTTTCAAGCCGATACTTCGGCATTCGCCTGCGACTAATCGCTAGGGAGGCGGCCCTGTACGCCGACGATCCTAGGCGGGCCGATCAGATCCTTGACGAGATCGACAACAACATTCGGAGGCGGGGACGCTACTCATATGACCCCGATTCGCTCGTAGCGATCGGTGAGGCCGCCATACTCCTGGGAATTGAGCCGAGGATTGTTCTAGAGAACTTCTATAAGCGAGCTCAGACGGAGCAGGATCCCACTGCCAGCGCTTTCCTAGCGAGCGGGAATTTGGCTCTGGCTAAAAGTGACTTTAAACTCGCCTCCAAAAACTTCCAAGAAGGCCTCCAACACCACCCTGGAGATCCAAACCTATGGCATGGACTAGCAAGCTCGTTTATCGAAGGCAGTCGTTCCGAACTATTGCAGTACGCCGAAAACGCTTTGGGCATCAATGAAAAGCACCCCGAAACCCGAGTCCTCATCGCCCAGCACCTTATGGATGCGGAATCCTACGACGAGGCGATCGAGCAAATCGACATCGCCCTCGAGGTGAACCCTCGCTTTCCCGAAGCGCTCGCCTTGAAGGCCGCCATAGCCTACATTCGAAGCAACGACGACGAGGGAGATTCGTATCGAAAAAATGCACTTTCCACCTGGCGAACCAATCCGAATGTGGATCACATGATTGGAAGAAACCTCTCCCGTAAATACTGGTTCAAAGAAGGGGCTGCTTCTCAGCGACTCGCCCTAGCCTATCAGGACAACTTTCTTCCCGCAAAGATACAACTCGCCCAAGACCTCCTCCGCTTAGGCCGAGAATCCGAGGGATGGGCACTGGCTGATGAAGTACACAATGCCGACCCCTACAATATATCAGCCTACAACCTGGTTACTTTACGGGATAAAATCGATGACTTCGAAACAATGGAGACCGATCACTTTCGCGTTCGGATTTCAAAAAAGGAAGCTCCCGTCTACGGACAAAGAGCCCTAGACCTGCTTGAGCCTGCATACGACTATTTGACGGAGCGCTACGGCGTCGAGATAGACGAAAAAGTAACGGTCGAAATCTATCCGAACCCAGCGGACTTTGAGGTGAGAACCTTTGGCATGCCCGGCAACCCAGGCTATCTCGGAGTTTGTTTCGGACCGATATTTACCATCAACAGTCCCGCTACCAGTCTCGCCAATTGGGAGTCCGTCCTCTACCACGAATTCTGCCATACCGTCACACTGACACTCACCCGAAATCGGATGCCAAGGTGGCTGAGCGAGGGCATTTCCGTTTACGAAGAACGGGAACGAAACGGTTCTTGGGGCCAAATGATGACTGTTGACTATCGGAACCGAATCCTAGAGGGTCGCATGCAGAAGATCAGTGAAATGAGCGCGGCTTTCCTTAGCTCCCAAAGTGGTGAGGACACTCAATTTGCTTACTTCCAATCTTACCTCGTAGTAAAGTTCATCTACGACAACTATGGCTTGGAACCGATGAAAGCTACCTTGCGAGCCCTCGCCGAAGGAACTGAAATGAACGCCGCCCTCGCCCAACATGTTGCTCCTCTTGCAGATCTCGATAAGCAGTTCCTCGAAGACGCCAAAAGCCAAGCTACCAAGCTGGGGGGCTCGTACACGTTCGAGAGCTCCGAGAGCATCATGGAAAAAGCGATCGCTGCGATCACTCCAGAAAACAATTACTTCGATGATATGGAAGCACTCAAGCCGGTTATCGAGGCCAAAGACTGGGAGACCGCCCGGGTCGAGCTAGAAGCCATTATCGAAAAATCTGGCTATTTGCCAGGTGAAGAGAATGCTCACGCACTCCTTGCCTTTGTTTACGAGCGACTGGGGGAAACCGAGCTTGAAAAGGAAACCCTTACTCAAATCGCCGAAAACGAAGGCCACACAATCGAGCCGATTGAGCGACTCCTGTCTATCGCTCTAGAGCAAGATGATCCTCCTTCTGTACTCAGATGGGCGAATCAGTGGATCGCGATCAGGCCCATGGCGGTCGAACCCTGGCGGGCCCTGTTTTCGACTCACGCCCGCTTTCAATATGGAGCTGCCGCGATTCCCGCCGGACAAGTTCTTCTCGAACTCGATCCCCCCGATATAGCCAAAGTCCACTACACCTTGGCCCAGCAACATCTTCGAAGAGACCCCGAAGCGGCTAAACGCCACACCCTCATGGCTCTTGAGGAAGCTCCCCGCTTTCGACAAGCGTATGAGTTACTCGACACAATAAACAGAAGACAGTCGAAATAAGACAGAAGATCCAAACCAAAAGTAGAGTCAACTTAACCAGCAATGAACTCATCCGTTTACAGGTTTTCATTCATTCTTTCGATCGTAATCTCGGTCCTTCTAAAGGCTAACGGTCAGCGTTACGAAAATCGAGCCGGTGTTCCAGAGTGGCAGGTGGACTCCGAATTCAAGCAGGACGTCTTCACGTTTGCTCGGGTACAATACAGTTCTGGCGGCGGCAGAGGCGGCCATGGCGGATGGGGAGGCCGCGGACGGGGCTGGGGACGTGGCGGATGGGCTACAGACTACCCTGATGCGGAACTCAATTTTGCCTTTCGACTCCAACAGATGACCAGCCTGAAAGTGAACCCAGACTCCGTTGTAGTCGAGCTCACTCAAAGGGATTTATTCAACTACCCTTTTCTCTACATCATCGAGCCGGGTCGTCTTATTTTCATGGATGACGAAGTGACGGCCCTTCGGAAATACCTACTCAATGGCGGTTTCCTCATGGTAGACGATTTTTGGGGTGACGACGAGTATGACAATTTCTACTACGAGATGAAGCGTGTTTTTCCTGATCGCGAACCCGTCGAGCTGTCCATTGACCACCCAATTTTCCACATGGTCTTTGATCTAAAGGAAAAGCCTCAAGTGCCCAGCGTTGGACACGCCGTTCAGGCCTACCGAAGTGGATACGGCATCGTTAGCCATCAGGGATATGGAACGGAAGAAGTGCACTACAAGGCCATCTTTGACGACGACGGGCGCATCATGTGCATCATCTGCCACAACACCGATCTAGGAGACGGGTGGGAACGCGAGGGTGAGGACGAATGGTACTTCAGAGAATTTGCGGAGAAAAGAGCCTACCCGATGGGCATCAATATCATTTTTTACGCCATGACCCACTAGCGATTTCAATTTCTTAAACCTAAACCAACGAAACCAATTTTATGCCATTACTAGATACCATAGAAGCACAAGAAGACGCATTTAATCGACTTCAAGAAGGCAGAAAAAGAGTCGAGACGGAACTCGGCAAAGCCATCATCGGACAAGAGGAAGTCGTCGAGCAATTGCTGTTGGCTTTGATTTCTGGTGGGCACTGTCTGATCACGGGTGCTCCCGGCCTCGCGAAAACGCTTCTAATCAAGTCTGTCGCCAAGGTATTCCGGCTGGATTTCCAGAGAATCCAGTTCACCCCTGATTTGATGCCCGCCGACATAACAGGGACGGAAATCCTCAATGATACCGCAGAGGGAAGGAAGCTAGTTTTCTCAAAAGGTCCGATTTTCACCAATCTGCTTCTGGCGGATGAAATAAACCGTACGCCGCCGAAAACGCAGTCTGCCCTCCTCGAGGCCATGCAAGAGCACCAAGTGACGGCCGCCGGGACTCGCCACACTTTGTCGAAGCCCTTTTTCGTCCTCGCTACCCAAAATCCAGTTGAAATGGAGGGCACCTACCCGCTTCCCGAGGCGCAGCTAGACCGCTTTCTTTTTAACGTCCTTATCGATTACCTTCCCGAAGCGGATGAAATCGCGGTCGTGAAACAAACCACCTCAAAAGAGCACGATCCCATTGAGTCGATCTTTTCCGCAGAAGACATTATCGAGTTTCAACAACTAGTTCGAAAGGTTCCCGTTTCCGATGAAGTGATCGCCTTCGCCGTAAAACTGGTCGCCGCGTCTCGTCCTAAAAACCCAGAAACGCCTGATTTCGTCAAAGCCTGGGTCAATTGGGGCGCCGGCACGCGCGCCGCCCAAGGTCTAATCCTCGCTGGGAAGGCATTGGCTCTCTGGCACTCCCGGGCCCACGTGACCAAAGACGACATCGTCAGGCTAGCTCCTCCAGTACTGCGTCACCGCATCTTACTCAACTACCGGGCGGAAGCCGAAGGCGAAACGATTGAAACCGTGACCCAGAAACTCATCGAACATATGCAGTCGTAATCAAGATTTTCCCAATTGCCTTCATCCTAAATGTCCACCGCTAACACAATCGGCATTGATCCTACCGCCCTCTTCGCTATCCGCGACTTGGAGTTACGGGCACGTGTCGTAGTGGAAGGTCTATGGTCAGGACTTCATCGCAGCCCGCTAGAAGGTTTCTCGGTAGAGTTTACGGAATACAGAAACTACTCACCTGGCGACGACTTGCGCTACTTAGACTGGAAAGTCCTCGGTAAAACGGATCAGGAGTTCATCAAGAAATTCGAGGACGAAACCAATCTTCGCTGCATGATTTTAGTGGATACGAGCCGGTCCATGAAATTCACATCGGGCGAAACATCCAAGGCGGAATACGCACGAACCTTGGCAGCGACACTCAGCTACTTTCTCTTGCAGCAGCGAGACGTTGTTGGGCTGGGACTGATCGACCGCGATCTTCATCAATTTTTGCCTGCTCGATGGCGACCGGGCCAGTTTAAGAGATTGCTTTCTCTTCTCAGCTTGGAATCTGAGGGTAAAGAAACCAACCTTGGCAATGGGCTCGACCAGATTGGCAAGCTGACTCCGAAACGGAGCCTCATTATTGTCATTTCCGATTTCCTTTCACTACCGGCGGAATGGGAAAAATCAATGGGCCAATTAATCGCCGCCGGGCACGATGTACGGGCGATTCAAATACTCGATTCTGCCGAGCTCGATCTGGAGTTCGGTAAAGCATCGCAATGGGAGGACCTCGAAACGGGAGAACAGATCTACATCGACCCCAATGAAGCCCGCAGTGCCTACAAAGCGAGCTTCCAAGCGCACCAGTTAAAGATACGCCGCACACTGGAAATGCGGGGGATTCGCCATCTCATCGCTCCCACAAACAAGCCTCTGGACTTCGTTCTGATTGATCTTCTCAGACGCCAGCCATTGAAAGGACGAGTCGGTCTATGAACCTCCTGTCTCCATGGTTTCTGGCCGGTTTAGCCCTCATTGCGGGACCCGTCATATTTCACCTTATACGCAGGGCAAATAAAGATCGTATCCGTTTCTCAGCTACTAATTTCCTGAAAGAGTCCCCCCCGCGTCTGGAACGAAAAAGCCGCATTCAAAACCCATGGCTTATGGTATTACGCTGCCTCGTCGTTGCTCTATTTGCCCTAGCCTTTGCCCGCCCATTCATCGAATCCAACTTGCCAGTCACCCCAAATGTTTCTTCTCCCAATACACTCGTTCTCATCTTAGATAGCAGTGCGAGCATGCAGCGTGAAGGGGCTTGGGCTAACGCAATTCAGCAAGCAGAATCGTACATCGAGGATTTAGAGAGTCAGGATCAGCTATCAATTATTTCCGTCGCTTTGAATGCCCAATTGAAACTTCCGTTTGACCGATGGAGCGAATGGCCACCAAACGAACGCCAAACACTCGCTAAAGCCCTACTCTCAGAAATGAAACCGAGTTGGGGCTCAAGCCAGCTCGATGATGCAATCGAGTTGGCGTTGGCTGAACTCGAACAGGCGGATGAAGGTGCCGCCGTAACCTCCAAGAAACGCATTGTGCTTCTTTCTGACCTGCAAAAGTCCGCTCGCATCGCCGGGATAGCAGGTCGCGAATGGCCGGAGGAGTGCCAGTTTGAGATCAAAACTATTTCAGGAACTCACACCGGCAATGTCGGCATTTATTGGCTCGGCTGGACAGGCGAGGAAGAGCAAAGAAAAATGCGAATCGGCGTTCGAGGTTCCGGAGCAACTGAAAATCCCGAACTCGAACTATCACTGTCTGATGCGGCCTCAGGAGCCGTCCTATCAGAACCCACCAAATTGTACTCTAACTCTGGTGACAAAAGTATCGTTCTTTTGGCCGTTCCTGCTGGAACTGAGGGTCCGTTCCAAGTGACCCTAGATGGTGACTCCGAGAGCTTTGACAACACCCTTTTCGTAGCCGAGGAGAGACCTAGGCCCATGGCTTTACACTACTTCGGCGAGATTGAGAACGCGGATAATCCGAACCAAGCAGCCTTCTACATTAAGCGTGCCACATCGGGATGGGAGGACCCAATTGTCAGTTTTGAAACTCCTGACAGAGTCGATGCCGAAAAAAATCGCGCGGCCCCATTTATTCTGATAGATTCACTTCTGGATCAGAATTCAGTCGCAGAAGTTAGATCTAGAATTTCCGAGGGTTCACACGGCCTGCTTCTCCTCAGCCATCCAGATCGTATTGAAGTCGCCGCATCCCTTCTAGGGGAAAATGGATGGAGAACCGGGACGGAGAATCAGACTGACTCTCGATTGGGAATGATCGATTTCCAGCACCCTTCATTTAACCTTTTCGCAGATCCACGTTTCAGCGATTTTTCCCGTATTCGATTCTGGCATGCTCATACCGTTCATCTTCCGGAAGACTCGAACGCCGTCGCGATCGCCCGATACGACGACGAATCCCCAGCGATACTTGAAGCACCCATTGGAACCGGCACACTTACCATTTGGGTGGGTGACTGGGCACCTAAGTACAGTCAATGGGTCCTTTCCACCAAATTTGTGCCTTGGCTTCAGAAGCTTTTTGAGAGGGCCGCCGGTGGATCGGATCAGCCCAGTGTCGTAAGTATTGATGCCGTCCATTCCCAATTCAGTTCCCCTACCATGAGCTGGCAACTCCTGAACGCGGATGTTTACTCAAGCGAAACCCCATCTCTACCGGGTCTCTACCGGCTACGCGATGGGAGATCCGACCGCTGGGTCGCCTTGCAAATTTCTTCGGAGGAAAGTGAATGGGAAACCCACGCCTTCGAAGATTGGGAAAGACTTGGAGTGCCCTTGGGAAGATCCTCATCACTGGCAGAATCTAAGATCCCAACCAAAGCTGAACTCCGAACTCAAAACGCTGTCGAACTGGAAAGCCATCAACAGATTTGGCGATGGGTCATCATTCTGGTCGCCATCCTTCTCGCAACCGAGAGCCTGATTGCCCGAAAACTTCAAAATAGAGAGGACACCGTTGCCCTATGAAGCTTAAGCAAACAACGCTCATAGAAGCGATTGGTTCACACGCTGACCCAAGGCTGAAAGGAGAAACCCACGAAGTCGCCAAACGGATTCGATCGACCCGCTTGATGAGGCGTCAATCACGCCGATGGCTCCTCGCGTTCACTATTGCCCTCGCTTTACTCGTGAGTGCCTACCTCGTTTCGGTCCTCGCCACGCTTTTGATCGCTGGGACTTTGACGATCATCGTTGGCACGCTCTTATTGAATCGCAGCGAGTCGAATCGCACACCCTTGGACTACATTGCGGCCGCCCAGGCGATCGAATCCGCAAACCCTTCGCTTAAGCAAGCATTGTCCACGGCTATGGAACAAGGCGACTATCGCCGCGGGCCTCTAAACTTTCTGCAGGAAAAACTGATCGATGAAATACTCGACCACAATACCATCAACTCGTGGCAGCAAGTAGGCAAAGAAGACTATAAAAATTCGCTCTTCAGAAATCTGGCAGCTACTTTGCCCATATGGGCTCTGCTTATCGTGGCCTTACTCGTAGAGCCTAAGCAAACCGAGCTTCTGAGGGTCGTTTCATCTACAGCTTCGCTCACTGTCAGTCCAGGCGACACTGACGCGGAACGAGGTTCGACCGTGGTCATCACGGCTCGATTCGAAGGCGAGTCCCTTCCTAAAGATGTAGAGCTCGTCACCTTGTTCCCTGACGGGAACTCTACCCGAAACATCATGGGGCAAAGCCTTTCGGATCCTGTATTTGTTTACTCCCTACGCAAAGTGGACTCCGATCTCCGTTACCATGTCACGTTCGACGGGAGAGAGTCAGAGGCCTACAAAATAGAAATCTTTGAGCTTCCTGCTCTGATACAGGCAGATGCGAATCTGGATTTCCCGGACTATACCCAAATACCCGATCGGTTCGTCGAAGACACGCAACGCATCAGCGCGGTCGTAGGAACCTATCTCACCTACTCTTTTACAACGAACAAGCCGATCGAGGTAGCGAAATTAGTTGGTCGCGATGGGCGGGAAGTCCTTCTTGAAGCAGCCAATCCAGAAAGTACACGCTTTGAAACTTCACTTATCGTAGAGGATTCGCTTCGAATGGCACTAGAGCTCAGTGATGAAAAGGGACGGAAAAACCCTTTTCCTCCCGATATACGAGTCGAGGCTCTTCCCAACAAAAAGCCTGAACTGTCAATCGCATTTCCGCGAGGCGACCAGCGGGTCTCCCCGATCGAGGAGATCGCATTGGAGGCAGAAGCGAGAGACGACTTTGGGCTGCTCGACTATGGAGTTGCTTTTAGTATTGGAACAGAACCACCCATTTACCTTTCTTCGGCCGAAAAGAACACGCTCGATCTGGACTCGGATTTTGAGACCATTCTTTCTTTGGAAGAACAGTCCGTAGAAGCAGACGACCTTCTGACATGGTGGGCTTGGGCCGATGATTACGGCCCCGACGGGGAATCACGCCGTTCTACCAGCGATCTTTATTTCGCCGAGGTCAGGTCTTTGGACGAAATCTTTCGCGAAAATGAAAGTGGGGGCGGTCAAGGACAGCAGCAACAAGGGAATCAAGGAGAGGAATTGATTGAGACTCAACGCCAGATCACAATCGCTATTTGGAAATTGAAGCAGCGCGGCCTCTCCGACGATTCGTTTATCGAAGACGCGAAGGTCATAAACGAGTCGCAAACAGAAGCAGTACAAGAGCTCGAGGCATTGAAGGAGCGGCTTGACGAAGAGAAGGCGAAAACGGCTGCAGAGTTGGCGGGTTCCCTTATGGGGAACGTCCTCATCTCATTGGATACCGTTATCATCGATGGAGTTGAGGATCCTTTGGACAAGGCTGCTTCAAGCGCGCAGGGAGCCACTCAAGCTCTGCTTCGTATACAGCCCAAGGAATTCAACGTATCGCGATCTCGCCAAGCGGGTGGCGGTGGAGGAGGCCAATCACGCAATCAGCGACAGCTCGATCAACTGGATTTTCGCCAAGAAGAGAACCGGTATGAAACCGCAAGCCAAGCACAGAGCCTGACTTCTCCCGAGCAAAAGGAGCAACTACAAGTACTGAGCAAACTCAGTCAATTAGCCCGTCGCCAGGAGGACATCAACAAGCGCCTGCAGGAACTCCAAACAGCGATCGCTCAGGCTAAAGATGAAGAGGAGCGCGAAAGGATTCGTCGCGAACTAAAGCGTCTAGAGGAGGAACAGCAGCAAATGCTGGCCGATGTCGACGAGACGCGACAACGGATGGACCGACTTCAGTCAAACGAGAACAACCGCGAGGCGCGTCAGCAACTCGATCAAGCTCGTGAAGAAATGCGCGAAATCGGCGAGTCACTGCGTAACGAGGAAATCTCTCAAGCCCTGGCCACCGGCACACGTGCCCAGGAAAATTTGGAGGATCTCAAAGAGGATTTCAGAAATGAAACCTCCAGCCAATTCACCGAGCAACTTCGCGAGGCGAGAAAGACGGCTCGAGATTTGGCAGAAAACCAGCGAAACATTAGCGAAGCGCTCGAAAACCTAGACCAGGAAGGTGGGCCTCGCTTGGACAATTCAGAAGACCGCGAGGAAATCACAGAACGTATCGTTCAACAGCAGGAGAGACTCGATTCGCTGATGAGAGATTTGAGAGAGGTCACTGAGGCATCTGAGTTCAGCGAACAGAAGCTCCATCGAGAGCTCTACGACCTCCTCCGCGAGCAAAGTCAAAGCGAAATCGACGATCAACTACAAATGAGTTCCGAAATGTTGAGCCAAGGATTCGTAGAACAAACCCAGGGCATGCAACCGGAGTTGCAGCTTAGCTTCGACGAACTGCAGCAGAATGTCGAACAGGCCGCGAGCAGTATCCTAGGGGATGAAGCGACTTCCCTTAGATTTGCCCAAGAAGAACTCGATTCGCTTTCTCGCGATCTTCAAGCCGATAATGGCGAACAAGAAGGAGCTCGACCGGGTCAAGAAGAAGATCAAAGAGGATACGGTCTCCAGAATCTGGATTCAAATGAAGAAAATCCGGGCCAGAAAATCGCCGACGCCGGCGAGCCTGGATCCTCTCAACAACGCAGACCTGAAAACAAACAGCCTAGTCAACAACCCTCCGACCAACCAGGACAACAACTAGGATCCGGCCAAGAGCCCAGGCAGTCTCTCGCCCAGCAACCGACCGAAAGTCAAAGACAGCAGCTCGAGCAATCTCCTGGCGGCGAAGCAGGCGAACAGGGCCAGCAACCGGGACAGTCTGGACAATCAGTCGCCCAACAACCCAATAGCAACCAACCGAGACAAGGCCAACAACCCGGCTCCCAAGGAGGCGGATCTCCCACTGGTGGCCGTGGTGGCGGCGATGGCGGTAGTGACATCGCTTCTGCCCTCGACGATTTTCTTAGCGAGTTTTCAAGAAATCCTGAAAACGAGTCTCCTCTCACTGGCAGAGGCTTCAACGACTGGGCCGAGCGGCTCCGTACGGTCGAGGAACTCGTGGATCAGCCGGATATTCGCCAGCGACTTTCTCAAGCTCGCGAAGAGGCGGAGCGTGTTCGAGCGGAGTTTCGACGGCACGGATCGGAGCCAAAGTGGGGCGTCGTTAATGATGGCATCATTGCTCCGCTCAAAGACGCTCGTACTTGGGTAGCCCAGGAGCTCGCACGCTACGAGGATCCGAATGCCCTCCAGCCCATCGATCGCGATCCCGTGCCGCGTGCCTATCAAGAATCCGTGAGAAAATACTATGAATCTCTTGGCGAGAAATAAGCTCACGACCCCGCGGTCTGTCGATGAAGGTAGTGGGAACCGGCCCGGTTCTCCGCTAACGCCTAAACAACCGAATGATCGAGCCGGTCCTCCTTATCCTTACGCATCCGCGTACTCAACGTTATGATAGGAGCGATCACCTTAAACGGAGATAGCTGGTGGTGGGTATCACTATTGGTAGGTATCGCTCTGCTAGGTTCTTCCTATTTCGCCTGGAAAAGCGAGGGCCGACTCATCAAAGGGTACGCCCTTGGCTTGTCACTACGCGCTTTGGGAATTGTACTTCTACTCCTTTGCCTACTGGACCCCCATTGGATCGGAGAGCGTCCCGCTAAAGGAGCCAACATCGTCGCGGTCGTCGCGGATAACAGCCAAGGCATGCAGCTAAGCGACATCGGGCAAGAAGAGAGCCGGGGGGGGATTCTAAAAGGAAGACTGGCCGGAACAGAGGCCTCCTGGCTGAGCGAGCTAAGTGAAAACTTTCAAGCCCGATCCTATCGCTTCGACCGGGAGCTCAGACGCGTGACCGATTTTGCCAGTCTGGACTTCCGGGGAGATCGAAGCAATCTGGCCTATTCTCTCCAACAGCTAAAAGAGCGATTTGAGGGCCTACCCCTGGCGGGGATATTGCTGTTCACCGATGGAGTCGCTACCGACTCCGCAGCGCTCGACAGTATCAACCTGAGCACCCTTCCCCCAATCTATCCCGTAGTGGTCGGAGATTCGACCCAATTGCCTGACCTGAGCATCGAAAGAGTCGAGCTAAGACAAACCGCTTTTGACGACGCCCCTATCTCGCTTAAAGCGATTGTATCCTCTGCTTCCCTGCCCGCCCAAAATGTTTCCGTAAGCGTTACACCACTCGAAATCCGAGACGCTCTTCCCGCAGTCAACGACGAATCCGATCTTCCTCAACCCCAGTCCTTCCGCACCCAGGCTAGCGGATCGAACCACACCCTCGTTTTTGACTGGCGCCCGATTCGCACGGGTATTCAGTTTTACCGGCTCTCGACGAGCAACTTGAATTTGGGAGAAGAGGCTACTGAGGCGAACAACGAACGCATCGCCATGGTGGACGGGGGGCAAAAGGCCTTTCGGATTCTATATGTAACCGGACGTCCTAACTGGGAATACAAGTTTCTCAACCGCGCCCTCTACAAAGATCCGCAGTTGCAGATGACCGGTTTGATCCGGGTCGCCCGTCGTGAGCCTAAGTTCGAATTCAAGGGCCGCTCTGGAGAGTCCAGCAATCCGCTCTATCGCGGCTTTGGACGCGACGAAGAAGAAACCGAAGACTATGACCAGCCTGTTCTCATACGAGTCAATGCACGCGACGAGAATGAGCTCAGTGACGGATTTCCGAAAACGGCCGAAGAATTGTTCGAGTATGACGCCCTCATCATTGACGATCTAGAAGCCGAATTTTTCAGCTTTAATCAGCAGACGCTGATCCGACGCTTTGTATCCGAACGAGGGGGTGGGCTGCTGGCACTCGGCGGAGCCGACGCTTTGGACCACGGGGGTTATGCAGAAACGCCGATTGCAGGAACCCTTCCGATTTACCTCGACCAGACTTTCAAACGAGCCTCAAGCGAGAACCTGTCCTGGAAACTCACTCGCGAAGGCTGGGTCGAACCGTGGACGAGAGTCCGACCATTGGAAACGGACGAGCGAGCACGACTTAATACCATGCCCCCCTTTCGCGTTTTGAATACGATTCCAAAGATCAAACCAGGAGCTCGCGTGCTCGCGGAGGTCGAAAACTTGCTGGGAGACCGATACCCGAGCCTTGTCGCGCACAACTTCGGAGCAGGCAAAGTCGCCTGCGTCGCCATCGGCGACATGTGGCGATGGGGGATGCGAGGTGAAAGCGAGCAAGAAGATCTGGCTCGACTTTGGCGGCAGATCGCTCGTTGGCTGGTCACAGACGTTCCCGAGATTGTAGAAATAGAAGCCAAAGAATCTTCGGAGGGCATTGTGCTCAATGTTGAGGCTCGAAATGACGACTACAAACCACTCGAGATCGGGCAGGCTCGAATCACCATCCAACGCGTGGATTTAACGGAAGAAGAGCGCACCAACTACAAGGGCTTTACCGAGGTCGATCTTTTCGCGGAACCGATTGTCGACTCTCCCGGACGGTTTACGACTACCTTCGCCTCACGGGACGAAGGGGCCTACATTGCGAGCGTCGAAGTTCTAGGACCCGAAGGCGAAGTAATCGGCATGGCCGACACGGGTTGGGTCAACGAACCTCTGACAAATGAATATCGTGCTCTTTCACCCGACCGGGATTTACTCCAGCGTATTGCAACCCAAACAGGGGGTGAGGTACTCGATTGGAATGCCCTTGCTACTATCGGGGACAAAATATCCAAGCAACAAACGCCCATTACAGAAATCTGGTCGTATCCGTTATGGCACAACGGCTGGCTTTTTGCTGCTTCCCTTTGCTGCTTCTTAGCGGAGTGGGGATTGCGTCGAAAGAAGGGACTCGCGTGAAGACTTTTCTCATAGCCTCTGCCCTTCTCTTCTCGAGCCTATCCTGGGCTGAAAAGAGGGGAACCGAACATGAGCTCCTTCTCATTGTGGGGGCTACTGGAGAAGAACGTTTCGCCAATGGTTTTGAGTCGGCAGCAAGTGCCTGGGAAAATGCGGCCGCGTCGACAAATGCCAGCATTACGATTGTGGGCCTGGAAGCGTCTGATAAAGTGGATCGAGCACTTATAGAGGAATGGGTAACTAATTTGAAGAACGATAGCACCATACCCGCTTGGATCGTCTACATCGGCCATGGAACCCATAACCAGAAAAGCACGTTACTCAATCTACGGGGTCCCGATCTGAGCGCTGTGGTGCTGCGCGAATGGCTCGATCCTCTAGAACGCACTCTGATTTTCGTCCATGGCGGTTCGGCATCCGCCCCATTCATCAATCGCCTTTCCAAGCCCAACCGGATCCTCATGACCGCTACACGAAGCGGCACTGAGCTTAACTACGCCCGTTTTGGAGAAAGCTTTGCCCGCGTGATTTCGTCACGGGAAGGCGACGCCAATCAAGATGGACAGGTTTCCCTGCTAGAAGCCTTTGTGTACGCTGCCCAATCTGTGGAACAGTTTTATGAAGACGAAGGCCGACTCGCCTCCGAGCACGCACTCATCGACGACAATGGAGATTCAGTCGGCACTCCGGCTGACTGGTTCCGTGGAGAACGGCTGATCAAACAACCGGAGGGAGACACAATTCCCGACGGATTTCGCTCGCGCCAAATCGCCTTCATCGCTTCCGAGCAAGAACGACTTCTTACCCCGGATCAGCGATTCGCCCGCGACCGTTTGGAGGCGGAACTCGAAACCCTTCGAGCTAAGAAGGAGGAGCTAGACGAGAGCGAATACTACGATGGGCTCGAAAAGATCCTTCTCGAACTCGGTGAAATCTACCTCCTCGTCAAGAACGAGTCTTGAGGCATAAGAACGACTCGTCCCTTTAATCTACTTCTAATTGAATCTATCAATTCAAACCTTTGAAATGAATATGTTGAAAACCCGTAGGAAAAATTCATCGAGCTACATCAATCCGTTGAACCTGTCGAAACGTTTGAAAGACCTCGAGGAGGCGGAAGCAGAGCTCTAACTGCTAAAAAGCCATGATTCCAGTCTGAAGACAACACGAACTTCTACAGC
>PBMN01000040.1:0-75917 GCA_002722675.1 Opitutaceae bacterium
GGATGGTGTAGTGCGCAAATTGCACCCCGTTGAGTGCCGTCGCATGATGGGTTTCCCTGAAAGCTTCAAAATTGATCAACGCTTCGGGCAAGCCTATAAGCAATTTGGCAATGCCGTCGTCGCCTCTGTGATTGAGGCGATTGGCAAGGAAATGTTAGACGCGGCAAAATTAAAATGGGAACAGGCGGTATTGGAGCTTAAATAATATTAGAGGATATGGCCAAGGAATCGATCGCCATTGTTGGGGTAGGCTTGCTCCCCCTCTTTGGTCGCTACTCATTTCGCCTGCCAGAGCATCTGGAGTGGGGAGTCTGAAACAGCGATAGCTGGAGGGGTGAACGTAATGCTTTGGCCAGAACTTCTGATTGTGATGAGTGTAGGAAAATGCCTGTTCTCTCATAGCTTCTGCAAAGCCCTCGACTAAGATGGGGCGGGTTATGGCCGGGAAGAAAAAGCGGGAATAGTAATTCGATTGGCTTCAACAGAGTCGAAGGTTGAGTGAACCCAGGCTAATTTTCTATGACAGCTTTCTGTCTTGATCAACCCATGTGGCCGTTTAGGACAGTTCAAGGTAATGGCTAAGTACAAGGACAAGCGTTCCGTAGATATGCAGATCATGCGCGACTGGGTGGAGCCCGGTTCACGCGTGTTGGATCTCGGTTGTGGTCGCGGTGTGCTTCTCGAGTATCTGAAACAGAGCAGGCAGACTGAGGGCGTGGGGGTTGATTTGAGTCCGGAAAAGATCCATGACTGCGTCAAACGAGGGCTATCCGCATATTTGGGTGACATGATGGAGTTCATGGGCTCGTTTCCTGACAATCATTTTGACCGGGTGATCTGCTCGCGTACCTTGCAGGAGCTGGATAGCCCATCCAAGGTTATCAGGGAGGCGCTGCGCGTTTCGCAAAATCTTACCATTGGATTTGTGAACTTTGCCTACTGGAAAAACAGGCTGAGCATGCTGGTACACGGGCGGCGATTGGAGAATGAGGTGCATCCAGCGGAGTGGGCTGAATCGAGACGGGGTAATCCTCTTTCGGTAAGGCAGTTTGAATCCTATTGCCGAAATCAAAATTTTCACATTGCTCGCAAAGTTTATCTCAGAGGGGACTGGAAGTGTGAATCTACCATAATCCCGAATTGGCTAAGCGGCTATGCCATATACGATCTGAGTGCGAGCTAAGGATTGGCGAGATCAATTACGTGGAAAGAAAGTTACGCACAAGATTGAAAAGCTCGTTGGACTCGATGAGAAACGAGTCATGCCCGAGATCTAGATCCAACTCTGTGTAGGACGCTTCGATCCCCTGTCTCAGCATAGCTAATACGATCTCCCGATTTTGTTTCGGCGGAAACAGCCAATCAGTAGTAAAGGCGACTGAGAGCGCTTTACACTTTAGCAATTTAAATGCATCGTCCAGACTGCCATAGGCGCTTTCGAGATCGAAATATCCTAGAGCGCGAGTAAAATACAAGTACGCGTTCGCGTCGAAGCGATTGATGAAACTTTGAGCTTGGTATTTCAGGTAGTTTTCAACCTCGAATTCGATATTGAAAGAATAGCGATTCCCGTGGCCATCTTGCCGTTTCCGGCCAAATTTCCGGTCCATACTGCGATCGGAAAGGTATGTGATGTGGGCCATCATCCGAGCGATAGCAAGACCGACGTTGGGCCCTTTGTCAGGGTCGTAGTTCCCCTGCTGCCACTCGGGATCCTGCATAATGGCCTGTCTTCCCACCTCGTCAAAAGCGATTGCCTGGGCGTTTTGCCTCCAGGTTGTAGCCATTGGGATGATACGCCTTACAAAAGAGGGATATTCAATCGCCCATTGAAGCACCTGCATACCCCCCATCGATCCTCCAATAACGGCGTAGAGTTCCGATATACCCAAACTATCGAGGAGAATTTTCTGTGAACGGATCATATCCCGAATTGTCACGAAGGGAAACGTGAGATTGTAGGGCTGCCCCTTACGGGGGTCGATTGACTTGGGTCCCGTCGAGCCTTGGCATCCTCCAATGCAGTTGGCACAGAGCACGAAAAATCGGTTAGTGTCGATCGGTTTGCCAGGTCCGATCAGACTGTTCCACCAGCCCGGCTTACGGTCCTTGAGAGAGTGAACACCGGCACAATGGTGATCCCCCGTCAGGGCATGGGCGACAAGAACGACATTGTTCCGGTCTGAATTGAGTTGTCCGTAGGTCTCGTAGCGGAGCGTGAACTCGGGGATGGACTGGCCACTTTCAAATTCGAAGGAGGTATCGCAGCGAAAATCCTTAGGAGAAACGAGCCCTATTTCTCCATCATAGCTGTGTGCAATATCTTCCTCTGCGGGATTCATCGTAGAATAGAGATTGCGCAAATGAATTTGGCCTGCAAGCAGGCTTCTCTGTTATGACGCGCTTTTGCAAAAAGGGCTACTCGTCATCCGGCATGAACGCCTCCCGGATTTCCGCATTGTGGAAAACGTTCTGGACGTCGTCGAGATCGTCCAAGGCATCTATGATGCGGAGCACTTGCTTCGCGTCCTCAGCACTGGAGATGGGGGTCAAATTTTCTGGTAGATAGGCGAGTTCCGCGTTGTCTGGTTCGATTCCAGCTTGAGAGAGAGCTTGGCTTACATTGTCAAACTCTGTCAGAGGGGCGAGCACTTCGAAGTATTCTTCCTCCACTTTAAGGTCTTCGGCCCCTGCTTCTAGGACGATATCCATCAGCGTCTCCTCGTCAGCCCTGTCTTTGGAAATAATGAATTGGCCGGTTCTTTGAAACATGAACGCGACCGCTCCAGCGCCCGCTAGATTTCCGCCGTTCTTGGAGAAGGTGGAGCGGACATTCGACGCGGCCCGGTTCTTGTTGTCCGTTGTAACCTCGATTATGACAGCCACCCCATGTGGGGCATACCCTTCGTAGACAAACTCTTCGTAAACGACCCCTGGAAGTTCACCGGTACCTTTCTTAATTGCCCTCTCGGTGTTTTCGACCGGCATGTTCTCAGCCCTTGCCTTGAGAAGAACGGTGCGAAGCTTTGGATTCATATCCGGGTCGCCTCCACCATTTTTCGCGGCGAGCGTGATTTCTTTGGAAAGGCGACTGAATATTTGGCCTCGCTTAGCGTCAGCGGCACCTTTTTTCCGTTTGATGGTAGACCATTTACTGTGTCCGGACATTTCTGAGGTAAGAACTTGGAGGGTTGATTTTATCAGACCGTTAGAAACGGGATCCTAACGTTTCTTCTTTTTCTTTTTGGGAGCTTCCATCGCCTTTTTCAAGGCTGCGGGTAGTACGAGTTCGAAGTCGTCCTTCTTGCGATTGATCATCCATTGCTGGCCGATGGTGAAGACGTTGTTGACAGTCCAGTAAAGAACGAGACCAGAAGCGAAAGTATAGATGATCGGAAAGAATATGTAAGGCATAAACTTCATCATCTTAACNTGGGCGTTGTCCACTGAGGGAGTTGGCATCATGCCCATTTGAACGACCAGTGAAACNAGATAGATGAAAGGCAGAATATTGAACTGGTCTCCCATNAAGGGNATNGAGAAGGGTAGAGTAAANATNCCNTCCTCCATGGAAAGATCGCGAATCCAGACAAAATCGGCCAAACGAAGCTCAGCGGCNCTTCTCANCATATAGAAAAGGCCGAAAAAGATTGGAATCTGGATNATNATTGGCAGACAGCCCGCAACAGGATTTACCTTNTTNAGCTTGTACATCTCCATCATCAGCTGCTGCTTTTTCGTGGGGTTGTCNGCGAACTTNTCGTTGATGGTCTTCATCGGCTCACCGAGCTTTCCCATTCGCTTCATGGAGCGTGAAGANANGAGGTTGATGGGAAGAAACACTATCTTGATTGCGAGGGTAAGTAGAATGATCGCNACTCCGTAATTATGGGTGAAACTGTAGAACCCATTCATCATGGTTAGNAGCAGTTTTGAAATTGCTCCAAAGAAGCCNAACTGCATTCCCTCCTCTGTGTNCTCNCCCACCCTTGANACGCGATCGAACTCCTTCGGTCCAATGTAATAGTCAAACCCATACGTTTGCGTATCCTGGGGAGCNAAAGTGAAACTNCCAACTTTCATGGAACCTGTCATGCCAAGCTGAGGCCNANANTCGTCGGCGGATTGAGGGAACTGGACGGGTTGAGCGAAGTACCCAATCCCGGGCTGGTCTGGCTTTAGTATGGTGATNAAAAACTGGTTTTTCAAGGACACCCANNCAACANNACGATTCTCGCTAATGGAGTCNCGCGGNGCAGATTTGAAGAAAGGAATGTTGCTGCCAGTNAATTTCCCCTGNGCAAGAAATTCNGTGTCTTNNCCATCAAAGTAGCCNAACGTTAGAAGTTGTGCGTCCTGNGGGCCTGAGGGAGCGACGGTNCCGGAATTCAGGTTGAATTCNCCGATGAAAAGNGGGTTAGCCGTGAGGTTGCGAAACTCAAGTTCATGGCGGACGAGATAGGCCTTCTCGTTTTCAACGTNCTGACTAATCGTGTAGCGCCGNGTGATNTGGTAGTTGTCATTTATGACTTTCCGAAACTCAACGGTGTTCGGATCGCTGGNTTCTANGAGTTGGAAGGNTTCGCTTTTATCGAGTCCTTGGAGCCCCGTTAGTTCAAGGGCTGGACCGGAGCGACGTTCGTTCATGATGTAGGGGGAATCATCGTCNCGAGACCTTTCGAAATCCTTGAGGACGATTTCCTGNATCGCTCCCCCATAGTTAGTGAACCTCGCCTCCATAAGGGCGTTGTCACGGGTGACAATTCTCTNGTTCAGGTTCGCTNCAATGCTCTCCAGTTCTGCNGGGCCGGAAACATTTAGGTTTGCCTGTGGCNCAATGANGGGAANCGNTTCAGACNGATNNNATGGTGTGTTTTGGCNCGGCGATTGGGCAGGAGGAGCGGGNGACGTCTCANTCGGTTGAGAAGGCGGCGGAGCCTGAAAGAACATCAGGGCGAATGCGCTAGCGAGGAGCAGAAGTCCAATAGCGGTGTTTTTCTTATCCATATGGAAATTTTTATCGAGTTCNATCGCNAGAGCGAAGGTCGGTCATAAAAGAGGNTGAAAATGTTCAGGCAAGCAGAATAAGNNNGCANTGACGGGTCGATTTNATGGNGAGCTNGAGNNCNCAGGGTGAANTAGGCCATTGTACTGGATCGCTTNCTCGANCCGANGNTCCAATTCGCNGAGAGTGGCNCNNTTTGCNNGGAATCGAATACTGATCACGATGTCTGCTTCCTGGCGGATTTCATGTTGCCGGAGTCGGAAGAGCTCGCGGANGNTTCTCTTGAGTCGGTTTCGGGCGACGGCGTTGCCTACTCGCTTAGAGGCGGAGATTCCAATACNNGCCGAGANGCGATCCNCNNTNNCCTCTNTNTGTANAGTTGANAANAGTGCGAAATACGGGCAACGGTANGTNCGNCCGTGTNTCCTCGTGCGNACGAAGTCGNTGTTTCGNNTNAGNCGCTGGNCTGACTTAAGGGTAAGNTTCGGAGTCATGGTTGAGGGCTCCGACTCGTATTGCCANAGNNTNTCTANACGTTCACGAGCCGTTTGCGACCCTTGCGTCTACGTGCATTGATGAGNGNGCGGCCGCCTCGGGTTCCCATTCTAGCACGGAAGCCTATCTTGCGAACTCNTTTNAAGCGGTGTGGTCTGTANGTNGGTCTCATGNCTAAAAATTGGAAAAAGANGGNGAANATGGAAATAGCNAGGGGGGGCTGTCAAGCATGGAAAGGNCTACTGTTGGGCCTTTNCNAGTTGGNTCGGGTNTCGCNTGAGTGANCTTGTGCCGGGAAATTTGAATTNGGGCGAGGATCANACCTGANAAACGATTCTCTNTTTACTTTGAAAAGNACTGNCCGCAGTCANTCCATGNGGAATTGAGGAGANTATTGGCGGNAGCTAGAACTTCCANAGTCCCNTATTTGAANAGAGGAGGGAGTTTTTGNGAGTATCGGTTTGAGCTCAAATCGATACCGGTNCGCATCTCTGTCTTTTGGATTACTCGAGANGCGGGTNGGTNCTCAAAGCGGTACGCTATCACGGGAGCGTAGGGTGCGATNTTTGTCTCTGCNTCAAAGCGTTCNATNCTACCGGTTAGNCCATTGACGATCCAGACTTTCTCGTCATCNAGTCGGGGATGTTCGTATTCGATNTCTCCGGATTCNTTGGCCTGCCCTATAAGTTTCATTTCCCCCGCTTTTGCGTAAGAATAGAATTCGACAAANGCCTTAGCCTCATCTGCCACTTTCGTCTTGCTCGCGATCCGAAAGTGTTCGGTGAGCAGCACAGAAGGAGATATTTNCTCNACGGTCGATAGCCATTGCTGTTGGTCGATTCCNTCGGGATCAAGGTTTTCGAAAGACNCAATTTGANTCTNTAATTCAGGNGAAAGNGACATACCCCACTTCCAGGGATTCANTCCTATAAATTCAATAAGCTGCTGCTGCCAGTAGGCACGAAAGGCCGGAGATAAGGTTCTCTTGGAGGTTAGCTCGTCGATNAGTTCGAGNNGAAAAAAACGAGGAGCNCCCGCAAGTATCTTCATGAAGGATACGCGGAGAGATTCCTGGTAGTAGATNGACTCTTTNGACATTTNGGAGGGTTCGTAGAAGAAACCCCAGAATGTACCGTCAGGATGGCTAAGAAAATTCATCTNCAAAGCNTCCTCTNCGGCNTCCCCGNTNTCNTCGAATCCNCGTACTTTAAAACTAAAATTNATTCCTGTTTTCAATCCGNCCTTATCCCCTTTTTGAATGGGATCCGCCAGGAATACGGAGTACTCGTTTTTNGCTACAGGAGCTCCTTCGNAGTATTTAACCTTCGATTCGTAAATCGTNGGGAATAAGGGATTGTTGATCANTCGCTCTACAAACGCTGTTTCAGCCTCATCGAGTATCTGTTTTTCTNCCACAAAATTGCTGGCANCGNTCAATGCTTCCCACCCTTTGGGGTTGCCCGGCATGANCAAATTCTGCATCAAGGACTTGTATTGATTCTCCAACTTCAATATCCGNCCAATGTTNCGTTTGCCGTCTGGAGNGAGGGTCTCAAAATTGTATATNGCTTCCAGCGATTTNAGATAGCCTNCCAGATCGTCGGCCCCTTTGATTGATTTTTGGGCAGCNAGCATGGTATCTCGCNTNCNCTGTATGCTTTNAAGCGATTCTTCAATCCGCCNGATACTACGATGCTGAAGNGAGTTCTGATCCGANTCAGGGAATTGGGAGATATGTNGTCGNGCACTTGCGATCGACTCAACGATGGCTCTGGAGCTTGTTTCGAATTCAGTGTCGTTTGAGGCTGCCGCTGCTTGTTCGAGGTTGTTCTGGGCTTCTCGGACGTAGCCGAGCAATACTTGTTTTCGATCGTTCAGTTGCTCGGAAATCCGGTCTTTGCGCCAACTTTCAAATCGGGTGATTCGCGTTTCGGAGTCGTTTTTCAATTCGACGTCTATTGCGGCAAGCGTCGTCATTGCCTTGCCAAGCAGGGCATCGATTTCAGGAGCATTGGGATCTGCATTTTCAGAGCCTCGAATGGAGTCTAGGCGATCTGCGATATCCGCGTATTCCTTTTGGAGGCTTTTCTGGTCGGTGATCCAGCGCTGCAGGGATCCCGCAGCCTGTTTGATCGCATGGCGAGAAGGAGCATTGGTTACCAGCTCATTTCGCTCTAGAAGAGCTCTCTCCGCCTGTTCGATATCTTGGTTGGCGGCGGCTTGATTGAGGGCGGCGGTAGCGATTTGGAGCGTTTCCGAATATTGGTTATTCTTTACCTGACTATATGCGATCCAGCCGATTACAGTGAGAATGGCAAGCGTTCCCGATGCCAGAATGGCGTATTTGGGAGCCCGTTTACGGGTCGCTTCGGAAAGAGCTTTTTTGATGTCTTCCTGGATCGCAGCCGGAATCCGCCGTCCCATCCGCTTGGCCTGAGCTTCGAATGATTTGAGACGTTCTCTAGCATCATGGACCGTCGCCTTCTTGCGTCCAAAGCTTATCGACAGCCCTTGTAGAACCTTTCTTAAGTCATCGATCGCGTGTTGTATTAAAAGATTGGATTCGTTTCCGGCTCTGTGATGGGAGATCTCCGTAACAACAGCCGAGTAGGCGTCACGTAGCTTAGGGTCGATTTTTGATCGTGTGTCCGTTAAGGTAAGCTGGTAGTCGCATTTAAAATAGGTCTCCTCAAGAGCACTTTTCTCTTCAACCGTATTGGAGGACTTGGCCTGTTCGATGAGAGATTCAACAGCGGCCGTAGAATCTAGAACAGCGTTTTCCGCCATTGATAAAAGGACGGTTTTGATGGGACCCTCCTTGTCCGGGAGCTCTATGCCGTATGAGCAGTATCGGGCGACGATCGCTTCGGGCGCTTCGGTGGGCATGAGTTCCTGCAACGCACTTGATAGCTCAGACTCTGCCTGATCGATGACCTGGGACTTGAGCCGCTCCAACTCACTTGCAAGATTGGCATCGGCTTCAAACTTCTCACATATGAGGCTTGCGATTTGGTAGGCTTCTAGGGGCTTTTTCGCTCTAACTTTGGCCCGGAATTCACCCTGCAACCAGGTTTTTGAATTTTCGATTTGTGAGAATCTCTCTTGCAGTTTCTTCAACTGTGCTGGGTCAATTTCATCTGCTTTCCTCCAACTAAATTTCTCGCAGCACTCACTCCAATCCTTTGCCCCAGCAAAATCCAAGGAATTGAGGGTATCCAGCACGCTGGGGTTCGAACAGGAAGTGACGTAGGCCTCAAGGTTGCTTTCTGTTTCGAGACACTGCTTCAGGATGGCGAGGCTGAGGTCGACTTCCTTTGCATATTGCCATGCCAAGTTGGCTGTTTCCAAGCCGTTGGACTCGCCCTTAAGGGCGGTCTTTATTCGATATACAAGTCTGGAAGCGTCGGGCCGCATGCGTGTAGAACAAATGTTTCAGAAAAAAGCTGTCTAGTTTGATTTAGGAAGACAATCGATTCCTCGTGCAAACTTTTATCGTTGAATTCACGGATTTCCCACAAGCAAAGCCCACTCGGAATCCGAATCGATAGCCTGAATAGACTGTTCCGCTTTTTCAATGGAGTCTAGGATCAGGTTGGTGGAGTCCAGATCAGCCAATGTATTTTGGGAAAACTGAGATTGCAGGGTGGACAGGTTTCGCTTTCTGCTAGTCATGCGTTCGAGGTTAAAATTGATCATGGTTTCCTCCATCAAATCGTCTCTTATAAATGTTTCCCGCCACTGATCGCGAATATTCTCCAGTTTGGTTGCCATCGGTTCGGAAAGCGCCCTTGCCGTGGCAAAGACCGCGTAAATTGATCGGGCTTGCTCGATCGCTGTGTTGTGTTCCTGGTTGGCGGTGATTAGAGCATCACGGAATTCTGGCGATGTAATGAATGATGAAACCCGTCGTAGTATGAATCGTTCATACAGGGTTCTTATATGGTTGGAGATCTCTACTTGTGTGGGAGAGATGAGAAGCCCGCTGCTATCTTGAGCTAAATAGCGTTCGTCAGGGCTCAATTCGAAAGATGTCTCCAAGTTTAGGATACTATGGTGAATTTCATCCTCTGAAAGGGACTGCCATTGCTTCCTGTATTCCTCTGCAGCCGTAATGGCATCGATGCCGTTTTGAACGAGGCGGTCTCTAGCGGCCCGACGAACGGCTTTTATACTGAGAATGGTGTCCTCTGGAATAAACCGGTCGAATGGACCGTGCTCACGAAGCGGTTCGAAGATTGGGTTGCTGGCGAGAGGCTCCTTAAAAAATGGGATTATTGATTCGGGAATAAGTAAGACGTCTAGTGATTTTATTGCCGAAGTGAAATCGGCGTCCAGGAACCACTGGCTGGTATCGCTCTGAACAAGCGAGCTTGGAACAGGCACAATCGCGATTGAATCTGACGATTGATTCTCAACTGCGTCTCTTACGGCTGACAGAGTCTTAGCGATCTGGAGTGGCTTAGGTTCCCCGATTGAAGACAATTCTTCTGCAACACCCAGACCGAGCTCTAGATTTTTATAGAGAAGGTCCGAATCAATAAGTGAAGCCCATGATTGACGGGGATCTAAAGATTTGTCTGTTCCGATATTGGGATCACTTGGATCAGAGGTAGGTGCTTCCTGAGGCGATTGCGGTTCCTCGGGTTCCGGCGGTGATCCGAAATCAAGTAGGAGGTAGGCGATTGTTCCGCAGCAAAGGATCGCCAGGCATGCCAAGGTTAGGTTCAATGTATCAGAAAGTCGACGACGGGTCCATTTCCGTTTTGGACGTTTGCGATCTGCTCGTGTGAGTTCGTCTGGGATTTCGACTTTGGGGGCTGATTTAGTAATCCGGTGTGAAACATCTTCTGGTTCCTCGGGTACTTGCTCCTCAATAATGTGGCGCGACTCGAAGATGCTTACTTTATCCGCTGGACCTTCGAACTCGAAAGGAAGGGGCCGGTCTTTCCAGTTTCCTCGCCATAAAAACTGGGTCGGCTGATCGGATGTCAGAATGAAGTTTGTGAAGGGAACATCCCAGCGCTGGCTCGCAGGAAGGGTGAGAAGTTTATTGCGAAAATGATGGGCGAGGTTGTGTTCTTCACCCGCTTCGAAACTGAAAGCAGCATCCCGTGGATTACCCGTTTCGATGGGTGAGTCGAAATCTATTGGTGCGACCTCTGCAGAAATATCCAGGTCACCTATCTGAAATTGGTCTCGTTCCTGAAGTATTCTGGGAGGTTCGATCCAAGAGTCCTTCCATCCGTTCCAAAACAAAAGAATCGTAGCGGGATCCGGGAGGAACGGTATCTCGTCTTCGGAGAAGGCAAGATGGTGGGCGATGTGATTGTTGCGTTTGGAATAGTCGGTGCCAGAATCGCGCAGGCAGGTAAGGATATGGTAATTGCCAGTTCGGCTGGATAGGGCCAGGTGCCGCAGAATCACTGGGCTCGATTTACCAGGGATGTGTTCGTACCGACTTAGCTTTTCCAGTTCCTTCTCTAGATCACCCGGCAGGTCGCGGTCGCGGGCGACGCAACAAAAGCCGGACTTTCCGGGCTCCAAGCCTCGCCGGGCGCTGGTATGTATGTATTGCAGCGACACGTTTAGCCAAAGGGGGAAGGGGTATCGGAGGAGGGCGAAAGGATGCCTGGAGCTGTTTCGGACAGCGCCCAAAGCGTGGGGGCAGTCGCTAAAATGGGATGAAGCCTTCGGGGAGATGGCGCGAGCTTTCCGGATAGAGGGCCTTCCTTAATTTCCTTGGGTGAATGACCGAGGGGTGAAACAGGAAAATAGCGGATACAGGAAGAGATAGACTCTGCGTTGGCAACTATCGTTGGGCATAAGTCCAAAAGGAGGTTTCTCGTGACCTCGCTATTCCGGTCGATTTCATCGCCTGTCAGGGGACGGTTTTCCGGAATCGAAAGTGCGTTTTCGGGCAGGATTGACTTCCAGACGTCACACTTCCCAACCATAATTGCTAATGGCGTATCCACGAGTTCATGACTATCTTTGGCTTTCAGTTTTTTGACGCGTATTCCCATCTCCGCGAGGATGGTGTCCTGTTCGTCTGTGGCTTGAGACCTTAGCTGAGGGTCACGCTTGCGGCGTAGCCGTTTACGGAATTCTCGATTTGCGGTTGGATCATACAGGAAAAACAGTGCTGAGGACGCTGCGACGTGAAGGGCTCCGGGGGAATCGTCGAGACTGACGGTGGGTTTAAAGTGCTCGCCCGCATTATCGTAAAATACGAGAGCTATCCGGCGTTTAGCGTTCTTGATTTGCCGTAAGTGGTAAACGAAAGGCCGGGGCAGGGCGACTTTCTTGCCGTTTCGGGGAAGCTGCTCGTACATGAGGCCTTCAAAGTCCGTCTTAGAAATGAAAGCGTCCTCTGGCGTAGTTGCGGAAAAGAGCCGGTTCTTCATTTCGTTCAGTCGAACGTTACCGCTAGGGTCTCCGTCTTGCAGGACGCATCCATGAGTGCGGATCAATTCTTCAGGTAGAAGCTGAAGCAAAGTTGAAAGATAGTAAGACTTCCCGCTGCTGGGGGCTCCTACTACAGACAGAATCAGGTGATTCTGGCTTAAAAAGGAGGTTGGCAGTCGACCGCGGCAGTGAGGGCAGGCCAATTCAACGCAAACGACGCCTTTCTCGTCTAAAGCCTGGCCTAGTTCATTGAATCGATTGGCGACGAACCTCAATTTCGTATAGGGTCCGAGTTCCGGATCGCCCATCAGGTCCTCGTGGGCAGCGATATTCATGACATCGCCTTTGGGAAAGGTCTTCCAGCAAATCGGGCAAGTGGGGTCGCTGTTGAGTCCCACTCTTGCTGCAGCATCCGTTCCGTAGGAGGGCGGGTGTTCGGCGGGTGTTTTGGCCGCGGGCTCCTTTGGCAAGAGATCGATTAGTTCCTTCAGCGGAAATCGAACATCAAGGCTTCCCGGGATCGCTATGAAGCGGCTGGTCGGTGAAAAGCGTTCCTGCAAGCTCCTTTGGTTGAGCTCGCTAGATTTTAGCTGGATTCGAAGTCGATCGCCACTGGATGCTTCAACACTCCAATTATGAGCTCGAAAGTCTTTTCCTAAATCAGGCTCATTGGATCTGATTGCGATTGCCAGAAGATGTCCTCTCAATGTTAGAGGGTATAACTGGTCACGATTGATCTCCATCCTCTGGTCGATGGGTTCCCCGTCTAAGAGGGGTAGGCTGTCTGGATCAAGGGCTGTGATGTAGTATTTCCCTTTCTCCTCTGAGATGCGGCAAAGGGGGGTGGTTTCCCCTTCCTGGGACCTCCCGTTTAGGGTAGCGGGGAAGTTGCTCACTTTCGTGACCAACCGGTTCAGGCAGTCCGCAATCGTAAGTGAAGCGTCGTTTCGGAATATGTTGAAAATCCCCATCTCGTTTATGCTAGATCGATTTGGCAAAGTGTTGCCTATGATTGGGTAAAGCGAATTTAGTGGGCCATGGCAAGTTCGGTGGACACAAATAGGATCCTACGGGAGATTTTTCTTTCTCAATTTGACCTAAAATTTGGAAAAAAAGCCTTGCATGGGAGATGCGTATTTCTAGGTTTTGCGGCTCTTAGCTGACGCCCCGTTCGTCTAGCCAGGCCTAGGACACATGGTTTTCATCCATGCGACAGGGGTTCGAATCCCCTACGGGGTACCAGTTAAGATAAGAGACCGCTGCTTAAGGGTATGCGGTCTTTTTGCGTACAACGCCATGGGGATTAGAGCACCTATGGTTGGGTCGATTAATTCTTGCATGCCCTTTGATAAATTTTAGTTTCTGCGGCGCTTTAGAAGGGTCCCGTTCGTCTAGTCAGGCTTAGGACGCATGGATTTCATCCATGAAACAGAGGTTCGAATCCTTTACGGGACGCCATCCTTCGCTCTGTGAGCTACGGATGGCGCGTCGCGGCAGGACTCGGGACTTTCGAACCTCTGTTCTCCGAGACAGGTTCGACGGAGAGGGCCCGCGAGCGGAGAGGGGCGATCGAAGATCGTCGCACAGCGATTCGGCGTAATCCGAACCAATCCTTAATCGGGCACCATCCAAGGCGAGGTTGCATATCGAAAAGTCGGATCAATCCCATTTTGTTTGGGGTTGTCTACCGAAGTGAAGTCAGCCTGCGGGGTTATTTCCGACTCGTATTGTGTCGACTTTATAGTTGGCTGCCTGGATGTGTTACGTTTGTATTTCTATTCTTGTTTTAAGTTCCCTGTTGCTTAAATGCTGCGATAGTGGATCGAAAACTGAGCCCATACCAAGTTTGGTAGAACCATTCTTGGTAGAGTTTCAGGGCGGCTGGTCCGCTTTGGAGACAGGTGATGGCCATGAGTGGCATTGGGGTGGGGCACGTAATTCGATCGCCCTGAGCAATGAGTTGCCGGAGGCTCAGGTTGCTACGATTTCCTACGATGCACTTTCCCTCAACGAGCGTTCTTTGCGTGTCTACAAGGATGGCCAGATCTTATTTACAGAGACACTCGAGACAAAGGCATGGAAGCGCAGACAGTTTACGATCCGGATGGAGCCGGGGGTTTCGCCTTTGGTGTTTGAAACCGAAGAGCCGAGTGTAGTGACGGCCGGTGAAACCCGTGATTTGCGCGTTTGTATCCGCGATTTCAGTATAAGGTTGAGCGAGGAAACCGCTGAGCCGAGCGTGTTTCATGTGAAGCTACAGTTTGATGATGGTTGGTACGCCGAAGAATTAGATGATTTGCATTCGTGGCGCTGGGCTGAGTCACGTGGATTATTCCATGTCGTTAACGAGACCGAATTTACCAAGACAGTTGGGCTTAGCTTTGGGGTCAGAACAATAGATCGGCGCGTGCTGGAGTTTTTGGCGAATGGGACTTCGCTTTTGACGGAGGAATTAGTTCCTGGTCCGTGGATACAGTTTCGGCAAAACGTGAACTTGGCTCCAGGAGTTAATCGTTTTGTATTTGAGACACCTACTGCCAGCAGAAAGATGCCAGGTGACGATCGGAAACTCTCATTTTGTATCCAAAATTTGAAAATAGTTACCGCTCTCTAAGCCTCTCGTGGGTTTCCGGGTGGGCATCCGTTATAAGGAGTGGAGGCATTAGCCCCAAAAGAGATTTGAGCCGTATCCCCCATCCCTTTGGCGAAATGCCTTTCTTTCGTATTAGGAAAGTATTGGAAAGTTCGTTACCTCTTCTACCGATATAGTTGTCTTCGATGACTTCGATAGGCCTGCAGTCGGATTTATCTATAATTTCAAAGACCTCACTCTGTGGCAAGTAGTGCATTTCCAGCTCGTCCTCTTCAAATGGAGGGGATTCGATATAGGTATCAACTTCGAAGGAGTAGGTTCGTTTGTAGGTTGGTATTTGAATTAATGCGACACCGTTTGGGGCGAGTGAGATCAGCAAATTTTCCAGTAGAATTGCTATAATGGGAGGCGGGTTATGCTGCAAGACCATCACCGAAAATATAAAGTCGATTTGGGGAAGCCCAGCGAGTTCCGCCGGATCATTCACATGGCGAAAATCCACGTGAGTCAGGCCGTCGTCGGCAATCGATTTCCTAGCTATTTCGAGATGATTACGAGAGATGTCAATGCCCTCAACTTCGTCGAACCGATCTGCGAGTAAACGGGTTACTCTTCCCACTCCGCAACCGAATTCCCGACAAGATTTGAAGCTTCTGATGTCGATATCGTTCCGCTCAAGCGTTGAGTCAAGAATCATCATATCGATTTCAGCACTCTTCTTGAAATCCTTTTGGGTGTCCCGGATCTTATCGCTCCGGTAGGAGTCCTGCGAAAGAACGGACCAATGGGGTTCAGATTCTCCGAGCGCTTCCCAGGTCTTCTGGACGTGTTGAATGAATTCCTTTTGCTCTTCACTGTCTAGTTCAGTGGAGACATCCATCTTTGGCGAAAGCCCCAAATAGAAAAACAGGTCCCACTCTGGATTGTTCGCGATGAACTCCTCGGATGAAAGGAAGTGCTGGCGAAGGAGTTTGCTGCTTTTGAATACACCAGTGCGCTTTTTTATCGTTTGTTCCGATTCAGGTTCCCGGTCAAGAAAGAGCCGGTATCCCCAGATAGAGTAGTCGTCCGAGAGTGGTTCGTCCATGTGTTCGCGAAGTTTTTGCAGAGCCTATTGGCATTGAGTGAAGAGTCGGGCATAGAGTGCAAGTCCATTCGACTAGCAGGGGATGTTGGGCAATCGGATTAGGGTAGGACTCTCGGCGAAAACGAGACTCTTAGAAACGCCTGAACGTTTCGCTTTTTGGACTGACTAACGCACGACGGAGGATCCGCTAGTATAGCTCGAATCGGTGGCCTACCGTTGATAACTTCTCTCTTGCTTTGCACGATTTCTGGCACTGTCCAGAGGAAGTAAAAATCGTCGGCGCTAAAGGGTCTTTGACCATATCCAGAAAGAAACCAGAATTCGATGTGCGAACGTATGCCTTCGACGGTCCAGAATGAAAAGTCATCGTTTTGAGCAATATTTCCTTTGGAGGGCAGGTTCCATGTGCTCTCACTACTTTTCTGCTGAGTCCTCCAATAAGTTGTCTAACTCTGCCTCTAGCGGCTCGAAAAATTAGCGATAGTCTCCCATTTCCATCATGCAAATTATCAAAATATCTGAGTACTAAGGAATCTCATAAAGTCCCTTATCGGAGAAATGCCCGTTGCTTGAGTGGATCTAGCGAGGGGTTCCAATCTTGTGAAGACGCAACTCGATCGATTTGAAAGAGATCGGAACCGCTTCTTTGCTATCGGCCCTCTGCTTCGAGTCCCTTCTCTAGCAATTCGGAAATTCGGTCGGCGTCGTAGACGCATCCGGACCAGGAGCCACCGCTCGCATTCTGAAGGGCGGCCCATAGTCGCGTGTCGGCGGGGACTCGAGGATCGGGTTTTAGGGCAGGATTAATGGTGCGCTCCGCTAGTACCCTCGCATCGATCGACACAATATCTACGGATCCCTGCAAGTGATTGGTGTCGATTTCGACTCGAATGACATCGCCGTCTAGAACACATCCGATGGGTCCGCCGGCCCAGGCCTCAGGACTGACATGGCCGATACAGGCTCCGGTGGAGACACCGGAGAAGCGGCCGTCAGTAATCAAAGCGATACTCTCGCCCCCTTTCATGTGCTTAAGGGCGGAGGTGATTTGATAGGTTTCCGGCATGCCACAGCCGGGCCCGATCCCAATAAGGATAATGGTGTCGCCTCGCTGAACCTTTCCCGACTTGATCGCTTGAATCGCCTCTGCTTCGCTCGTCATGACTCGGGCAGGGCCTTCATGTCGATAGAATCCGTCGCCATCGATTCTATCCGGAGAAATGGCCGTACTTTTGACCAAGGCCCCCTCTGGGGCCAAATTGCCCTGCATAAAAGTCACCGTACTCGTCAATCCACGTTGCTTGGCCTTAGTAGGGGACATGATTACTTCGTCCGGATCAATTCCGTCTAGCGTTCTCAGTTTGTCCTTTAATACGGTGCGGCGCTCTGTGGATTCCCACCACTCAAGATTTTCACCTAGAGTAGCCCCGGTCACGGTCAAGGCGTCGAGTTTCAGCAGCCCCATTTCTCGCAATTGTAACATGATTTCGGGTACACCTCCCGCGAGAAAAACCTGAACAGTTGCGAAGTGCTTGGGCCCGTTTGGCAATGAATCGACGATTCGGGGAACGGAACGGTTGATGCGGGCCCAGTCTTCGACGGTTGGCTGTCGTAACCCGGCGGCATGAGCAATGGCCGGAATGTGAAGGACAAGATTAGTGGATCCTCCAACCGCAGCATGCACAACCATGGCGTTGTAGATTGAGTCGTCTGTCAGGATGTCGGTGGTGGTTTTCTGCTTTGCTTCGAGCTCGATCAATGCCTTGGCGGAACGGCGGGCCAGGTCCTTCCAGATAGGGGTGCCGCTGGGAGCGAGCGCCGCGTGGGGCAATGTGAGGCCGAGCCCTTCGGCGACGACTTGGCTGGTTGCCGCCGTGCCCATAAATTGGCATCCACCTCCTGGAGTGCCGCAGGCTTTGCATCCCATTTCTGCTGCATATTCGAGATCAACCTCTTGGTGGGCGAATCGAGTCGGAAGCGTTTGCACTTTTCCAGCGTCTTCTCCTTCCTCGGCCAAAAGAGTGACTCCTCCCGGCACCAGAATCGTCGGCAATGTTGGCGTCCCCGCCAAAGCCATAAGCATTGCCGGGAGACCCTTGTCGCAGGTCGCGATACCGACAACCCCTCGACGGGTCGGGAGCGACCGTATCTGCCTTCGGAATACAGTGGCGGCGTCGTTTCGGTAGGGGAGGCTGTCTAGCATTCCGACTGTTCCATTGGTCCTGCCGTCACAAGGGTCGCTACAGTAGGCGGCGAACGGAATTGCTCCCTCCTTCGAAAATGCTTTCGACGCTTCCTCAACGAGCATTCCGATTTCCCAATGTCCTGTATGATAACCCAGTGCAATAGGCGAGCCATCAGGTGCTCGCAGTCCGCCTTGCGTACTGAGGATAAGAAACTGCTTTCCAAGGAGCTGTTTCGGGTCCCAGCCCATGCCCGCGTTTTGGGTCATTCCGAAAAAGTCGCCGCTGGCCATGCCTCTCAGTTGATCGCCTTCTAACGGAAGGGCGCCTTCGGGTCCGGAGGCATGAGTCTGGAGCGTGTATATCTCCGAGTCTTGGGAATCGAGCAGTTCGCGGAGGAGTAGCATTCAGCTATCCGATTTTATTTTGCCGATAACGCAACTTCGGAATTAAGGATGATTGATGTTTCGACCTCTCACTCGACTAGTTTGGTCCGGATCGGCTGGTTTTTGGAAGCAATTGGGCGGTAAGTGATCTCATCGCTCCCTATGCAATCTTGCACGGAGTGGTGTCTGAATATTTTTCTTCTAAAAGCCGTAATGTCGCCGAGAAGTATTTTTGGCGACATTCCCACACGGCCTACCGCTGGCTCCCTCGTGGCTCCGCGGCGACCCTATTGACCTGAAGCAACAATATATTGCCGCTAGACAAGGAGGAGCGGTCATCTAGATCAATTTCCGGGGCAATCTTTGCAGCGTTTGAAAAAGACTATTCGATCTGCGAGACAGGTTCTGCACCAAGGAAACTCGGCCCGTAGTTGAATTTTGGTGAGCCGTCTTCGTCTGCTCCAATAGTGATAGGCTTACCTGGGATGTTTGGCGTTGATCTGTTTGAGAAGAATATCCTTGGAATGCTCGAGCGAGGGCTCGTCGATCCCTTTGATGATTTTCTGGGCCGCGGTATGGTGTCCCATTTCAAACCGGGTCTTAGCCATGTAGAGTTGCATCATTTGCTTTTCTTCGGGTGACTCCACAAAATTGACAAGCTGCTGCCACTCCTCGAGAGCGGCTTCCCAATTGGGCCTCGCGATATCGAAAAAACTTTGGGCGTAGCGGATACGGTAGGGTAGATGGGCGGGCGCGAGCATGGCTGCTTTCCGAAATCGATTCTGAATTTCCAGGTCGATCCCCTCTGGAAGGAAGAGCTTATCATCGATAAAGAAATTCTTGTAGCTAAAGAGGAGGTTTCCCAGTTGGTAGTGGTAGAGAGGCTCGTCGGGGCGAAGGTCGATGGCCATTTGGTAAAACCCCATTGCCTCCGGATAATTACCCTCTTCCGCCTGGTAGTTTCCCAACTGGTTTTTAACGATCGCGTGATACGGGTCAATCTGATCAGCCCGAATAAGCATAGCGTTGCTGGGGATGCGTTCACCGATTCGATGTAGCATCATCCCGTAGGAGATAAAGGCCGCTACATAGTTGGGGGCAGCGCTGATTAGGGCTTCGTATCCGTCGACGATCGACTGAAGGTCCGTTTTGATCGAATGCACGTCCTCGGTGGCCAACGCTCTCTCGTAGCGCTTATAGGCGCTCTGCTCTCGCTCGTTCAAATCCTTGAGAAGGTAGGCCGCCATCGATTCGGAGCTTGGAGTTTCTCCGGTATCGCTTTCTGCGGCTTCCTGCCCGAAGGAAACGGCTGCGAGAGGAATCGCTAGTAGTAAAAGGACGAAGCGGAATCGATGAAATCGTTGCATAGAATTGTTCTTAAACTAGAGATTCTACTCGTTAGAGCGAGTTTTATTGGACGCCATTAAGCTGAGAACGTTCCATTTCGTTCTGTCGTGGGACGGGCTTGATCGTGGTAAGGTCCGGCATAGAGTTCCTGATGTGAAGATAAGGCCCCAAGGATATTTCGATTCGCTGCTACTAACTAGAAGAGACCGACTGATTGACATAAAAGAGCGACTTGAGCGAGCGGTCCCTTGCGGGCAACGGACTGCGCGTTACAAAACGCCAACTTTCGAGCGAGGGAATCACTAGGCCTATCTGGGCAACCAAAAGCATCGCATATCCATCTACTTTTGCTCGGAAGCGATTATTGTTCAGGTTGTCGCGAACAATCCTAAGCTCAACTGTGGCAAAGGCTGTATGCGTATACGTGATACTCAGGAGGTCCCGATTAAGGACCTAGTGGATGTCTATAGGCGAGCCATGGGGCTAGCGGTTGAGACAGCTTGATCAAACGACGTGGCACTACACGGACGAGCCTAGCGTGGGAACGAAGGAGTGTGACTATTTCGAGCCATGGTCGGGTAGGGACCGGCCGTCGAAGTACTTTTCCCGTATCCAGTCTGGTTGCCAGACATCGAGTGATCGCTCGATTTTACTGAAGTCGACTTCCTTGGGGGCGGGGTTGTCAACTTGGAGTGGCGACGGGTCTCCTACACGTGATTGCCAGCTCTTCATGAGGGCGAACAGTTCCGCACGTTGATTGGAATAGGCGGGGTCTTCTGCGAGATTGTTCATTTCGCCCGGATCCGTGAGGAGATCGAAGAGTAGTGTGTGATTAATTTTTGGATATATATGAAGCTTGTATCGCTCGTTTCGAACGGCACGCATGATGTCTTGGAATGGAAGAAATAGGGACTCCCGCACGGAAGCCGCCGGGTTTTTGAACAAGGTAGTCAGATCGGCGCCGTCGATTCCCTTGGGTGCGGGTACGCCGCATAGCTCGAAGATAGTCCGATTGAGGTCGAGAATGTAGGTCATGGCGTCGGTCGATTGGTTTTGGGGGATTCCTGGACCGGATAGGATGAGGGGAGCCCCCATGCTGTGCTCATAGACGTTTTGCTTTCCGAGCAATCCATGGGAGCCTACGCTGAGGCCGTGGTCGGCGGTATAGATGACGATTGTGTTTTCTCCAGCGGGAGAGTTCTCGACGGCGTCAAGGATGCGACCGACTTGGGTATCGAGCTGAGTGATGAGCCCGTAATATTCGCAGAGCTGATCACTGACGACCGACTTGGTACGCGGGTGGGCAGCGAGGCTTTCGTCCCGTTTTTTCCCATTAAGATGGCCATTGTCGAACGGATGGTCAGGTAGGAAGTTCTCTGGAAGAGGAGGTCGGTTCTCATAGTAAAGCCGCCGATAGGATGGCGGTGGATTACGGGGATCGTGCGGGGCGGTGAAGGCAACGTAGAGCAGGTAAGGTGCGTCGGAATCCTGCTCTTGGATGAAGTCGATGGCGGCGTCAGCGAAATGAGTACTGGAGAAGCGAGTGCCTACTTTTTTCTCGGTTAGCGTTCCATCCCGATTGAGTTTTTGCAGCGGGACTTTCGTATGGTCGGACATGCCGCCAATAAAGAGATTGGCTCCGGTTTGAAAGGATCGGGCGAGGGTAGTTTGGCCGTTGTGCCATTTGCCGACTGCGTGGGTGGTATAGCCAGCCTGGGCGAGGTGTTCCGGGAAGGTGGTTAGACCTTCCCAATTCCGGGTGTCTTTGATCCGGTGCCAGTGGCGCCCGGTCATAAGCATGCTGCGACTGGCGACGCAGACTGCGCCACTATAGCTGCCGGCACAATAGTTTCGGGTGAAACTAAGCCCATTGGCAGCGAGTCGATCCAAATGAGGCGTTTGTATGTGTTCGTTGCCGTGGGCTCCGATCGTGTCAGGGCGTTGATCGTCGGCAAAGAGGAAAACGATATTAGGTCGGGCGAACAGACCGAGTGTTGGCAGAGATAGTAATAGGGTTAAGAATACGAATAGTTTCATTAGGAAAGGCTTGGTGTCTTTTTGTGTGATTTTGGCAGTGGTCGATTTAGGAGTCGCCGCATCAGGGTTTCGGATTGGTCTAGGCAGCTAGGGGACTGGCCGCGACTAGGGCTATAATCCATCGAAAAGCATCTTGGCTTTTAGGGCGACTCTTTTGTGGTCCAGGATTGGGGCCGGGTAGTCGACTCCGAGCTCACCTTCCCAGCGATGGATTTGGCGGGGTGATAGCGGACGTAGTTCGGGAATCCACTTTTTGATATATTCGCAATCTGGATCGAATCTTTCTTGTTGTCGCCAAGGATTGAATATGCGGAAATAAGGTTGGGCATCACAGCCGGTTGACGCTGCCCATTGCCAGTTGCCGTTGTTGACAGAGGGGTCATAGTCGACCAGTCGTTGGGCGAAGTAGCGTTCGCCCCATCTCCAATCGATGTGAACGTCCTTGGTGAGAAAGGACGCCACGACCATGCGCACGCGGTTGTGCATAAATCCCGTTTGGTTGAGCTGGCGCATCCCGGCGTCGACGATGGGAAAGCCGGTTCTGCCTTCTCTCCAAAGTTCGAATGCCTGGGTATCCTGTTTCCAGGCTACCTTATTGTACTTTTCCTTGAAGGAATTTCCGAACACATGTGGAAAGTGGAAGGCGATTTGAGTAAGGAAATCTCTCCAATAAAGTTGGCGAATCAGAGGATTTTCCGGATCCAGTTTGCGTCGAATCGTCCAGTATGCCTCGCGGACGGAGCAGGTTCCAAATTTTAGATGGGCGGACAAGTGACTGGTCGATTCAAGGGAGGGAATGTCGCGATCATTCGCGTAGTCAGAAAGCTTAGACAGTCGACGGAGCGTGTTTCTGGCCTCTTTGCGACCCCCTTTTACAGTGGGGTATTCTGGGATACCGCGGATTAGTCTTTCAAGGAGTTTTCCAGCTTTGAGGGGTATTGCTGGAGAGTCGAGCCTACCTTCTCCGGCGGTCAACTTGCTGACGGAATCCACTTTGATCGTGCGGGCTCGATTGAAGTAGGGAGTAAAAACAGTGTAGGGTGCGCCGTCCGCCTTGAGGGACTCCTCGGGTTCGTTGAGAAGCAGGTCGCTGCACGTGTGAAGCGCGATGCCCTGCTTTATGCAGGCCAACAGGAGGGCTCGGTCCCGCTGAATGCTAAACGGGGTGTAGTCGCGATTGACCCAGATGGCTTCGATTCCGAGTTTCTGGACCCATTGTTCGACGAGTTCGTGTGGCTTGCCTTGGAAGAGAAAGAGGGCTGAGTTCTGATCTCGCAGGTCCTGATCGAGCTCCTCTAGAGAGTCATGTAGAAACCAGAGTCCCGGTTCGCTACGGTAGTCGTGCGGCTCGGTTTGTCGGGGATCAAGGACAAAAGCGGGTACGACCTCTTCGGATCGAATAAGGGCTTGGTTGAGTCCCGTATTGTCATCGACCCGCAGGTCGCGTCGAAACAGGAATAGGCTTTTTTGGTAAGTTTTGATGTTCGTTGGGTTCGGGAGTGGATTGGATCTACAAATACGGTGTAGTGTTATTTGACACCCTCATCGTAGGTTTATAAGATCGAACAAGGTTAAGGCACGCCGGCTCAGCGAGTCGGATAAGAGGTTCAATCTAGGGTGGCGTGCCGGGCCGTCGCGCCCTACCAGACAGAAGGATTGGGAAAGCGATTTGATAAAGTGGCTCATTAGCGAAACGAGGGTTCGAGTTCATCGATACCCGTTTCGGGATGAGTATCCAAATATTCCTTTATGGCTTCGGTGAAAGTATCTCCGTATTTTTCTAGCTTGGCTATCCCGACGCCGCTGATGTCGGAAAGCTGGCCTTCTTCGATCGGGAAGTCGCGGGCCATTTCGCGGAGAGTGACATCGGAAAAAACGATATAGGGAGGGACCCCCTGCTCTGCGGCGAGCTCTTTGCGGAGAGTGCGAAGGATGGCGAATAGCTCCTCGTTGCATTCGATGCCTCCCGTTGAGGCGGGCTGGCGCCGTTGGGAAGCCGCCTTCGCAACACTGGGCTGGGTGAGCTGGATTGGAGTCCGTTCCCGCAGAGCTGCTTTCCCTTTTCTCGTCAATTCAAGTACACTATGGTTTTCCGCGTTCTGCTCGATGTATCCGTTGCGGATGAGTTCACGACCAAACGCTTGCCATTCCATGCGTGTGTAATCCTGTCCGATATCGTAGGTTGAAAGGCGGTCGTGTTTCCACTTGAGAACTTTTTCGTTCTTGCTGCCAAGGAGAACATCAACGATGTGGTTGATGCCGACGCTAAAGCCGCTGGCCTGATTAACGCGAAAAATGCAGGACATAAATTTCTGAGCGGGAAGGGTGCCGTCAAACGTTTGCTTTGGGTTGCGGCAGTTGTCGCAGTTACCACAATTCCCTTCTGTCCACTCCTCCGAAAAATAGCCCAACAACACCTTGCGGCGGCATTCCGAGGACTCCGAGTAGTGAACCATCTGACGTAGTTGCTGCGTGGCGACATCTCGTTCTTTGTGGTTGTTCTTGTCGGCGATGAACTGGAGCTGCTTGGCTACATCTCCCGGGCTAAAGTATAGAATGCAGTCCGAAGGCAGACCGTCGCGCCCTGCCCGTCCAGTTTCTTGATAGTAGCCTTCAATATTCTTTGGAAGGTCCTGATGGATAACGTAGCGCACGTTCGGCTTATCGATGCCCATACCGAACGCGATGGTAGCGCAAATGATCTTTATCTCGTCTCGTATGAAGGCCTCCTGGTTTTCAGCGCGTTTAAGGGGCGTCATGCCTGCGTGATAGGGTAGGGCTTCGATGCCGTTCTGGCGGAGCCGGTCGGCAAGGCTTTCAGTCGCCTTGCGCGAATAGCAGTAGATGATGCCACTTTCGTAGGGCTTGCTGCTCACGAACTTCAGAATCTGCTGGAAAACCGCCTGTTTGGTCTCGATCTGATAATTGAGGTTGGGGCGATTGAAGCTAGCCACAAAGGTGCGGGGCTCTTTGAGCCGAAGCTGGGTCAGGATGTCCGTTCGTACCCGGTCGGTGGCGGTAGCCGTCAACGCCATGAAAGGGAGATCGGGGAAAAGGCGCCTTAAGTTCGACAGCTGTCGATACTCCGGGCGGAAGTCGTGTCCCCACTCGCTGATACAATGTGCCTCATCCACGGCAAAACGGGAAACCTCCCATTGCTTTAGATCGTCGAGAAAACCGGAAAGCGTAAGCCTCTCTGGGGCGACGTACAAAATGGTGTATTCTCCGGCAAATAGCTTAGCATAGCGTTTTCGCGCTTCCGTTTTATTCAAAGAAGAATTCAAGAACGTGGCAGGAATACCGTTCGCGTTGAGCCCATCGACCTGATCTTTCATCAAGGCGATCAGGGGAGAAATGACTACCGTGAGACCTTCCTTGAGAATGGCGGGGAGCTGGTAGCAGAGCGACTTTCCTCCGCCGGTAGGAAGGAGGGCGAAAACATCTCGTCCGTCGAGGGATTCCGATATGATCTCTTCTTGCAACGGGCGAAACGTGTCATGCCCGAAATAGCGTTTCAGGATCTCACGAGCACGTTCCATTTGTGGCGAAGCCGGCATTGTCTGAATGTGTCGAATCGAATCTTGATAAGGAAGGCTGAATTGATAGCGAACAGGATTTGGTTGGGATTTTTTGGCCACGGATTCGCTTTAATGTAAGGCTACGGCGTGATAAATTGGATTCTGGTGGAGGGGAAAACAAGCGGGCGACCGTTGGTCGTTGACCTCAAGTTGCCGGTCTTGGAGGGACTACTGTAAATTTGGCTTATTTTTTGGCACAGGTGGATCTTAGAGTTAGGGCTGCTTATCCTTTCGACTGCGCGTGCGGCCGAAGCCTAAAGCAGCCGCAATTAGCTAAAGTAAAACTTGGCTGACGAGGGATAGTCAGCCCTGCCTTACGATGCAGGAATTTACTGAGGTTCCGTATGCGTCCTCAATAGTCGGCTAGGAACCCCTTGGCGAATCGGCTTGCATGCAAGGGGCGGTACGGGTCGTATTTGGAGTATGTCGTTTAATCTACGTAGTTGCCTTGTTGCAGTGGCTTCAATTCTGTTGGCCCCTCTCTGGGCGCAGGACCATGGAGATCACTCGCACTCTGCTAAGGACCATTTGTACGAAGCAGCACGCGATCCTGCGGTATCGTGGGAAGAGGCGTACGCTCGGGCCGTAGAGGAAGAAGTCGAGAAGGCGTTTCTCGTCGAGGCCCAGACCATCCATTACCTTTCCTCGGGCAATATGCCTGAATTATACAGGCATTTGGACGAGTTGGAGGCGGTTTCCGGAGAACTGGAGTATGGGATGGCCAATTCGTTCCACTCCGAGCGTCAGCTGATAGGGTTGGTAGCTTCGATCCGTGCCATTCAGGCCTATGAAGCCACGGACATGCCCGAATTTGAAAAGCAGGCAGCCAAGTCATTTATTAATGCGCCGGAGTACACACAGGCATTCGGTCTGATCCAGCTGATGACGGAAGTGCGGCAAAAGGAAGTTCAAGAAGCCGCTATGGCAAATCTGCGAATCCCCATGGACTTAGTCATCGCGAGCGCAGATGGTGAGGAAAAGCCTTTGTCGCAGTGGCTCTCAGGAAACAAGGCCATGCTCATTGACTTTTGGGCAAGCTGGTGCGGGCCCTGCATACAACTGATGCCGGAGCTTCGCACGAAAGGCGAATCGCTACCGGGCCAGGGAATCGTTGTAGCGGGAATGAACACAGATGCGGACGATCCCGTAGGCAAAGCGAAGAAGACACGGGCTGAGCACAAGATGGAACTGATGCCATGGCTGTTGGAACCGGAGGACCGACCACTGAGCCAGTTGCTCATGATCAACTCGATTCCTCGCATGATCCTAGTCGCTCCTGACGGTACAGTTCTTTACAATGGCCATCCAATGGACCCGAGCCTCAAGACGGCTCTGGCCAAGTTGGACGTTAAAATCTAGCTCGGGCACATCTGGCCCAAGTAGATTTCGGTTTGCCTCATCCGTTATCCAAAAACGCTAGCAGCTCGCAGGAGCGGGTTTATCCCGCGATTTTGGGTTGCCTCAAGCGCAGTATGAAATCGCTGCCACAGGGTATGGATTTTCATCCGATCGTAGGGCTCGCGATTACGTTACGCCGCAGTGCAAGAGCAGAGGTTTCTGATCTGACTACGCGGCACAGTACGAGTGCTGGTCCTCCGAATTGACCTTGACCGTTCTAAATACGACTGAAAAGGCTTTTCATGCGGAAATAATTCCTTTCGTGTTCCTCGTCGTCCATCTGAGGCGGCAGTTCGTTCGATAATGAAACTGGGAAACCTAGAGCTTGAATCCAATTTGTTTCTCTCGCCCTTGGCGGGATACACGAATCTCCCGTTTCGCCTGACGGTAAAGTCCTTGGGAGGACTGGGTCTAGTCACCACCGATTTAGTCAATGCCCGCTCCCTTCTGGAAAAGCGACCAGTAGCGTATAAGATGATAGCGACGGACCCGCGAGAGGAGCCAATGTCGGTGCAGCTTTTCGGGGGAGTGCCCGAAGAAATGCGTGATGCGGCTCTTATCGTGCAAGAACGTGGAGCTCAGTCGGTAGACATCAATATGGGCTGTCCGGTGAAAAAAGTTACCAAAACCGGGAGCGGGTCCTCGATGATGAAGGACTCACAGGCGACGCAGCGACTGGTGGAAGGGATGGTGGACGCCCTCGACATTCCAGTGACGGCCAAAATGCGTCTTGGCTGGGATGATGACAATATAACGGCTCCGGATCTAGCAGTGGCGTTGGAAGACGTCGGTGTATCCGCGATCTTTGTACACGGTCGGACACGAGCTCAAGGGTTCTCTGGGAATGTTAACTTAGATGGAATCCGAAAAGTTAAAGAAGCGGTATCCCGTGTTCCTGTTATTGGAAACGGCGACGTGACTACTCCGGAATCGGCCCGAGTGATGTTGGAAAGTTCTGGCTGCGATGGGGTCAGTATGGGTAGGGGAGCATTTTACAATCCGTGGATTTTCAAACAGACCGAGCACTTGCTTCGGACTGGCGAGATACTGCCAGAGGCGACTTTCGAACAGCGCGTAAAGTTGATGCGGATACATTTGCAACGGATGATCGAGTTTTATGGCGAGGACCGTGGTTGCGTGCAGTTTCGCAAGGTTGCTCCATGGTATGCCAAGCGGTTTGGGCCGTCGAAGTACTTTAAAGATAGGGTGGTGCGTTTTTCTAGTTTGGAGGAATTTGATACCATTCTCTCGGAGTATCTCCTGTGGCGGGCTAAGTTTTGCGATGAGTCGGGAGAATTACAGGAGCGATACCGGCCACCAGAGCAGTATTCATCAATTACGGACAAGAAACCGGTTGAGCAGATCAAAGTCCCGAAGGGACCGGTTTCGAATTGGTGAGAAGCTGGTCCTACTACTGAGTTCATGGCGTTAATGACTCTTGGATTGAGACCTTGAACCACAGATCGCACGAGTGTGAAAGAATCGAGTTAAGGATAAGTTTCTCAATGCCTTAGCATGCATCGAGTCTCCCCCCAATGTGAGGATATGCAGGTGGTCAAAGAGGCCCTGGGAGGCAGCTTTTAGCGACCAGTTGGGTGACGATGTCCTCGAGTTGAACGATTGCTTTTTCGGACCACTGCATTACAGAAAGAAAGATGGTAGAGAACCTGAGAGGGCTCAAACAGCCCTTTTCTTAAACTCGCAATCACAGAGATGCGGACTGCCCGAGCTGTCTCACCCTTTCTTTGAATGAGCTCGCTAAGACTTAGCGTCTTTGGCGAGAATTTTTTGGACAGCGGAAAGGGCACCTTTGAGAGAGAAGGGCTTCTTTAGCACCGTCGCCCCTTCGGGGAGATTAAATTGGGAAAAGACCTCCTCGGAGTAGCCAGTCATGAATATGACTTTCATCTCCGGGTTTTTCTTTATAAGGCGCTCTGCCAACTCGGAGCCGCGCATTTTCGGGAGAATAAGATCGGTGAGCAGAAGCTCGATATTCGAATTGGACTCCTCGAAGAACTCGAGAGCGTCCTCGGCCAGGTTGGTGGAGAAGACTTCGTAATTGTGGTAGACGAGGAGACCGGAGATGCAGTCGCACATAGTCTCGTCGTCCTCAACGACTAGGATGGTTTCGCGTTCGTTGGATTTAAGATTGGTGGTGGGCGTGATTTCCGCCTCGTCTTCGCTTTCCACATCTTTTGACGCGACTTTGGGCAGGAAAATACGGAACAGGGTACCCTTGCCCGTTTCGCTTGCGAGTTCGATGTGGCCGTTGGCTTGGCGGACGATCCCATAGACGGTGGATAGTCCAAGTCCGGTTCCCTTGCCGGTGTCTTTGGTCGTAAAGAAGGGCTCGAAAATGTGCTTTTGCGTTTCGGCGTCGATTCCCATGCCGCTGTCCTGAAAGCTGAGCATCATGTAGGGGCGCGCCTCGATGTGCTCGGGCAGGTAATCGGCGGCCTCATCGGCAGAGCAGGCTGAAACGGAAAGGGAAATTTTCCCTCCGTCCGGCATGGCGTCGCGAGCGTTGGTGGTGAAATTGATAAGGATTTGCTCGAGCGCGGTTCGGTTCAGGTTGACGAAAACGGGTCGGTCGGTGAATCGCAGATCAAACTCGATATCCTCCGGGATAAGGCGTCGGAGGATCTTCTGCATGTCTTTGGTCACCTTGATCGCGTCTAGAACCTCTGGCTTCAGGTTCTTGTTGCGGCGGCTGAACGAGAGGAGCTGCTGGGTGAGGTCGGTCGCGCGCTCCGCGGCTTTGCGAATTTCTCGCAGATATTTGGTGTCGCTGTCGTTCTCGTCCTTGTTCTCGAGGATGAGATCGGAGAACGATAGGACGACTGCCAGGATGTTATTGAAATCATGAGCGATTCCCCCTGCTAGGCGACCCACTGCTTCCATCTTTTGAGATTGAAAGAGATCCTGCTCCAGGCGCCGGATCTGGCTGACATCGCGCTGGATGACGACGTAATTCGTAATTTCCGACTGGGAACCGAAAACGGGGAAGACTTTCCAAGCCATGATGAATTCGGAACGATCTTTCTTATAGCCAACCATTTCTCCTGCGGCGGTTCTTCCATCGCGGATATCGAGGATCATCTCGTCGATGATCGAGTGGTCTGTATTTTTGCCGTGCAGGAGCGAGATGCCTTTGCCGACGACATCCATCTCTGTGTAGCCACTGATTTCGGTAAAGCCGTCGTTGGCATAAAGGATGCGAGCATCGCCCCCGTCCCAGTTCTTGTCGGTGATAATGACGCCTTCCCCAATGCTCTTTAAGGCGGTTGCGATCAGGCGGATCTGCGCTTCCGTAGACTCGGTGTGGCTCTGGTCAGTAAGGAAAAGCAAGGCGCCCGAAAGCTCTCGCTTTAGGGGGTTGGCGTGGGGCTTGAGCTGGAACGCGGCTGAGACTCGAGATCCGTCTGGCTTTTCGATGATTGCCCGAGTGGATGAGAGTTGTGGGATGCGGAAGCGATCTGAAGATAGCTCAATCGGTTCATCCGTAACCGGGTCGAAAGCGTTAAAAACGTCGTTGATGGACTTCCCTAGAGCGGCCTCCGTATCGTACCCGAGAAGGTTCTGAGCCACTTGGTTGAGGTGCTCTACTTTACCAAACCGATTGAGAACGATAATGCCCTCCGAAGAAGACTCGAGGAGTGCGTTCGTCAGCGTCTTGAACTTAGCGAGCTCATCAGCCGCCCCCAAAGCAGGGGTTGTTGCAGCATCCTCTATGAACGAATCGGGCATTTAATTGTGAAATGAAACTGGGTGAGGAGGTTGGTGACGTTTTTCTAAAATAGCAATTCTTGAGCGGCGTGAATGAGGAGCGGATCAAATTTCATCGCTGAGTCTGAATCTCAGCGAATAACAGTGTTTGATAACCTGATTAATGCCACATGAAAGCAAGGAGAATTCTTAATGCTCAGCCTGTATTCGGGATTTGGGTGATGGCTCGTGGATACGGTTCCTTTCTTTCCCCATAAAAGCGGAGGGCCTGCGAAAAAAATTAGGGGGCATCGAAATTGCATTGGGCTCAATGACCCAACCAGCGTTATATTTATTCAGCCCTTCGCGTGAAGATGCGAATTGACTTGGAATGGGTGAGTGGTATGCCTGATAGTAGACGAATAGGAGTGGGCAAGTCGTCAATGACATCAGTGCCACCTCCGAGAGGATCTTTATTTCGTTCAGCCAAGTCCACGAAGAAGGGGACGCGATTCCTGATCTTGAAGGTAGAGCCGGTCGTTGGCTAGCCCTCGATCGTCAGGGAAATTTACTCAGTTCGTGTCTTGTGGCTAAGAAAGCGTGAGTTGACCGATTGCTACACGCCCGCCTAATTGATGTAATGTATACAATAAATGGATATGACTATTTACTATACTAGATTTTACGTTGGATCCTGGAGCAATGGTTCGAACCTTCGAGCAGAAACTATCTGCCGGGTCCAGCTTGGCCTGCTGTAAGCACTGAAGGTGCGAAGAAAGTGGGGTTTGTGATAGCACTTCCAAACGGGTAGGATTTAGATTCTAATTTGAGAGTATTGCGATCTAGTGCTCGAATCAAAACGGTACCGTGCATACGATACAGGCAAGATGCCTATCCTCAGAAACTGGTCATCGGTATTAGGTTGTAGCGAAGTGCGGTCAAGAGTGTAATAATGAAGTACAGCGACGCGGTTAAACCATTTTGGTTTCTCTGCAAGGGTCAACATCCTGAGTTCTGTGTTCTATGGCCATTTTTAGGGACGAGTACGGAAAGCGGCTTTGTTGCTACAGGAGGCCTTTCCTGCTAGAAGCGATCCGAGTGAGATTTTAGAATTAGGATGAACGTTGCCAATCCAAGAGGGGTGGAAACAGGCATTCTTCGCTGGAACCCTTAAACTATTTTTAGAGGGTGAAGAGGCCGTATATTTTCTTGAGCGTGGGGAGAGAATAAGGCCCACAGCGGAGGGAGCCAATAATCTGGGTTTAGCCTACCATCGTGCGGGTGAGAGCACTAGAGCCAAGAATCAGTTTCAGCTAGCGGTTTCGAGATTGGAGGGCTATCGGGACGCATTGATAAATCCGGAGACGTCTGAATCATCCGGTCAAATCACGACTCATCAGATTAGGATGCAATCCTCTCGAAGCGAATACTCGGTTTTTTGACTTAAGTTGTTGGAACAAAACGATATAAGATTCTATCAAAGATATTGGCCTAGGAATTGCTTTCTAGTGGTGAATTGAGAGTTTCGTCTAAAAATTCCTATCCGTTGAACCTTTTGGGTCCCGCTAGGCGGCATTATTTGCCGTTCGGCCTGTTTTTGCCCATGTTGCTGAGATTATGGATGTAGTTAAATCCATTAATGCCCGGCTGGGAAACAAGCGGCTGGCGTACAAGAACTTAATGCCATTTGCCGGGAAGCCGATTTGGGGCTTGGGTATTGAGAAATTGCGTGAGGCGAAACGAGTCGACGAAATTGTCGTTACGACTGAAAGCGAACTGATTGCCCGAGTGGCCCTCGATTTCGGAGCTTCGTTGCTAGCGCGGCCCGTTGGGCTTGCATCGGACGATGTGCCCTCGATTCCGGTGTTTCATCATCTTGTGCGGGATTATCCATGCGCCGTACACGTGAACTTTAATATCAACTTTCCACTGTGCGCTCCTGCTGTTATTGACCAGGTAGTGGAGTTGACAGCCTCGAACGGAGAGTCGCTTTCGAGGCCCTATTCCGCTTGGGCCCAAACTCGAGCGTGTCCCGAGAATTATGGCGATCCCGTGTCAATATCCGCTCACAACCATGAATATGAGGATGCACGGGCGGGGAAAACCGATATCCACGCGCTCGAGAACCTCTTAGGAACCTACCGTTTGAAACAAAGTGAGAGGCCAGCGGAATTACTGGACTGGATTCACCCCCAAATGGCTCAAGGGAAGCATTCGGGAAGTCGATAGATAACAGACGAGAGTGCCTGTACGAATACATAGTAAAAGACTCTATGAACCCATTGAAATCTCAATCTTATCCGAAAACCGCCAAGTTCATATTGGCGGCGTTTGTGCTGCTGGTGGCTTGGGGCCCCTCGATCATGCACAGTGCGGACAAGAAGACGCGTTCCCACATCACAGCGACCTCGGGTCGGGTACAGCAGAGGTCGGATGCGGAGAAGAAAATGAAATCAAGCCAGTCGGAGCTAGAGAGGAATGCGGAAATCGCAAAGCGAGACTGGGAGAAAGCAGAAAGGCTGGCGTCGGATCAACGCAATAAACACTTGGCTGAAAAGTTTCTGGCGTTTCAAAAAGCAGAACAGGCACGGCTGGACAAGAAACTGCGTTCGGCGGAAGAAAAATTCGAAAAACAGCGAGATGAAGAGCAGCGAAAAGCGAAAAGGAAGGTAGCCAAGCAGTTGGCGGAAGAAGAACGGGTAATTCGGCTCGAAATTGAGAAGAGAATAGTGCAGGAGTTGGTAGCGTCCGAAAGGGAGTTGAAAGGAAGGCTCTTGGCTGAAGAACAAGCGATGTTTGTTGTCCTCCAGGAAAAAGTAGCGGCTGAAAAGCACCTGGCGATAGAATCGTTGCAGGATCGCCTCGAGGATGAAGAGAAATTGGAGTTTGAAAGAATTCAGGCTGAGTTAAGGGAAAAAGAAGACGCTTATAAGGACAAAATCCTGGCAAAGTTGAATGAAGAGGAATTGGCCGCGAAGAAGAAAATTAAAAAGGAGATTTCGGAAAAAGCTCGGGCTGCTCGGAAGGACATGGAAAACCGATTGGACGAAAGAGAGCGTTTGGCAAAAGCGGAAATGGAAAAGCGTGTTGAACTGAAGAGTGAGCAGGCTCGTAAAGAGATCCAAGATAAACTCCGAGGCGTGGAGATCGCTAAGCAAGCTGCTTTAAGGGTAACGCTTGAACGAGAGGAGCGGGAAGCGTTAGTTGAAATTGAAAAACGATTAGAAGCTCAGAAGCTTCAATTAAGCGAAAGAAAGCAGGCCGAGAATGTGATTAAGGTTCGTGAACTTGCTGACAGGGATTCGAGATACGATCCGAACAAGATAAAAGTGCCGAACCTGGGATATGATCGATCTGCTAAAGAAGATGGATACAAGCGGCCATCCATTCGGGGTTCCTTTAGTCGAGCACCCAAGCGTTTATGGCCGAGTTTGGGTAGCATATCGATGCCTTCAAAGGAAACTTATTCCGGGTACTTGCCTTTCAGGGTGCCTCCGCCATTGCGGTTTTCTGATGATATTCCGCCAATAAAGAGACCTTCTGTTCCGGCCCTTCCTGAGTTCTCGATTTTGGCTCCGGGACGAGGTTCGCTGACAGTCGAAACTCATCTGAGCGATGAAGAAGCCAGAAAACTTGCTTTGATGAATCAGGCCGTATTCGAGCTTGAACAGCACACAATCATTTCTGGGAATATAGATACAGAGATTCCGCGGGAAATCGAAGAGCGTGACCGATTGCTGATTGAGGAAACTGAAGAGTCGTTTGTTCGTCCAGAAGAGGTACTGATCTTCTTTGAAAACGAGAGAGTCGGCAATAACACGCGAACGATCGTCCCTTTCTCACCCGCTCAACCTTCGCAAAATCCGCCCGCTAAAAGCGGTGCTAGCTATAACCGCAATTAGTTTATGGGAAAGTGTATAATAATATTTAATACGCAGATTAAGATATTGCGAAGTTTCATTGTAATCGCTGCAATTACATTTTCGTTTGCCAGGGGAGCTGAAGATGATGAATCTAGTACCACAGACAGTCATGGCGGGGGCGACTCGCATAGTGACGACGCAGAGCTGGATGGTAGCGAGGAGAAAGGTGATAGGGTACTGATTTTGGAGCCTAAAAGGCGAATTGATCCAGATGAGGCGGGCGTTGATATTTTGAATTATCTTAAACTTGGCCGGTCTCTATGGGAAAGCGGCGATTTCGTTATGGCCGAAAAGTATTTTGCGTCTGCTCTCGGTATTCCGATTGATGTACCTGAAAAAGAGCAAGTACTTTTTGAAATGGCAGAATTGTATCGGAGCGAGAACTTGCTACCAAAAGCTGCCGCAATTTACGAGCGCCTGAGAGATGAGTTTAAGGAAAGCAGACGTTTGCCCAGTGTTTTTATGGAACTTGGCGACTTGTATCGCGAGATGGGGGGGCTTCAAGTCGCGATATCTAACTACTACATGGTTCTGAACTCGTCTTTGAGCATCTCGATTGATCAAGTTGAAAAGGCTCGAGATTTGTCCTTGAGGGCAAAACTTGAGATAGCGGAAACCTATGCTGAGTTGCTAGAGTATTCCGAATCGTATCGCCACTACGAGTTGCTGGAGAAGCTCGAGTTAGAGCTTGCTGACCGCATGCGGGTGCATTATAGGATGTGCAATCTCTTGTACGAGCTGGGAAGGTATCAATCGGCCGTAAATAAATTGAAGAAATTCTTGGACACATATAAATTATCTGCACACTCACCAGAAATCAGGTACTTGCTGGCGAAATCGTATGAAAAGCTGAACCGAAAGCCAGAGGCTTTGCGCGAAGTCGTCCATATTCTACAGCGTCAGTCCAGCCCGGATACAGCTCTTGAGGGAACGGCCGACTATTGGAGACAGAAAACTGGAAATGAGCTTGCAAATGAGTTTTATCAGAAGCGCGACTACCGGAGTGCCCTCACCATTTATCAGTCCTTGGCCAAATACAATTCTTCACCGGAATGGCGGTGGCCTGCGATTTACCAAATCGGACTTTGCTTTGAAAGACTGGGCTTGCCAGATAAAGCGATCATGGCGTACCAGGAAATTTTGACCCCGGAAGAGGGGAAGGAATCTGATGAGTCTCTTAGCCCGAGATTGGAAACGTTACGTGAAATGGCGAAATGGAAGCTAGAACACTTGAATTGGGAGGGCGATCTTGTAGCTCGACTAAAAGTGTTGGGCACCTATTAATTCAAGTTCATGGAGTCAGAGCAAATCGAGCAAATACTAAAAGAGCACATTCGCTTGTGCTCGGATATGCACGAACTCTTCATAGAAGAGGGTCGAATCATGCGGACAACTGGTTCTCCACCAGATGAAGTTTTCTTAAAGCAGAAGGAGAGTTTTCTTCCGGTCTTAGAGAAAGGACTAGAGTTCCTTCAGCGTATCAATGAAGACCCTACGGCATTTCCCAGGGGATTGGATTCATTAGTTGAAGAAGCTAGGGCACAGGTGATGAAGCTGATGCTGCTGGATCGAGAAAACGAGCGATTGCTCCTCAAGACTTCGCTCCCTCCAAAGATGAAACAGGCTTTGGGGAAAGCCGCAGCTGGGCAAGTCGCCAAAGCCTATGGGAAGTACGGAACGACCAAGGCAGACTAGACAGGAACCTACACCGCTGGCTTGAGGGACGTCGTTTCGGCAGCGTTTTCAACCAGCTTGACCAGTTCCCGGATATTGAAGGGCTTGGGAAGCGCACCAACGAGGTTGCTGTACTGGAGGTGTTCTGCCTCTTCAGAGAAGCCGGAAACAATGATGAACTTGGTCTTAATGTTCTGCCACCCTGATAGAAATTCGAGGACCATCTCACCTGAAAGACGAGGCATTTTCAAGTCGAGTAGTACCACGTCGAACTGATGATTTGGATCGGAGAGAACGGATACCGCGTTATGGCCGTCACAAAGAACGGAAACCTCATGATCATCTCCAAATACAGTAAAGAGCAGGAGGCGTATCGCCGGATCGTCGTCAACAATAAGTATCTTCATTTCAGGTGGGAGCGGTTGTATTGATGGTTAATCGGAGAGTATTGAATATTCTCAGGACGAAACGGACGAAGTATTTGGGTTTAGTGAGGGGTTTACAGATCAGTTTCCTCCCCATAGACAGGGCTTGTTGGCGTTTAGAATAGCGGCGGCCTGAGGGTTGGGCATTTCAAAAAGGGAGTGGTTGATATTCCCGTAGAAACTCCGGAGTTCGGCTTCCATGATGCGCGTTGTTTCGCGAATGGAGTCAATATCATTCGCCTCTATCGAGTACTTCTCAGTCGTCGTTTTTAGAAACTCGACCTTCCCAGCTAGTGAGGCGAGGGCATTGAGGCTGGCTTGAAGCATTTGAGCTTCTGAAGGGCAGTCGGTATATCCATTATTGATCGAGAACGAACCGCTGGCTTCGGGGTTGTGCGTTGTGGTTGCGGTGGCGTTTGGAGTGTCCGTGCTCGAGAGATATTTTACCGCTTCGAGGAGGTTCCGATAATTGAAAGGTTTCGGAAAGATCTTGCTCGCCCCAAGGTTGATAAATTGCTTCTCGGATTCGGGACTCAAGTATCCGGTAAGAACAATCACAGGGACTGATGGATTCGCTTTCTTTACTGCCTCAATCACTTCGAGCCCATCCTGTTTGGGAAGATGGTAGTCTAGGATGATCAAGTCGGCTTTACTGCGGACACCTTTTTCGATGCCATCAATGCCATTGTCGGCTTCGTCGATATTGAAGTCCCCTTTCAGAACTTCTCGCACGACCATGCGCAGTGCGGGATCGTCCTCTACGAGCAGTACATTTTTTTTCATCTTAGTTTTCTCCGTATTGGTGCTGAAAAGCTTTGTGCCTGAATGAGGCGTTTTGGATTTGTTCGGAACCGAGCATCTCGCGACCTGCAAACAAAATGGCCAGAGTTAAGCCCGCGGTAGAACGGATTGGGTATTTCGATCCTCTCAGCCAGGTGTCTCCCCAAGTAAGCGAAATAAGCTCCTTAACATGATGCTTGGGGCGGCAGGTTTCGATGACATCCCGATCGTCGCACGCATGAAATGGGTCAAGTTCCAGGGAGAAGGTTGGCTTGCTTACGCTGCGACTCGGCTCGAACGGGGATTGATAGATTTCGAGAAGGCGTCTGCCAGCTCGGTTGAGGTAGAATACGTCTTTTCGATTGAAATAGCCAAAAACACAGAAATTCAGGCCCTCGAATTCCGCGACGTTGGCTTCGAGCAGGGAGTCTAAATCTTCGTGCTCGAAATTGATGGTTTCAATAGCGGCATCCAGAGCCTCTGGAAGAGAGGCTTGAAGTAATTTATCGTAGTTGGGCATAGAAGGCAAAGTGTTGAATCAANTGCACTATTGAAGAAATCGGCGCCAAAAGCGGATTTCTTTAGCTTTAAATGCCTGGTTTAGGATTCGCCCAGGAGGTTGTTTTTAAGTCTNGCAGAACGGAATTCTTGGCGGGAGTTGGGACGAAGNTCCGACGGGGTTACAGATCCAGTCACNAATTGTCCNAGTTNGGTCCGTTCACCAAGGCTAGCTTCGCTTTTTCAATCCGATCTTGAGCTTCGAGAATCGCCCGTTCGAGAGCCTCTTCATCGACAGGAAAAGCGCTGTTGTCCATGTCGAGCGCCCAGGTGTCGCGTCCGTCGTTGCACCCGGTCATCCCCGCAGCTCAGTTGACTGCCTGTGGGGCCCCTGCGAGTGCTTTGAACTCCCCGGTTTTGTTTGGCTCGTACTGATAGCGAATCGGAATAAAGACTTCCTTGGGAAAATCCCACTCTTTAAGCATCTGATCGCCGGCCTAGGCATGATTGTAACCATTATTAGTAGACTCATCCCGGTTTATGGAAACTTCTTCACTCGCAATCTGATTGAATATGTCTGCTTTGATCACGGTAATTCCGAGTCCAATCAGAATCTTCTCATTTGCACTCCCAAATCTTGAACATATTGGAACCTGTTATTTCCGATGTGCCACCTGCTACGAACGCTTTTACGTGCCTTAGCTTTGCTTGGAGAGCTGAAAGTTTTTGAAACAGCAGCGGTATCCCTGTGTCTGCAAACGCGGCTGGCTGGTTAATCGCCTTTTGGGGAGATAGGTTGGAATCGGGCAATATGAAGTGCAGAACCCCACCGGCCCTGGGGTTGTAGTTGTAGGCAGCGATTGCGATTCATGATCTGAGAGGGTGGGTGACAATGACTTCACTCGAACTATTTGAAACGACTGTGTTTCCGACGCTGACTGTTTTTTCTTGCTTGGCTTTACCGCGGGATTTGGAAGGGTCGCCCATGCGTATCGATTACTGGATTCCGATTGCGTTCGTTAAATCCAGGGGTAAAACCTTCCGGGCATCCAGCAAATGTATCTTGCTACCCTTGGATTTCACAATCCCTATATGAGCTTCCGTACCCTCGAAACTTCCACGGTCTGAAGAGGGCTCAAGTTGGATTTCATTGATACTTACGACCTCTTCAACCGCATCCACAATAAGGCCGAGGAGATCAGTCGTCGTCTCTGAATTCATGGTTTCAACCACGACCAGGCAAGGCCGATCAGTCCGTTCTCCCGCTTCGAGACCAAATTTGTCTCGCAGGTCGATCACGGGGGTCAACTTGCCACGGAGATTTGTCACCCCTTTCACGTAGGGTGGCATCTCAGGAACGGGTGTGATTGAATGTACGCGGACGATCTCTCTAATCGAAAGAACTTCGATACCGCACTGAGTATTCGCCAGTTTGAACGTCAGAAATTTTCCTGATGAAAAATTCAATACAGATGAGTTTTCCTGGACTGGAGTCTTTGTGCTCATGAAAGAAATGGGCTCAGCCGTACAGGTACGGGCGGACAAGCCTCTAGCAAGATCGACTTTAGGGCATGGTTCTTTAGGGAAGCGATCAACCTTGTTTAAAGCGAGGCTAGTGAGGATTTAGGAGGAAGCTCCGAATCGAATCTAGGAAGGCCTGACTATCGGAAAACCATCAATCTTTGGGTGATAGGGTTGGCGAAATCGTGTTCCTTAATTTTCTTGATGATGCCCTGCGTAAGACGGCGTTCCTCGGGGATGAGGAGGAGTCCTGACGGGCTGTAAATACCCTTTGCCAAGATCATACCTGGCTCTAGTTCGGCGAGCGTTAACTCCAGAACCTTTTTGGGAAGGTTGATAAGGTTAGAGCTCTTCATGAAAAGGCGGACCGCTTCGGGATGAAAGCTCTTGCCCGATTCGCGGATAATGTACTCGAGCGCCTGGTCTTTGGGAAGCACGCATTCAACGAAACCAACGGCGACCGCCAAGTGCCGGGCCGGTGCTGGAATCATCTCCCGACCGTACCCATCCGGAAACCCCTGACCATCGAAGCGCTCGCGATGAGATCTGATAGAATGGCCGACTTCCTCAAGCGCCCCGACGAATCCAGCCAGGGTTTGTCCGTAGACTGGGTAGTGGTGGAGCAGCGTTTTTTCCTGCTCGTTCAGGCTTTGAGGATCGTTCAGACTCTTCGTGAGAAGTTCGCGGGGTAGCCCAATGCGACCTAAGTTGTATAGCCATGAGCTGACAACGAGCACTTCGCTTTCCCGTTCAGTGAAAAGATCCGATTTTGCGATTTCGCGACAAATGGATACCACGGACTTTGTTTGTTCTCCTAAGACCGGATGAAAAGCCTCGATTAAGCGAAAGCAGATTTCGAGCGAGTGACTAAAGTTCTCCTCCAGCGATTGGTTTGTCTTTTCGAAAACCTTAGCCTGTAATTCTAGTTCGCGGATTTTTTCTCCCAAAGCTGCATTTGAGGAGACTAGCTTCTCATTTAAATCGAGTGCATCCGCGCTAAGTTGCTGATTTGCTTCTATCAGAGTAAATCGCTGAACGGCGTTCTCAACGGTGGCCAGCATTTCTTCCCGAATCCAAGGTTTGGCTATAAATCGGAAAATCTCACCCTGGTTCACAGCCTCAATGACCGTATTCAGAGTAAGGACACCGGTAATGAGTATGCGGGAAGCGGTTGGTTGGATGTGTTTACATTTGTCGAGAAACTCGAGACCAGTCATCTCGGGCATGCGTTGGTCGGAAATGATAGTAGCAAAGTGAGTCTGCTCCATCGCAATCAAGGCTTCGCGAGCATTGGAAAACGCCTGTACATTGTACTTTTCCCGTTCAAGCGTTTCCGTGATGGCCAACAGCACAACTGGATCGTCGTCCAGCACGAGGATGTCGCGCGATTTGGAATCGGATGCTAGCATTTTGGTAATTGAAGTTCCTCGACGTCTAGTAAAAGTATTTGCCTATCGTTTTCATGAGTCCAGCGGGCTTGAGTGAACCGGATACAAGGAGGCCACATTTTGATCTTATAGTCTCGGAAACCGCTTCAACACTTTCGCCCAAGGCGACAACGGCAAGTTTGGGCTGCGGATCCAATTTCGCTAAATCCAGCACGAGTTGATCCACTTTTTCGTCAAGAGCGCTTTTGAATACAAGGACACCGTCTAGCTTCTTGTCGAAGTCCATTATATCTAGTTGAAGCTGATCTCCGTCGAGGTGAATCCGAAATTTCCAATCAGCGCTGCGAATGGAGTTGATTAGGGGATGCCGTGTGATGTCTTCCCAGGTGTAGATGAGTATCGTCGGTGTACGTCTTGCTTCCGATACTTGAGACGTTGAGTTTGTCGAGTACGTGGCGTTTGAAACGGGTATCGTCTCATTCAGGTTGGAAAGCGGCAGTTCAAGCAGAATGCGAGTTCCCTCTCCTTCCTCAGAAAATATCGACAGACTCCCTCCTAGATCTTTGACAAACCGCTCGACGATAAAGAGTCCCATGCCTGCGTGGGCACTGCGGTCTTTCGTTGAATAGAATGGTTTTCTAACAAGTGTCAGTGTTTGGCTGTCAATGCCTCGCCCGTCATCGCTAAATTCAATTATTGCACTTGGAACTCCAATATTCGAGTCTGAGGGATCGACTGAACGGCATCGAATTCTCACGGAAGGCTTGTCGACCGCCGCATCACTAGCGTTTGAAGCTAGGTGAATTAGGGCCTGTCGAAAGCGATTTGCGTCGAGGCGTACCGGTAGCGATTCATCGCTCAACTCGAACTGAAGATCCACCGTTTTGGGGAGGATGGCGAGAAGGTAGTCACGTTGTTCTTCGATCAGTTTGCCTATGTCGAAGTAGCTTTCCTCTCCTTCGTTCATGGTGGTTAGGGCCCTGATTTTCTGGGTAATCTTTTGTGCGCGAATCGAGCTATCTCTAATATGGACCATGGCCTCAGTCATGGTCGCGGCATCGGAACCTGGTATTGCATACAGTTCGCTCAAAGAGTAGATACCCGCGATCATATTATTGAAATCGTGGAGAAAACGCCGGCTCGCGATGGAGGAGACTTCTTTCCATGAGCGCTTGACCAGTGTATCCATCGTTCGGATCCGAAAAGTATTGTCGATGACTCGGCCAATAAACCCGACGAGTTCGTTTTCGCGAACGTAGAGAGGAGCAAGATAGTCTCTGATCGGAGTTGGCTCCCCGTCGCCGCTTGTTAGAACGTGATAGTCGACAACAATTTCCTGCCCTTTGGAAACGACTTTCTGAATGGCGTCGATGTATATCATGCGATCTTCCTCGCAGATGATCTGCAACCAGGAAGTTCCGCCTTCTGATTGCAGATAGGCTTCGTCGGGCAGGTAGGAGCACCCTTTTTCCGAAAGGTATCGAATTTCCAAGTTGTTGGAGTCGATCGCGTAGCACGCTCCGGGACCGTATTCTAGGATTTGGCCTGTTTGGATATTGGCTTTTTCCAGATTTTGAAGGCCAGCAATCGCCTCGCAAAGACTTGCATGCCTCAAAGACTCTTCTGGGGGCGTCGTTTTCAATAGGNTGTTGATAGTCAACCAAACGAGGGAAGCGAGTCGATTTTTTATTCTTGCTAGAATGTTTCACGGAGTNGCGGGNNAGGCTCATCCAGATCCCTATTCCCGCTTCTGCTGAGAGAGGATGGGGACTTGCATCCCCTAAAGTCGTTTTGAAAAAGTACCTCTGTCCCGATCAGCCGTATGCATTTTACGTTCTTTTGTCATAACGGACGCCATCCTTGTGAGATCTGGGACTGTTGTTATCTGTCATATTTATGGAATGACATTGCCAAGGAGTGCAGACGCCGAACATCTTAGGTCGTAATCATTGAGTGTATCTTTTGATTCGCTCGAGATCCGTTTCACGGCCATAATGTCTACCATAAACACGTTTAAACTCCCTGAAACTAAGAGGGGTGCTCGCATTCGGGAGCTCCTTGCCAATCGATTGCTTTTTTTAGACGGGGCGATGGGCACGATGATCCAAAGGTACAAGTTAAAAGAGTCGGATTTCCGAAAGGGGTACTTCGAAGAGCATCCCATAGATCTGAAAGGAAACAACGAAGTGCTGGTATACACCCGGCCAGACATTATTCTCAAAACTCATAAAGAGTTCCTCGCTGCGGGTTCGGATATCATCGAGACGAATACGTTTAGTTCGACGCGAATCGCACAGGCCGACTACGGTTTGGAAGGTTTTGTTTACGATCAGAATTTGAAGGCCGCTCAGCTGGCGAGGCAAGCGATCGACGAATTTGTGTCCGAGAAGCCGGAAAGGGAGTGCTTTGTCGCAGGTGCTCTTGGGCCAACAAACCGTACTGCGTCACTATCTCCGGATGTAAATCGGCCAGAGTATCGAGCCGTTACATTTGACGAACTCAAAGAAGCTTACGGGGAGCAAATCCGTGCTCTAGTCGAAGGGGGAGTGGATCTCTTGTTGGCCGAGACTACATTTGATACGCTGAACCTGAAGGCGTGTATATTCGCTCTGGAATCGTTTTTCGAAGAACGAGGGGAAAGATTACCGGTTATGCTGAGCGTCACCATAACTGATGCCTCTGGCCGTACTCTATCCGGGCAGACTATTGAGGCTTTCTGGAATTCTGTCGCTCACGCGAAACCCTTAAGTGTCGGCATCAATTGCGCGTTGGGAGCGAGTGACATGAGACCTTATATCGAGTCTCTTTCTCGCGCCGCTAATTGCTACATCTCGTGCTATCCAAATGCGGGACTGCCCAATCCTCTCAGTGAAACGGGTTATGATGAACTGCCGGACGAGACAGCAAAGTTTCTCGAGGATTTCGCTTCTAGCGGTTTTGTTAACATTATTGGCGGTTGTTGCGGTACAACTCCTGACCACATCGCAGCGATAGTGCGGGAAGCGAAAGACTACTCTTCGAGACCTCTCCCTGAGATAGAACCGGCTCTTAGGATAAGTGGTCTGGAGCCCTTTGAGGTCAAAGGTGAGAAAGCTACTTTCGTAATGATTGGCGAGAGAGCAAATATAATGGGTTCTCCCAAATTCAAGCGACTGATCAAAGAAGATAAATTTGAGGACGCCCTAGCGATCGCAAGGCAACAAGTGGAAAATGGGGCTAACGTTATCGATGTGAATTTTGATGAAGGTTTGCTCGATAGCGAGGCCTGCATGACTCGATTTCTTAATTTGATCGCTTCTGAACCGGAGATTTCAAAGGCCCCACTGATGATCGACTCATCCAAGTGGACTGTTATCGAAGCGGGTTTGAAATGCACACAGGGAAAGTGTATCGTTAATTCAATCAGCCTAAAAGAAGGCGAGGAAAAGTTTCTTGAGCAAGCGTCACTAATTTTAAGATACGGTGCGGCTGTTATCGTGATGGCTTTTGACGAGGAGGGTCAAGCAGCGACTAAGGAAGACAAGATTAGAATATGCGAACGAGCGTATAATTTGCTCCGAGAAAAACTGGATTTTCCTCCTGAGGACATTATATTCGATCCGAATATACTGACGGTGGCTACTGGTATTGAAGAACACAATACGTATGCTGTCGACTTCATCGAGGCAACAAGGGAAATCAAGCAACGTTGTCCCCATGCGCGGGTAAGCGGAGGTGTTAGCAACATATCGTTTTCGTTTCGCGGCAACAATGTCGTACGAGAGGCGATGCATTCCGCTTTTCTCTACCACGCGATACAAGCAGGCCTTGATATGGGCATCGTGAACGCGGGTCTTCTGGCAGTGTACGAAGACGTGGAGCCGACATTGAAGGAATTGGTGGAAGACGTTTTGCTAAATCGCAACCCAGAAGCCACTGAGAGGCTGGTGGATTACGCGGAGACCGTAAAGGGAACTGGCAAGGTAAAAGAGGAAAAGACGGAGGAATGGAGAAAGACTCCAGTTGAAGAACGCGTCTCGCATGCTCTGGTTAAAGGTATTGTCACGCATATTGAGGAGGATACAGAGGAGGCGCGACAGAAGCTGATCCGCCCGCTCGACGTGATTGAGGGGCCCTTGATGAATGGGATGAAAGTCGTTGGCGAGCTGTTTGGGGCTGGGAAAATGTTTCTACCTCAGGTGGTTAAGTCTGCTCGTGTGATGAAAAAGGCGGTAGCCCATCTGACTCCCTTCATGGAGAGGGAGAAGGAAGATGCCAACGAGGAGATCGAGGTGCGAACCAAGATGGTGATCGCCACCGTAAAAGGCGACGTGCACGACATCGGGAAAAACATAGTTGGAGTCGTGCTAGCGTGCAATAACTACGATGTAGTCGACTTGGGTGTGATGGTTTCCTGCGAAAAAATACTCGATGCGGCACGGGAGGAAAAGGCGGATATGATCGGATTGAGTGGACTTATAACACCTTCGCTCGACGAGATGATTCATGTGGCATCAGAAATGAAACGGCAAGGATTTGAGCAGCCCCTCTTGATTGGAGGCGCGACGACGAGCAAAGCTCACACTGCTATAAAAATTGCGCCAGCCTACGACGGTCCCGTCGTTCGAGTGTCGGACGCCTCCCTAGTTGTGGGAGTTTGTAACGACCTTTTGAGTGCGGACAGAACAGACGAATTCGTTAATGCCTTGAAAGAGGATCAAGTTCGTTTGCGAGAACGCCACGCTCAGGGTTTATCCGGTGATAAGAGGCTACTCGCTTACTCTGATGCGTTTAAAAGTGGATACAAGGTTGATTGGAAAATCTCTAATATAGCGGTTCCTCGTTCGTTGGATCAGATTGTGCTGGATGAAGTGGACCTAGCAAGCGTACTAGAATATTTTGATTGGTCGCCATTCTTTTGGACATGGGGTCTAAAAGGTTCTTTCCCTGCGATTTTAAAGCATGCCAAATATGGTGAACAGGCCAATGAGCTCTATCAAGAAGCTCGAACGATGCTTGAGGATATTGTATCCAATAATCGATTTCGTCTCCGCGGGGTATATCGGTTTTGGGCCGCCCAGTCCAGCGGAGAGGATGTCGTGCTTTACCGGGATACATCCTTGGTTGAGAAGGTGGGCCAGTTCCACTTTTTACGACAGCAGAAAGAGAAAGCCTCAGATACCACATTCTATAGTTTGGCGGATTTCATCGCCCCTGAATCCAGCGGAAAAGTCGACTATATCGGTGGTTTTGCGGTTACTGCGGGTTTCGAGGTAGAGAGTTATGCTGAAACGTTCAAAAAGCAGCATGACGACTATCGAGCCATCATGGTTCAAGCTTTGGGAGACCGGTTTGCGGAGGCTCTAGCCGAATATGTGCACAAAAAGGTTCGTGATAATTGGGGTTTCGGAGAATCTGAGGATCTTTCCATTCGAGATATGATTGGCGAGAAGTACCGTGGTATCCGCCCCGCTGCTGGTTATCCCGCTTGCCCGGATCACACAGAAAAGGCGTTTCTTTGGGATCTGCTGGATGCCGAGGCGGCGACAGGGATCTCGTTAACTGAAAGCTATGCGATGAATCCTCCCAGCTCCGTTTCCGGTCTCTACCTTGGAAATGCGGACGCCCGATATTTTAGCGTAGGCAAAATTGGTAAGGATCAAATCGAATCATACGCTGGGCGTAAGGGTATATCAGTTTCGGTGGCGGAGAAGTGGCTCCAGCCGAATCTGGACTACTGAAAGAAGGGAAATTTTCTTAAGTGAGGCTCGTTAGTCAGAGGGACCTTTTGAGCTTTGGGGGCCACGAAAGGTTCAATTTGATCAACTCTCGGGGTGATTTCGAGTAACTGAGGGCGCGTTTTGTGGGATGATTTTGTTCAAAGCCCCGAATCGCACATTAGATCGATGAATCGGCGACCCAAACTGAGTTTTGGCACATTCAATGCTCTGGAACCCGAACATTTATTGTGTTTTTGCTGCACGCTGTGACTTTTTGCAGGAGCAGAAAACCGAGGTCGGCGTTAAGGGGTTTTCGTCGGCCTCACTTTTTTCGGATTTACGGGTCAGTCCGGTAGCTCTTTGCCAGTAAGGGTCTTGATGAATTTTTTCATTGCTGGGGTTAGTATTCTCCCTTTGCGGTGGAGGATTGTGAGAGGGCGGTTGAATCCGGTTCCATTTAGGGTGATGGAAGCGAGCGTTCCTTGCTTCACTTCTTGAGCAACCGTTGCTTGTGGCGCGATCGCGATGCCGGCATCGATTTCCACTGCCCGCTTGACGGTCTCGATATTGTCGAACTCCATTACGGGCTCGGTTTCAATGTTGTTTTCGCGGAATATCTGGTCGACTGCTTTCCGAGTCGGGATATCCGGATCGAAGCTGATAAACTTGTAGCATCCCAACGTTTCGACATCTACGCTTGTCTGGTTGGCGAGCGGGTGCTCAGGGTGACAAATCGCTACAAGGCGATCCTCTCTGAACGGGATCATCTCGATCTGGCGCGTTTTCTCGGGAAAGGCAACGAGTCCAAAGTCCACGGAGTTGTGAAGAATGTCCTCGTAGACAAGATTGGAGCGACGATATTCGACTCGGACATTCACCGAAGGGTAGTCGGTAAGAAACGACTTAATGAACGGTGGTAGCTCGTGGAGGCCGATGCTGTAGATAGTCGAAATACGGATGGTTCCGCTAATGACTTTCCTCATTTCCATCAACTCGCTCATCAGCTTTTCGTAGTCGTGCAAAATCTCCTTCGCAGTCTGGTAGACGCGGTTTCCTTCGCGGGTAAGTTGGAATTGCTTTATGCTGCGATCGATTAGAAGGTTATCGAAGTGTTTCTCCATTGCTCGGGCCTGCTGGCTAACAGCGGATTGAGTGATTCCGTTAAGGCGAGCAGCTTTCGAAAAGCTTTTCGTTTCAACGAGATCGACGAAGATCTTAAAATTGTCGACTTGCATAGCGGCGATGTTGAAGTGGAAACCCTATTATATTAGCTAATTTGGCCTGAATTGAAAGAGAAGAGTTTTTAATGATTATTGACTACCACGTTTTCGAGGAAAATCTCCGAAAAGTTAGGGGGCGAATTGAGCAATCTGCGATGGTGGCTGGCCGCTCCTCGAATGCGGTTCAATTGCTACCTGTGACTAAGAACCATCCTTTGGACGCTGTGCGATTCGCCTATCGATCTGGCCTGAAATCGGTAGGAGAAAATAGGGTGCAAGAGGCGCTTTCCAAGATGGACGACGCTGATGAGGAAATCTTTTGGGAGTTGATTGGGCCGTTGCAGAGCAATAAAGTAAAGAAGGCTGCTGAGCGATTTTACAGGATTCAATCCGTAGACAGAATAAAGATTGTGAATTTGTTACAACGTCATGCGGCGGAGGCAGAACGCAATCTGAGGATTTTGTTGCAGATTAACACGGGGAATGACCCGAACAAGTCCGGAGCTCGTTTGGAAGATGCTTCAGCACTTTTGGAGCGGGCGTTGAGCCAGCCGAATTTGAAAGTAGATGGCTTGATGACGATCGCGCCGTTGAGCTCAGATCTGAATATAGCTCGCAAGTCCTTCGCATCCCTCAGAAAGTGTCGGGAAGAACTCGCGGAATCGTTCAAAGTCGACCTGCCTGAGCTTTCCATGGGAATGAGTGGGGACATGCAGGAGGCAATTTTGGAGGGAAGCACGATCGTGAGGGTTGGCACTGACCTGTTTGGAAAGCGTGATTACGCATGAGTCGATATCGAGTAGGCGTGTTGCTGTATTTTCGCTCGGTGCAGGGCCAATTGCTTCTGATTAAACGGGAAAGAGCCCCCAACGCGGGTCTCTGGTGTGCTGTCGGAGGTAAGCTCGAGATGGAAACGGGAGAGTCTCCGGTGGAATGTGCACGAAGAGAAGCTTTTGAGGAGATCGGTATTGAACTAAAAGATTCCGACTTGTTACTTAGAGCGATGCTATCCGAGAAAGACTATGAAGAAACAGGGCATTGGCTGATGTTCGTTTATGAGATTAAGAAACGACTCTCATCCATTCCAAGTAGTATCGATGAAGGAAGGTTCAATTTCTTCAACATCGGAGATCTTGACGAACTGGAAATGCCCTGGCTGGACAAACTGATCTTGACGGATAAATTGCTAGATCCAGACGGGGAAGAGTTTCATGCGATCCACGTATCGTGCCAAGAGGCCAGCGATGCAGGAGTGGTGATCGTTGAAGAGTCGATAGGTAGTAGGTAGATGGAAGATGATTCTGCTCGTCGATAACTACGATTCGTTCACGTATAATCTTTATCAATACTTTCTGATCTTGGGAGAAGAGACTGCAGTGATTCGAAATGACGAGTTAGATCTTGAGAAAATCGAATCGATGCATCCTCGCCTAATCGTGATCTCTCCTGGTCCTGGCAGACCGGAGAGTGCAGGGATGAGCATGGATTTGGTGACAAAGTATAGATCCAGAATCCCAATACTGGGTATTTGCTTGGGTATGCAGATAGTAGCCCAATGCTATGGTGGAAGGATTGTAAAAGCGGACGAGCCTATGCATGGCAAGGTTCGCCAGATAGCGCATACGGGAACCGGGCTATTCAAAGATATTTCAAGTCCAATGAATGTCACTCGATATCATTCGTTATTGGTCGAAAGAAGTTCTCTCCCATTGGAATTCCTTGTAGATGCTGAATCTCAAGAGGGTGAAATAATGGCGATATCCCATCGTACAGATCCAATCTGTGGGGTCCAGTTTCATCCCGAAGCGATTCTCACTGATAGTGGACTTCAATTGCTGGCCAACGCTGTGGTTCAAGCGAGTCTATGCGAAACTTTTCAATGACACGATTTGAGAAACTAGATACCTATGTGTCGGTCGATAGAGTGTTGGATTCTATTCGAGACCGAGTAGGCACTATCCTACTTGACAGTGGTTCTCATGGTTTTGGTTTTGGCCAGTATTCGGTACTGGTGACGAATCCCATCAAAGAGATTGTTTCCTATGGAGATACTCAAGAAGTGAGGACCGATGGGGGAATAGAATTCTTCAGTGGCAACCCTTTTGATTTTTTGCGAAACGAGCTGTCGCTTTGGCCTGAGTTTGAGAATCGGTTGGAGCAGAAACCGTTTTGTGGAGGTGCAGTGGGATATTTTTCCTACGACTTTGGCCGCCGATTGAAGCCTTCGACTCTAAAGGTGCAATCTGGTCGGAATGTGCCCGACTATCGATTTGGAATTTATGATTCCGCTTTAGTTTGGGACCACTCTTCGAAAGTGCTTTATGCATCGGCCGATCCGGGCTCGCAAAATCCGGAAAGGTCCATAAACAGGTTGAGGAAACTCGTAGACCGGGCGACCGATTCGGAAAGTTTAAGGTCTTTCGGTGTAGGAGAACTCGTCTCAAACTTTACCCGCGATTCCTATGTCGAGCAGATAGGGAAACTAAGGGAATTGATCCGCGAAGGAGAAATATACCAGGCTAATTTTTCCCATCAGTTTAGGGCGAGGTTTGAAGGAAGTGGAATCGATCTTTATCGCAAACTTAGGGAATCAAATCCAGCGCCCTACGCGGCGTACCTGAATTTTGGTGATGAAGAAATATTGTCCTCATCTCCAGAGCGATTCTTAAAGTACGAAGAGGGACTTGTTGAAACGAGACCGATCAAAGGGACGCGTCCAAGAGGAGAATCTGAAGCCGAAGAACACAGATTTAGCGAGGAACTTGCGAGATCGGAAAAGGACAAAGCTGAATTATTGATGATTGTTGACCTGGAGCGTAATGACTTAGGCAAAGTTTGCCAGCCGGGTTCCATTGAAGTCGAAGGGCTCTATGGTCAGGAAACCTATGCATCGGTAATCCACCAAACGGCAACAGTAAAAGGTCGTATCGCTAAAGGGCGAGGCGCAATTGACTGCATTGAAGCTATGTTTCCAGGTGGTTCCATTACGGGAACCCCAAAAATAAGGGCGATGGAAGTTATTGACGCCTTGGAATCGGTGAAAAGAGGAATATATACCGGCTCGATCGGCTATATTGGATTTGATGGAAGGGCGGATTTCAATATAGCGATTAGGACGATGAGGATTAAAGATAGTGAAATAGCGTTCAATGTAGGGGGCGGAATTGTATGGGATAGCGATCCGATATCTGAATACGAAGAAACCTTACTTAAGGCTAAGGCTATCTTCGAAGCATTGGGAAAGGGAAAATGGGATGCGAGATAAGATAGTGCTTAATGGGGAACTCGTAGAAAGCGATAAAGTTGCTTTGGGGGTCAGGAGTGAAGGATTTTCATTTGGCTTTGGTCTATTTGAAACGATCAAGTTTCAAGATCTAAAGCCTTGTTTTTTAAAAGAGCATTTAGACCGCCTTAAAAGAAGCTCAGATGCGATCTCTATGAAGTTGCCGTTTTCGGGAAACGAGATTCTCAGACAGACAAAAACTCTCTTTGAAGTGAATGGCGTACGGAATGGAATCTTCAAAATCGTTCTAACTAGGACCGAACAACAGGATAGTTGTGTGCTATATTTGAGAGACTCCACGGATCCGAGCTCTCAAGGAGCAATCCGTTTAAGGCTTTCTTCAGTCATCAAGTCATCGCAGGCATTCACTACGAATAATAAGACGCTCAATTATTTGGAGAACTTGATTGAGAAAAGACGGGCCGAAGAACATGGGTTTGACGAGTGTCTATTTATCAATGAAGCGGGTTACGTTACGGAATGCGCAACAGCAAACATCTTTGTGGTCAAAGATGGTCTTCTAAAAACCCCCTCAGATGAATGTGGGTTACTGAGCGGAGTGATACGGGGACAGGTTTTAAGTATTGCCCGTGAACAAGGCCTCAGGGTTGAGGAAGGCAATATTCTTCCTGAGGAATGCGTACGAGCGGATGAAGCATTTGTGACCAGTTCAGGCAGAGGGTTGGTGAGTGTTTCAGAAATCCAAACAGATTATTCCAAGACTTTCGCAACAATCGGATCAAAATTGGTTGTTTCGTTAGCCGAGAAATTGCGGTTGGCGGAACTCACGAGTTTAAATGTATTCGAAAAATGATGGGGGAAAGGGAGGAGAATGGAATTCCTTTGAATTCAACTAAACTCAAGTTGGGGGAAGGTTTATGGTCGATTGGTGAGCAGACTGGCGTTGTTGGTATTTTGAACGTGACCCCTGATAGCTTTTCAGATGGGGGGGCGTATGCGGACGTTGAATTGGCTGTCTTGAAGGGGAAAGACTTGGCGGACCAAGGAGCCGATATTGTGGACATCGGAGGTGAGTCTACGCGACCTGGCTATGAGGAGGTCAGCATCGATGAAGAAATTTCACGTGTGGTTCCCGTTATAAGCGCTTTGTCTACCCAGGAGTCTTTTCCGCCCATTTCCATCGATACGACCAAGTTAGATGTTGCTCGCGCCTCTCTGGATGCGGGGGCTGGCATTGTGAACGATGTTTGGGGCTTTGTCCGCGACCCAGAAATGGCGGGTCTTGTTGCCGAGCATAAAGCGAGTTGCATATTGATGCACAATGCTAGACTTGGTTGGCGGAGTAACAGTATTCTCGATTCGATTAAGCGTTTCTGGGAAGAATCAATATTGAGGGCGGAAAAGGCGGGAGTTGAAGAAGATCGAATTATTTTGGATCCTGGGATCGGATTTACAGATACTAGAGATCAGGATATGGCGATATTACGGGGACTATCAGAATTGAGGGCATTTGGGTTTCCATTGATGATAGGGGCATCTAGGAAACGAATTACTGGGGTTCCTATGAATCTTAGTTTAAAAGATAGACTTGAATCCACGCTTGCGACGTCCGCGTTTGCCGCCGCAGTTGGGGTCGATTTTGTCCGTGTTCACGATGTGAGAGAAAACGTTAGAGCGGTGCGAATGATGGATATGATTAGAAAGAAATGAATGGACAAGATTAAGCTAAATCGCATCGAGCTTTGGGGATCGATAGGCGTAATGGAGGAGGAGAAGTCCGGGTCCCAGCGTTATTGGATTTCAATCGAGATCGAGGCTGACCTGAAGCCTGCAGGGCTAAGTGATCAGCTTGAAGATACTATAGACTATTCCTCTGTGTTTGATCTTTGTGACTCGTTGATGCAGGTATCAGAGTGTGATTTGATCGAGAGCTTTGCGGAAGAGCTTTCTTGCCGATTATTTCAGCGATTTGCAATTGCGCAGTCGGTGACGATTGAGGTTCTGAAGCCCGACGCCCCTGTGTCTGGAAGTTTCGATTCTTTTGGTATCGAAATAGCAAGGACAAGAGATGGTTGAAGCCTACATAGGGCTCGGAAGCAATATGGGAGACCGTTCGGGTTTCCTGAAATACGCTATTAACGGTCTTTCAAGTTCTGAAGAAGTTAGCGTTACGGCGGTCTCCTCCATTTATAAAACAGATCCTGTGGGTCCGGTTTCTCAGGATAAGTACTTCAATGCAGTACTGTGTTTGGAGACGTCTCTGGATCCTTATGGTTTGCTCTCTCTTTTGCTTCGAATTGAGAAAGATTGTGGGAGATTGCGAAATGAGCGTTGGGGCCCAAGGACTCTAGATTTAGACATTCTCCTTTTTGGTGATCTGGAGATTGAAGATGCGAGTCTCAAGGTTCCACACCCATCCATGTTGGAGAGAGCATTTGTTTTGGCACCATTAGCCGAGATCCGGCCAGATATTCGAATTGGCAATCGCCTTGCGAGGGAACAGCTCGAGCGAATTGATAGTATCGGTGTGGAGCGACTGATTGCATTCGATCAAAGCAAGACTGTCGGGATTATCGGAGCTAGTTCAAAGCCAGATCGATATTCCAACCGGGCTCAAATTAAATTGATGGACCTTGGTCATTCGGTTGTGCCTGTATCCCAAAGAGATGGAGTGATATTGGGAGTCCCATGTCTGCGCAAAATAGCTGACTATTGGGAACCGGTGGACACACTCATTCTCTATCTGTCTCCCCATCGACAGTTGCAAGTTATGCCCGAACTGGTCGCAGCGAAAACAAAAAGGGTTATATTCAATCCTGGTACAGAGTCGATGGAGAGCAAGCGGCAGTTCGAGACTGCGGGGATACTGACCGAGGAAGCCTGCACACTGGTCATGCTGGAAACGGGGCAGTTCTAGCGATCGCTAGTTGAGAATCCATTCGAAGTGGAATAAACTTTGCGGAATTGATGGTTACTCTAATTCAGCGTATAAACTGCTTCAGGGAGTTGAAGAGTAGAGATTTTTAGACGAGATTAACGATCGGCAACGACTAGTTTGTGGAGGTCAGGAGACGACAATTTGCGTGGAAAATTTCGAAACAGCTAATTGGAAGACTATTTTCGACCAATACGGATCAAAGATATTGCTATTTGCCAGACAGTTTGTGCCCAACCAAGCCGATGCGGAGGACTCGTCCAGGATGCTTCCCGACGGTATCGGAAATCCAACCATCATGAGGACGAAAATACGATATCACTGCTTTTTGCGAGTGTTAGATGGGCCGCTCTGGACCAAATTAGGCAAAACGAAAGGCGCAGAAAAAGAGAGGCGCTGGCAAGCCAGGATGATCGGGCCTTGAATGAATCCCATATGTTTGCGAGATCTATGGAAAAATCGGAGCTCTCAGATCAAGTTTAGGCCGCGTTAAAAAGACTCACTGACAGACGCCAATCTCTAGTGAATCAATGAGCACGGTTCGGAATAGCGGCACCTTCAAAGGTAGAATGGCTCAGAAAACTGAAGAATGGAAAATCGCAATACACCTTTTAGTTTCCGCCTTTTTCAATCGACTCTTTTATGATTTCTAGCTTTTCCCATCGCGCGAATACTCGATCGGATTCCACGTCGAGCTCTACGAGTTCCCGCTTTGATGTTTCTGCGTAGGTTGGATCGTTTTTATAGGTTTGTGGATCTGCCAACTTATGAGCGATTTGGGCCCGTCTTTTGTCAATAGCATCGATCATCTCAGGGATAGAATCGAGTTCTTGCTGGTCCTTCTTGGAAAATTTGGGAGGTCGTGTTTTCCAGTCGCTGCGAGTTCCCTTTTTCGGAACGGCTGATCGATCGGAGAGTTTTTGGCATTTTGTCAGCCAGTCTTCGTACCCGCCATTGTGCTCCTCGACGCGTCCTATGGAGTCGGTGGCAATCAAACTAGTAACGGTATTTTCAAGGAAGGAACGGTCGTGGCTGACAAGAAGAAGCGTCCCTGGAAATTCCATGATTTTTTCTTCGAGCAACTCCAGCGTCTCTGTGTCCAGATCGTTGGTTGGTTCATCAAGGACAAAAAGATTTGCGGGCTTGGTGAACAGCTTTGCTAGGAGCAAGCGGTTTCTTTCGCCCCCAGAAAGGGTCTTGATCGGCACACGAGCCCTTTCAGGGCTGAATAGGAAATCCTGCAAATAGGTAATTACATGCCGACTACGACCGTCGATCGTTACGGACTCATTCCCGTCCGCTATGTTGTCGAAAACCGTGGCGTCACCATTGAGCTGTTCTCTGAGTTGATCGAAATAGGCGACATGAACTTTGGTACCGTGCTCAATGGTTCCAGATTCAGGATCGATCTCCCCAAGCAAAGTGCGGATGAGAGTAGTTTTGCCAGATCCGTTGGGGCCGATGATACCGATCCGGTCTCCTCTCATGATTTCTATTGAGAAGGGTCTTAGAATTGAAACCCCGGAAAGACTTACCGACACATCTTCTGCGGAAATGACTTTTCGTCCCGATTGAGTAGCGTTTTGCATGGAACCGCTCGCCTTGCCGGCACGACTCTTCCTCGTAGCTCGATCCCTGCGAAGCTGTTTAAGCGCCCTGACCCGACCTTCGTTTCGAGTGCGCCGCGCCTTAATCCCTTTCCTAAGCCAGGCTTCCTCCTTGGATAGCTTTTTGTCGAACGCGCTTTGGGTTTTAGCTTCTGCTTCGAGAATGTCAGCTTTTCGGCTTAAGTACGTTTCATAGTCGCAACGAAAGCTGTTCAGTTTCGCGAGATCCACTTCAACGATCCGGGTTGAGAGCTTACGTATAAATGAGCGGTCATGTGTCACGAAAATCAGGGATAGGGCACTTTTCAAGAGGTAGTTCTCCAGCCAAAGAATTGAGTCGATGTCCATGTGGTTTGTCGGCTCGTCTAGGGCTAAGATAGAAGGTTTGACTGACAGTACCTTACCCAAGAGAGCACGCCGTTTCATACCACCTGAAAGGGATTGGAAAGTCGTGTCCAAACACAGCCCTAAATCTTCACCGAGTCGTTCGACTCTTTGTTCCATCTTCCATTGGGCATCTGGGTCGAGCTCGACAATAGTTTCGCCATTCCGGATTCGCGACAGGTCTTTGCCTTGGGTCCCGAACCCACTAGCGATCACATCAAAGACTTTACAGTCAGAGATTTGTGGGATCTCTTGTTGAAGGATGGCCGCTTGGCCACCTTCGGGGAAGGTGATGGATCCGGTGCCTGGGCTATAGACACCGCCTACAGTTTTTAAAAGGGTAGATTTGCCGGCGCCGTTTCTTCCGATTACGCAAACGCGTTCTCCCTTGTCGATGTGCAGGGACACATTGTCAAGTACGGGAGGACCGCTGAAGCTTACTGTAACGTCGGTTAAACTAAGAACTGGCATATCTGTCCGACACTTGAAAGCACGGCGTTAGAATTGCAATTCAACCCTTCGTTAAAATTCGATTCTCTCCCTCCGGAGAGCTGTGGAGAATCATCCGCAATTTTCTTTGACCCGATATGCTCCACACATTGTCGGCATATCTTAAGCTTGAAAGGGTCTAAGAGCTCCATCACTTCTAAAGGCTCAACCGGAATTGTTACCTCTATGTCTACCTTAACACACAAAGGCGTCACCGGACGTTCGATCGCAGAAATGTACAAGCTCGCAGCGGAACGGTATGGAGAGCTTCCAGCCTTTGCAAAGCGACTCAAAAGTTGTGTGTTTCAGCCCGTCAGCTATAGCGATTTGTACGACTACGGATTATTTCTAGGCACTGCGCTAATTGAGCTGGGTGTGAAGGCACGTGATCATGTCGCGCTTTTATCCGACAATCGTGTAGAATGGAATATTGCAGACTACGGGATCCTGCTTGCGGGGGCCGCAGACGTACCAAGAGGTACTGATGTGACAAACCAGGAAATTGAATACATCCTAAATCACGCTGATACCGAAGTCGTGTTTGTCGAGAACAAACGCCTCTTGGAGCGAGTGATTGCACTGATGCCGAAGCTAGAGAAAGTGCGGCAACTGGTATCGATGGATTCTCAGTGTCCCCCCATTGAAGGCGTATTGAATTTGAAAGGACTTATTGAGAAAGGAAGAGAACTTAGAGAAAAGGGAGACCGTCAGATTGAGGAGCGGATGAATGCGATTGATCCGGAAGACTTGTTTACTCTCATTTACACGTCGGGCACTACGGGAACGCCTAAAGGGGTCATGCTTTCCCATGCGAATATGATTTCTCAGGTTGAAAGCCTCCCATTTTCGATTGAACCCAACGACAGACTATTGTCGATATTGCCTGTATGGCACAGTTATGAGCGGATCTTTCAAATGATTGCGATCAGCAGTGGTTGCTGTACTTACTTCACGAGCTTGCGAAGCCTTGCGGATGATTTGAAGACCGTTAAGCCGACCATGATGGCGTCCGCTCCACGCTTGTGGGAAAACTTATACCTCCGGATTTTAAAGAATATACGCGAATCCCACTGGATCCGCCGAGGCCTGTTCCATACGGCCTATTTCTGCTCTCGCATGGTCAAGGGATCGGTTTTCTTTTTGCAGGGGAAGAAGATAGATTTGAAGGGGAGGAACCTATTTGAGTCCGCTGGTCTTGGATGTTTCCATGCGCTGCGAGCGATTCTCTTTTTGGCTCCGTATATTGCATTGAACGCAGTGGTATTGGAAAAGCTCAGGCAAATCGTTGGGGGCAGCTTCAAGGGTACGGTTTCCGGAGGAGGAGCGCTTCAGCCGCATGTAGACGAGTTCTTTAACTATATTGGTATTCCGGTGCAAGAAGGTTACGGTTTGACGGAAACATCTCCCGTGATAGCGGTTCGCACGACTCAAAAACTTGTCATTGGTACTGTAGGACCACTTTATAAAGATACTGAAGTTCGTATATTGGACCTGAATACAGGCGATATTCTGTATCCGAATCCTTCGAATCAAAATGAAGGTAGAGGACTGAAGGGGGAGATCCATGTCAGGGGTCCCCAAGTAATGAAGGGGTATTACAAGAGCCCGGATGCGACAGAAAAGGTGCTCAGGGATGGATGGTTCAATACGGGTGATATCGGGATTTTCACGAACAATGATTGCCTTAAAATAGTAGGGCGATCAAAAGACACGATCGTCTTGCTAAATGGGGAGAACATAGAGCCAATTCCGATTGAGTCGAAGATTTGCGAGTCGCCTTTGGTAGACCAATGCATGGTAGTCGGACAGGACCAGAAACAGCTGGGGGCGTTGGTGGTTCCTTCCATTGAAGTTTTCCAAGCGGAATCGGTGGCAGAGCTTTCGGATAGAGCTGACATTCGCGATCAGATCGCCGCAGATATCCGACGGCTGGTTTCAAGGGAGAATGGATTTAAGGCTTTTGAGAATATCCAAGAGATTGCTCTCTTACCCAAAGCGTTTGAAATCGGAGACGAACTCACAAACACTTTCAAAATAAAGCGTCATGTGGTAGAAAAACGGTACTTCAGCGTTATCTTGGGTCTGTATCCTTGATTGAATCAAACGGTTGCTAACGTAGCAGTTCGAACTTGTTGTGTCGAACAAAGTAGAGTGCGGCCGAGGTCAACAGAATGTAGATCCCAATCGTTCCAATTGGATTCGGGTTGCCAAGAAGCATGAGGCCGTATCCGAGGGAGACGTAGGTTAAGCTAATGAGAGCCAGCGTGTATTTTGTTTTCACACCTGCCAGGAGCAAAAATCCCAGTACGATCTCAACGAATGCTAAGGAGTGGAGGTAAGGTGAGTACAAAAAAGCGGGGAGATTGGTTTTTGATCCGAATGTACTGATTTGGTTGACGACCCATCCATCGTAAAGATTCGAGAAGGAATAGCCGTCGTTATCAAACTTTCCAAGACCAGCAGTGATAAACCTTAGAGCAAGGAAAAGTCTTAATGAGAGAAACGCCCAGGTTTCAGTCGACCAATAGAGAAGGGATCCATTTCGTTGATTGGAATTCTTTGGCATTTTAGCGGGATTGATTGGGGATTGGGTTAGTGCCTCGAATAGGGCAAGGCAAAAAGGAAGAAGATACTACAATTTAAGCCAGCCTGATGTAAAGATTTCCTCTTTGACTGTCTCATTCTCGAAGCGAAACCATTCCTCACGACTGTATTTACGAATTAAGTACGTAACAAGAGTAGATGTATTCACAATGAAAAACGAGTAGAGTAATGCAGGCCATAGGATATCGCCTGATACCTGTGCACTGAAGCTCAGCGTTATGATGGCGAATGCTAGAGGACCATTCTGGATTCCAGTTTCGAGGGATACGGTCCTACTCTTGCGTCTATTCATCCTTAGAAACCGGCTAAAATAATACCCGAATAGAAATCCGCCAAGCCCTAGGAATATACTGGCTACAAGTATGAACGGGCTGGTTTCTGCAGGATTCAGCATCCGTTCAAAATTACGAGGCAACCAGCTAATAATTAGAAATATAATCACAATAATACCGAGCACTCCTCCCGTCTCTTCCATATTCTTCCCCCAGCGCTCGCTTTTCGACTTGAGGTACATTCCTCCGACCACGGGAACAAGGCAGATGATGAGCGATCCGATGACTTTCCCGAAATCGATTTGTATCTGATCGTTTGTGAAAGGAGTTGCGTAAATACCAAGAAGAATGGGCAAAGCGAAAAGGGCTACTGTTGTTGTAAGCGTGCTCAGGGATATGCTCAGCGCCAGATCCCCTTTGGCGAAATAGTTAAATAGGCTCGAAGTTGTACCCGATGGGCAGCAGGCGACAATAATCAGTCCGATGGCTACAGGATCAGAAAAGCGGAAAAACTTTACCATTCCAAAGGCCAATGCTGGCATAATCAGATACTGTGACAGGAAGCCCACAATTGCAGGTTTTGGGTGGCGAATCGCTTCTCTGAAATCTCGGATGGAGAGGGTGCAGCCCAGGCCAAACATAATGACGAAAGTCATCAGTATGAGCAGATTTGTTTCAGTGGGGGTGAGCATTGGGTAAAAAGAAGGAAAATTGAAAGATGAGGCCAGTCAAATGAAACCCTGCTATTGCCCTCTGAACTCCTTGGGTTTTCGCACGGACTTAACTCCGATTGCTATTGTGTCGATTAAGGGATCGAATGCGTCTACGTACATTTATTGGGATTTTTTTGGCATTCCAGGCCTTGGGGTATGGACGCCCACCTATATTTTTGCCGTCTGAAGAGCTGATTTCGGAACATCGGGCGGAGGNTTTTCGCATCGCTCGGGACTACATCATAGAGACATTTCGCGTTAAANCGATTGAGGAAGGGCAGTTCAACCAGGTCAGGTTCAATTCTACGGGAGTATGGGGGGATTTCAGGTNTAGGGTTAAAGAACTGGGCGACGATCGCTTTGAAATTCGTGGCTGGGTTCTGGCNCACGGATATGAAAGCTCGGAGGCGGTTTGGTCGGTCGTTCTTCGGTACGAGCTTGTTGACCCAGAAGGATGGATGTACCGTCGCTTGGATGAGGAATATGAGAATAAACCGGAGGTTACGTCGTGGCGATTTGGCCCTTATCGCAGTGTTCCTTATGAGGCGCAGTACTCAGCCGACTTCCTTTCTAAAAACTAGCGATGTTGAGGGCCTGAGCTGACTAGTTGACCATTCTTTTGAGCTGACTTGTCGGAAAGAGTTTTCCGGGGCAAAGTGTGTGATTGGGATGCATCAATGTGTGGGTGGTGACAGCTTTGCCAGGGATTCCTGCCTTTTCCTGAAGATAATTGATTAGCACTTCCAACTGCTCCATCTGTTTCGCCTTTGGGCGAGATTTTTCAAAATTGCCGATGAGGCAGATACCGATGGCGATCTGGTTGTGGGCCCATAGCTTCATATGTCCTCCGTGGAGTTGCTTCTTCCAGCGTTCGCTAATGTATATGTCGCCATTCTCGGTTCCGCGAGTCCCGTTCTCGATGACGAAGTGGTAGGCGATGCCGTTTTCCATGTTGCGTTCTTCTCGGTGGAATCGATCTATGTTTTTCGCTCTGTCGGCGACGGTACCGCTATGATGAATGACGATGGTCTTCCATTGGCTCTGTTTAACCGGAATTTTTGCCAGAGCGTTTCTAACACTCCAAGGAAGGCTGGAGTACTTTCTAGCGGTTCCTCCTGTTGTCGAAGGAATCTTTATTACTTGGCCAGCTCTTATCTTGTTGAAGTCCCGTATGCCGTTGAATGCCGCGATCTCCTTGGCCTTTACTCCGTGTCTCGCAGCGATACTGGATAGGCTCTCTCCATTCCTGATCTTGTAATCGACAAAACGGGGAGCGGACCCCGGAATTTCAAGTTTTTGCCCAATGCTAATGTTGTTAGCATTTTCGATATTGTTGACCTTCTTTAATTCAGCAACGGATACATTGTACGCTTTAGAAATAATGGTTAGGTTTTCACCCTTTTTGACGACGTGAACAATCCCTTCCAGCGATGCAGTAGTCGCGAAAATCAATACCAAGAGGAAAATCCGGAGCGGGTGCATACGCGGTGTTTAGCTCCGGATTTCCTCGCGTTGCTTGAGTATCTTGCAGAGCTTCTTCCGGTCTTCTTCAAGAACAATGTATCCGATGCACTTCGGTTCACCGCATCGACACGGGTGTTCTTCCCAGTGTTCCAAATCGTATCCGTAATTGAATGTCAGTTCCTCGCCTTTTTTGATATCCCTCAAAGCGATAAACCAGATTTCGCCTTTCAAATCATGCGATTCACAATTTGGCCGGCAGGAATGATTGGCTAGGCGAGCAAAGTTCCAATCGAAACCTCCATCGAGATCGTATTTGTCGTCCAAATCGAATATATAAACTGAACCCTCATCTGAATTCACAGAGGATTCGAATTGCGTTATGCCTCGATTCTTCGACTCCTTCTTTCGGATAATTTCTCCGATGTACTGAATGAAGTACTTGTTCTTTGGGATTTTCTTTGCCGCGAAAAGACCATGGCCATGTATGGAAGAGTATTGCACCTTGACGTATGGGAAAACGGGTGGGTTACCATTCTTGTCGAGGCCGACAAATTTTCGCCGCTTTGACTTCTTGTAGCCTTTGAGATCTTTAGCCATGTTTTGGCTCCGCTTGTTAACCGAGACGATTTAGTAAAGCCGTACGATCAACCCCTTCGAATGCAATCCATTTCTGCCCACTCGTAATCCCGTCCTGAGTAAGGACGTTTTTTTCAGGATTTTTAGCGCGGAACGGCAAGGGTTGGATCTCGGTCTTGATTGGGCGCCTGATCCCAAGAACCCTTGGAATGTAATCTTTCAACCGTTATTCATGGAGTCTTACCAGGTTTCAAACGTTGTCACGTTAGTTTGAGGAGATGATCCGAGGCTTGCGAAATCCAGGAAGGAATACTCTAATCTCGCAAATGATCAGCGAACAGGGTTCCACATTTGGCGGTTAATCTAAAGCACGATGAAGTTTCAACCAAGAAAACCAGGGGGTGTAGAGAGCAAGCGGGAGATCTGGAGAAGCAAGATCGACAAGCCGATGGGCCCAGGTATGCTATTAACGCTCATTCCGACTCTGATTATGTGCGTCTTTCTGGTGATGGCAGCTCCGTATTTGAAGAGTATCACTTTGAAATTTTTCGAAATGGATAGGGAGGAAGTACTTCTTCCCGTCGAATTAGCGGAGGATTTAGAGCCGGAACTGCCCACAGTCCCTCCGCCGAATCCCGACGTCGCAATTGCCGAGCTTTACCAGAAGCAGTTCGACGAACAGGGTTTCGATTGGAGAACCCCGCCTAAAATTGAGCTGCCAAAGGAGGAAAAGGAGGAGATAATCAAGGAAATCAAAATGGTGGAGGTGGATTTGCCTCTCTTGATTAATGCTCCTGACATTGACTTCGATCAGTCTGGCCTGGAGTAGGGGTGTCTGCCATAAAGGCCCAATATCGTGCTGTCTTTGGCCCCCGACGTACTGCTAAAGGATTTCTAGACCAGATTGTAGTCCCCCCTGAAGCATCGCCTCCGCACGTTGCAGGCAGTCGCTAACATCGGTGACTAGATTCCATAAGGTTTGCTCTCCTTCGCCGAGGAGGTTTAGCACGAGAAGATCAGGTCCCTTTTCTTGATCGGGAAGTTCATCGGTTTCGCGTATTGCCCCGGTGATCCATTTAGAAAGGTTAAGCAGGCAGGCCATCTTGCCGGTCGTGATGCAATCTAAAGGAGAAAACTGAAATCGAATAGGATCCGTAAAGCTATCGGGAAATCCCCAGGATCGGAAGAGTGTATAGTTCAAGCCGGCGCTTCCAAAGCTCTTCAAGCGGGAATTCAAGTGTCCGAAGGGGTCGGTCAATTGTCGGTCAAGTTCTTCTTCATGAGCCTGGTTTACAGCGTTCGCCAGTGAGTGTAGCAGCCCAATCGAATACGCCTCATGCGGATCCAGTTTGTGTTTGGCTGCGAGGCTTTCCATACAGACCGCACAAGTTATGGCGCGTTTCCATGACTCAGGGCTGTAAGAAGAGGCGGTTTCGACCTCGTCGCAGTACTGGTAGGCATAAATGCCTAGCAGATCATACATTCGCTCGAATCCGACGGCAGTTGCGGCCTGTTCTATGCTTGAATAACCTTTTTCCGTTGAATTGGGAGATTGATTGGCCTCTCGCAATATCCGCGTAGCCAACAGGGGCTCGAGCCGGATGAGAGCGATGATTTCGTCAGGGTTTATATTTCCTTCCCTTACTAGGGATTTAAGGCTGTTTGAAATTCTGGGGGCGGGAGTCAGCGTCTCAAACCGGTTTTGAATTCGGTCCACGGTTGCATTGATTCGTTCCATGCTTCTGTTAAACGCCCGAATATCAAGAGCTTTAAGGATTGTGGATCAGATTGGGTAATAGAATCTACTCGGTTCCTGAAGGCTTATCGTAATAAGTTAAACGCGGATAGGCAGTTTACTCTAGGGTGCGTGTAATTACAGCTCAGTCGATTTCGATTTTCTGATGTCTGAGAGTCGATTGGGGGAACTGGCAATTGACTAGGAATTAAAAAGCGGTTTGATAGGAAACTGGATTTTGTTTTTGTCGCCAGGCTCAAATGAGTTGGAAAATGCTTAAGACCACGCTATCGAGTGCTTAAGGTTCGAATTGAATTCAATCGTTGATTTTTTGTGGGCATTTGCTTTCGTTAAGATAATTGTGAATTTCCAGCTGTGAGGATTTCGCTTTTTTTATTGATATGGATGTAGAATCTTCAGCGATTCTTGCTCTTGTTGGCGGGTTTGTGGTTGCTTATAGCGTTACCCGGCTCGTTACGCGACACGCTCGAAATCGAGCGAAAGCGGATGCCGAATCCATCGTTGAATTGGCAAAGAGAGAAGCTGAAGTTTCCGGAAAGGAAATGCAATCAAGACTGCAACTCGATATGGATGAGAAACGCAGTGATCTCGAACGTGAAGCCAAACAAATGGAGATGGAGATTGAGTTGAAGCTAAATGAAATCCGTTCCCATGAAGAAAGCTTAGCGGCCCTCGATTATGAGTTAAGGCTGAGAGAAAAGAACATAGAAGACGGTCTCGAAGAGGTTAAGGCGAGTAAGCGTAGCTTTGAAGAAATGTCCGCAAATGTCCGTCACACAATGGCCAACTTGGCTTCTATGGATGTCGAGGAGATCAAGCGAGAGCTGCAGCAACAGGTTAGAGTTGAGTGCAACGATGAACTCCTTCGGATACGAAAAGACATTCTCGAACGTTCGGAGACAGATCTTACCAGACAGGCGAATCGAACGCTGCTAGCGACGATGCAACGTATCGCAAGCAAGCCAAACAGTGAAATTAGTGCCACAGTCGTTCAATTGCCCAATGACGACATGAAAGGTCGCATCATTGGCCGAGAAGGTCGCAACATCAAATGCTTCGAAACCGCAACTGGGACCACTTTGCTAATCGACGAGTCGCCTCAAATGGTGCTTATCTCATCGTTTGATCCGGTAAGACGGGAAATTGCGAAAAACGCTTTGGAACGTCTCGTTAGGGACGGTAGAATTCATCCGTCAACCATTGAGGAGTTCGTGAGCGAATCTCGTTCGGATGTAGATAAGATCGTTGAGAACGCTGGCGACGCCGCAATCAGCCAGCTTAAGATATCCCGATTGCATCCGGAAATCATAACCCTGCTGGGGAAACTAAAATTTCGGACTTCATACTCGCAAAACGTGCTTGAACATTCTGTTGAGGTCGGACTGCTATGCTCGATAATCGCATCGGAATTAGGACTGGATCCAAATGTCGCAAAGCGAGCTGGTTTGCTCCATGACTTGGGTAAGGCCATCGATGGCGAATACGAGGGAAGCCATGCGGCAGTCGGAGCGGATTTCGTCAAAGCCCGCGGAGAAAACGATGTGGTGGTCAATGCGATCGCTGCTCATCACGAGGAAGTTCCAGCTGAATCGCTTTATGCCGGAGTGGTCATTTTGGCGGACACAATCTCTGCGGTCAGGCCTGGCGCGAGGGCGGAGTCCATCGCTGCGTATATTGACCGTTTAAAAACTCTCGAAAACTTAGCTAACACGTTTCCGGGTGTAAAGTCGGCCTATGCTATCCAAGCCGGTCGGGAGGTTAGAGTGGTGGTGGATCCCGAATCTATCTCTGATCTGGAAGCAAAGAACTTGTCTCGGGAAATGCGCCAGCGCATTGAGGACGAACTGGAGTACCCTAGTACGATTCGCGTTACTATCATTCGTGAACAGCGCTTTACAGATACCGCTAGGTAAAGACTGGATTGGTGACGCNTCAGNTTCCCTCTANNGAGCCGATTTCTTTTTCAAACCAGCAAACATCGTGGAATCTGCCAAGTTTGAATCCGACTTCCCGGTANATTCCAACTTCNCTAAAACCAAAATTTTTGTGTAAGGCGACTGATCCTGCGTTCGGCAACGTAACACCNCCATAGGCACGGTGAGCGCTTGTCCCGATGAGGGAGGCGAAGAGGGCATNATAGAGCTTCGATCCAATTCCTCNTCCGAAGTANTCCTTGTCCAAATAAANGCTCGTTTCNACTGACGTGGCGTAGGCAGCNTTTACNCNAAATTGGCTGCTTGTNCAATATCCAACAACGAGTCCATCNAGCTCGGCAACGAATATTCTGTAAATGCCGNTTGATGAGTAATTGGANAACCANGANGTGANNCGATCAGCAGCACAGTGCTTTTNCAAGTCNAANCTTGTNGCGGTCTCTTCGACATANTAGTTATATATCTCTGTCANACGCNGCACATCTTCAACGCTCCCGGGTCTTATGGCAACATTNCTCATGGATCCTTGCTTTCGGACGAAANTTATTTGCTGCAGTGCAGAGGGATCGCNCTAATTTGCNTTCAGATTCTTTTGCAGCCTCTCNAGTTGATCCTGCAGAGTCTTATTGAGAGTNCCNGCCATGGACTTATTTTGNTCGTGACCTGCCCCGTGGATNTTCANCGCAACGACNTTGAGTGTATCCAAATTTGATTTGGCGGTAGNAGGGGCTATTGCCTCAAGAGCATTGAANGCCTTGGTAAGAGCGATCTCAATATGGTGCATTTCCACGNAGAGTCCATTTTNCGTAGCNAGATTCATTTCCGANGCTAAAAGGTTAAGATNCTGCATCAATTCTGCTTGATCCATATTTTCAATCAGAGCGGATTCNTAGTCCTTTGTTTCGCGGNNCATNGAGTGAATGTCTGNCTGTTGCNCACCNCAAGCGGACAAAAATAAAGAAANAGTGATTANAGAAATTCNAATNTTCATTGTATTCAATATATGGTTNTTCANAGAGAGGNCGNANAGGAGCTAGGAATTTAATATTGCGACAACTTCGCTGTGNAGATCTGTGTTGGCAGCGACGATGGAGTTGCCNTGGGCGGNGNTATTGCCGAACCANTCGGTGATGGTGGCTCCTGAACCGCGAATTATNGGAATAAGAGCCATAACATCCCANGGATTTGCTATCGGATCAATCATGATGTCTGCGTTTCCAGTNGCNAATAGGTANTAGCCGTAGCAATCGCCCCANGTNCGAGTCATTTTAGTTTTGGAGACGAGCTTTTCGAACGCCCGNCCATTCTGGNACTTGGCAACTTCGAAATAGTCGGTNGTCAGGAGTANGGCCTCATCGAGTGGCNTGTNCGCCTTCGCCTTTACGAGATCGCCATTGACGAATGTNGAATGACCATCNCTGCTGATCCGCTTTCCCAAGGCGGGGAAATTGATACAGCCAAAGATGGGCTCACCCTCNAAGAGTAAAGCTATCATCGTTCCGTATAGCGGGCAGCCAGCNGTAAAAGTCTTGGTTCCGTCGATGGGATCTATNAACCANGTAAAGGCTGCGTTTGGGTTTAAGTCTTCATATTCTTCGCCNTTNATCCCGTGTTCNGGATACAACACTTGGATGGCTTCACGGATTTCTCGCTCTGTTTCTTTGTCGGCAAANGTCACGGGTGACAGATCGCTTTTCGTTTCAACCAACAGNTCGGGATTCTCGTAAAAGGAGAGTATANTNNTCTGCGTTTNTAGGCAGAGCTTTCGNGTAAACTCGTCAAATTCGTCAAAATTCATAGNATCGGAAGTCTTAGATTGCGCGGAAGGACTCCGGGGATAAAGCTTTTTACCNAACGAGATGGAACTCTACTGGGACGAAGCNCCGATTCACGTGATCGATTTTGAAGGCGGACTGCAATGCGGAATTGTAGAGTATGGAATAGTCACGNTNAAAGGGAGCTCAATCGAATCGGTNGCGACACGATTTTGTCAGCCNAAAGCCCCGATCCCAAAAAATGAATGGTCGATNCACAAAATCACGACNNCNGANGCCTCATTGGAAATGCCCTTNGAGNAAGAATGGGAGCGATTCGCATCNATTAGAGAGTCGGGACCTNTAGCGGCNCATTTCGCCTCGGCGGAAAATACCATGCTNAAATCTGTATTCCCNTATCCGAGGAAGTCCCCGAGTTGGCTGGATGACGGAAAATCAATCGTNAGCTGGGGCCCTTGGCTGGATACGGGTACCTTGTATCGTAACATGAGAGGGGNCGTGGGCTCCCTAAANTTGGCGGATTTGGTATGCCGCTACCNTCTGCAGCCNGAACTTGACGATNTAAGTGCNATACATTGCCCCGNGGGTAGGCAGAANTATCATTGTGCTCTCTANGACGCGATTGCCTCTGCTCTTTTGCTGATCTACTANTGCAAGGAGCTTAGCAANTACCGTCTTTTGCTTTCTGAGGTCATTGGACGCAGCCAAGGAAGCCCGGCCAAGCGGCAAAAGATTGAGCAGAGAGAATTGTTTTAGGGCTATGCCTGTTCCGCNGTANGTGGATCTTGANAGNCACTTTTATCCAGAGAATTCNTCAAGTTCNTGNTCTTTGGCCGCGATCCGATCTGAGAGTCNACTCCACTCTTCATAGNTNTTCTCCAGAGCAATTCGATCCCGCTCGTGAGCAACCATAGCCTCTCTGGCGTCNCNCGTCTTGAANAAAGCAGGATCGGCCATCTTAGATTCTAGCAACTCCTGGCTGGTTTCGAGCTGGGAGATNNGCGTCTCGAGCTCNNAGTGCCTCTTTTTTAATGGNCNCAATGCNGTNACNANTNNCGCCCTTTTNTGGCGNCTTNCTNTCGGGGAAATTTTCGAAACGCTTTTCGATAAATNTGAGCTNGCGATGTTGGCTTTTGGCTGACTNCCATTACCCAATTTTTCTAAATGTATTAGATAATCGGAAACGTTTCCAGGAAANAGAGAAAGGCCATCCTTGCGAACNTCGAGCGTTTTGTTTACTATGCGATCCACAAAAGCNCGGTTGTGCGATACAATAATAAAGGCTCCTTCGTAGCTCTCGAGNGCTCTCTGCAATGCTTCTTGCGAACGCATATCGAGGTGATTCGTTGGTTCGTCGAGGATTAGGAAATTGGCTTNTTGGGTAAGAATCTTTGCCAGGGCGAGACGATTTCGTTCACCGCCCGANAGTACGCTTGTTTTTTTGAATACGTCGTCACCATGAAAAAGAAAGGCCCCGAGGGCGGAACGTAGCTGAGTGGTGTTTTGNCCGGAATTTGTTCTTTCGAGTGTTTCGAGGACNGTATANCTNNGGTCCANNTCGTCGGCTTGGTGCTGAGCGAAGTAGGAAATTATCGTATTGTGCCCTAGCNTACGGATACCACTTTGAAATGGTTCGACNGCGGCAATGANCTTTGCCAANGTNGACTTCCCGGCTCCATTTGCTCCAACCANTGCAAGCCGATCGCCCCTTTCNATTCGAATGGTCGCATTCTNNATCACTTTCAAGTCGCCNTAGGACTTGCATAGATTTTCNAGTTCCATGATCGTTTGCCCACTTCGGGGAGCTGGGGGAAAGGAAAAGGCAATCGAGTTCTCTTCAGTCTCGATCTCAATTCGCTCGACCTTATCTAGGGCCTTGATACGGCTTTGGACTTGGCTGGCTTTGGATGCTTTGTAGCGAAATCGGTCTATGAATTTCTCGGTTCGCTCGATCTCCTTTTGCTGATTCTTGAACGAGCGAATCAACTGGTCTTTCCTGATTTTGCTCTGTTCCTCAAAATATGAGTAACCACCTTGGTAGATATTCAGATTTCCATGGGTAAGTTCAAAGGTCTGCTTACAAAGCTCGTCTAAAAAGGCACGGTCATGGGAGACCACAAGAATAGCCCCTTCGTACCGTTTTAGGTATTTTTCAAGCCAGTGCTGGGAAATGATGTCCAGGTGATTGGTCGGTTCATCCAGAAGAAGCAGGGAAGGGGAGGCAAGGAGGAGCTTCGCGATAGCGATTCGCATTTGCCAGCCGCCGCTGAATTCGCTGGTCTGCTTTTTCATATCGGACTGTTCGAATCCGAGACCGTGCAAAACGGATTCAATACGGTAGGGGAGTTTTTCCACATCGTGGTTTTCCAATTCCCGCTCCCATGTCCCAATGAGCTCGAGTATTTCGTGGTAATCCTTGGAGTCTGTATTTAAGGAATGGAGTAGTGTGCTGGCTTCATCGACCTTAGAGGTTAGCGTTAAGATATTCTCGAAGGCTGATTCGGCTTCCTCGTATAAGGACCTATCTGCTGCAATTATCCCGTCTTGGGGCAGGTAGCCAATGGTAACGTAGTTTGCCTTGTCGACAAATCCACCGTCGAGTTCCTCTTGATCGGCGAGAATTTTCAATAACGTGGTTTTTCCTGCTCCATTGGAGCCTACGAGTCCGATTCGATCCTTGTTGCCAATAGAGGCGGTAGCATTTCGAAAGATGAAGTGCTCACCGTACTGGAGCTTCAGGTTGCGGAGCTGAATCATATTAATCGAGAGACTGCTCCCTTGAAGGCTTCCCAAGGAAGCGTCGCGCATCTAATGCGACTGGGAAAGGATTTCACTCCCGCCAGCGACTGTATGTCCTCATTTTCAAGAGTAGCGATTGAAAAACCTGGTTGCAAAAGCGACTCGATTAGCGAGTCGGCGAACTCGATTCCTCCCTCGATGTCGGATTGAGTAATCTGCTCGGTCAACATAGAAGCGGAAGCCATGCAGATGGAACAGCACTGAGCCTCGAACGTAGCCTCAGAAACCATCCTTCGGGAAACCTTAAGGTAAAGTGTGATGAGGTCGCCGCAAAGAGGATTTTTCAGTTCAAAGTAGGCATCCGCGTCCTTCAAGACACGTTTATTCTTTGGTTCGCGACTGTGCTTCAAAAGCGTATCACGGTAGAGAGCTTTCAGTTCCGAATTCATCAGGCCGCTACCCGAATAGCTGATGGACTTTGCCGAGTGATTCAATGAGGGCGTCGATATCCTCGTGATTATTGTAAAGAGCGATAGATGCACGGGCCGTCGCTGAAATACCAAAACGCTTCATCAATGGCTCACAGCAATGATGACCGGACCGCACGGCAATTCCTTCAGTATCGAGGATGGTGCCAATATCATGGGCATGGGCTGAATTCATGACAAATGAGATAGCTCCAGCACGATGTGATGGCTCGCCGATTAGCCTTACCCCGGCAGTAGATTTCAAACGGTTGGCAGCGTAGTCAATAAGCTGAGTCTCGTAGTTGTGGATCAGATCTCTCCCTATTGATTCGATGTAGTCAATGCCGGCCGCGATACCAATGCCTCCTGCAATGTGAGGGGTTCCCGCTTCGAACCTGTATGGTGGTGCTTTAAAGGTGGTTCCATCGAAAGAAACGTGTGCAATCATGTCTCCACCGCCTTGATACGGCCGCATGCTATCGAGTTTGGCGCGTTTTCCGTATAAGCCGCCAATGCCCGTTGGCATGAACATCTTGTGCCCAGAAAAAACAAGAAAATCGCAGTCGAGCACCTGGACGTCCAGCTTCATGTGCTGAATTGACTGGGCTGAGTCTATTAGTGTGGGAATACTCCTGTCCTTGGCGGCCTCGACAATTCTCTCTATTGGATTTACAGTCCCGATCGAATTGGAAACATGGACAATCGCTGCCAGTTTGGTCCGAGGTCCCATAAGGGAAATATAGGAATCCGTGTCCAGATCACCGTTATCAAAAATCGGTGCTACTTTGAGGACCGCCCCTGTTCGTTCGCAAAGGAGCTGCCAGGGAACTATGTTGGCGTGATGCTCCATGTGGGAAATCAGGATTTCGTCGCCCGCTGAAACAAGAGGCGCCAGAAAAGAGTGAGCGACGAGATTTATCGATTCAGTAGCCCCTCGAGTAAAAACGATTTCCGATTCATCGTTGGCGTTAAGATAGGCCGCGAGTTTGGTTCGAGCATTTTCATAGGCTGCGGTGGCCTCGGTACTCAGTAAGTGGACGCCCCGATGGATATTCGAGTTTTCGTCGGCGTAGTATTGCGTGATGGCATCGATCACTGATTGCGGCTTCTGAGTTGAGGCGGCGTTGTCTAAGTAGATAAGTGGCTTCCCGTTGACTTCTCGTTTCAAGATAGGGAAATCGTCGCGAGCCTTTTTCAGGGCTTCAGGAACTGGCGGTGGTGTGAGTCGGTCGATCATTGGATGGCGTAAAATATGCGTACAAGGACAAGACGAGCACGAGGTCTGTGTCGAATTAATTTGGTGTCATCCAGGAGCGAAAGAGGCTCTGAACAAGTTAGAGTTTTTTGAAATCAGACAGCAGTTTGTCGAAGGGAGGGCTTGCGTAGAAGGAATTGGGTAATCATACACCCAAAATGCCCTTTAACGGTCTAGGCCTTTCAGATTCTCTATTACAAGCAATTGGTGAACTCGGGTTCGAGAAACCAACACCCGTACAAGCGAAAGCGATCCCCTTGATCCTTCAGGGGAAAGACATTATCGCATCAGCACAGACAGGAACGGGAAAAACAGCTGCATTTGGACTGCCAACACTCGATCGGCTTGAGCCGGGTAAACGCGTCCAATGTCTAGTACTCGAGCCGACTCGAGAGCTGGCTCAGCAAGTGGTAGACGCATTGGAAAGCTACTCTAAACACCGAAAGACCAGAGTGGGAGTAGTTTATGGAGGCGTAAAGTATGGGCGTCAGAAGGAGATGCTCGAGAAAGGAGTGGATATTCTCGTAGCTACGCCAGGACGATTGTTAGACCATATAGGCCAAGGGAATATTTCGTTGAAAAATGTTCAGGTGCTGATTCTAGACGAGGTCGACAGAATGCTGGACATGGGTTTTCTGCCGGATGTGAGCCGCCTCATCAAGATGTGCCCGAAGGAAAGGCAAACCCTGTTTTTCTCTGCGACCATTCCAGCGGCGATTCAATCGATGATGAAATGGGTTCTGAACGATCCGGAAGTGATTGAGATTGGACGAAACCGTTCGGCTGCGGAAACGGTGACCCACGCGTTCTACCCCGTCGTGGAGCAGCAAAAGTACGATTTGTTGATCAAGCTACTAGAGCAGACGCAATTTGAGAGCGTGTTGATTTTCACCCGAACGAAACTAAACGCTGACCTAATTTCAAGGCGTTTAGAGCGGCTGAAACACTCAGTTGGGGTTCTGCATTCTGACCGGGCACAGGGTGAGCGCACAGCGGCATTAAAGGGGTTTAAGTCGGGCAAGTTCGAAGTCTTGGTGGCAACTGATATCGCTGCCCGCGGTTTAGATATCGCGGGGGTGACACATGTCATCAATTACGATGTGCCCCTAAACGCTGAGGATTATGTTCACCGAATTGGTCGAACGGGCCGTGCAGAAAAGGAAGGGGATGCCTTCACGCTATTGACTGAGGACGAATTGAAAAACGCCGGTGCGATCGAGCATTATGTGGGGCAAAAAATAGCGCGAAAGAAAATTGAAGACTTCAATTACATGTATTCGCGTTTGTTTGAGGAGGAAGAGAAGAACGCGTCTCGCAAAGCGAAGAGTAGGGCTTACGGCCGCCTTTCTCGGTAGTCCACCCAACTTTACTTCCGAAGATCGTCAATCGGTAGGTTGATTGCTCGATAGAATTGGTCGCGAATCAGGCCGAGGACCGCTTTTGCTTCGACTGAACTCTCGCTTACGATTTTTATATTCCAGCACGGAGTATTATCGAGCCTGCTTGACCCACCAAAAAGGTTGGGAGTTTACTGTTCGTGGATGAACTAAAAAACTCGTCGTTTTTAACTAGTTCAGGAGCTGATACGAAACAGTTCAAACCGCTACAGATTGAGCAAGAAGAAAACGGCTAAAAAACACTAAACTATGGGTTCCCGTTAGGCGACTTTAGTGAATCAGCAGATGGTTGATCTTCGCTTTCCCCATCATCGTCTTCAACTTCGATGATCCGCGCAACTCCGAGAAGGAGGTCTCCTTTGTTTAAATTAATGCATCGGACGCCCTTAGTCGCTCGTCCAATCACGCTGATTCCAGACACCTTCGTCCTCACAGCCTGACCATTTTTCGTTAGCATCATCATTTCGTCCGACTCAAACACCGTCAACGCTCCGGAAACGCCTGAAGTTCGGGCTGCAATGACTCCACTCCCTCCGCGCTTTTGAGTCGGATACTCTTCGAATTTCGTCCGTTTCCCCTGTCCACTCAGGCCGCAGATGAGGAGAGTCCCCTCGTTGTTGACGACCTCCATCGCTTTGGCTTCGTCACCCTCTTTCAAGCGTATTCCACGGACTCCGCGAGTGGCGCGGCCTTGGTCGCGCAAGTCGGTCTCCGGAAATCGGATTGCTTGGCCCTTCAGCGTTATGATGACCAGATCGTCCCCACCACTTGTTAGCTTGGCCGAAATAAGGTTATCCCCTTCATCAATATTGATTCCGATGATCCCTCCGCGGCGGAAATTTTTGTAGTCGATCAGATTGGTTTTTTTAACGACCCCATTCTTAGTACACATTACTAAGTGATGCGTATCCGCTATTTCCTTAAGGCAAATCATAGCGGCGATTTTTTCCCCTTCCTGTAATTGGAAAACTCGTGCGATGGAGCGACCTTTCGAGGTTCGGGAGCCTTCGGGAATCTCGTATACCTTTTCCACGTACACGCGACCATTGTTCATGACGAAGAAAATGTAGTCATGCGTATTGGCGGTGAATATGTGTTCGATAAAATCCTCGTCATAAGTATTACCGCCTTGAACGCCTTTCCCGCCTCGCTTCTGGGTACGGTATTCACTGTCGCTAGTACGTTTGATGAATCCTTTGTGGGAAACGGTGATGAAGCAGCCTTCGCGAGGGGTCATGTCCGCTTTTGAAATGTCGCCTTCGTAGGGAACGATCTCACAACGCCGAGGGGACCCGTGCTTCTCCTTCTGTTCAAGCAGTTCGGTTTTGATGATTTCTAGCAACTTCTGTTCGCTTTCCAGAATGCTTCGGAGCTCTTCTATCAGCTTGATGAGCTCTGCGTATTCCTCTTCAATCTTGCCTCGCTCCATACCGGTGAGCTGGTAGAGTCGAAGGTCGAGAATCGCAGCAACCTGTCGATCGGAAAGAGGATACTTCCCTTGCAGCCTCTCTTTCGCTTCATCGCGATTTGCGGAAGATCGAATGATCTTTATGAAGTCGTCTAGGTTATCCAGAGCGATTTTGTATCCCTCGAGGATATGGGCCCTGTCTTCCGCTTTTTTGAGTCGAAATGCGGTACGGCGGTAGATGACATCGCGGCGATGATCAATGTAGCAATTGATCAGTTCCTTGATGTTCATCTGCTTGGGACGACGATTGTCCAAGGCGAGGAGATTGACGCCGAAGCTGCTTTCAAGCGCTGTTTTCTTGAACAGCTTTGACATGATGACTTCAGGGAATTCGCCCCGTTTCAGTTCGATGACAATGCGAGTGTTTTCGTCTGATTCGTCTCGGAGATCACTGATCCCCTCTATGTCCTTTGAGGACACGAGATCTGCGATTTTTGTCACAAGGACTGCACGATTAACATTGTAGGGGATTTTGGTGATGACGAGTCGATCGCGATCATTGTCCATCTCCTCTTTTCGCATTATGCCGCGAATGCGAACAATGCCTCGACCAGTGCGCATGTACTCGTCGATGCCTTTGCGGCCAACGATTTGGCCCCCAGTTGGAAAGTCTGGACCTTGGATGCATGTAGCGAGCTCGTCGATTTCGATGTTTGGATTATCGATCTGAGCGCAGATCCCGTCGATAAGCTCGTCGAGATTGTGGGGTGGAATATTGGTAGCCATCCCCACTGCGATCCCCGTTGAACCGTTCATGAGAAGATTTGGTAGTCCCGCAGGAAGCACATCAGGTTCAGTGGTGCTTTCCTTGTAGTTTGCGACGAAGTTGACGGTGTCTTCGTCGATGCACCGAAGAAGGTCCTCTGCAATATTGGTTAGCCGACATTCGGTATATCGATAAGCTGCGGCAGAGTCGCCATCAACAGATCCGAAGTTGCCTTGGGGATCGATGAGGGGATATCGCATAACCCACTTTTGAGCCATACGAACGAGAGTGTCATAGACGGAGGAATCGCCATGAGGATGATAGTTCTTGAGTACTTCACCAACAACGCCGGCACATTTGTCGAATGACCGGTTGTGGAGCAGGCCTTCGCGAAACATTGCGTAAAGAATGCGTCGCTGAACAGGTTTGAGCCCATCCCGGGCGTCGGGTAGAGCTCGACTGACTATGACCGACATCGAATAATCGATGTAGGCCGTCGACATGATGTCTGTGATGCTGGCTGGAGAAATGCGTTCGGATGCTGGGTCCATGCGTATCTAATTATTGATTACGTAAATTAAAAGGTGCTAGACGTCTAAATAAGAGACGTTTAGAGCATTGTCTTCGATGAATGCCCTTCGTGGCGCGACTTCTTCACCCATAAGGATCGAAAACATTTCATCCGCCTTGGCGGCATCATTGATATTCACTTTTAGTAGTTGTCGCTTTTCTGGGTCCATCGTGGTTTCGAAAAGCTGCTTGGGGTTCATTTCACCTAGACCTTT
>PBMN01000041.1:0-59980 GCA_002722675.1 Opitutaceae bacterium
GACTTCTGTAAGAGAATATGGAATACATATGACCAGCCAAACTGTTCCGCTTCCGAGACATAACCGGTATCATCCACAAACTCTCCAAACTCGCGATTAGTTACGCAGCAGCGTGAAATCCAATAAGGATCCAAAGAGACTTCGATTACCTTCTTTTCTCCATCCGCCTCCCAGCCTTTATCACTATCTGTGCCCAACAGGAAAGATCCTGCTTCAATCAGGACCATTCCTTCGCGGCTACCATAATGGGGTGACCTCTTGGATTCTGGCTTTTCAGAAGACTGATTTACAGCTACACGCTCTCCAGTGATTGATGATTTGGATGGCATGCAGCAACCGGGATTTGGCTTGGGTTCCATGGCTACTAAAGGGACTTCTAAACCTATTATCGCTCCATTCTAGTCCGAGTGTCAACCAATCCCAAAGGTTGGTGCAAGCAACCTATCTCCCAAATGCCTGATCTTTTTTCACAATCGTCTCACCCCTGCTGTGGGAATTCGCCTAGTTTCTGAATAGCTCCCGGCTTGAGTTCCAGATCACTTTTCGGTTGGCCCGGGCCTTACATTCGACTGCTATCAAATTCTTACGAAATCCCACACCCGCCGCCAAATATCCAGCGAAACCCAGACTTAGCATTAGCTCGTTCAAAGACTCGACCCCTGAAGACCTCAAGTTGACTTAGACCTCACCCTTGCGTTCGTTTGGCACCTCCATCTCGAGTATTCGACCATTGGTCAGGTCTCTAATCAACTTACGCCCATCCACGATCGACCGCTCATCCACAACATCCGTAATCTTTCCCCACAGCCGAGGTTTCGCATCCAGTCCTCAAGATACACAAAGAAGTCAACCTAAACCTGCTGCTAGCAACCCTATTAAGCCAAAGACTATCCAAATCCTAATTTTCTCAATCTAGCGACACCCTATCACTCAGATAAAACCATCGGCCAATGGCTCTATCGGGTTAAGGATACAAAATCGATTTCTCAGAAAATCTGAGCTCGGTTGAAACTTATACCCCCTTCCCTGTATCGCCGACTCTATGACAGGAAGAACTTCTCAAGAATAGACAAGGACCGCTCCATTTCTCCATCCTCTATGAACTCGTCAGCCTTGTGCGCTTGTTCGATATCTCCTGGACCAAACACAACCGTTGGGATCCCCGCAGCCGAATAAGCTACGCCATTCGTCATAAACGCGACTTCCTTAAAGTCGGTTTGACTCCCCACTTTCTCCGCGCTTTTCGCTAAGGCTTGCGGGAACCAATTATCATTCTCTGTATCCAGAGCTGGCCGCTCCAAAAAGGTCGACAATTCCGTTTCCGTCTCCGACTGGACGATGGTTTCTATCCCCTCCCGGGCCTCCTCCATGCTCTCTCCAATTCCAAGTCTCCGGTCCACATCAATGATGCAGCTGTCAGGAACGATATTAAATCCTATTCCCCCGGTCACCTTCCCAACGTTCAAGCTCCCTTTTTCAATGAACGCCCTATCTTCCTCCTGGGAAAGCAATTCCGCGTACCGATCTAGTTTCTCCACAATTCGTGCTATCTTATAGATCGCATTTTCTCCAAGTTCCGGGGTGGAGCCATGGGCCGCTTTCCCTCGAGACTCGATGGTGTAGCGGCAGGCTCCCTTGTGCTTGGTAATGAGGGCACTTTGTGTCGGCTCGCCGGTGATTGCCGCCACGATGTTGAGTTCCCCAACCAGCTCAGCGAGCTTGAACGCACCTAATTGCTTGGACTCCTCATCCGCGGTTGCGGCAAAAACCAACGAATGGCTCAAAGGCGCGTCAGCCTGGGCAAGCCTTCGAGCCAATAGCATAAAAACCGCTAGACTCGCTTTCGTGTCGCACGCTCCCCGGCCGAAATACTTGCCTTCCTTCTCCGTCAAATCATAGGGACTTCCGTCGAACCAGCCCGCGACCCCAACCGTGTCCATGTGAGCCTCGACTAGAACCGCCGGCCGATCGTCAGGACCAATTCGAGCCACTAGGTTGTTCCGTCTTGGCAGCACTTCTTGAACTCGAAATTCGATGCCATGGCTCCTGAGAAAGTCGCTCACGAAACTTTCGACAAAGGGCTCGCCCGGTCCCCCATAAACCGGATTTACGCTAGGTATGGCTACGAGTTCCTTTAGAAGCTTTAGACACTCACTCATTGTTGTTGAAACAATAGTGTTTTGAAGAATGGAAGCAATGGTCTTCGACCAGTTTTTCAGGTAGAAGCAAAGGATGACTCCCGGTTATCAAAAAATTTAGAAAGTGCCCTTCCTCCTCATTGGGGTAAACCGTGTAGTTGACACTGAAAACTTACGGTCCAACTTGAAGTTCTATGGCTTGGAGGCTCGATCAGCACGTCATAAAAGGAGAAATTCAGAACCGTATTCCTGGCAAGGTTACGGGTCTCATATGGCTTAAAGGCTTAAACCAACCGGTAGAGCTGAAACTCAAAGGAAATTGCTACCGCGACTTGGCCGGAGCAAAACTTGTATTCGAAAATCCCGAACCCACTGAGGGCAATTACACCGGATTGGACATCTGCCAAGAAGGGGTGGTCGGGGATATAACGGCATCCAAGAAAGTTAAAATTCCAGTCGACCCGAAAACCGCGATCGGCGAATTTGTTGACGGAAAATTCCCCTACGTCATTGGCAACTGCCTCTATTTGGAATGGTTCAGCGAGCGCAATGGCCGAGTTCTTATCGAGACAACAAACTACAGATGGACGGTTACCCTTCCACATTGGAGCTTGTCCGAGAACGAGGAAATCGAGCAACGGCTCAGGAACCAGCAAGCGATGTTCGACTTCATGGACAACTTGGCAAACGCCATAGAACCCGAAGATGACCCACTCCCTTCATCAGGAGAAATGAATGAATTTCAATGGGAGGCGTATTTGCAAAAGTCTGACGCCCGTAGTGATATGCTGATGGAGCTTTTTGAAAAATATGGGGACGACCCAAAATGCGAGGAGCTTGTCGCGGAAGCCATGGGCTGGGAAATTGAAAGCATTGATTATCCAGACGAGCAGGATGAGTTGTGGGACGAGGACGGTTTGCTCGATGAAGGAAAATCCTCGCCCAATGAGTATCTGCCTAACCACCCTCTCATTTCCGAGATGATGGATGTCACTTCCCGGATCTTCTTCGAGACGGAATCGCGAAAATTGTTGAACGAAGAAAGCAGTAATCCATGGAACCAACTCCTGTGGCATTCTCAATTGACAGTCAGCAAACTCATTGGGGCCCTCGAAGAAGTCGCGGAAGGCGTCGATCCTGAACCAGGTTTTGTAGTCGCCACCTTAAAGCGAGCCTTGCATCTTATCCATATGACCATTTCCACCCTGGAAGCGGCTAGTTCCCTCAAAGAAGAAAAGGAATCCTGGCAGGTCGACATTCGAAAAGCCCTCTTCAGCATGAGAGAATCCACTCTGAACCTCATGCAGGAATACCGTAAGAACTGATTTTTCGGCGTTCTACTCAACTCCACGGATCGCACCTAATCGCCGGCTTTTAAGCACTTATACCCGAACAAACTGTCGTTTGAACACGAGACAGAAAAGGGCCGATCTCAACGGACCGGCCCTAAATGAACACTAGAGTGATAGATTGAAATTAGGTCCGACTAAAACGGTGACGATCGGCGGTAAGACCAAATAGCCCTATTTTTAGAAAAGACAAAGTCGTCTCGGAATCAGGAATGCCTGTGTAAACCAACTGGCATGATGGAATTTTTGACGATAGTTGCTAGTCAAATTCATCACCTTCACCGCAGAACACGCGTAGTCATCAGCATAGTTGGTTACCTCTGGCGAGAGTACGAAATTTTCTCGATACAGAAGGTTCCGAGCCAGATTCCATCGGTTGGCTTGCCCAAAGCGTAATTGGAAATAACCCAATCGAGCTCATAATGGATTTGCTCCGTAATTTCCCTCCGAACCCGCCTCGAAGAGCCCCCTGGTCGCATGCGGCACGGCCACGGGGGTATATTTGTAATAGTTATTTTCTCAGTAGGTAAATTTTATTACCTCCCGCGATTCAACACGGTCGATCCCTCCCAATGAAGTCATTCCGATTCCTCATTTTAGATGATTGAAGCTCCTGAGCAAATCGGGCAAAGCTTTGAGTAAGTTATCCCCAATGCAGTTGGGTCTACCGCTCAACTCTCTTAGTTCAACCATCTCAGATTGAAAAACGTTGCCCTCACTCATCATCGCTAGGGAAGATGCGAAAGAGTGAAACCGAGAATCAAACTAGCAGATACCAAAACCGCTGATGGAGGGACTTTGTCTCTGTTTGAGCAGGATGGGGACTACTCTATCAGCTTTGATGGCCAAGAACTCATGCACTCTCGCTTGAACGCCTCCGAGAAGCTGCTGGGAGAGCTCGGTCTCGCTCGACTTAAAATGCAATCGAGTGAACGCGTCCTCGTAGGTGGACTGGGACTGGGATTCACACTTCAACGCGTCTTAAGCACCATCCGTAAGGATTCCCAAATAGATCTCGTGGAACTCCTACCCGATGTAATCGATTGGAACCGCAACCACCTTTCCAAACTCAACGGCTACTTGCTCAAAGACGCCAGGGTTAAAGCGATCGCCCAAGATGTGATTCAGACGATTCGAGATGCCGAGCCCGAAAAGTACGATGCAATTATCCTAGACGTCGACAACGGACCCATCGCCATGGTCTCACCCGGAAATGACTCTCTCTATTCCCAAGCAGGATTATCCGGGCTTTTTCGAGCCCTTCGACCTGGAGGACGAGTGGTCGTGTGGTCCGCCGGGCCGGATAAGGGATTCGAAAAGCGCCTTAAACGAGCGGGTTTCGAAATGACGTCAGTTCCAGCAAAGTCACATGTTTCCGCAAAGCGCACTGCCTACCTGATCTACGTGGCCGACAAAAGCTAGTCGGTTTCCCCATGCGATTCTCCCTTGCTAACCGATTTCATTTTCCGCTTAGTCGAATCCGGCCCAAACCCTTTCAATTCGGCGTCGGCAACCAATCTCCGTGAGTTCACACAAACCAACGAATACTCCTATCTGGAAACGAATCCAGGATCGACTCGGCGTGAAGGTTTCCAAAAAAGGGGCCAAGCTGATCGACGATAACGGCTTGCCGATTCCAGGTGCTGAATTAAGGCAAGCTGTCGCCGGCAACGCTGATCTAAAATGGTTTATAAACGGGGGAGAACTGGGGGTAAAAACAATTGTTTCTGTATTGTGTAAGCAAGGGATTGAGTTTGGTTCAAAAGAATCAGTATTGGACTTTGGCTGTGGCTGCGGAAGAGTCCTTCGGCACTTGGGTCACTATGAAAACGTCCACTTGCACGGTACAGATATCAGTAGACCCGGCATCGCCTGGTGCGATGCTAATTTGAACTTCGCCATGTTCGGTACGAATCGTCTTTACCCCCCCACCCGATACCGTTCCTCATCCTTTGACTTCATCTACGCTTTTTCCGTATTCACGCATTTGACACAGGAGCTCCAGACACTTTGGATGAATGAAATGCGTCGTCTCCTCAAGCCCGACGGCCTTTTACTGACTACGGTTCATGGAGACCACTATCTTAACCACCTTTCTGAACCAGAAAAGGCGGCGTTTTATAACGGCAAATTGGTTATCAAAGGAGGTGAATCCGTAGGCTCCAATCATTGCGCAGCCTTTCACCCGCAGAAATTCGTTGCCGATTCTCTCGCTCCTGAAACCGGCTTTAAGGTGGTGGATTTCATTCGTGAGGGCGCGTTGGGAAACCCGAAGCAAGACGCCTATCTCTTTGCGACCGATGCCTAGTCCCTGGTTCAAGTTCCTTCCTCAGTGGCTAGTAGTCGCTAGTCTCTCATTACTACTTTACCCCACTAGCTCAATAGGGGCATCGGTTAAGCCGCCTAAAATTGATCGGGAATTTAGGGCGGCATGGGTGGCTACGGTCTACAACATCGACTGGCCATCCAAGGCGGGTCTGAAAAAGGAGAAACAGCAAGAAGAACTGATCAATTTATTGGATACCGCTAAGAGCAGTGGGCTAAACGCGATCATCCTCCAAGTGCGTCCCGCCGCCGATGCTCTGTATGCGTCTAACTTCGAACCCTGGTCGCCCTACCTTTCCGGAAAAATGGGTTTAGACCCCGGATACGATCCTTTGGCATTCGCAGTTGAGGAATCTCACAAGCGAGGCCTTGAACTTCATGCTTGGTTCAATCCTTTCCGAGCGCAAACCAACTTTAAGAACCAGGTATCCAAAGCGCATATTTCGAATACGAGAAAAGACTGGATAAAGCGGTACGGAGACTACCTTTGGCTCGATCCTGGAAATCCGGAGGTACGTGATTACACGATACGAGTCATGCTGGACGTTGTTCATCGATACGACATCGACGGCGTTCACATAGACGACTACTTTTACCCCTATCCGCATCCAACCAACCAGAAGCCACACCCCTTTCCGGATTCTGATACGTTCGAACGATTAGGTCGGGGAGATCGCGACCCATGGCGCCGCGCAAATGTGGACGAATTCATCAAAGAACTGTATTTCCACATCAAACAAGCTAAGCCATGGGTGAAATTTGGCGTAAGCCCTTTCGGCATTTGGCGACCCGGAATTCCCAAAGGGACCGAGGCCGGACTGGATGCCTATGGACTGCTGTATGCCGATTCCCGCAAATGGATGCGCAAGGGTTGGGTGGACTACATGATGCCTCAACTTTATTGGAGTATCGACTCAAAAGGTCAAAGCTTCCCCAAGCTTCTGAACTGGTGGATCAGCGAGAACAAAAAGAAGCGCCATCTGTGGCCAGGCATCGCTACCGATCGCGTCGGTGACCAAAGACCCGCTTACGAGATACAGAAGCAGATCTCAATTATTCGTTCCGCTAGCAAAGGTGCCCCTGGACATTCCCACTGGAGCGCAGACAGTTTGATAAACAATCAGAAGGGCGTTCAAAAGCTCCTCAAGCGAACCGTCTATCAATCACCCGCTCTGGTCCCTCCATCCCCTTGGATAAAAGGGGAAAAGCCCTCCTCTCCTGCCATCGCGATCACCCCCGAGGGAATAGGATACAAAATCCGAATCGCCCCGCAACCGAACGTCCGATTCTGGATCCTTCAAACGAAGCAAGGCAAAGAATGGAAGCTCCAGATTTTGGAAGGAACAATCGAATCAGCTCGAATCGGTCCGACCGAAGTCATCGCCTTTTCTGGCTTGGGACTGACCGGGCTTCAAGGAAAAGCCGTAATTTACACCGTCAAAGAGTAATGGAAAGAAGCAAAATTTCTCAATAGGCTCTTCCCTGGAGATTGACCTAGCACAGACTGAGATTAATTAATACAGCTTAAACGTGAGCCAAAACCTCAATACACCCGGAATCGTAAAAAGTGCGGTAGCTCGCCTTCACGCGGATGGAGGAGCCACTTCGCTCAATGACGATGTAGTTGTGGAAGAGCCCTTAGAAATCCGGATCGGCAATCACCCATTCGTGGTGACAATGCGGACCCCTGGTAACGACGAGGAACTCGCCGCCGGTTTTATGACAACCGAGGGATTCACTCATTCGAAGTCGGATTTCAAGGAGATCGATCGATGTCGCATAGCGTCACATCCAGAAAATACGATTCGGGTACGAATGAGCACAGGTGTGAAACTCGACAAAATCGAATCTCCCCGTTACGGAGCGATATCAGCTAGTTGTGGCGTTTGTGGAAAAACGTCCATCGAATCCATTAGAAACTCGTATCCAGATATCCTGAGCGACTGTAAAATTGAGCTAGCAACTCTGCTTTCGCTTCCCGATCGATTGCGAAAAAGTCAAGTTGTCTTTGAAAAGACCGGAGGACTCCACTCCTCCGGTCTATTCGACAAAGCGGGCAATCTGCTTTGTCTTAGAGAAGATGTGGGACGCCACAATGCCCTCGACAAGGTGATCGGCTTTGCACTGCTCAATGACATCTGGCCGCTCGAAAACCATATCCTTATGGTTAGCGGTCGTGTTTCTTTCGAAATCATTCAAAAGGCCTTGGCGGCTCGAATTCCTATCGTAGCTGCTGTATCCGCGCCTTCATCACTGGCGATTTCGGTAGCTCGCGAATGCGGAATCACTTTAGTTGGTTTCCTACGAAACCCCACCATGAATGTCTATTCACATCCACACCGAATATCTAAATAACACTTTGATGACGAAATCTCGCATTCCCATGAACACCTTATGGCATTTCTTAAAGATTAGCGTGTGCATCGCTGCCCTTGCCTGTTTTTCGCAGCGCGCCGCATCCAAACCTAACATCGTTTTCATCATGTCGGACGACCATACCTGGCAAGCGATTGGCAGCTACGGCAGCCACCTGAAAGAAGTTACCCCCACCGCAAATATTGATCGACTGGCCGACGAAGGCATTCTTCTTAAAAACGTCTTCTGCACGAATTCCATCTGCACACCCAGCCGTGCTACCATACTGAGTGGACAATACAGTCACAAAAATGGAGTCCTTACACTCGCCGATAATTGGAATCGAGACCATCAACCTAACCTAGCCGTCGAAATGCAGAAAGCGGGTTACGAGACCGCGATTGTTGGCAAATGGCACCTGCATTCTGAACCGGTCGGCTTCGATTACTACAAAGTGCTCCCTGGCCAGGGTCTCTATTTTAACCCTCTGCTCAAAGAAAAAGGTAAGCCATGGAAAGACGCTAACCAGGGAGGAGAAGTACACGAGGGCCACTCCAGCGATGTCATAGGCAACGAGACCCTAAAGTGGCTCCGTAAAAAAAGAACAGGCGACAAGCCCTTCTTCCTCATGTGCCACTTCAAGGCACCCCACGGTTTATGGGAGTACGCGCCTCGCTTTAAGGACCTGTATTCAGAAACGAATATACCAGAGCCTCATTCTCTCTTCGAGGACAATTCCGATCGCTCCGATGGATCTCGTAATTTCGGAAGTACCGTTGGCCCCACAAACCAAATACGTAATCGCGTCACTCGGATGCAGTCTGAAACCTGGCCTAACGGTCCTCTTAACATATCCGGAATGGACGAGAAAGCCCAAACCCGTGCCGCCTATCAACGCTATCTAAAAGACTACTTGCGATGCGTCGCCGGCATTGACGAAAACGTCGGTCGCATTCTCGATTACTTAGATCAAAATGGGCTGGCTAAGGACACGCTTGTTGTATATACCGGTGATCAAGGTATGATGCTCGGCGAGCATGATCGCGTTGACAAGCGCTGGGCTTTCGAAGAATCCATGCGCATGCCGTTCATCGTCCGCTATCCAAAGGAAATTAGCACCAATAGCATCAACAAAGACATCATTAACAACACGGACTTCGCCCCAACTTTACTTGACTTCGCTGGCGTCAAAGCGCCGTCGGAAATGCAAGGGCAGTCCTTTCGCAGAAACCTAGCCGGCAAGACTCCCCGAAACTGGAGGCGTGATACCTACTACCGATACTGGATGCATCGTGCTCACCACGATACTCCAGCTCACTACGCCCTTAGAACCGAACGCTACAAACTTATATTTTATTACGGTCTTCCGCTTCACCCAACCCTCAATGCCATAACCGCCAATGAAACCGAAGTTGTGACCGAGGCCAACATGCATATGATTTCCTCATGGGATATTTCCAAGGCCAAGCCCACTCCTGCAGGACTGGAACTCTACGATTTGGAGAAAGATCCCTTTGAACAGCAAAACGTTTACGGAGACCCTGTTTACGCTGAAGTTGCCGCGAAACTCAAACAGAGACTTCTCGCTCTGAAAAAGGAAGTTGGCGACATCGACGAACCCTATCCGGAGCTCATGACTCGACGAGAAAAAGCATGGCGGAACTAGCTTTATTCCACAAGGCTCCCACTCTTCCCCATCATTTTTAAAGCAGCCATTCAACACCCTTTTTACATAACATGAATTTTCGATACCTCATCCCCTCTCTCCTAGTATTTCTACTCGTATCTATTAGTTGCCTACGAGGACAGAACGAAAATCAGCTCACTCAAAACGACATCCTCGCCATGGTAGAGGAATTGTCCAATTGGGGTCGCTGGGGCGTGGACGACCAATTAGGAGCCATCAATCTAATAACGCCTCAAAAACGCAAAGAGGCCGCTAAACTCGTTCAACTCGGAATATCCGTTTCCCTCGCTCGGGATATCGAAACAGAGCTTGCCGCCGACAACCCGAATCCGTTCCAGCACAAAATGCTTTCCGATGGTCAAAACTTGCATGCCCAGTGGTGCTCGGATAACTTCTCCGTTTCCTACCATGGATTCGCCCACTCCCACATCGATTCACTCTGTCACTACGTTCACGAGCAAACTCTCTACAACGGGATCTCCGCCAAAGTAGTGACTCCAGAGGGCGCAAAGAAACTCGACGTATACAATCTAAAGAACGGCGTCTTTACTCGTGGCATTCTTTTAGACGGTCCCGCTCTGAAAGGAGTCGACTACCTGGAACCTGGAACCGCGATTTATCCAAGCGATTTAGACGCTTGGGAAAAAAAGGTAGGCGTCAAAATAGCCAGCGGCGATGTCGTTCTCATCTACACCGGGAGATGGGCGAGGCGTGAAGTCGTTGGCCCCTGGAACGGCACCCAGGCCGGACTACATGCTACCTCCGCTCGCTGGCTGAGGGAACGCGACATCTCCGTTCTGGGAAGCGATGGTGGCAGCGAAGTATCGCCTTCAGGAATACCAGGCGTGAACAGCCCTATTCATCTTCTAATGCTACACTCTATGGGGGTTCACATGCTAGACAACCTCGATCTTGAAGAGCTCAGTCAGAAAGCGAAAGAGCTCAAGCGATGGGACTTTCTAATCACCTTCGCTCCGCTCGCAGTCGAAGGGGGAACGGGTTCACCCCTTAACCCGATGGCCATTTTTTAAAGGCTCGATTGATGAGGTATCACCTCCCGTTACTAGTAGCCATTTTGGCCCTTGTCTATTTCGGAGGCCGGTATGCTTACGACGGTGTCTTTCAGGCCGAAGATCCAAAAGATACCTCTTGGACAGAAAACAAAGACCCAACCCCATTGCCAGACTTTGTCGAAATCGCAGAATCGCATCCACTTGAAAACGAAGGCACTGATACGATGCCTGAATTCTCACCGCCAGATGGATTGGCGAAACAGGGCGAACTTCTAGTGTCTTTTAAAGATCCGCAATCCTATCGGGATTTTCTTGCTTCCTCCGAACACAGTGGTATCCGAATTATTGATAGAAACGACCTTCTCAATTCTATTCGCCTCGGCGTTGAAAACGAAGAAGCGGCCAGTCGAATCCGTGACGCAGCCGGAAGCGAAGCCTTCTTTGACTATAACTACGTCGTTGCAGCACCCAATAGTCCGCAACCTTCTCCAAGCCGAAGGGTGGGTGTTCCATTCGAAAACCAGGCTCTCGAATGGCTAGGCGTTCCTAGGGAACACGAAGATTGGGGCCAAGGCGTCAAGATCGCGATCCTCGATACCGGCATAGCCGAACATTTTATTCTAGGGGATAAAAGCATCGAGCGAAAAATACTGGTCGAGTCTACTGAAAACCCCGATTCCGAGTACAACGGCCATGGCACTGCTATCGCATCAATCCTTATTGGAGAAGATGGTCTCGGAATCGCACCTGCCGCGGACTTAATAAGTATTCAAGTCATGGATTCTGAAGGTCTTGGCGATAGCTTTACTTTAGCCGAGGGCATTATTGAAGCGGTCGACTCGGAAGCATCAGTTATCAGTATGAGCCTTGGAAGCTACGGTTACACTCGAGTTCTCAGCGACGCGGTCGCCTATGCCTTATCAAAGGGAGTCGCTATGGTCGCGTCAGCAGGCAATGACGGGCGCAACATTGTTCCCTACCCTGCCCAGTTTCAAGGTGTGATCGGGGTCGGCGCCATCGATGCGGATAGCCAGCGAGCAGAGTTTTCCAACTACAGTCCCTCTGTAGATATTGCGGCTCCGGGTGTGGGGATCTTCGCAGCCTGGGGTGATAAAGAATGGATCAGTTTCTCCGGAACATCGGCCGCTGCCCCTTATGTTTCCGGCAGTATTGCGGCCACTCTTTCCCTCAATCCGAGCCTCGACCCCCAGGAGGCCGCAGATCTTCTTTTCCAATATGCAGACGATGGCGGTGCTCCCGGTGTGGATGTTGAGACCGGAAATGGAACCCTAAATATAGATCGGGTTTTAAGTCGCGACGAACCCAACATCTACGACGCAGCTGTCGGCGATTTCTATTTAGACTACTCGCAAGCAACCGCATCCGCCATCCCCCTTCTCGTAACTGTAGAAAACCGAGGCACCGAACGACTCAATAGCGTGTCCATGGAAATCGTCCAGAACGGCGGTTTCCCACAAAAAGTCTACATCGGCAGCCTTCTCGAGAACGAAACAACCGCCCACACGATTTACCTAGATAGAGCCCAGCTCGCCCCGGAATTCGGCTACACAATCCAAGCAGAAACGATCATCTCTGGACGAGAGGATTCCCGGTCAGACAATGACGCCAAATCAGGATCGCTGGTCATCCCCACAGAGGAACCTTAGAGACTTTTCTTAGCCTAGGACTATTTTGTCCTACCCCATCAGCTATTGTTGATTTCGATGAAAGTCACCGACATTGCCTTCACCGGTTATCCTGTTACGAATATGCCACGTGCCCGCGACTTTTACGAAAAGAAGCCAGGGCTCAGTCCAACCGTCTATGAACTGGAAAAGGGTGCCTCTTGGGTAGAGTACGATATGCGATCGGGCACGCTCGCCATCAAAGACATTGATCCTAATTGGCAATCCAAGACAACGGACCTTCCATCGCTTTGAAAGTCGATGATTTCGATGCAATAATGATCCATCAAAGGGATAATAATTTCACTATCTGTGTCGAAAAAATAGATACTTCCGTTTGCGAGATTGGAACCATACAGGACAGCGAAGGTGACATGATAACGATCTATTCCAAAAAAGCGTTGTATCCGGAATTTTTAAACGGGTCACGAAATCAGCCCAATCACAGCCAACTTTTGGGGCACCGGAGGATGGGAAGACCGGCCGCTACAAGATTCGACCTTGCCAACCAAAGTTATCTGTGCGAAGGACGACCCCCCCTGATCGAACTATTATGGGCGAAGGCAAATCGGGCGTCACTCCCACTAAATTTGGCACTTTTGGCGGCGTCTTTACGCCTAGCACTCTTACGATCCTTGGGGTCATGTTGTTCCTGCGATTCGGCCAAGTGGTCGGCCAGAACGCGGACCCGGATAAGGCAGAATCCAAGATCCAATCGCTGATCGAGACAGCTCGCGTGAAAGCTACGCCAAATATTGCGAGAAGCAACGATACCTCCTCGGAAATTAGAGTTCGCTCTGCCCCCGCGGCAATCGTATTTATAGGATTTGAGGTTCCAGCCGAAGGAACGAAGATCCTTTTATGCAAACGATATCCGAACATGTCAGCGACTTGCCCAATCTAATTTTCGTCTCCATCGCGGGAAACACCTAACCAACCGCATAATAAAAACTTCTTCTACCAACCTCACCTTCTATGGCTAAAAACAACCTCTACCTTACTTTTCTCATCGTAATAGGTCTCTTTTTCACCTCGTGCACTCCCAGCGATACGGATACGTCCGATCAATTGTTGAAATCGCATGAAATCGCCTTCACCCAATCCTCCATCGTCATCGATGGTAAATTAAACGAGGACGCTTGGAAGTCCGTACCACCTGTCGATGATTTTCAGTTCCCCTGGTGGACGGAGGGTAAAAAGGAGAAAACGAAGGCCAAACTTTTGTGGGACGATCGATACCTATATGTCAGTTTTGTTTGCGAGGACGCTCACATCTGGGCCGAACATACTGATCGCGACTCGCCCGTCTACATGGACGATTGCGTCGAAATTTTCACCTCCCCCAACCCTGACAATTTGATGGACTACTTCAATATCGAAATGAACGTAGAAGGCATATCTCTCGACTTCCAACATCCGGAAGGTCCGGGCAGCAAAGTCCCCTGGGATCCAGATATTCAAATTACCACCTCGATCGTTGGTACACTCAATGATGATTCAGACACAGACATTCTTTGGACCCTCGAAGTCGCCATTCCTTTCGCGGCATTTTCCCACGTCGCTAAAAACACCCCACCTCAACACGGCGATGATTGGCGTCTCAACCTCCATCGCCTCGGCGGACAGACCAATTTCCAATACAGCCAATGGAATCCCTCGAAATCTGATAAGATCCTCTTCCACACTCCGGAGTTTTTCGGCCGAGTGACTTTTGTTAAATAACAAACCGGCAGAAAGAACCTGCTTGCCCTGAGCGGTGTCAAGGAACTCGGTCCCATTTTAGGGGGCATTCCAAGAATGTGGTCAAACTCAACTACCCCAGCGTTGAATCCAAAACTATCTCCAATCGCCCGTCCTCATCTACAAGCAATTGTAACTCTGAAAAACTAGCCCCTCGCCCGACGATTCTCGGTTCATTCATTACCAACGAACTCCCCACGACAAAAACGCGACATCCTGCATTCAGAGCGGACCGCACACCCGTCTCAGAATCCTCGAAAACCAAGCAGTCTTCCGGACGGTACCCCAGCTCCATTGACGCCTTCAGGTGCGCTTCTGGATGAGGCTTCCCCTCTAACACTCCGTCCGCCGCCACCAGTACTCTTGGTATTGGAATGCTAGCCGCCCGCAGCTTTGCCTTGGCCGTGAGAAGGTAGCTTGACGTCGCAATTCCCCATCGACCCTGCGGTACCTGAGAAAGGAAACTTCGGGCTCCTTCTATCTCCCTGAGGTCAACCAGCTCCGCACGCTCTCCCGCTTCGATATCAGCCGCCGCCTGCACCGCGTCGAGATGGGGAGCCACTGCCGCAACCGTGTCGACCGATCTCAACCCGTGATTACTGTCTTTTATCTCAGAATACGAAACCCCGTTTTGCTGGCACCATGTTTCCATGACTCGGTCAACGATTCCATTCGAGTCCACTAAAGTCCCATCGAGATCGAATAGGAACGCTTCAAATTTCTGCGACATCCTAGTTACACTACGCAGATGCTATAGTCCAAGTCACGGACTAATGATTTGGGAAACTCAGGCTAAAGCACTGAGCTACCCAACTTCGCTCAATCATTCACGATCGCCGAACAAATCGTTCCCCTACTTTCCGTTGTAGAAATCGAATACGAGTACTTTCTCGACGTTGGGTCGCACGATTCCGCCAAACTCTTTGTGGGACGGATGCGGGATGTACACACCCCGGCCCGCTTCGTCGTCAAAAGTGACCAGAAAGCAATGGCTGTATCCATCATCCAATCCTTCCGGACTGTTGTTAAAGCCCCACTCGTAGGCAGCGATCTCTGAGATATCGCCCGGCAAGGAAGTGAATTTCGTCTCGATCGCTTCCTGCGATTTTTCGGTCATTTCGTCTTTGAAATCAAAAAGCACAACATGGCGCAGCTTTCCATCCGTATCATTCGCTCCCTGCGAGTCCGTAGCGAAAAAGTCGACCACCGTTACCTTGTCCAAAGAAGGAAGCAGTAGATCGACAAACGCTTTATGATCCGGATGTGGCAAGTACTCTGCCCGGCCCGCATCATCAGCAAAACTCACTAGAAAACAGTGTGTGAACCCATTGGCCTTTCCTTCAATGCTCACATCGGTACCCCACTGATACTCGACAATCGACGGAATCTTTGAGGGCAACTCCCCAAAGGCTTCCACTATCTTACCCACCCGGGCATCGGTTGCGTCATCCTTGAACTTAAAGAGTACGACATGTCGCAGCAGCGGTGCCTTGCTTGAAGCGGATTTTGAGTCAGGTCCGGAAGAGCAACCAAAAGTCATAGCGAGAATAGAAATTAAAAGGGCGAATCGAGTCAACATAGTGAAGTGCGTACAAAGTTTTATGAACCAAGCTTTCATTTCTCAGATAGAAACCGGACGGACTCAATAGCAAATGCGAAATACAATCTCAGTCTCCATCCCCTCAAACGAGCAACCCTTTGGTGCTTTACGACAACTCATCAAGAGTGCGGGCCCTTAATGCCAAACCCTATCAATTGACTCTGCACCCAGCCAGCCGTCGTTTTTGTACAAAGCTTAGATGGAATCGTCCTAGTCGCAGAGAACCGAATTAACCGATAATTGCATTCTACCCTCGACCCTGAATTGACAGACGACGAGGGACCCGCATTTCTATTTGTCCGTCTCATTTTTTACGATTATCCAATGAAGAAACTCCTTGCCGCCAACCGCAGCGAAATTGCAGTCCGTATTTTTCGCAGCGCGACTGAAATGGGCTACCGCACCGTAGCCATCTACGCGAATGAGGATCGCTTCGGAGTCCATCGCTTCAAAGCAGACGAAGCCTATCTAATCGGCCAAGGCAAAGGGCCAGTAGCCGCCTACCTAGACATTCCGAACATCATCGACCTCGCCAAAGCAAAGAAGGTCGATCTCGTTCATCCGGGCTATGGCTTCCTCTCTGAAAATGCCCACTTCGCACGATCTTGCGAAGAGAACGGAATCACCTTTGTCGGTCCTAATGCTGAGCTGCTAGAGCGGATGGGTGACAAGATTGAAGCCCGCAAAATCGCAGAAGGTGCCAATGTTCCCACGCTCCCGGGAACACCTGATCCAGTCGCAGATCCTTCAAAGGCGTTTAAGATGGCACAAAAAATTGGCTTTCCTCTTATCATTAAGGCTGCCTTTGGCGGAGGGGGTCGTGGAATGCGAGTCGTCGACGATCACAAAAACCTGAAATCGCTCCTAGAGGAAGCTCAGGGTGAGGCCGAACGCGCTTTCGGCAACTCAGCCGTATTTCTTGAACGCTACATCAAACGGGCCAAGCACATCGAAGTGCAGATACTCGGAGACAAGCACGGGAACGTCGTCCATCTTCACGAGCGTGACTGCTCTGTACAGCGCCGCCACCAAAAGGTAGTGGAAGTCGCCCCCTCCATTGGACTACCAGAGAAGACTCGACTCGAACTCTGCGAAGCTGCCGTCAAAATTGCTAAATCGATCGGCTACTACAGTGCGGGTACTGTTGAGTTTCTTCTAGATGCTGATACCAACGAGTGGTTCTTCATCGAGATGAATCCTCGTATCCAGGTTGAACATACCGTTACCGAAGTCATAACCGGAATCGACATCGTACGTAGCCAGGTGCTAATCGCCCAAGGGTACTCACTCTTCAGCGACGAGATTGGAATTCCGCAACAGGACGATATACCGAGAAATGGCTATGCAATTCAGGCCCGTGTCACTACGGAAGATCCTGAACACAATTTCGCTCCCGACTATGGCAAGATCGTCAACTACCGAAGCGCCGCTGGCTTTGGCATTCGCTTGGATGGCGCCATGGGCGAAACGGGAGCGGTTATTACGCCCTTCTACGATTCTCTCTTGGTAAAGCTGACCGCATCCGCCCGTACCTTCGAATTAGCCATTCAGCGAATGGATCGTGGTTTGAGAGAGATGCGCATACGCGGGGTCAAGACAAACATCCCGTTTATTGAAAACGTCATTCACCACGACACTTTTAGGTCCGGAGAAGCGATCACTACCTTGATCGATACGACGCCAGAGCTCTTCAAATTCCATCGCAGACGCGACCGAGCTACCAAGCTCCTCAACTTGCTCGGAGAAACGATTGTGAACGGGAATCCCCAGGTAAAGAACCGCCCAGTTCCCTCAATGAGCCTCCCGGTCATTCCTCCCGCCTACGATCCAAAGGCCCCAAAACCCGAAGGAACCCGCGACTATCTTTTGAAACACGGGCCGGAAGAATTCGCCGAATGGACTCGCAAACAGTCCAGACTTTTGATTACCGACACGACGCTGCGGGATGCCCACCAGTCGCTCCTCGCCGCTCGTTTGCGGACTTTCGACATGCTCCGTGTGGCTGACAGCATTGCCCAACACGCCCACAACCTCTACAGTCTCGAGTGCTGGGGTGGTGCGACATTCGACACGTGCATGCGCTTTTTGCAGGAAGATCCATTCCAGCGACTGCGGGACCTCAGGGAGAAAATCCCTAATGTCTGTTTTCAGATGCTTCTACGCGGTGCAAATGGCGTTGGGTATTCAAATTATCCCGACAATGTAATTCGAGGATTCGTAAAACACTCCGCGGAATCCGGCATGGATATATTCCGGATTTTCGACTCGCTCAATTACCTGCCCAATCTCAAGGTTGCGATGGAAGCGGTGCGAAAAGACACTGGATCGATTTGCGAGGCCACCGTTTGCTACACTGGCGACATTCTAGATTCCGATCGCGATAAATACACCTTGGAATACTATGTCTCTTTCGCCAAGGAGCTTGAGAACATGGGGGCTCACACCCTGGCACTCAAAGACATGTCCGGTCTTTGCCACCCCAAAGCAGCCTACAAATTAATCAAGGCTCTACGCTCGGAGATAGCTATTCCTGTACACTTCCACACCCACGACACCAGTGGTATCGCTTCCGCATCGATCGTTAAAGCCGCTGAAGCCGGCGTCGATATCGTGGACCTTTCCATCGCGTCCCTGTCCGGTCTCACTTCGCAAGCGAATCTGAATTCGATCGTAAAGGCTTTCGTCGGCGACAAGCGGGACACTCGGCTCGATCAAGAGTACCTGAATCAACTCTCTATCTATTGGGAGGCAGTTCGCCAATTCTATGAGCCTTTTGATACCAGCCCCAAATTTGGCACCGCAGAGGTTTACGGACACGAAATGCCGGGAGGACAATACACAAATCTGCGTGAGCAAGCGCGAGCTCTTGGATTGGGAGCCCGCTGGACCGAAGTCGTTCGCTACTACGAAGAGGTGAACCAAATTCTCGGGGACATCGTAAAGGTGACCCCTAGCAGTAAAGTAGTGGGCGATCTAGCGATGTTCCTCCTCACCAAAGGTGTAGAGCCCAAAGACATGGTGAACCTGCCCGAAGGAACTTCGTTCCCCGAGTCGGTCGTGGACATGCTCTCCGGCGGCCTCGGTCAACCTATGGGCGGCTGGCCTAAGGCGGTACAGAAGGTCGTGCTTGGAAACCGCAAGGCTCATAAAGGCCGTCCGGGTGCCCGCGCTCCCAAGGTCAACTTCGACAAAGTGAGAGAAGAAGTTACTGCCATCACGAGGCGCAAGTGCACCGACGATGAACTTTGGGAGTACCTTATGTACCCAGATGTATTCAAAAGCCTCGTGGCCTCGATAAGGAAATACGGACAGGCATCCGGTCTCCCGACACCGGCTTTCTTTTATGGACTAAAGCCGGGTGAAGAAATATCCGTCGAAATCGAGGAAGGTAAGACCCTTATCGTCAAACTAATCTATGTGAGTGAGCCCGATGAGGATGGAGAGCGCATTTTAACGTTCGAACTCAACGGTAAAGCCCGTGAATGCGTTGTCACGGATACGTCGATCACCATCGAATCGAAGCGACGCGAAAAGGCGGACTCTGCGGACTCTAAACAGATCGGTGCGCCGATACCCGCCATGGTAAGGGGTCTTTCGGTAACAGTGGGCACCAAAGTAGCGAAGGGCGACAAACTCGCGATTCTGGAAGCAATGAAAATGCAAACCACCGTATACGCTCAGGAAGACGGGGTAATTGACCAGATCGCTGTCCAAGTGGGCGATCAAGTGGAAAGCAAAGACTTGCTCATCGCTTTGCGATAATCCGGCTCTTTCGACAACAGTTCAAATGAATACCCGTGAGTGCTTTTGATTAATTCGCAGGCATTCGCTAAAGATTGACCTCATAGCNCGATTTATCAGATTGTCAGTCAAGNCGTACTTCACCCTAGATGAATTTTTCAATGAAAAGCCGTATTCGAACTTCCTTACTCTTTCTAATCTTNGGTTTTTTCTCAACTGCAACCCCCGCAGCTGACNAGCCNAACGTCGTTCTTCTGCTGAGTGACGACCAAGCCTGGAATGACTACGCGTTCATGGGACACCCCCACGTCCGCACGCCACACATCGATAAACTCGCGACCGAGAGCATCGTCTTCCCTCGAGGGTATGTACCCACCGCGTTGTGCCGTCCTTCCCTGATGACTTTAGCGACCGGACACTACGCGCATCGCCACGGCGTAACCGGAAACGACCCGTCTCCCAAATACGCGGAAAGGGACTCCGCTCTCTACAACGCTCGCAGAGCCCAACTCATTTCATATATTGACGGATTCGATACGCTTCCCGAACTCCTAGGAGAGCAAGGCTACCTGAGCCATCAAAGCGGCAAGTGGTGGGAGGGCAACTACACCCGAGGCGGATTCACCCACGGCATGACTCGAGGCTTTCCCCAGCCTGGCGGTCGGCATGGCGATGATGGACTGAAAATTGGCCGGGAAGGATTAAAAGAGTGTTTCGACTTCATCGATTTAGCAGTCGAAGAGGATAAACCTTTCTACATGTGGTATGCCGCCTTTCTCCCGCATACGCCCCACAACCCTCCGGCGAGACTTTTGGACAAATACAAAGACGACCACCCCCTCACCATTGCGAAGTACTATGCGATGATCGAGTGGTGGGACGAGACCTGCGGCGACTTAGTGGGCTATCTAGAGAAGAAGGGTATCCGCGACAACACCCTCATTGTCTACGTGGGCGATAATGGCTGGATACAGCACCCTGAGAGGAATGGGTATGATGCACGTTCAAAGCAGACCCCTTACGAAGGTGGTATCCGTCAACCGACTCTTTACTCTTGGCCCGGCACACTTAAGCCTGAATTTCGCGATGAACTCGTAAGCAGTATTGATATTTTCCCGACTACGCTTGCGGCAGCAGGAGCAAGGCAACCTTCTATTCCTGTCCCGGGACTCAATCTCCTAGACTACATGAAATCCGGTTCGAAAATCGAGCGCAAAGCTATTTACGGAGAGAGCTTTGCTCACGACATCACCGACATCGAAAACCCTGAGGCCTCTCTTCTCTTCCGCTGGTGTATCGAAGGAAAATGGAAACTTCTTCTCACCTATGACGGTGAAGTAAACCGATACAAAACCACCCACCCTAGAGATGAGAAACGCCCGCAGCTTTTTGACTTGATAGCGGATAATCACGAAAAGACAAACCTCGCCGGCAAGCACCCGAGAGTCGTTGCCCGCATGGCGAAAATGATCGAGGAATGGTATCCCATCAAAGAGCGCGAGGTTCTGACTGAATACAAGTAGCTCAGTGCTTCAGCCTGAGTCCAATCCCCTTTCCCAATAACTTTCAAGTTAGCGGGCCATCTCCGAGCAACCAAAATAAAAATGCAGAACAGGCTTCCAGCCTGTTTTGATAATCAATAAACAGGCAGGATGCAGGCAATACTTTAAATGAGTACTCGGGGATCACCCGCTACCATATTCAACTAAATCTATCCGCTTAAGTTATTTTGCATTACATCATGAAACGATTAGCCCCCTACCTCCTCTTTCTCGCGATCCCTCCAATAATCCTCCAAAGCGAAGTCTCCGAAAACCTAAAAGTCGAGCAGATCACGCATGGAGAGAAGCATACTTTTTTTGGGTATATTGGACACGTTCAGAATATCCCCTGGAACAGAAACGAACGGTATATCGTTGCCCTGCAATCAACCTTCCAGGATCATCTCCCCGGAAACGGCGAGCCGGCTGATGTCGTTCTGATCGATACTCAGAACAACTACGCCATAGAAATCCTCGAGCAGACCCAAGGCTGGAATCCCCAGCAAGGGACCATGTTCTACTGGAATCCCGATGCTCCTAATTCACAGTTCTTCTTCAATGATCGAGATCCCGAAACGGGAAAGGTGTTCACAGTTCTCTACGACATCGAAAAACGAAAACGCGTTAAAGAATTTCGGTCTCGCAAACAGCCGGTGGGAAATAGTGGCGTGAAACAAACGGGAGGGGCATTCGCAGCAATCAACTATGCCCGAATGGCCCGTTTACGACCCGTTACGGGCTACAAAGATGCTTACGACTGGACTGTAGGCGTCAAACACCCCAAGGACGATGGAATCTTTCTAATCGATTCAAGAACGGGCCGACCGTCACTTCTTGTCTCATTTGAGCAGATAGCAGCGGAGATTCGAAAAACCGAACCGCATATTGACGACCTCGCGTTATTTATAAACCACACCCTTTGGAATCGTGACGGAGATCGTATCTTCTTTTTCGCCCGGGCTGGTTGGCGAAGTAGCATCAATAAAAACAAGCACCCTCGTATCAATGCCCCTTTTGTCATTAATCCTGATGGAACCGGACTCAAGCGATTGAAACTCTTCTTCGGCGGCCACCCTGAATGGGACTACGGCCATCGTATGATCGGCGCGATGGATACACGTCAGATAATTTACGATGTAGACCAAGATCTAGTTGTTGGACAAATTGGCGACAAAAACGCGTTTCCTGATCCTGAAGGAGACATCAGCCTATCTCCCCAGGGCGACTGGTTTGTCAACGGACACAAAGACAAGGTGCAGAAAATGAATTTCTACAATTTCTATCGACGCTCAGATGGAAGACTGATCCGCTCTCAGGGCTTTGATATCGAAAACTGGATTTCAGGCGATCTTCGTCAAGACCCCTCCCCGGCCTGGAATCGAAGTGGCACCAAAATTCTCGTGCCGGGGCTGGTCGGGCAAGGTGAAAACGCCACCCGCCAACTTTTTGTAATATCGCTCCCGAAGGATCTGTAATAAAGTAGCTCTGTACTTCAGCCTGAGCATCCTTTTACCATTTGGTTCTGAGTAATCTACGGGAAGACACCGACTTTATAATCAGGCTACAAAGCAGCAATGTTAGATTCCTTGCTTCAAATACTTGCTTTCCGGAATGTAACGTTCATCACTGCATTACCCAGATGAAAAACAAAACACTCCCCATCGCGGCGCTTGCCTTCAGTCTCTCCACCTTCTGTGCCTCTCTCAGAGCCGTCGAATCCGTTGTCCAAGACATGGAGAACGCAGCCAATGCCTTTCTAGACTCACTAACGAAGGAACTTAAGGCGAGAGCCACCTTTCCCATGGAAGTCGAAGGCGAACGCACGAATTGGCATTTCGTGCCCATCACTGGGGAGCGCAAAGGGGTCGATTTGAAAGATCTTGATGACGCCCAGGAGGAAAAGCTTACTAATCTTCTCAACGCAAGTCTAAGTGCGATCGGTCACACCAAAGTAAAGAAAATCCAGGATAGTGAGTCGATTCTGTTCATTCTCGAGAAATCGGATCACCGAGATCCAGAACTCTATTACACTAGCATATTTGGAAAGCCCTATTCGGAAGGAGCTTGGGGATGGCGCTTTGAGGGACATCACCTATCGCTCAATTTTACAGTAGTTGATGGGAAACTACTCTCCACTACTCCTAATTTTTGGGGAGCTAATCCTGCTAAAGTCCTTTCTGGTCCTCAAAAAGGGGCTCGTATCCTCAAAGAGGAAGAAGACTTAGCCCGGGCCTTCCTTCTTTCACTCAACAGTGATCAACGCAAAAAAGCGGTGATTGCCGATAAGGCACCCAAAGATATTTACTCGAGTGATGATCCAAAAGTGTACCCACTGGGAGATGCTGGGATATCGGTCGCCGATCTAAACGCGAAACAAGTAAAAGGACTCAATCAGCTGATCGACGTCTATTTAAACAATATGCCATCCAAAGTCGCCAAGGAGCGACGAATGAAATTTGAAAAAGATGGAATGGACCGGGTTGTTTTCGCTTGGGCGGGAAGTGCCGAGGTGGGTGAAGCTCATTATTACCGGATACAAGGTCCCAACTTCCTCATTGAGTACGACAATATTCAAAATGGAGCCAATCACATCCATGCCGCCTGGCGCGACTTCGATGGGGACTTTGGGCGGGACATCATATGGGAGCACCACAAGCACAGTCACTGATTTTCTAAATCATTTTTTGGAATCATCATCTGAGGGGCTAGTGATCGCGCTATGCCGCGTATTAAAGTCAATTCGTTAAAATACGCGGATCGCCGAAAGCGAGACCCCTACAAAGTCTCTCACACCTCAATTATGAACTCCCCCAATACCAATCGTCGCTCTTTTATAACTACCCTCGGAGCCATCGCGGCAACTCCTTTACTCGGACGTGACTATGGTCCAGACGCGCCGCCCGTTCGCTATCCCGAGCCGGACGTCATCACCCTTGAGCCGAGCTTTGGAAAGTATAAAATAGGCAATACCCCAATCGAAAGGCTTCACACAGGCATGTACTGGGCGGAAGGTCCCGCCTGGAGTGGCCGCGGAAATTACCTTGTCTGGAGTGACATTCCCCAAAACGTCCAGCATCGCTGGCTACAGGATGATGGTGGAGTAACGACAATTCGGAATCCCTCAAACTACAGTAATGGCAATACGTTTGATCGCGAGGGCCGCCAAATTTCATTCGAACACGGAACCCGTCGCGTCGCACGCTACGAGCCCGACGGCACAGTAACTGTCCTAGCCGACAAATATAATGGAAAGCCCTTCAACGCCCCTAACGACGGCGCGGTCCATCCCGATGGTAGTCTCTGGTTCACCGATCCAGGCTACGGCAGTCTTGGAAACTACGAAGGCTTCAAAGGCGAGTTGCTCCTCAAAGAAGCGGTCTATCGCCTCGATAAGTCGGGCACGCTCGAGAAAGTGACGGACGATATTTTCAAGCCGAATGGTCTGTGCTTTTCCCCCGACTACAAAAAGGTATACATTGCTGATACTGGTGCTTCGCACTACCCGGAGGCTCCCAAGAACATCAAAGTTTGGGATGTCGACGGTTCAGAGCTGAGGAACGGCCGCGAATTCGCTACCATGAAAATGTTTGTCGACGGGGAGGAAGTCGCGGGCCAGGCGGACGGTATTCGCTGCGACCGCGATGGCAACATCTGGTCCAGCGCCGGCTGGGTCGGCGAAGGATACGACGGCGTACATATTTTTTCTCCAGAAGGTCAACGCATCGGCCAAATCAAATTGCCGGAAATTTGCAGTAACGTGTGCTTCGGCGGACCCCGCCGTAACCGTCTTTTCATGACAGCGAGCCGCGGCCTCTACGCCGTCTATACAGAAGCCCTCGGCGCCCACTGGTGTTAGCCTATCTTGATTCGCCAATCGTAGGGACGGCTTTATGCCGCGATATTCGATGCCCTCAATGTCGCGGTGTAAAACCACTCATATAAATTTCTTTTAGATGCGATCATTGATAACGAATTCTTGTTGTCCCTACTACGCTCAAAGATCTGATAAGGCTAGCGCTTGCACTAGCCCTACCGAAACAATTAGCATTTCCAATTACTCAAATATATGAAAGCGTACATCTTATTAAATACCAAGGCGATTTCGTTAATTTTGCTGTCCTTCGTATCGGGAGCCCTCGCCGCCTCACCCAACTTCGTCGTCATACTCACAGACGACCAAAGCTGGGTAGGCAGTTCGCTTCAAATCAAGCCAGACGACCCACGCACGAAGAGCGACTACTTCAAGACCCCCAATATTGAACGGCTCGCCTTCATGGGCACAAGCTTCACCCAAGGTTACGCTCCCGCTCCTTATTGTTGCCCCACGCGAAGAAGCATTCTCATCGGCCAGACTCCCGCCCGACACATCTATCAGAAAGACCAGAGAAACTGGACATCTAACTACCGAAAACAACTGAGCATACCTCAAATGCTTACACAGGCAAACCCTGCCTACCGCACAGCCCACTTCGGGAAATGGGATATGCGTTTTGACGATGTGACTCCCGAAGAGATGGGATACGATGTTAGCGATGGACTCACCGACAATGGGACCGGCGGAGGCAAAGGCAGTGGAGGACCATCTGCGCAGGAGGATCCAAAGTTAATTTGGGGAATCACCGAACGAACGGGAACGTTCATGGAGGATCAGACCAGCGCAGGTCATCCCTTTTTCGTTCAGGTCTCTCACTACGCGGTGCATCTCGACATCTTTTATCGAGAAGAGTCACTCAACGAAGCAAGAAATTGGAAGAAGGGGAAGAAACATTCCATGCCCGAGTTTGCTGCTATGACCTCCGATGTGGATATCGGCATCGGTCTACTTCTTGACAAGATTCATGACCTCGGGATCGAGAACGAGACCTATGTATTCTTCTTATCAGACAACGGCGGGCGCACGGGCATCCCTGGTCGGGACGATTCAGAGATTCACCGAAATGATCCCCTGCGAGACGGGAAAGGCTCCGTCTATGAGGGTGGTGTCCGCGTCCCCTTTATCGTCATCGGCCCAGACATAGAGAATCAGGGTATCTCTCATGTGCCTGTAACCGGTCTCGACATACTGCCAACCATCGCCGATTTAGTAGGCTACGCTAAGCCGCTTCCAAAGGCCCTCGATGGAGGTAGCCTCAAGAGCGTGCTCATGAACGGTGGACGAGGCGAAGTAAAACGGAACAATCCTTTTTTAATTTTCCATCAGGCAGTCGCGCGAAGTGCAGAGAGCTCTCTCATTCTCGGCAACTATAAGCTCGTTAAAACCTGGGATAGAAATCGGCTAGAACTTTTCGATATTTCAAAAGATATTGGCGAAGCCAACGATCTCTCGAAACAAATAGAGGCTAAAACAAATGAACTTCACCAGCTGTTAGTCAATTTCCTTGAAGAAGTTGGAGCCGAAACTCGCAAAGTCGGTTCTAAAGCGGAAGTCTACGAAAACGCCACGCCGCTCTAGCTAACGTAGATCGGTTGTTATACCACTTACCCAATATCGCAATCCAGCAGTGTAAGATTAATCACGGAAATCGTTCTTTATCATGCGTACGAGCAAAGTTAAACAAATCTGGAAGGACGGAGGACTGGCAATCGGTACTCTTGTGAAATCGATTGATCCGGTTCATTCGGAAGCCCTCAGCCGGATGGGCTTTGATTTCCTCTGGTACGATCTCAAACACAGCGACAAAAGTGTTGAGACCTTTTCAAATCTTGCTCGCGCGACTCGTTTGGGCGACGTCGGTATCCTCGCCCGTACCAACAAATCAGACCTTCTCACCACAAACAATTGGATACAGCCACTTAATGCAGCTGTAAACTAGCGGCGACTAGGCGAGGCAAGTCTAGTTTATCTCAGCGGTCGCCGCAACCGTCTCCGCCAAGTCTATGACCGTCAAGAGCGACGCCCCAACGGATCTTACTTCTTACCGATCTACTACGATCGAATCAAATGCTCGGGAAAATCCTGTATGGTCGGACACGCCACTTGCTCCATGACTTGCTGGAGCTGGCGTTTGATCATGGTGATCGTATGGGACCCACCCTTCTTGCCCAGAGCCCCCACTCCGTACATGAAGGACCGTCCCATGAAAGTGAATTGGGCCCCGCTAGCGAGGGCGCAGGCGATGTCGGGACCTTCACGCATTCCGCTGTCAATCATGACCGTGATACGGTTGCCGAATTTCTGAGCCAATTTGGGAAGCACCTCTATCGTAGACTGCCCCGCATCCAGCGAACGGCCTCCGTGATTGGAAATGATGATCCCATCTACCCCCAAATCGACTACCTTCTGGCAATCCTCGACATTGACGATGCCTTTCACTACTAGTTTCCCTTTCCAAATATCGCGAATCGCCTTGATCCGGTCTACTGTTAAACGGCCTGAAAAGGTCTTATTCATGAAAAGACCCAGATGCTTCATATCGAGACCTTTGGGAATGTAGGGCTTCATGGTTTTGAATTCGGGAGATCCGGCGGCGAGCTGTGAAAACGACCAAGTTGGATGGGCCACCATTTGGCATATGTTTCGCAGGGTCATGCGGGGCGGAATGGAAAGACCGTTGCGAATTTCCAACGGGCGATAAGCGAACGTGGGTGTATCTGCGAGAATCACGAGGACGGGACAGCCCGCTGCTTCGACTCGCTTCAGAAGCTTGTCTCGCAGTTCTTCCTCTGCCGGGTGGTACAACTGAAACCAAGCTTTACCCTCTGTGAGTTCGCAAACCGTTTCCACACTGGCCGTTCCCACCGTACTCAAAACGAAAGGAACATTGTGTTCATTCGCAGCAGCCGCGAGGATCTCACAAGACTTGGGCCACATCAAACCCTGCAACCCAACTGGAGAAATCCCAAACGGAGCACTGTAGGTCTGTCCAAAAAGAGTCGTCTCCAAATTTGAACCTGCGTAGTCGCGAACGTAGTACGGTTTAAGTTTGATCTTGCGAATATCGTCCGTGTTCCGTTGCACGTTAACATTCGAATTGCACCCTCCCTCTAAGTAGTCGAAGGCAAAGCCGGGCATGCGGCGGCGGGCTTCCTGTCTCAGAAACCCGATGGACGGAAGACTGGGGTCGAAGGGTTCAGCCATAACTAAAAATAGGTGTCTTTAAAACGCTTGATAACATACGCATCCTCTAAGGGTAACCGACTAGCAACCCAATAATTTTGCAAACCTGATCTCATTATCCGTGTAAAGCCCCGCATCGCAAGGCTCAAACACCTTCGAGAGAAATGATTCTTCGACCAAATCACGGGCACTCTCAAGACTATCGATCTCACCCTTGGAAATCAATTGAACGGCTATATTGCCAACCGCAGTCGCTTCTGACGGACCCGTCACCACCGGTACGCCTAAGGCATCGGCCGTCATTTGATTCAACAAGTGATTACGCGCCCCTCCCCCTAAGACATAGAGCCCTTCTAGGGACTGGTCAGAATAGGCTTCCAGTTTTCGAAACACGTAGCGGTATTTCATCGCCAGGCTGTCAAACACGCAACGAACCAAGGAAGCGTCGTCAGCCGGGACCTTCTGCCCGGTTCGCTGGCAAAATGCACTAATCGCATTCGGCATGTGCTCCGGAGCAGCGAAATCAGGAGCGTCGGGATCAATCATTGAAACCATAGACGGAACCCCGTTGGCGAGATCAACAATCGCCTCGTAATCATAGTTGCGACCTGCTTCCGTCCAGTGCCGTCGGCACTCCTCGATCAGCCACATTCCACATATATTCTTCAAAAAACGAACGGTGTGGCCGTATCCAATTTCATTGGAAAAGCCATCGTTTAACGCATTTGTCCCCAGTTGAGGTTCCGGTAATTCCAGACCCATTAAGGACCACGTACCCGAACTCATCACCGCGAACCCTTTGCGGTTACCCGGCAAGGCGACAAACGCGCTCGCGGTGTCGTGACCCGCCACCGCAATCACGGAAATGTCGCTCAGACGGGTTTCTTTTTGCACTTCTGGCTTCAAAGAACCAACGATACTACCCGGCTCGATCACCTCTTTGAAAAGTCCCGGCATTAAATCGAGCCTTTCCAGCAGGGTTTCCGACCACTTCCCGGTCATAGGATTTAGAAGCTGGCTCGTGCTGGCGACGGTTCGCTCTTGATGAAGACTTCCTGACAGCCAGAAACTGATCAGATCGGGAATAAAGAGAATCCGCCGGGCCGCCTGAAGAGCCCCCACATTGCCTACGATCTCTGAGTAAAGTTGGTAAATCGTGTTGATAAAGAGAAACTGAATACCAGTTTCTCTATAAATGGTTTCCTCTGGCACCTTGTTGAATACTGCTTCCATCATGCCCTCGGTCCTCGAATCCCTATAGTGAAACGGGTTTCCTAACATGGCTCCGTTCGCATCAATAAGAGCATAGTCAACTGCCCATGAGTCGACGCCAACGCTTTCGATCCGATTGCCATACGTCGACGCAGCAAGTTTGAGCCCTCGTTTTATCGAACTATAGATACCTAGGATGTCCCAATGGAGTTTGCCATCGACTCTCGTGATGGGCGAAGAAAAACGGTTCACTGTCTCTAGTTTCAGATCTCGTTTATCCGCCGACCATACACCTGCAATTACCCTACCACTTGTAGCTCCCAGATCAACTGCGAGATAAACCTTGGTTTGAGCTTCCATAGTCATCGAACGGTGGCGGCCAATCTTAAAGTGGATGACACGTTCGAAGTCCGGTAAAGAGCCCTCCAAAAAAGCCTCACTAGCAGAGGACTGTACCAGTCCTCCACACCCTTTTGATAGCCACTTAAGGATCGATTGCTACCGGACGCTTTCATCTCAAGAACCCCTCATGCAAACCTCCATCGACAGGAATCACATGTCCCGTCGTTTTGCTGAGCGCATTCGTAAGCAACAAATAAATGCCTTCCGCTTGATCCGCGGGCGTTATGGCAGATTTGGTCAACGTACGCCGGGCATAGAAATTAGCTAGCTTGTCGCGCAATTCATCATCACCTTCCGCTTCACTGTATTCTATCTCATACTTTGCGAGCGAAGCAATCACTCGATCTCTTGGAAACATCGTGCTCCCCTTCACTACCGTCGCCGGAGCCACCGCGTTGACGCGAGTGATTGGGGCCAACTCTACAGCAAGCTCCCTCACCATATGGTTCGCTGCTGCTTTGCTCGTATCATACGCGATACTGCCTTTCTTGACCACAACAGCGTTCGCACTCGTAGTGATTACGACATTACTGGGTAAACTCTGCTTGGCAAAAATCTTCTCTGACGCTGTTTTCGTCGCCAGATAGCCCCCTTTTACATTGATATCAAACGTAAGCGTAAAGGCATCATCGGCTATATCACCCTTTACACTGGGTGGAACGAATATTCCCGCTGTCACCACCAATGAATCCACTCCACCATAGGCGAGAATCGCCTTATCAAGCATACTGGACAGAGATGAGCGATCGGTGATATCCGCGTTTACGCCAATAGCAGGCCCACAGGCCGAAATACCCGTACCCGATACTCCGATACCTTCACCCAGAATATCAGTGATTTCATTCGCCGTTGCGACAGCCGCGTCCTGATTCAAATCAACGCTTACGATATGAGCTCCTTCGCCCGATATTCGGTGGCACAGCTCTTTACCGATCCCGCTTCCAGCACCAATTACCACTGATACCTGTCTCGCGAGCGATTTCTCAGGCGGCATACGACGCAGCTTCGCCTCTTCCATGAGCCAATACTCGATATCGAAAGCTTCCTGTTCGGGCAAAGCACGGTATCGGTCCACCGTTTCTGCCCCACGCATTACTTCAACCGCGCAATTGTAAAACTCTGCCGTCACTCGCGATTCGCTTTTGCTCTTACCCCAAGCGATCATTCCTATTCCAGGAATCAACACCACTGTTGGAACGGCCTGGCGCAAGGCAGGAGAGGTCGGGCGCTGGCAACGCTCGTAATAGGCCGCGTAATCTTTGACGTACCGATCAAGACCTTCATCTAAGAGCGACTTAAGATTTTCGGTCGCATTTTCCGCATGCGGATCCCATTCCACATAAAGGGGCTTGATTTTGGTACGTAGAAAATGATCCGGACAACTCGTACCCAGTTCCGCAAGTCGCTGAGCGTCGACACTGTTGACAAAATCCAGAAGGCGCTCATCCGTCTGGATCGTCCCAATCAATCGCTTTTCCTGGCTTATTTTTCCCCGCAACCACGGCAAAATATCGATCAAGGTTTCCCGCTTCTGGTCCTCTGATATCGATTCCACCCGCACCCCGCCAAAGACGGGCTTGTTCCCTTCACGAACTTCGATAAATCGGGCGGCTTTCTCAATCAGTGTGAGCGTTAACTCGTAACACTCTTTGTCATCGTCTGCCCAATTGATGATTCCGTGCTGCCCCATCATGATTCCCTTGGCCTGAGGATTCGCGGCGATCACATCTCGCATAATCAGTCCCAAGTCGAATCCAGGACGCTGCCATTCGGTCCAAATCACTTCGTCGCCGTAAATCTCTTTCGTCAAGGCCTCGCCATTTTCCGCCGCTGCAATTGCGATAACCGCATTGGGATGCATATGATCAACGTGATTGAAAGGCACATACGCGTGCAAAGGCGTGTCAATCGAGGACGCGCGAGGATTAAGATTGAAGGTACAGTGCCGGTACAATTCCACCATCGAATCCTCGACTTCTGTTTTCACGCCACTTTCGGGATGGTCGCGATATATTTTCTCCAAGGCTAAAGTCTTGCCCTGATAAAGGGACGAGAAGTTCTCGTTCTTCGACGTACGCAAGTCACCACCGGACCCCTTGACCCACATGACTTCCACGGATTCACCCGTCATGGGATCAATCTCAAAACACTTGGAGGACGTATTCCCTCCACCCGTATTCGTGATGCGGAGATCCTGCCCCAAAATGTTGGATCTGAAAACAAGACGCTCCAAAGGGGACATCTCAGCGACCTTCTCATCGTCCCAAAGATAGTTCACATGCCGATAATCGCTCGGGGCAAAGGTTGATTGTGTTGTATTCATAATTAAGTTTCGGTTTCCTTTGTTAGGGCTGATTATCCTTAATCAGCCGCGCTTTAATGTTGCTTGCGGCCGCTTAGGGATAAGTAGCCCTACCTTTTTACAATACCCTCCGAGCACCCTACGCATAAGAACCTCCGGTAACAATCCCCAACTCTTTTCTTCGAGCGGCTCTTTCTACCGCTATCTTCTCGCCATAGCCACTCTTACGATAAGCCTCGAGCGGATTGGGTTCCACTCCCTTTGATCTTCGCCAATCCGCTAGGAGTTTATCCACGTTCGTATTAAAAGCGGTTTTCAAAACATTCTCTGCATCCACAATCGCCCCCTCGCTCTGAAATTTTTTCAATGCCTGCCGATCCACCAAAGACGCCTTCACCCAAAGATCCTGTGCTGTTATCACCGTCTGAATCATCGCTTCAATCTTCGGTTTTAGGTTATGAGATTGATCCACCATGTACTCTATTTCAGGATATTCGCCTTCTTCTTCCGCAAAACTATGAATCTCATTGAAAATCCGGAAAACCTGATACGGATCAATGGATCCGAGCGTCAAATCGTCATCCGCATACCTTCGATCATTGAAATGGAAGCCTCCTAGCATTTTTTCGTCCAACAGCCACGCCACGATCTGCTCAATATTCTGTGCCGCATAGTGGTGCCCGGTATCGACAAGTACTTTTGCCTGAGGTCCCGCGTCTTTGCACAGGATGTACGACATTCCCCAATCTGCGATGTCTGTGTGATAGAACGCGGGCTCAAAAGGCTTGTACTCCACTAGCATGATCTGGCTGGGGGAAAGCGCTTCATGACACGCTCGCAACCCTTCCTGAAAGCGGCGTTTGCGATCGCGAATGCTATCCTGTCCTGGATAATTTGTTCCATCGGCAAACCATAATGTGAACAAGTCGCTCTCTACGTCTTTGCCCAACTGGATGCAATTGAGACTATGCTTCAAAGCTTGCTGGCGAACCGCCGCATCTGGATTCCCAAACGAACCGAGCTTGTACTCCTGATCCTGAAAAAGGTTAGCGTTAATGGACCCAATCCTGACTCCCGACTTATCCGCAATCGCACCCACCGTGCTTTTGCCCTGATCCACCGAAAAGTCCCAGAGTACATGGACCGCCACCTTCGGACAACACGCGGTCAGTCGATGCACCATTCCCGCATCGGTAAACTTGTCCGCCGTGTCTATGGCCGCTCCATCCTGCAAAAATTTCCCAAACCGCGTGCCTGTGTCTGCGAATCCCCACGAGGGAAGTTCAATCTCTAGATGATCTAACGTAGCGAGCGCCTCTTCTTTCATTTTCGAATACTAGCGGAAATCATTAATCTTATCCATCGACAGAATGACATTATTTATACAGATTCTGACACAGTGAAAGGTGATGAATTCTACTATCTCCCTCAACCCATTCAAGAATCCGCCTGGAATCTTGAAATCCAAGGAGCTGGCCAGTCCAACATTGGACCCAACCAGAGCTACCCTTCCCACAAGCACCCTGCGAAGTACGAGTTGGATTGGAATAAGGGGAGAATACTCCCTGGGTTCCAGGTACTGTATATCACCCGGGGCGCGGGTTTGTTGGAAACTCAAAAAACTCCCCCCATAATTCTAGAAGCCCCGGTTCTATTCCTTCTATTTCCGAATATCTGGCACCGATATCGACCTAACGCAGAAATCGGCTGGCACGAGCACTGGATTGGCTTCGACGGACCAATTCCGAGGCAGATGATAGCGACCGGAGCAATTAATTCAGGCCAACCTCTCTTTCAAGTAGGGCATCACGACAAACTTCTGGCCCAGTTTCAACTTGCACTCGACGAGGTCAAAAACGAGGCTCTGGGGTTTCGCCGCATTGCCGCGGCATCGGTTCTCCAAATACTCGCACTGGCCACCAGTCTGCCCCTCCGAACCGAGGAGGAAAATCAGCCCATGCGGGCCACGGTCCGCCAAGCTTGCTTTCTTTTTCGGGAAAGAACTGACAACGTCGTGTCGATCGAGTCGATAGCGGAAGAATTGAATGTTGGATACACATACTTTCGACGCATGTTCAAGTTGTACACGGGATTCAGCCCAAAACAGTACCATACCCAACTACGTTTTGAACGTGTCAAACGCCTTCTCAATGAATCCGATCTCTCGATCGGCGAAATCGCGGCACTCCTCAATTTTGACTCCACCTTCCACCTTTCCCAGTGGTTCAAGAAGCTCGCTCACTCCTCTCCTAAAATGTGGCGGAAACAAAAGCTTGAGATCAGTAAACTTTGAATTCCTATGTATTGCATCTACGAGGTAATCTTAAATAGCGGGCGGTCTCCGAGCGCTCGCTAAAAAAGCCAGTTACGAATTCAATGACTAGTCGAGGTCTGCGACAAGCTTCGAGAAATCTACCCGAAGGATAGGAAAGACTACTTCCCTTTACTCCTCAAACACTGCGCCAATCTTCCTTATCGACATCCCAAGGGCCTTAAGGCTTCCACCCTTTCTTCGGCATGGTGTCAACTTCCGGACACACCTCAACCCTTCGGGTACTTAGGAACGCCACTGACCAGTCAACCCATACCGATCGCCCTTGATTTCACTATCGATTGCGACGGTCGAAATGCCCGCCCACACGGTGTAGGTATTCAAATCCTAAGTTGAAAAGAAGCACACCACCAAAGGCAATGATCGCTCCTACCAATCCTAAGGCGGCCCATTCGTTTTGCAATGTCCACAGAAATTGGCCTACACAGAGAATCGACACGATCATCAATGTCGGCTTCCGACCGATTCGACTCACAATTAAGGCCCCAAAAGGAGCCCCTAGGATGACCACCGGCGCCGCTGCTAACCAATTTTCGTATACACCTGACTGGAGAGAGCCAAACAAAGTCTTAGTCGTTAGCCCAATGAGCGAAGTAGCGGCCATGATGATGACGGAAGTGGGAATCGCTATTTTGAGATCGGCTTGGCAAAGCAGCACTAGCACCGCGTAGAGAACCATATCGACACCCACCCCGGTGATGGATGATATAGTGGCCCCCGCGAGCAAGCCGACCATAAATCCAACGTTTCTATCAAACCGATGGGCACCTGGAGCGAGGCCTTCGTGCTGTACGATCTCTCTAAAACGATACAAGTGCAGCACTCCGAAACTACACCAAACGACCGCGAACAGTACCTTGATAGCAAGTCCAGGCACCAGCGGTGCTAGGAACAATACCCCTACTGGCGTCCCTGTCAGCGAACCTAACACGGCCCAGCGAAGCATTGGCCATTCAATCGGTTGCCGGCGACAAAGGATAAAAACCGTAGCGCTGGTCATCCCGACGCTTTGAACCGCAAAGCTAAAATCCCGCCCCATTGCAGGGGCCTCTCCAAACAGCAGAACTAAAACCGGAAAACCTACCGTTCCTCCGCCCATCGGTGTGGAGCCTGCCGCATACGAACCCATCGCCATGGCAATCGCGATCTCCCAATGATCGATCAGTGTTTGCCAATGGTCTCCCTGCAAAACGATTAGAAACCAAACAACATAAAATCCGATTAGCCAAGCTAGCCATGGCCGAAGCCCTTTTATCCCCGCACACAGCATTCCCTCAGATAAAACCCTACTCTCGATATAACAAATTAACTACAAAAGCTCTATGATTCGACGAAAGCCATCCCATTTATATTCTCAAAGATCGAAACCAGACCTTAACCTTCCCTCAAAAATTGTTCAACCGGTGCCCAAAAAGATTTGACCTAGTAGAGGTCGAAACCCCTGCGAGCCAAAAAATACGGCTTCATTCCAGCGATTCGATGAACACCCCTCTCGTTACAGGATTCGAGAACTACCACACAGCTCTTAATTCCTCGCTCACTGTAAACACTAGTAACCGGTTCCAAAGCAGTGATATGTGCAAGCTTCAAAGTCGCCGTTGATTTATTTTTTTGCACTCCCAGCCAGTCCATCGTCGATGCTGCGCCAGTAATTGGGTCTTCACAGCTCGAGGCAAAGCCATGCAGGTATCGCACCGCAATATCCGCCACCGCGACCAAAGCATAGGAATAATCACCCTCGGCTTTTACTTTTTTTCAACCGCAGGTTGTGTGTATTTTCTTTTTTCGGACTCGCAGCATTTTCCTCTCTTCGCCTCTTCTCAAGTCTACTGTCTTCTTCGGTTCTGTACGCTTGTGCATCAAATACTGGCCAATCGCACCGAGACGGTCGCTAAAGTCCCGACTTTGGCTCGCTCGTTCGTTCACGATTCGGGGCTGTAAACTCCTCAAAGGTGTTGAGATACTCAAGGAGAACAGATAATGGACAACTATACTGACCTATCTCCTGTTCTTAAATGTTTCATTGAATGCCCAATACTCTTTGCTTTTTATTTGTTTACTTGCTTCATTCTCAGTTCTTCACCAATCATCTCATTCACGCAAAACAACATCGCAACATTTTAAATGAAAATGAGTATAAAGCCCAACAGTATCAATAAAGCTAAAGGACTATTCCTCGCCGCTGCTGGAATTTCCTTCCTTCTATCCGTAGCCTTATGGTTCACGGGGAGCAAAGAACAAGGTCTTTACGTTGGTATTTGGGTTCCTTCCATATGTTCCGCTGGTTCTCTGATATTGGCGGGGGGTCGTAATGGATGATCTGATATTGCTAATTGTCGGCTTTTGCATCACTCTTATCTTCGGAGGTGGTGCATTTATATATGGGGTTACCAATCAAGGCGGTAAAGACTCTGAAGACTGAACCGTATACAGCATTGTTCTCCCAATACGCCTTCTCATGTGCTGGAACGGGGCTCATACCCCCTCACTAACAGCAAACTAGCGCCTGGGAAACCGGATACCTAGAGACCTAGTCTTCCAACTTGTCGCTTGCTAACACCTTTGCGTTCACTTCTCGTGATCAGCCTCTCTTGCGGCCTTCTTTCATCAAGTCTCGTCGTGGATTTCTGCACGAAGAGATCACTTGGACCACCAAAGCCCTCCATTCCAAACCTCAGAACCGCGTAGGGAAGAGCAAACACTGTCCCCGCCACGTAGACGGAAACGCTCGCACTCCAACATCTGCACCGGTTCCTTCAAACCTTACGTCACGTTCTATACAAACAACAAAGCAAGCAAAAGGTCCTCATGTTAGGGTATAAAGATGACGACAGCCTCAACGCGACCGTCCACACCCTACAGTATTTCCTAAACCCGAATCGGCGTCGGAAATCTAAAAGGGGATAAGTGACTCCGTCAGCCTTATTTTTTCCCACACGAACCCTTTCCTTAAATGCCGCAGCTCAATGCGGAATCAGTGTTGTTAATCATGGATAGCCAAAAGCGATCGGTCTTCTGGAGCATCCTATCGAAACGCCACTCATTAAAATCATACGTATTATTTTTATTCACTGATCAAGCGAATCCCAATTCCATAAGAAGATTCAGGTCAAAAAGAAGAGGGGTGAGTCATATGCTAAAGCCTAAGTTTAAGTAAATCGAAACGGGAGCTGCTGCAGCATCCAACTGGCCCACTCTCATTGGGACGCTCCACTGACCGCTAAGCAGTCCTCTCATTGCGGTTAACGAAGTCGACACTCTAATACTTGACGCGTTACCAGCCAGAGGCATTGTTTTGCCTCCCTGACCCTTCTTTCCTCAATATGAGTTCCACCGACCCTGCCCGGAATCCGGTTTCGATCGAGACTCCCGTAATCTCCGAGTTCGAGCGTGAACCCGTCCCAAAGAAAGCTCAAAAAGGAGCCAACAAGTTCTGGGGTATGTATGCCGGTGAGCACGCAGCAGGGACTGAGTTCATGATCGGACCGCTCTTTCTCCTAAACGGCGTCAGTCTTCAGAATATATTTTTCGGTCTTCTACTCGGAAACCTTATGGCGGTGCTCAGCTGGCGATATCTCTGTGCCCCGATCGCGACAAAAGCGCGCCTGACCCTCTACTACCATTTGGAAAAAATTGCGGGAGAGAAGCTGGTTAAAGTTTACAATCTAGCCAACGGTATCCTCTTTTGCTTCCTCGCCGGAGCGATGATCACCGTATCCGCTACCGCAGTGGGTATTCCCTTCAATGTGCCGATGCCCGCAATCGAAGACTCGTACCCTAATAGTCTTTCTTTTGTCGTCATTGTGATCGCGGTCGGAGCGGTTATCGCTGTAGTGGCTTCGCTCGGATATGACATGGTTGCCAAGTTTGCCAATATCGCGGCTCCGTGGATGGTTGTTGTATTTCTCGCGTGCGGGATCATTTCCTTCAAACAACTCGGCGTATCCGGATGGACTGAACTCAACGAACTTTGGACGGCATCGATCGTATTTGCTCAAAAAGGACAAGGGACGTCGACGATGGGATTTTGGAGTGTAGTCCTCTTTGCCTGGTTCTGCAACGCCGCCATGCATATCGGGATGTCCGATCTGTCTGTCTTCCGCTTCGCCAAGAAGGCTAGCTATGGCTGGGCTTCCGCTGCGGGCATGTATATCGGCCACTACATGGCCTGGATCGCAGCAGCATTTATGTTAGCGGCCCAAATCAAACTTTCCCAGGACACCAATCCTGTCCCGGGACCCATGGCCAGCAATGTCGCTGGGCTCGCCGGAATTATATGCGTCATCGTAGCAGGATGGACCACCGCTAACCCTACGATTTATCGGGCTGGACTTGCATTTCAGGCGATCGTACCCAGCGCCTCTAGATTCAAAGTAACGTTGATTGCAGGATCGGTAGCGACGATCGCAGGCGTTTTTCCGGCATTCGCATGGAAATTGCTCGGTTTCGTTGGCATCTACGGAACGATTCTCGCCCCCATCGGAGCCGTTATCTTTTTTGATTGGCACTTTCGCTGTAAGGGTAACGCCGATACACTGCACAATACCGTTCCATCGTCGCCCTTCAATTTTTCCGTTCTCTTCGCCTGGCTAATTCCTGTTGGAATCGCCCTCTATTTCATTCAGGCGATTGGCATTACTCCATGGATTTTCCCCCTCCCTTGCTGGATCGTTTGCGGAGTCCTGTACATTCTCCTCAATCGAAAGTCCTTAGTTGCCTAAACCAAACGTTTTAACCATGAAAACTTTATCGAAAATCCTATCGAGATTGGCACTCGGACTAACGATCGTCCCTGCTTTTCTTTTCCTATTTAACTTGATGAGTCTTGAGACCGTCAAAGTGATCATGATAATCGGAACTATCCTTTGGATCGCGACAGCCCCCATCGACCAAAAGCGAAATCCACTCGTTCACAACTAGATCCAGAAAAATATATAACTTCGCGGGAAATTCGCTCGACAAAATTTTCATCCAAAACTCCAGGTATACTTTCCAAATCAATCCCGTTCGAAGACATCCAAAAGTATGATCGATCGTCGCAATTTCATCGAAACGACCGCTGTCGCTTCGCACGGAGATCGCCTGCCCCCTCGAAGTTTCGCGGACTTGCCACGGGGAGCCTTGTTCAAATCGCGGCGTAAAAGTCTCTCCTGCGATCATTAAGAGCAGCATGGCGTAATCAGCAGCCCTACCAACTACGTGCTCAACCTACCATCGAAATCGCTTCTATCATATTCCGGATACAGGGGGTACTGAATCGATTTTCCATCACGGCCGCTCCGATAAATGGCTGTGAACAATTCGACCGTTTCACGACCCGCCTGTCCGCTTACGCAGGGTTCGCGATCTTCTATGATAGCCTCTAAAAAATCATCAATATTCAGGGCATGGTAGTGTTCCATTGCATTGATTCGATTAAATTGCGTCGTATCTTTCTTAATCCATTCTGGCAATTTGCTCTCTTCCCCAGGAACGGTCCAATAGTCGTTCAAAGGAGGCTCCTCAATCTTTGACATTCCTGCTATGAACATGGCTCCGCCATCTGTCTGAACGCCTACCAAAGATCCATTCGATCCCAAAACACTCACTTTTCCATGTATTGCCGGATTGTAGGAATTGCTCACAAGCACCTGACCCAAAGCACCCGACTTGAATCGAATAGAGGCGACCGCTGTATCATCCACCTCAATGCTCGGATGATTCAAGTTGCCCCAGTAGCCACTGACTTCAGCTACGGGACCCATATACCAAAGTAAAAGGTCAAGCTGGTGCACGGCTTGATTCACCAATACGCCGCCCCCTTCCTCCTTCCATGTGCCTCGCCAGGAGTCGCTGTCGTAGTAATCCTGGTCACGCCAACCCAGCACTGTAACGGTTCCAAGAATGGGTCGTCCGATCTTTCCAGACTCGATGCATTCGCGAATTCGAGCACACGGTTCGTAAAAGCGGCGCTGGCAAAGCATACCCAATTTCACGTCGCTTTTTTCGACCGCATCCAAAATAGCATCACAATCCTCCAAAGAAGAGGCCAAAGGCTTTTCAATCAAAAGGTGTATCCCTGCCTCAGCTGCCGCAACAGATGGATCACGATGCGCCGGGTGCGGGGTGCAAATACAAACCGCCTCCACCCCAGATTCTTTCAAGAAGGCATCGAGATCGGTGTAAGCCTTTACACCATACTGATCGGCAAACTTATTAGTTTTTTCAGGACTTCGTCCCAATACTGAGGTAAACTCGCTTTTCTGGTTTGAAGTAAGCGCGGCCGCATGCAAATGCCCTACTTTTCCCGTACCAATGATACCTGTCTTAATTTTTCGCATACAAAATCATTATACCGAACTCAATTGTGTCAAAACGTAGCCTGCCACTCTGGGGGCCGGGCGAGCTCCGAGCGTCCACAATTCGAGTCTTTCGATCGGCATTCGGAGATCGCCGAAAGCCCAAGACATTCGCGCAATCATGGTTTAAGAATAACCTTGGTAAGACCCTCTGTACCTTTGTGCAACCGGGCAAACCATTCAGCTCCTTGATCCAGAGGCTTTACTTCGCTTATCAGGCAATCCACATCGATGACCCCGCGAGCAATCAGATCCAAGCACGCTGGATACTCTCCCGCAGATGCACAGGTTCCGATCAATGAAATCTGTCGAGTAACAACTTCCTGCAATGGCACCTCAACCGTTTTTGCGAGATTCCCTACAAGCGTGCAACTTCCCCCCTTCCTGAGCGAAGCTATGGCCCCTTTCAATGTGGGAGCGATTCCCACTGCTTCCATTGCAATATCAGCGCCACGGCCTCCCGTTGCCTCTCGTATTGCTTCTGGAGCATCACTTTCGGAAGGATTTACACATAGATCGGCTCCTAACTTCTTCGCCGTTTCTAGTTTACCCACATCAAGATCGACCACCGCCGTGAATCCACAGCCCGCTGCTTTGAGAGCCTGTAAGCAAAGAAGGCCAATCATACCACCCCCAAATACCACGGCCGATTCCCCTAAGTGAACCGGCGTCCTTGCTACCGCGTGCACCGCAACCGAGACCGCCTCCACCATTGCCGCTTGCTCGAACGTGATATTGTCCGGTAACCGATAAAGTATATGAGCCGGTACCGCGACATATTCAGCGAAGGCGCCATATCTACGATAGTCATCACACGACACACCTAGCACCATCCGGTCATCGCAAAGATTCACTTCGCCGCGCCGGCAATGCCAGCATTCACCGCAATAGACCGTCGAATCAAAGGTCACCCTATCTCCTATCTTCCATTGTTCTCCCGCAGTAAGACCGACCTCAGAAATCGTCCCAGCTGCTTCGTGTCCCATAACAATGGGAGGTATACGACGTCCACTAGAGCCATCCATACCATGAACATCGCTCCCGCAAATACCGCAGACCGCGACCCTGATCAGGACTTCGTTTGAATTAATCTCGGGAACTTCGATATCCTTGTATTCAAATTTCTCGTATTCAATTAGTTCTAAAGCTTTCATTTCCAATTAAATATTTGCCGGAGCTGCCAATTGGAGCTATCTTCAACCCCAAAATGTACCTACCATTATAAATTCAAGATCCCACCAACGCACAATTGATTTCCGTCCGATAAAGTGGAAAAAGTATCCGTGGGGCAAGCCCCAAGGTGTTTTAAGGTTACGGGTAACTAAGCCACCGACAAGAGGGGTTCTACGACAGGCTTCGGAATACTTACCCAACGGGAATAAAGGCGGCCGATTCGAGGAAAACAAGCGGAGAAAAATCACGCGGCAGAATTGATGTTTCCAACGGAGTATCCTAATGGCTTTCGCGGTGCATCGCAGCACCTGCCAATTCTGGTTCTATCTCGGGGTGAGACTTCCGCGTTTTACCAATCATACCCTGCAATTCATCAATTACCACGAAAACCACCGGTACGAGTATTAAGACAACAAGACTCGAACCCAGGGTCCCTAGTCCCAGGGAAATGGCCATGGGAACGAGAAACAGCGCTTGTTCATTGGTTTCGAATATCATCGGACCCAGTCCTAGAAAAGTGGTTATTGCGGTGAGAAAAATAGGACGAAAGCGTCGTCGAGACGCCTGAATGATGGACTCGAAAGAATCCAGACCTCGGTCCCTATACCGATTTCGAGTCATAGAAAGGACAAACCCACCATTAACTACCATACCGCACAGGGCGATCATTCCAAGAACGCTGTAAATGCTCAAGTCGAACCCTAGCATTATGTGACCCAATACCGCAGCCCCAATTCCCCATGGAATCGCCAGGAGCACTACAATAGCCTGAGTGTAACTTCTTAAGATGGAAGCCATGATGGCAAAGATTGCAAATAGCGAGGCGGTCAGTCCGATACTTAGACTCCGTGTAGCTTCACGCTGGTCTCTCTGTTCGCCTTCAAAAGTGTAACGTAAACCCGGATACCTATTTATCAGCTGAGGCAACTCACCTTTTTCCATTGCTGTCAGAACTTTATTCCCATTGGTCACATCGGACAAGACGTTCGCAGTCACATTAACCACTCGACCTCCATCAACGCGATCAATACGAACCGGAGCAGTCGTCTCGATGATCTCAGCAGCTTGGTTAATAGGAATCTCCGCCCCATTCGCCCCCTTAATCAACAACCCTTCCAACGCACTCAAAGTCTTACGATCCTCCTGGGGCAAACGCACCATCACCCTGAGCTCTTCTCGGTCTCGAGGTTGACGCAGCGCTTCCGCACCATAAAAAGCATTTCGAATTTGCTGTCCCAAATCGCGTGCAGTGATGCCCAAAGCTTGCCCTGCTGGCTTAATCTCAAAACTGATCTGTGGCATTTCCCTGCCAAAACCCTTCCGAATATCGGTTACGCCCGGATACAGGGCCAACATATCACCCAGCTCTTCAGCCGCCTGACGCAGCGTTCCCACATCCGGATGGGCCAACTGAACATATATGGCCGATTCGCCCCCTGGTCCGACAAGGTAGTCGAAAAACAAGGATTCCATATCTGGAATCTCAGGTACTTCATTACGCCAAACATCTACGAATTCGGCACCGGTGACCTCCCGCTGGCTCTGCGGCACAAGCTTCACTGCAACGCGGGCTCCATTCGTGTTCCGCCTAGCGATCGAGACGTTGTAGTTTCTAGCGATGCCTTCCTCTCCGATTTTATCCATAGCCCGCTTAGCCGCTTCCTCAATTTGAAATATCACTTCCCGCGTTCGCGCCACGGGTGTACCAGTCGGCATTTCCAATTCTGCCTGAATGTAGTCGTTCTCGATCGTTGGATTAAACGTGAAATTCACTCGTCCGCTCATCGTGTAACCGATTAACACAAGAAGCGAAGCGGCAAAAACGGTGATTGTTATGTAACGTAAGCGAATCGCTGTATCCAGAATCGGCCTATAAAAGCGTTCCATGGCCGCATCGAGACGAATGCGAAGACGCGTTTGCGCCTGATCAAACCGAGTAAAGAAAGAGTCTTCGCACAGATTCTTTCGGCCAAATGCCAAGTGGGAGGGAAGAATCAAAAGCACCTCCACCAGAGATACCGTAAAGACCGCAATGATAACCGCAGGCAGTACATGAAGAAAACGGCCACTTTCTCCGGGCACAAAGAACAAGGGCAGAAAGGCTATGATATTTGTGCTGACAGCAAAGATGACAGGAATGGTCATCTCCTTGACACCGGCAACTGCTGCATCGAGGCGCGACATTCCATGTGTCAACTTATGGAAGATGTCCTCCCCGACCACGACCGCATCATCCACGACAATTCCCAACGTCACGATGAAGCCAAATACCGAGATCATATTCACACTGGCATCCATCACCGGCAGGAGAATGAGTGAACCAAGAATCGATACAGGAATTCCGACCGCCGTCCAAAAAGCCACTCTCAACTCAAGCAGAAAACCGAGGGCGAGCAGCACCAGGAGGAGACCTACCGTTCCGTTATACTTCAGAAGATTGATTCGCTCCTGATAGTCTTCCGTTCGATCATAGCGAACTTCCACTAAAACAGAAGGCGGTAAAGTCGGGGAAACTTGCTCGATGTAGCGATTGACCGCCTCAGATACCGCCATTGGCGGCTGATTTTCAGAAGCATAAATCGAGAGGCTAACCGTAGGCTTGCCGTTGTAGTAGGATTCACGCTTCGTTTCTTCGAAACCATCTTCGATCGTGGCAATGTCACCAAGGCGAATCTCTCCACCCGTATTGCTACTTTTGATAGGCAAATTCGCAAATTCACTGCCGAAGTAGCGACGTTCGGTCGTCTTTAGGAGAATGTCGCCACCGGTCGTCTTCATGGTCCCCGCAGGCACATCTTGAGCAGATTGCTCAATCGCCCTAGCAATTTCACCCATCGTGAGATCCAGCGAGCGCAGCTGCGCCTGCGGTACCTCAACCAAAATTTCCGGGCGACGCACACCATCCAATTCAACGAGGGAAATCTCTGGTTGAGCCAGCAGGCCGTCTTCAATCTGACGCGCAAACTGAGCAAGGGTTCGTTCATCCACATCCCCACAAACCGCAACATGGTTGACTCCTCTTCGACGGCTGGTTCCCAGAGATACACGAGGGGGTTCGATTTCATCCGGGAAGAGACTAATGCGGGCTACCGCGGCAGTCACCTCTTGCAAGGCCCTATTCCGGTCGAAGCTCGGCATAATTTCCACCGACACGGACGCTCTTCCCTCCGAAGCAGTCGACTCTATTCGCCGCGTTAACTCCAGACCGCGCAGTTCTGATTCAATGGGGAGAATGATAGACTGCTCTACCTCTTCCGGGCTAGCGCCACGGTACTGCATGTCCACCTCTACTGTGTCGACTTGGAAGAGAGGGTAGATTTCCTGTCGGATATTTCGAGCGACCACGATACCCACGACTACGATCGCAAACATGAGTAAGTTTGCCGCTACATGGTTTCGAGCGAACCAAGCGATAATCCCAGTCGCAGAAGAGGTGTCGTTGTAAGGATTGCGTTCCATAGTGTTTTCCTACCTTCCTATTGTGTTCCCGCTACGAGTTCAGGGTAAGCGGTTGAGGGTTGCGGTGACACTTTCATATCAGGAAGAGCCACTCGAAGATCACTTACCACTAATTGCTGACCTTTTTTCAGATTATTAGATACGAGAACCGTTTCTTTTTCCAGCCAAAGAACTTCCGCAGGGAGGACTTTGAGTAGATTGTCTGATCCTACTACCCAAATTTGATTTCCCTCCCGAAGGGAATCACGCGGTATTCGCAAGGTGTTTTCGAGCGTTCCCGCATCGATCATGACTTCGACGTAACTACCCAGCAACAGAGGTAAACTTTGTTCCGAATCTCTGCGCAAACCCAAGGGATCTTCTACCGAAATCACGACTCGGGCCATACGTCCCAGAGGATCCAAGTCGCTTAACAAGCGAATAACACGACCTTCCCATTCCGCCGTACTTCCTTCACCCGTATCCAAAATCACGTTCGCCATGGCCCCAAGCTGACCATCTTTGGGAAAACGGATCCACTTCAGATCGGAAAAAGGCAATGTCACTTGTATCCAGAATTCATCAGTACCAACTAATTCACAAATCGTCGAATTGGGACTTAGCAATTGCCCCACTTCGATGGACTCTTCTACTACCATAGCGTTGAAGGGTGCTTTAATTACCGTACGTGAGAGCTGCAGATCGGCCACCTCAATATCGTTGGTAGCCTTTTGCATCATCGCCTCGGCCCGCCGCAAATGAGGTTCACGCAAAACAAGCGAACGATTCACATCCTCGATCTCCAGATCCGATTGCAATTCATCCCATTCACGTTTCGCGATAACCTGGCGTCCACTCTCCACTTCACGCTCGAACCGTGCTTGCTCGAGATTGGACCTGACTTCGGAAAGCGCCAATTCGTAATCCTTTGGATCAATTCGTACCAACTCCTCATCTTTCACAAGCCGACCGCCAATCGTAATCGAATCGTTTTGATGTATCACCTGTCCCGATACTTGGGGTCTTATCGTCACTTTTCTGGCTGGAATAACACTGCCAAAAGCGCTCACGGAAACCGATCGCGTTTCAGCGGCGAGCACAATGGTCTGGACGATCCTTGCCGAACTCGTCTTTTCTTCGGGCACAATCTCCGGCCCGGTCGATATCAGCAAATAACTCACTCCACCTCCCACGACAAGGATCAGGAATATAATCAGAATTGTGCTAGCATGTGACTTTTTTTTCATTAGCGTTTGATTCGGCTACGGGGGTGTTGGATTAAAGAATGGGTCCTCCCAAGGCTCTATGCAAGGTGACACGAGAGCTCAGGATATCCCGCCTTGAACTCACAATCTGCCTCTCGAGGTTCTGGACGATATTTAAGGCGGTAAAAACAGGGAGGTAGTCGGTCAGCCCCTGGCTAAAGCGATTGCGTGCCTCCGTCAAAAGCCGTTGAGCAGTCAATAACTGGCGTTCAACAAGAACGAGCCGTTCCTCCAACTTTCGCTCCCGCAATAGCACAGCTTCGACTTCCTGCACGGCAGTCAAAAAATCGCCCGAGTAGCGGGCCAACGCTTCCTCTAACTCTGCCTGTCGCAATCTCACTTGAGCCCTTCTTTCTCCGGCAGCGAACAAAGGTACGGCTGAATCGGCAAATGCCGCTCTGATTGCATCCCCCAGTTTAGGATCACCTCTCCAATTGAGACTTCCCCCAATTCGCAATGAAGGAAGCTGTTCGGAAACGGCCTCCCCTACTCGATGATCCAAGGCTAGGATTCGCTGCTGAGAGGCACGCAGGTCAGGCCGGCGTACGATTAGCCTTGCGGGCACGCCGACATCCGGCAGAGGGGGCAAGTTAGAAAATTTTGATGAGAACTGCCGCTGGCTAGATCCAGGAGTTTTGCCAAGAAGTGTGTCCAGCACATATTCTACTTGGCCGATACGTGCCTCCACTTCAGGAATGCGAGCTTTTGTTTCGTCAAGCTGCTCCTGCTGCTGTAGAACGTCGACAATTGAAGACTGACCCTGGCCGAAACGGAGCGATGTCAGTTTCAGCAGGGACTCGTTTATCTCTATCTGCTCCTGCAGAACCTCCAGTTGCCTTTGCTGTTCTTTTATTTCGAAATAATTTTCGGATATGGCGGTTGATAAGAGTAATCGGGCATCCAACCAGTCCTCGACGGAAGCCTCTAACTGCAGTTTTCGGGCCTTGCGAGCCGATGAAAGGCGACCCCAAAGATCGAGTTCCCAACGCAACAGACCCCCTATGCTCGAGGACTCCTCAAGATCACCCGTGGATGGAGCGGTGATCCTTTCGTCTTCCTCCCATTCGTAGCTACCGCTCATTCCTAAGATGGGGTACAAACGGGCTCCCGCCTGTCTGGCGACCGCGCTGGCCTGCTCGATTCGAGCCAGAAACACCTGCAAATCAAAATTGGCGTCCAAGCCCTCTTTAATCAGCTCATTCAGAATAGGATCATCAAAGGATTCCCACCAGGACCGATTCCACGAATCGTCGGGCACCATTCCTCCCATGTCCTGTTCAAACTCAGTATTCAGCTCAACTGCTGGGAAGGCCGCCTTCTCATTAACCCTGTGGATCGCGCAACCGCTCGCCAGGACGCAGATGATAAATGCCACCGGTCCTACTGTTTTGCGAGATCTCATTGGGTACCAAAACAAATCGAATCGGATTACGGTCAAGGCAATTGATATGGACGAATTCTAGCAAGTTCCGTCTAAATAAACACTTTGAGCAATTTCATGGGAGATAATCCCCATGACGATTCCACAAGTTGTCTTGCCCCGTTCCGAGGAGGCCAGCTAAGATACGGATTTCCGATTTCGTCATACCGCAATATTAGCCGGCCTTCCGAACCTGCAAAGCAAAGATGTCCGGAGCCAACGACGAATAGGGCTATTCAACGTTACGAACAAGCCTATGAAATTTCTCAGCGCCCTATCCCTTGGGCTCCTTCACGCAACCTTGCTCTTTGCAACCGCCTGCATTGCCGTGGCTTGAACAGCAGTGGGAGGAGTTGTCAAGGAAGCGAAGGCAGGGCCAAAGCCGTTATGAAGGTCCCCGCATTAATGATCAGCGACAAAAGCGACAAAGATACCGCAACGGACGCACGAAAACTATTTCTCACGATACTAGGGTTTAAGCGGAGTTCATTCCAGCTAGTCCCAATACCTACTAGCACAGCCATCCCACTCCACGACTTGCCTCTCATGAGCTTGTCATACCGAGGCGTAAGCTGGCACCTCAACGAAGACACTGAAAATAACATGCGTCAGGAATCGTTGTTCTTAAAAGGATTGGGTAGAGGGTTTATGAATTAACAGGGACTGCCGCTGGCGAGCGGGATTCCGCTTCGCGGAAGCAGGTTTTGTGAAGGACTAGGCTCAGACTCACGCACTGAGCTACTTACTAAAAGGTGAGGTTACTAAAACCGAAAGATCGAACTCAGTTTCAAGGTTGTATCCATTTGTTTGAGAACCAGTCCAGTTCGCTCGTCTAAGTAGCTTTGGTTGAGGACGAGAAAAATTCGCTTTCCGGGGTGGTACTCCCAAATTAGTCGACTGTTTACGCCTAACGTGTCGGAAATGTTATCGTATTGAAGAACATTAGACCAGGTAAAATCAGGTGTAATATTCACGAGTGCGGTAAATGATGCCAGTTTGACGCTAAAGTCGCCTCCGGGTAGGTTTACATTTTGCCGAGTATAACCAAGCATCGTTCCAAAGTGTTTGGACGGGAGGTAGTTCACTTCAGTTTTACTCTCGGTTCGGTCCCCATCGTAAAAGTTTCCAAAGCTAAATTCCTGCTCCATGCTTACCGTACGCTTCGTCGCAGTTTGAAATCCTAAAATGCCTCGATTCCAATCGTAGTCACCAGCCTGAATCACGACTCCATCCGATATTTCAAAATCTGCTACCAAAGCATCGTAGGAATTCTCATATCGAGCGTAAAAACTATCCGACGACTCAAACATAAAACTTAAGGGAGTGAGCTCATGCCGTGATGACTCCAGCTCATTAGAAAGGTTAGTTACATACTCCCCTTCATAAATGAGAAAATACTGCCGCAGCCATTCGATGGCATCTGGTCTAGGCTGATATGTTAAGACTGAGGCAAAGCGGCGAATTCCACGGCGGGGAGCGAAGCCCATGGACGGGTTGAAATTCTCGTCGATTTGCAGAAAAGAGCCGTCTATCTCGAATTCGTCCGCTGGAATGATTACGTTGCCCCCAAAACTCGGTGCCAAGCTGTCATCAAAGTCCGGATCATCGGACTGCGTTCCTAGCACAAAGGCGTTTGCCTCGAGTCTATACTTATCGAGAAAGTTGTTGCTGAGATAACGGAAATCCGAACCCAATAATAGATTTTCGTAGTCTGAATTGGGATCTCCGTGAGTCATAATTACCCCAACCGTTGACTGATCCAATACCTGTTTCGTCGCTCGCCCAACAAAGACATTCTGACTGTCCAATTCGGAGCTGGAATCTATCACCGCATCGATAACTCCAATATCGATATCACCAATACGTCCCGAGAGTTTCCCGGCTCCAATGAGGGGAACCACGGTTCCACTACTGTTGAGGCCAATGCGCCGACTGAAGTAAGGAAGAAACACTGGACTGGTTCTCGCCCCACGACGGATTCTTCCTTCCAGTCCTCCAAACGTGAATACGCCAGCGTCTTCTAAAAAGAAACGGCGCTTTTCCGGAAAGAAAAGAGAAAACCGAGTCAGATTGACTTGGCGGGTATCGGTTTCTGCCGCAGCGAAATCGGTGTTATAGCTCAGGGTAGCACTCATCTTGGGCGTGATCCGATACCTGAAGTCTCCTCCCCAATCGAAATCGAATTCACTTTCTCCAGTTCCCCGGTTTTCCGTTTCCTTGCCAAGAATATAGGGATTCAACTCAAGGCCTAGCCCCTGTTTCAATCCGGCAAGCCCTTTGATCTTTCCCGCCTCAGCCATGTAGTAAGATCGGATGGACGCCCGTGGGGATGACCATATACCTCTTTGATCCAATCGCTTCAAATTACGCGTAAGGTTCATGCCCCATTCTGTGGAATCTGGATCAAAGCTGAACGTATTCAATGGAAACGCCACCTCCGCAAACCAACCTTCGTCGGTTCTTTTAGTCTTAACATCCCATATTCCGTCCCATCGAATATTGATGTTCGAGTTGTTGCTGACTATTCCGTCCTGACGGGTGCCATTCGGATTGAAGCGAAACCAGTAGCCATTTCGCTGATCGTTAAATGTATCCAAAGAAATGATAACATAGTCGTCAGGACGCATGCTATCGTCACGACGCATGTAGCGTGAGACGATTCTGTCCGGCTCCGAATCCCAACACCAAACGGCGACATAGATTTTAGTATTGTCATAAGCCACTCGAAACTCGGTCTGCTGATCCATCGGTACTCCCGTTTTCGGCCGGTATTGGATCAATGGTCCTGCCACTTCAGCATTTCGCCACGCATCGTCATCTAGAATACCGTCAATACGAGGAGGATTCTCGACGCGATAAGCTTTTATTTCTGGTTTATGTCCCCTTTCCAGACGAATTGCCGGGATATCGGGATCATCGGGAATCGTCCGCTCAATCATCGTTTCCGCAATAGAACGTTCAGATCCCAATGAATCTAGCAACAAAGCAAAAATAATTATCAATTTACCTATTACGTTTTTCTGGAGCATGGGGAGGGGTTGTGCAAGAAACAGAGTACTTATCTGTTGTCGCGGAGACTGACCCGCAAGTACAAATTAGATACCATTAGTTTCCGCTTTCATGAGTAAGCGTCCTGAATTCGCCGATTTGCAATTATCCAAGCTCGACTCCTCAGCATCTAGTCAAATAATAGCGTTCGATCTTAGAAATGGGATTTTTTCCCATCCGTCAGAAATCAACTCATTTGATCCAATATGTCGCCATCCAGAAGAAGCTTCGTCAAGTCGGCTGCCACCACGGCAGCCGCCCTTTCCTTCCCTACGATCATCCCTCGCCATGTGCTAGGAGGTGCCAACTTCGTTGCCCCGAGTGACAAAGTAAACGTCGCCATCGTTGGAGTCGGCGGTCAGGGCAGGCACAATACGCTCCAGCTTCTCCAGCTCGACGACGTTCAAGTGACCGCTATTGCTGATCCGGCGGAATACTGGAACCTCAACGATTTCTACTACAAGGCCATCGCCGGCCGCGGCCCCGTCAAAGACATCATCGAAGAACACTTCGAGAAAAAGACCCCAAACTACAAAGTAGCCGAGTACGTCGACTTTCGAAAGATGTTGGAGAAAGAGTCGTCGCTGGACGCCGTTCTCTGCGCGACCCCCGACCATACCCACGCTTTCGTGGCATCCAATTCCATGCGGGCTGGCAAGCACGTCTACGTGGAGAAACCAATGGCCCACAATCTTTGGGAAAACCGCAAATTGGCCGAAATCGCAAAAGAAACGGGCGTCGCAACGCAAATGGGAAATATGGGCCACAGCTCTGAAGGAATTCGGCAAGTGGTAGAACTGCTCAGAGCCGGGGCTATAGGAGAGGTGAAAGAGTCCCATTCCTGGTGCCACGCCACCCGTTGGACAAACGGCCTACACGACCTGCCACTCGGCAGTACTATTCCTCAGCCTGATTTTGATTGGGACCTCTGGTTGGGTCCTCGTGAGAAGATCCCCTACCATGAAGATTACACCCCTGTGAAATGGAGAGACTTCTGGAGATTTGGCTGTGGCGCCATTGGTGACTTTGCTTGCCACGACATGGATGCGACCGTTTGGGCCTATGATTTGGCGGAGCCAGAATCCGTCCAGATCTACCCTATCGGACAAAGCAACGAAGAAATCGTGCCGCATGGGGAACTGGGATACTTTGACTTCAAAGCCAAAGGGAAACAGAAGGACATGAAAATTACCTGGTATGCGGGATCGGGAAGGCCAGACCATCACGATTCGTTTCCCGAAAATTTCAACTTATCCAAAAGAGGACTTCTATTCGAGGGAACCAAAGGAACGATCCAGTGCGATGGCGCCGGTGGGGGACCTCGTATATTCCCGCAAGAACTACGCACATCCATTAACCGACCTGAGAAAACCCTTCGACGAACAGGCGGACATCATCGCGACTGGATCGACGCCATAAAGGGAGGTCCCTCAGCGAGCTCAAACTTTGAATACGCATCGAGATTGACCGAGATCGCCCTCCTTGGGGTTCTTTCTGTGAGAATGGGTGGAGCTAAGATCGAATGGGATGCGAAGAACATGAAAGCCAAGGGGCTGCCAGAAGCCGACCAGTACATAAACGAACCGGTACGGAAAGGCTGGGAAGTGGTTTAGAAAACCACGAAAAAGGTTTCTGCTCTCGAAAGACCCGATTCAAGAGTTTCGACAGTAGCTCAGTACTCCAGCCTGAGCCGTATTTTAACGCAGGAACCCCGATTAGTCGTGACCCCTCAGATCTTCTTGCGTAACAGTGCGAATAGGGATTATTTTCGAATCAATCCCTCGGCCACCAAAGGGCCCCTTCTTCCAACGGACGTACGATCTGTGAAGCGATTCGCATAGTACCTCGGGGCAAGGTCAATTCAGGACGTTTCCATGCACTCTTACGCTGAGCCATCTCTTCAGCTCTCACCCGTACAAAGAGTTCTTCTGTGTCTCCATCAAGCCGGACGATGTCGCCCTCATTTATCAAAGCGATCGGACCACCCTTCCACGCTTCAGGTTCTACATGAACCACCAGCGTGCCTCTGGAAACGCCAGACAGACGCCCATCCGTAACGACTGCGATGCGCGAGTCATTTCCCATCCCCGTTAGCGCTGCCGTAAGTCTTAATAATTCGGGGCAACCCACTGAAACTCCTTGGTAACGCAACACAATGATGTCGCCGTCGTTGATGCCGCCACTCAGCACTTCTTTTACCGCATCGCTCTCGATATCAAAGACCCGGGCCGGTCCTTCCAATATCCTTTGTTGGGCGTTAACCTTGAAAACACAACCGCGTGTCGCAATACTTGCCGTCATCTCATTAGAGTGGTCCCCCTTTACAATAACCAATGAGGACTTGGCCTTTAGAGGAGATTCTAAAGAGCGAATTACATCCGTATCCGGATCTTGGAATTCGGGAAAGGGAGCGTCCGAAACGTCCGCACCAATAGTTTTTCCGGTAATCGTCTTCGCTTCTGGATCGAGTAGTCCGTGCTCAATCATGTAGTGGGTCAATGGAGGCAGTCCCCCCGCCTTCTCATAGAGATCTACCATCACAAATTTTCCAGCGGGCAACAAATTCAGCAACAACGGCGTATCAGACTTCGCCCGAATCTCCTCCAGTCCAAATGGAATTCCAAAGCCTTCTGCAATCGCAGGGAGATGGATGACAGCATTGGTACTTCCTCCAATCGCATGCAGCATAGTAGCCACGTTGCTAAAAGATCGCTCATCCACAATATCGCCAACGGTTTGGTGTTCGTTCCACATCCGGACGAGTGCCTCCGCAGCCTGTCTCGACTCCTCTATTTTGGGAGCAAAGACATCGACATGATTCGAGTCCATCGCAGGTGTACTCGCACTCGAAAAAACCGAGATACCCAAAGTGGAGGCTAACACCGCCAAGGTGTTAGAAGTCGCCATAACCCCGCACCCTCCAGGCGAGGGAAGCGCATTTAAAATAATGTCCTCGTATTCGTCCTTGGTAATCTCTCCCGCGGCCAGCCTTCCTGCCGCCTCCACCGCGGTTTCTATCTGAATCGACTTTCCGGCCAGACTGCATCCTGTTCTGATTGTGCCTCCATGCACGAGAACCAAGGGCAGATCCTTGAGCCAGGAAGCGGCCAGCATTCCACCAGCCACCGTCTTGTCACAACCCGTTATGATGATTACAGCATCCACGCGGTTGATCTCAACTTGCTGCACAATCGAACTCGCAAATATCTCTCGTGAAAACAAAGAGAGCCCCATCGCTCCGATACGCGGGTCGTTCTCGTAAGAATGACCCATCGAAATCGCGTCAGTAACCGCCGCCACTGGCTCAATCGCGGTCACCCAGCCCTGCGTCTTGAAAAGGTGGGACGCCATTTCTTCGGCCAATCTTCGGTGATGAAGATTACACAGATTCGTTTCCCCACCTCCGTGCAGGATCATAACAATCGGACTTTTTTCGTTCGGCAAATAAGGGGCGTCCTTGCCTCCCCGGAAATCAGTTTTTACGGCCTGACGCATCCATCCGTTTTTCATGGTTAGCGTGCAGCCTCGCATCTCGCTGAAAAAATCGCTTCTCTTCTGTCCTTCCGAACTCATAGCCTACTTACTAGGCTGTTGGCAGGCGTTTTCACAAGGATAACGTTAACCTGATTCGCAATACTTCTCAACTCATCCCGGCAGGGAGGATCGGCCCGATCCTGCTAATTCAATCAACGCCCGAGCATTGAGTCCCGACCAGTGCAAAGCCAATTGACCAATCCTCCCCGTGTAAACCAAAACACGACGATCATTATTATCATGGAAGTCATCTGGTAGTGTGCGATCAACTCTCTGCCCCATGTAAGCCCTTCGACCGTCCTTTTCATTGCCAGCGATACCCGAGACCACAAAATAGCACCCATGATTCGTAAAGCCTTTGTCATGCAACTACATTCTGGCCAAACGCAAGAGTACACCAAGCGCCACTCCCCCATATGGCCCGAACTAGAAGCCGTACTTAAATCGCATGGCGTCTCCAACTACTCCATTTTTCTTCACGAAGGGACCCTACAACTTTTCGCTTACGCCGAAATCGAGGACGAAGCACGCTGGGCCGCCATCGCCCAAACTGAAGTATGCCAACTTTGGTGGACCCATATGGGCGACATCATGGACAGGAACCCCGACCATAGTCCGTGTGCCGTCGATCTAAAAGAGACCTTTCATCTAAATTGAGAATGACTTTCTGGTAGAACGGTCGATCGAGGGCCTTCACTTGCGAAACGCCGTGCAGGTCGATTTTTAAACACCCACCGTCTGGACGAGACCGTGTTAGGAACAAGGTTTGGTAGATCTTCCTTGAAACAGGGATCACCGTTATCGAACAGAATTCCGCTTCGCTGAAGTACGTTTAAAAGATTCCTTGGATACTGAGTCGGCCGGTAATTAGTCTAGGTAGAGCTTGAGCGAAGACTGATTCTCGAGCAACTTCGTAAGAAGCTCGTAGGAACGGTTTTATACCGCGATATTTTTGGGGAAAATAATCTGTAGGGTAATCGCGGTATAAAACCGCTCCTACCTTGGAGTACGACTCAGGCTAAAGCACTGAGCTACTGTTCGGATTGTGACAATCGCTTTGCTTTAAAGCTAACCGGCTTCCACTAGTACTACATTACCAGGCGTGTAGCCCCTTTCCATGCTTGGGGTGTACCAATGTGGCCATCGTACCAGCGATACCAAATGTCACTCATCGTTTGCTTTGAATAGTAAGCGTTCAACTCCTCGTAACAATCAAAACACTGAGCATACTCGACGATGACTTCGGTATTCATAATACGCCTTCTGGATCAAATACAGCGGGCCCTCATCAAGCAGTTACGTTCCACAGTCGACACAGTGTGAAATCGGTTTCCCCGTTTCAAACGACTTAAGTAGCTCCAGAATCTCTTTGTAGTCGTTAATTTAGAACGAATCGTCGTCACTCATCGCCTTTGAGTCTCTTCTTCGAAAAGCATTTCCCTCATTTCACCGGGAATATTCGTCGTAATCGACTGCGCGCCCCATTCGACGAGTTGCTTCGCCGTATCTCCGTCGTCAATTGTCCAGACGTGGTACTCGTAACCGCTCGCCTTTACTCCTTTGATAATCGACTGTTCGATTCCGCTTTTGCTGGAGCTAAACCCATCTGCACGAATTTTCTTCAAGGTTTTTAATATGCGATTAAGGGACGGGGTCTTTTTTCCCGAGGCCGTTTCCTTAAACCCGGATAACCACATCGCTTTGTATTGAGGTGCCCTCGCTTTGAGGGCACGAATCACCTTTTCCTTGAAAGAGATCACGACAATCTGATTTTCATCTAGACCGGACTTCGCGATTTCCTCGACTAGTTTCGGGATAATCTTAGGCTCACTCTTGATTTCAATGTAGAATTTCTTGCCTTGAGGAACGGTCTGGAAAACCTCCGATAACGTTGGCATCCGAGTTCCTGCGTAGCCAACGCTGTGATACTTGCCGACATCCAATTGGCGTAGTTCATCCAAGGTGGACTTTCGCACTATTAAATTCCGGTCCGATGTTTTACCAGTATCCCTATCATGTATACTGACAATTTCCCCGTCCTTAGAGAAATGAAAATCGCCTTCAATGGCATCGGCCCCTTGCTTCCAAGCTAGCTCAAAAGCCGGTATCGTATTCTCCGGGGCATCTTTTGAAGCGCCCCGATGGGCCACAATTAAAGGATCCGCAAAGCAAACATTTATGTTTGCAACCAGCCCACAAACAAAAACCTCAGTCGTACTTCTCATTCGTATTATTACTCATCATGACAACGATTCAGTCGCCATGGCGTGTGAACTCGAAAAGACACCAACCCACTTTAGCGCTTCGAATTCGGATCTTCATTCGTAATTCTCACCACATCGCCTACGTTTACGGCATGAATAACGCCTTTCTACATTCGAAGAATCCCTACACCACCTACCGCCTCTAGTGAACGAATACTGTCTTTCAAAAAGACCGGTCCCTCGGGCGTTTTGAAAACCGCAAATTTTGGACCCGCAGGAAGCTTTCTGAATGCCTCTTCAAACCCCTTCACCAAGGTCACCAATTCGTTGTCAAACTCGACCGTGATACTGGGTCTTCCCGTATCGGGACCACTTTGCACCCATGCCGGAATCGTTAGAATGACCAGCACCCACACGACATTGAAAGCAATTGTCGAATATCTCTGTATTCTCATAGCAAATTTCCCTTGTTGGCACGTCTTTCTCTCTTCGATCTCACCATGAAATTAAAAAGCCCAATTAGTCGAAAAAGAGAGGAACACCATATTGGCACCAACGAAGCAATCTCCTCCAGCAGGTATTTTCAAGAGGAATTCCAGTTACCTTCTCGAATTTACTTCTCATTGAACCTTCTTAAATCAAAATCCAACGGAGAAATGAACTTTTTCAAACGCACTATTCCTATCGCCTCAATCCTCCTCGCACTTTCGCTAGCTTCGGTTCCTTCAAATGCCAAACCAGAAACGGAAAGAATTCCACTTTGGCCCGAACCTGCTTACGCCAGCGATGGTATCACGAAAACGGACAACGCGTACATCACTTACTTCCTTTCGGACCAGCCAAACTCAAGTGCTGTTATCATTTGCCCGGGAGGAGGCTACCGAAATCTAGTAAAGCGTCCCGAAGGGATTGGCATCGCCCAATGGCTCAATTCACAAGGCATTACAGGTATCGTACTGGAATACCGACTACCCCTATCCGATACTTACCGACCCTTACTCGATGCTCAAAAGGCGATTCGCACGGTTCGAGCGAACGCACGGAAATGGAGCGTCGACCCGACCAAGATAGGCATCATGGGATTTTCCGCCGGCGGGCACCTCGCGTCCACCGCGGCGACCCACTTTGATCCGGGTAATCCCAATGCCGCGGATCCAGTCGAGAGAATGAGCTCCCGACCTGATTTCGCTATACTCATTTATCCAGTCATCACAATGGGCGACCGGACTCATGCCGGTTCCAAAGCGAATCTTCTCGGCGAGAACCCTGATCAGTCCCTCGTTGAACACTTCTCCAATGAATTACAAATCACCTCCAATACCCCACCCGCTTTTCTCGCCCACGCAGTCGATGATCACGTGGTATCGTCTTTAAATTCGCGGATGTACTACGATGCTCTCGTTGCGAAAAATATACCCGCAAAATACCTCGAACTTCCGAGCGGAGGTCACGGCTTAAACGGATACGAAGGCGCCATGTGGAATCGATGGCAGGAACAATCTATTCTTTGGTTGGCAGACCAGGGGTGGACACCCCGTCGCACACCAATCACCCAATGAAATTATCTTAGTATGGAATACTGACCTATAGTCCCAAGCATAATACCTGATATTACCCACTTTATAGTATAGACGCCTGGCGACAATTTCACACCAGTCGCAGTTAAAGGCACACCGAATTGCCCTGTCTCCATTATTCAGGACGACATTCCTTAATTTTCATAAATTACTGAAAAATTAATCAGATCAAAGACCTCAAACAAATCAAACAGTGCTTTCTCTCCACACCAGCCACCAGAACACAATATAGAAAACGGAAATTGAGCATTACCCTATTCAAATCAATTCAAATCTTGGATACTACACCAATTTTATGAACCTGCTCTATCCATCGGCAAACGCTGTGTCCACAAGTTTTACTTAACGCACACTTCCCTTTTGGATTACCCTTTTCACCATGGTATCTCACTACAAGTACCTTCTATAAACTACACTACGACTTCACCGTCAGAGTCGACTGAAGCTTGGGCGATAGGAATGTCTCGAGATATCACAAACTAAGCGAGCTTGAGGGCAATTCGTCAATACTAACCAAACGACTAGTCAGTAACCACTACTACATCGATCGTTTCAGTACGTTCTTCCCCATCTCGCAAGAAGACGACTTCCACAGACTCACCGGGATTCAACTCGTCGAACGCATTGTACATGTCGTCGTAATCCGCTATCGTTTCACCATCTATAGAAACGATGATGTCTCCCACAATGATCCTTCCATACTGATCTCGAGACGTCCCCCGCATGCCCGATTTTTGAGCGGGGGAATCTTCATAGACCTCTCTGACAATCACACCGTTGACTCCTATGGATCGAGCGATTCTGTCTTCAAATATGGATACGCCGATTCCCGATTCAACGGACCTTCCAAAACGGATGATTTGATCGACTAAACGTTTAATCGTATTGGAGGGGACCGCGAAGCCAATTCCAGTTGAATCTCTCAAGATTAAGGTGTTCATCCCAATCAGCCTGCCTTGGCTATCCAGCAACGGTCCCCCGGAGTTGCCTGGATTGATCGCCGCATCTGTCTGGATCATATCCCGTATTGTGACACCTTCCACTATCGACGACATGCTCCGACCGAGGGCTGACACATTACCTAACGTCAGGGTGTGATCCAGGCCATAGGGATTCCCAATGGCCAGTGCCTTTTGGCCAACCTGCACTTCCGCGGAATTCGCCACCTTGTCCCCGAAAGGAACGACATTGGTTCGTTTCAAATCAATTTTTAGGACTGCCAGATCCTTTCGGGGCTCTACCCCTATGATTGCCGCATTGTAAGTGTTGCCGTCAATAAGAGTAACGGCGACTCGAGACGCTCCCTGGACTACATGGAAGTTCGTAACAATGTGTCCATCGCGATCCCACAAGAAACCCGAACCCGTGCCAGCTTGAACTTCTGTCACGTTGAAAGAGAAAAAGTTACGACGCTGTTGTACGTTATGAACAAATACGACCGAAGGCGATGCATTTTGGAACACGTTAATCGTATTTCGCTCATATTCGAGCAACCCCTTTGGAA
>PBMN01000003.1:0-21224 GCA_002722675.1 Opitutaceae bacterium
TTCTAGGTTGCTGGGATTGAAAAACACCTTGATGATAAGATTATGGTACGTGTGTATTCATACAAAGGATGCGATTCATGTCGGAAGGCTCTTAAGTGGCTTAAAAAGCGGAATATCGAATTCGAAAACTTAGCGATTCGCGAAACCCCACCGAAGCGGGATGAGCTTGCCATGATGCTTAGCTATTACCAAGGAGATGCGATTCGCCTGTTTAATGTATCCGGGGGTGATTATCGAGCCCTCAACCTCAAAGACAAGATTTCATCCCTCAGCGAAAAGGAAGCGTTCGATTTACTGGGAAAAAATGGAAACTTGGTAAAGCGCCCCTTCGTAATTTGGGCTACGGGAGGAGTTGTCGGGTTCAAAGAACCTGAATGGATTGAGCGCTTGGTGTTTTAGCAACAATAGCCATCTTTAAGGTTTCCGGTCGCTATGGCCTAGATCTCTTTGAGGAGCGATTCGGTCGCGGATCAGCTGTTTAACCTCTTTTGCCTCTGGAAACCGACCCTCTGCCTTTCTTGAATAGAGGAGGCCTCCATTTAATCGGATCTCCAGGACGCCATCCGTTCCCGGCTGAAGGGAAACTTCACCGATTTCTTCAGAGAAAGTGGTGAGAACTTCCTGTGCGAGCCAAGCAGCTCGCATCATCCAGCGACACTGCCGGCAATAAAGAATCGAAATACGAGGCGATCTGACGTCATTCATTATGGGTCTAGCTCAATCGCTGAGCAGCTGAATCGCAATGGTAAAGATCTCAACCTTTGTTCGCGAGCAGCACCCTCTAATTTAGCTCTGCCTGTTCTATCAGATTTTGGATGCGAGACTCTGGTAATTTAGATGAATTCCACCATGATTGATTGGCGAAGAATAATCCTCTCTGGAAATCAAATGTTGCTTTCGTGGCAGGCACGCGATGTTTTCTCTGGTCTAAACAAGCAAACTTGTAAGTTTGTGGCTGTGTCTCAAGTTTGTATTGGCTTTTCTCCCTAATCAAGATTCAGACGACTATGCGATTTTGGTTGGTTCGACCCATTATCTGTGTTGATAGCGTAAATGATGTCAGGATTTGTATCGGGACAACGTTACATCAGTGAACCGGAACCAGAACTGGGTTTGGGAACGGTAGTCAGTGTAAGTAATTTCCAGGTAGGAATTGCTTTCCCGGCGTCGGGGGTAGAGCGAATGTACGCGTCTGATACGATTGTCCTCAAGCGGGCTCGTTTCCGAGAAGGTGAAAAAATTACTTCTCACGAAGGAAAGACTTATACTGTCGAAGTTGTTGAAGAAAGATCGGGTCTGCTATTTTACCAAGCCAGTGGGTTTGAATTCTGTGAAAGCGATCTTTCGGATTCAGCGAGTTTTAGTTCACCTCATGATAGATTGATGAGCGGTTTGGCGGATCCTGGAGAGGTTTTTGATTTACGTTACAAAACCTTGAGGGTGCAGAATGAGCTGCGAAGGTCTCCAATGCGGGGCTTCACTGGGGGCAGGGTTGATCTGATTCCCCATCAAATGTACATTCTGAACGAGGTTTCAAAACGGCAATTACCGCGTGTGCTCCTTGCGGATGAAGTGGGGCTGGGTAAGACCATTGAAGCTTGCTTGATCATTCAGCGTTTAAGATCCATTGGGAGAGCGGAGCGTATTCTTATCCTTGTCCCAGAATCATTGATACATCAATGGTTCGTAGAACTGCTTCGCAGATTTAACTTATGGTTCAGCATTTTTGACGAAGAGAGATGCCTTGCCGCGGAGGGAAGCAATACGGGGATGAACCCATTTTTGGATGAGCAACTGGTTTTGTGCAGCATCGATTTTCTAGCAGGGAACGCCATCCGGTCTGGCCAGGCGATTGAGGCAGGCTGGGAACTCGTAGTTGTTGATGAGGCCCATCATCTGGAATGGACTCCTGATTCCCAGAGCCCTGAATACGAGCTTGTAGACTTGCTGGGACGGGGAAGTCCTGGGCTACTTTTGTTGACAGCTACGCCAACACAGTTAGGACTCGAGGGTCACTTCGCCCGCCTTCGTTTGCTGGATCCGAATCGTTACAGTGACTTGGAAGCCTTTAAGAACGAGATGGAAGGTTTTGAGTCGGTGGCGAGAGTTGCTGGAAAGATCGTTGACGAGGTCGCACTGTCTACGGCAGATCGATCTGCCTTGAAACTGATTTTCGTTAAGGACCAAGACGGCCTCGAAAAGCGATTGGCAGACTTTGAAAGCGGAAAGCGAGGAGCTAAGGACGTTTTGTTGAAAGCATTGCTGGACGAACATGGAACGGGTCGGGTTGTGTTTCGGAACTCCCGGTTAAACATGACAGGGTTTCCCAAAAGAATGTACTGCCCAGCTCCTCTTAATCCCACTGGTGACTCAAATGGGCTACTTAGCAGATTGGCGAAGGAATTTGAAGCGGAGTTCAATGACAACGAGCATGAAATTCGGTACCAGTTTAAGGGTGACCCTCGGCTGGAATGGCTGGTGACTTTTTTAAAGGGGAAACGCAACGCCAAGATATTGTTGATATGCAAGTCGAAGCGGAAAGTGCTGGCGATTGAATCCGCGTTGCAGGAAAAGCTTAACGTCAAAATTGCGTTGTTTCATGAGAAGCTGCCGCTTGTTCAGCGAGATCGGAATGCGGCTTGGTTTGCGGAACCAGAAGGCGCGAGGATTCTACTTTGCTCGGAGATTGGCAGCGAGGGGAGGAATTTCCAATTCGCTCATGATCTCGTCTTATTTGATTTACCAGCCAACCCAGGACTTCTTGAACAGCGCATAGGAAGGTTGGACCGTATCGGCCAAACAGCTACAATTCAGATTCATGTACCTTACATTGCGGGGAGCCCCCAAGAGTTTGTCGCAGACTGGTTTCATCAAGGTTTGGACGCTTTCGAAGTTTGTGCTCATGGCAGCGTTGAGTACAAGGAGGCGTTCAGTACTCGGTTACTGGAGCAAGCCTTGAAATATGGCCGTGGCCAGAAAGAAGCCAACCGAGAAGCACTTGAAGCCTTTATCGAGGAAACGACCGCTTTTCGCGAGGAGCTCACGGAGAGGTTGCGTCTTGGCAGAGACCGTTTGTTAGAATTGAACTCATTCGATCAGAAAGTGGCCAATGAGGTGGTGGACAATATCCGTCGAACGGAGAACGATTCCACCAGTCGCACCATGTTGTTCGACCTGCTGGACCACTATGGGGTGCGAATTGAGGAACACGAAGCGGGCGAGGTTTTTTTTGACAGCCGACATGCCTACGTGGAGTCTTTTCCAAGGATACCTTACGAGGGGGTTTTGGCGACTTTTGATCGAGAGCAGGCAATTGTACGCGAGGATATCGAATTCATAACGCAGGACCACCCGCTTGTCCTCGAGTCAATGGCATTGCTTATCAATTCCGAGGTAGGTGTTTCGGCCTTTAGCATCAGGGAATCAGACCAATCTAATATTTTGCTGGAAGCTATTTTTGTTCTGGAAACAGTGACTCAGGCCCATCTGCATGTGGATCGGTTTATGGCCCCTAGACCGATAAGAATTTTGGTGGATATTCGTGGAAACGACCTGACTCATGAACACAACCAGGCTTGGGAACAAACTCAGTTAATCGATGGATCACTGAATCGATTTTTGGAAAATCCCGGTTTCAATCGAGATATTCTCCAATCGATGCTAAATGTAGCTGAGGATATGGCGCGAAAAGAGTCCACCAACATAAAGCAGTCCGCAAAGTCGGAAATGAAAGCGGTGCTGGGAGCCGAGCTTCGGCGGCTAGTTGATCTACGTAAGATTAATGAAAATGTCAGAAAAGAGGAAGTTGCGCTAGCTAAAGGCGAAATGAAGGGTATCGCGGAGGGGATTGCTGCGGCCCGTCTCAGGCTCGACTCTACAAGACTGATCGTGGTAGGAAACGTCGTTGATTTGGAGATTTAAATAGCCAAGCGGGAGAAAGTGATACGAAGCGGATGTAGTAACTGCTTTCTCTTATTCATCGCTAACCTAAGCTTATAAAAGTTTTGTATCGGAGAAACTGCCCAAAACGCTTTTACTTAGCAACCTGCTCGGATTTGTCCCTTTTCTGGGTCGGAATGCTGGGCTAATTTATCATAGGTTGAGATTGGTCGCCACGTTTCGTCGTAATCTGACCTTTGGGCAGAGTTTTCTAACGAGGTGGTTATTACGGGTCGTTCTCTTGGTGTTAGTAATGCAGCAAGTTTCGTCTGGCGGAATTGTAGAAGTTCCGCTGATGGCACTTCCCATCTTCGTGCTCTATCGATCTGCTTTCACGAAAGCTCTAAGAACTGCGAACCTCATTTAATAGGGTCATTTTGCCGATCCCCCGCCATTTTAAAGCCATCTACTTTTGATAGATGGCTTCATCTTTGGAATGTGACTCCTCCATTTTGGCGACAATTTCGCGACGGTCGTCCCTTTGGAACGACCGCCGGTTTATTTACTGTTCCCGAATAATCGTTTCATGGTTCTATGATCCCATTCAAAAATCCAGAATCGATAGAATTCTTACTAGGCCCGCGTCCACGGTACCCGCTTGAAGCTAGAATAAGCTCCCTGCTTGAGATCCATAACTCCGAGACCGACGAGGGCTGCAGTTATTGCAACTCCCGCAGTGAGCTCTCCAGCTGGCATTTGAAACCCGAAAAGCACAAATGGCAATAGAGCCAGGATAGTTGAAGCGATTATATTACTCTTGGTTTGTCTGTTCATTTTTTTTGGTCAGTTTTCGCTGACGAGTGGAGTATTGCATACTTTCCTTATAACTTGAAATACTTATAACTTATAATATCCATAGTTTAAAACTATGGAAATGCATCAACTCAGGTATTTTTTAGCCATATCGGAGGAGCGAAACTTCACTCGTGCCGCTGAAAAGTCCTTTGTGTCCCAGCCATCTCTGAGCGCCCAGATCAGTAAGCTGGAGAATGAATTGGGGAATCGCCTTTTCAATCGCTTGGGAAGGCGAGTGGAACTAACCTCAGTGGGAAAGCAGTTCGAGAAGCGGGCCCGCTCGATTCTAATGGAAGCGGATAACGCAGTCCGGGAAATCCGTGAAAGTGCGGTTGACTTCAAAGGGAACCTTCGAATCGGAGTAACTCCGACGGTCGCCCCGTTTCTTTTACCCCCTGTACTCAAAACCTGTTGCGAACGATTTCCTGAGCTTCGGATTAGGGTCGACGAAAATCTAAGGCGGGTGCTTCTAGAGAATTTAGTTAATGGGAACCTTGATGTCGTAATCTCTTCCTATTCCGGTTGCTTTTCACAGGTGGATGCGGAACCCATTATCCAAGAAAAACTCAATCTTGTTGTTCCTCGAGGGCATGTTTTGGCGAATAGAGAGGATATTTCCATTGAGGACTTAAAAGAGGAGCCGTTAATCGTTTTGGGAGAATCTTCTGCCCTAGGGGCAAAGGTCATGGAGTTTTTCGAAAGAAACGACTTCGAGCTAAAAACCGCGGCTTACTGTACGCAGGTGAGCACTGCAGTCGCCCTAGTGCACAGTGGTCTCGGTTTAGCGATCTTACCAGAAATGGCTCGTGAGTCTATTTTGCCCTGCGATGTGGTTTTCAAGTCGATGAAATCGCTTAAGATGTCCCGTCTGCTTTTTGCCCTAACCCACGAGCGACGATATTTAACTTCTGGGGCACGTGGTTTTCTCGATGTTGTCCGTGAATTTGTTGATGGAAAAGGGTGATTTAAAATTAAAGAAGAAGGCAATCCCTTGCGAATTGGCCTTTTCATAAAGTTTTGGGAGACCCCTATTTCAACATCTTAGTCCACTTNGNTTTGCTGTTGGAGCTCTTAACTGCGGTTGCGATAAANGCCATNCCTCGTATGCCGTCNTCGACAGTCGGAAAGTCGGGGTTTTNCGGTAGCTTTTTACCGGCCACTTCTGCGGCGATNGATNTTGCCGCTGCCANATAGACATTAGCAAAGGCTTCAATAAAGNCCTCCGGGTGNCCAAAGGGAGTGCGGGTATTTGTTTNCGCTGNGTTNCAGNCGTATCCATTCCCTCGGCGNAGAATNTGCCGAGGTTTGTCATGANACTTGATNATCAGCTCATTTGGATCCTCTTGATGCCANTCCANAGAAGCCTTGGTGCCGTAGATTCGGATATTCAGATTGTTTTCGTCACCGTTNGAGATTTGCGATGCGTAGAGGAGGCCTTTNGCACCGCCTTTGTANCNAATGAGAATGTTACCATCGTCATCAAGTTTCCGACCCGGAATAAAAGCCGTTAGCTCGGCACACATTTCCTCNATCTCCAGACCAGTGATGTAGGCCCCNAGGTTNTCGGCATGNGTACCAATATCTCCAATGCAATTTGAGATNCCGGCAATCTTAGGATCCGTTCTCCAAGAGGCGATTTTCCCATCGTTCTTGTTNTCTATGTCACCCACCGCATAACCTTGAGGATATTCTGTNACAACTTTNAGGATACGACCAAGTTTNCCTTTTCTGGCAANGTCTCGAGCTTCCTTGACCATGGGGTACCCTGTGTAGTTNTGGGTNAGAGCGAATACCTTGCCNGACTTNTTGACAATGCGCCGCAAATNACGGGCTTCTTTAAGGTCGTATGCTAGGGGCTTGTCGCAAATGACATTGAATCCGGCTTCNAGAAAATGCTTTGCNACGGCNTGGTGNAGGTGATTTTGGACGACGATACTAACAAAATCGATNCGTTCGCCCACGGGAAGCTCGGATTCCNNTTTNGCCATNTCCTGGTAGGATCCATATACTCTAGAGGGGTTTANAAAGAAGTCCTTTCCNGAAAGCTTGGANTTTTTCGGATCGGATGAGAACGCTCCNGCTACNAGTTCGATTTTCCCGTCGAGATTGGCGGCCATGCGGTGAACAGCTCCGATGAAAGCNCCACGGCCACCCCCGACCATTCCCATTTTCAATTTTCGATTCATGANTAGTGATGTTTTGAANTTAGCAGGCTACGGGCTTGCCCGANTGTGCCGACTCGTAGATGGCNTCGATGATTTTCATTAGGGAAACCGCNTGGTCNGGAGTGTTCAGCGGCNTNTCCTTGCCNTCGATGGACAGAATGAAATTTGCGGCGGAACGGGACCNCCCCATGTCCTCACACGCTTCTACNAGNATGTCCCNATTGACCGAATTNCCNTTTTCCTGNACGTAAAGCTCGCANNTNTCGATGCAGGTTTCGTCCAGTCCGTCGGAACCNAAGAGTCGTTCGATTTTCCCGCCNGCCCCNACGCCNTGGAAGACGACCGAGACCTCCTCGCGNTTGANNAGCTCTGCCCAGGAAACCTGGAGACTGAGCACCTGGCCGGTTTTGAAAGTNACGAATCCATGAGCGGCNGCTTCAACGTCATTGACACCTTCNGCATTGTCNGGAATNCCCCAGGGTCCTTTGAAGCNTTTNTCGGTGATAAAGTCAGAAAAGGTTTTGCCNATAACNTATTCAGGCTCTGGATAGCCCATCANNTGCATNGACAAATCNACCATNTGTAGAAGGTCNATGAGTGGNCCNCCACCNGAGAGNCTTTTGTTGGTNAACCAACCNCCNAANCCAGGGATCCCAGTCCGTCGAATCCANTTTGCCTGNGCGGANTTNATNTTACCAATCGTACCGTCNGCAACGTAGTNCATNATGGCAAAGGACTCTGGCCTTGCCCNATTGTTAAANTTGAANANNAGGTGCNTNCCNGCTGATTCTGCTGCCTCCTTCATCTTTTCAACATCAGGNGCNTTGAGAGCGGGNGGCTTCTCGCAAAATACGTGCTTGCCNGCCTCNAGNGCCTGTATNGCGAGCGGGGCNTGAAACTTGTTTGGAACAATGATCGAAACGGCNTCAAGATCTGTGAGAGTTTCAAACATCGTTTCGATGGANCCGAAAGTCTGNCCGACTCCATATTGNGNAGCAGTGGNTTTNGCCGCATCCTTGTTNAGATCCGCGATTGCTACGATTTCAGCTCCCGCCTGGCGAAANCCTGCGATGTGGTACTGGGCCATTCCGCCCGCNCCAATGATGGCTACTTTAGTGCTCATATAAGTATGNANAAATNTTCCGCTCTACTGGTTTTTNTTGTCGAAAGCNGAGTCGAAGGCGACAGAGCTTGAGGGAAAATCTACGGATTTGACNAATGATGCCGCTTCCGCNCCGCCATGAANTCGGTCCATACGGATATCTTCCCATTCAACCGATAGGGGGCCTCGATANTTGACGTCGTTNAANGCAACGATGATGTCCTCAAACGCGATGTCGCCATGACCCAATGACCGGAAATCCCAATATCGCCNGGCATCGCCAAAATCCGTATGCCCGCCGAATACNCCNACGTCACCATTCCCGTGGCCCCACCAAACGTCCTTCATGTGGACGTGATAGATACGGTCTCCGAATTCGCGNATGAACTTNACATAGTCCACTCCCTGATAACCCAAATGCGACGGATCGTAGTTGAAGCCAAATCGCTTGTGCCCTCTNAGCGATTTGATCGCTCGAGCNGNGGATGCGATGTCNAAAGCGATTTCGGTGGGATGTACCTCNAGNCCAAAATTGACGTTTACTTTNTCAAATTCATCCAAGATCGGAATGAACCGGTTGGCGAAATCNTGGAANCCTTTCTCGAGGAATNCCTGATCCGTGGGTGGNAATGCGTAAAGAGCGTGCCANATGGAGGANCCGGTAAAGCCATTCACTANTGCTGGAAAATCGTCNTTTTTCTTTCTCCCTGGTTTNAGNTCGAAAAAATTGCGGCANGCCTTNGCCGTCTTAATCATTTTCCTTGCCGCNCGGCGGCGAACACCCTCTGGNTTACCGTCNCCCCAAACATCGGGAGGNAGGATTGACTTGTGGCGCTCATCGATGTTGTCGCAGATTGCCTGGCCGACGAGGTGGTTGGAGATTGAAAAGCAAGTCAGTCCNTTCTCCNCNAGCAATTCCCATTTNTCCTTACAGTATTTCTTGCTGCGAGCTGCCTGGTCNACGTCGAAATGGTCTCCCCAGCAGGCGAGTTCNAAGCCATCGTAGCCCATCTCTTTGGCCAGCGGAGCGAGCTCTGTGATAGAAAGATCGGCCCATTGGCCGGTGAATAGTGTNACGGGGCGAGACATAGCGCGTGTTATTTGNGTTGGGACTGTTGGTTGTGATAATGAAGTGGACGGTNTTTCTGACGGAATNCTATCNCGTAATCAATGAGAAATGTCANCTCGACCTAAACTGTAGATTCGANTNAAGANNNGCGAAGNATGCCANCTCACCTTTTNGGTNATGTGGGAGCAGNNTGGATACGNGACGANCCGCAGCATTTNAAGGAAGCAAANCGGCTATTCGTANAGCCAGTAACTGCNACTTTGGATCTGAAATTGTNTCGCTTGGCGCTGCCAGGCGACAACAAACCCCNTGCGATTTGCGTTCGCTCCCTTTTGCGTGATTTCACGCCACCAACTGGAAGACCCTACGTGTTTGTTGAACAANTCGCCTCGATTGCTCGTGGCGCTCGCAAACGGGTTTGNAAAATCGAATTGGGCAGTGATTTGCATCATGTGAAAACTNAGCTCGGTAGGATTCCAGGNGCTCCAATCTTCAACTTTGACGTACAATCCNNTNTNGGCNCCNTTCTGAAANGANTTGCNCTCAAAGGACAGGCCAGGAATCNATCTGCGTTTGAGCTCTGCTTCGAGCTGATCGAGNGATGCGTTTNTATGGGTCAGGATTCNGAANGGGTATTCGCTCCCTATTCCGTGTTTGAAATTACCNATTTGNGCTCCGAGTCCGGTCATTGCGTATCCAACGGCTGCGGGAAAATCNGGAATATTGGGTGAAGGGGCGATCCACTTGAGCCCAAGGCTTGGCCAGCTCATNTAGCGTCGCCATCCATCCATGGTCACNACTGTCAATTTGCCCGCCCTGCGGGTCGAGTCCGGTATATCGAGAACACCGGGTNTAGAAACGGCCATCCGNGCAAGTTCCCCGATCGTCAGACCATGAACATAGGGAATATTAAANGCNCCAACATAGCTTTTCCANTGAGTGTCCATCGGNGGTCCATCGACCTTNATGCCNCCGAGAGGGTTTGGACGGTCAAGAATAATGACCTCGACACGGTTCTCGAANGCCGCCTCAAGGGNCAGCTTCATNCANCTGATANAAGTGTAGGAGCGNGTCCCAATATCCTGAAGATCGATCACTAGGACGTCGAGGCCTGAGAGCATCTNTGNCGTAGGCTTACGGTATTTGCCGTACAAGGAGTAAACGGGNAGTCCGGTTCTGGGATCGNTNGCGTTGTCAATGGGCTCGTTTGCCTTTTCATTCCCATAAATTCCGTGTTCCGGTCCGAATAGCGCCACGAGATTGACGGACTTGTTTTGGTAGAGGATCTGCACGGTGGAGATCCCCAGTCGATTGACGCCAGCTGGGTGGGTGAGTAGCCCGACTCGCTTCCCAAGCAGCGGGAAAAAGTTTTGGTCGGCCAGAACGTCGATACCCAGCTTTATTTGCGGGCTCAGATAGCTGCCCGCTTGGGCTTGAACAACCAATCGAGCCGTATTGGAAATTTGGGGAACAATATTCTGGGAAAAAAGATATGCTCCCTGAAAGAATACGAGGAAAGCAGCGAGGGAAAATGTGCGTATCATAGAGAAAAGTCGGGCGAAAGAGTCATCGTTAGCACCGGAGATTGGGTAGTATTAGGCCTTTGGGCAAACCGGAATGCTATTTTTTAAGTATTCTCTTTAGATTTATATGGCTCTTCTTTGCTTGGGAGAAGGCGATTCGGTAAATCACGTCGAAAATGAACCCGAGTGCGATTCCTGCGACCAATCCGCCAATTGTGGTGGAAACGGCGACTTGTCCTAAACGAGATTCGATGTCCCCAATGCCTAAAAAACCGAGGATACGGTTACCTAGCATATTGAGGGCGGGATAAATAGCCCACATTGTAGCCAGATTCGTAACCAACTGTGTCCCCATAATCACCGGGAGGTTTGCGCGGAGGGTCAAGGCCGCGGCGAACGCCAATATGAATTGGATGCCAACCAACGGCAGAAACGTGATAACGAAGCCGATGTACAGAGCGATGCTCACCTCTCGCTTTCGAAAAGACCATAAGTAGGGCCGTTTGCGGGCAGTCTCGGCGAACCGTTTTAAGATTGGCCAGCGGTGGAGCGTGGCTTTTCTGGGGAGCGGGCGAAGGAACTGCTTGGCTCTCCTCATTCGAACATGTCTACGCACCCGCACTTCGCGGCTGTAGGCAGGTTCGGTTTCAAGGAGGTTCATTGGGAGAGCAGTCTTGGTTTGAGTCGTGGTAGCCTGAAGAAGCGTTCCATTCAGTCAGCTAGCCTTAAGTTATTATGTTACCGGATTTTAACGAATGTTTACCCGCATACTAATATCGGCTCCGAACGCCTTCTTATTAGCAAAGGTTTGATCCTTGGGGTTCAATGTCTCCCGTACGAAAAACGACTTTGAAATCAGCTAGTTCCAAAAACCGATTCAATTGCCCTATGTAGATTCTTACCGGTTGACTGGAGCGCTTCCGCTAGAGGCATTCCGATGGGGGAAATGGCATGAGTCGAATCGGTTGGAAAATCGGACTTTTCAAGTTCACCGAGGCCGCCCGCAAACACGAAGAGCTGCTTCCCATTCGCCATTGATTCCAACGCCAAGGCTCCTGGACCTTTCCCCTGAAGAGAGGAAGCGTCGAACCGACCCTCTCCAGTTATAACGATGTTCGCTCTATCAAACTTAGCGTTCAATCCGATCCAGTTTTTCACCAGTTCGTAACCCGGGACGATTTGGGCGCCGAGTCCTACTTTGAGGCCGAACGCCGTCCCGCCCGCCGCTCCAGTACCGGGTTGCTCCATAGATGGGTAGGGTACTGCGCAGGCGTCGCAGAGCATTTTCGCCATTTGGGAAGTTGCGAATTCGAGTTCGTCGTAACTTGAGGGGACGAGGCCTTTTTGGGGCCCAAAAATGGCAGCGGCTCCCATGGGTCCCAGCAGCGGGTTTTCGACATCGCAAGCGACCCTCAGCTCGAAGTCTTTGGGTAGAACGCTAGAGCGTGCCTCAATTCGATTAATGGTGGGCCAAATTTCCGGAGAGGGAGCTTTGTTAATTGCAGTACCGCTTTCGTCTAGAAATTGGAATCCAAGCTTCCAAAGCGCTCCGAGTCCAAGGTCATGCGTTGCTGATCCACCGAGTCCGACAATCGCGCCGCTGGCTCCATGGTCGATTGCAGATTGGATGACTTCTCCTAGACCTGCAGTAGTGGTCGTCCAGGGTGATCGATTCTCTAGCGGAGTAAGGGATATGCCACTGCTTTCGGCCAGCTCGATTACGGCGATCTTTTTGAGATTGGATTTCCAATTGAGAAGTGCAACAACGGAACTTTGTAGTCGATCGACTGATACAATACCGAATTGAGCCTTGACCTTTTTAGCCAAAGGACCGGAAACGGTTGTTTCGTGAAATTCGCCATTGAGGCAACCGGTAAGCGTATCGCAAAACCCGTCACCACCATCTGCGAGGGGAGCGGTTTCAACCAGCCATTCAGGGCGGCATTTTTGGATCGCCTCAACCGCGATCTCGCAAGTATCGCGGGCGGATAGTGCGTCTTTAAATTTGTCGAACGCGACTAGAACACGCATCTGGGGAAGCTCGTCTTAAGAGGAAGGAGTTTATTGGAATCGGCGACTGTTCGAGCTCGCTAGGGAGCAATTTTTAGATTCGATTCGACGTCTATTACCGATTGAGTATCCAAGGCAATATCGCGGGCTTCTTTCGCTTCTTCACTAGATGAAACTTCCCCTGAAAGAATGACGGATCCATTTTCCACTACGATCTCAATTCGTTCCGCGTCGACCGATGAATCCTCTTTTAGCTTTGCTGCGATCTTAGCCTTGATCGTGGCATCCTTGGCAGAGTCGATTATCTCCCTCCCTTTTTCCACTAGCTCAGCCCGTTCCTCTTTGGTGGTTTCCAGAAGGTTCTGGGTGCCTTCCTTGATCTTTTCAGCGATCTTCCCCGCCGATTCTTTGGCTTTCTCGACAATCTCGTCGCTCGACTGGCTCGAAGAGGAGGGGTCTCCCGAAATCGAGGAAATTAGATTATCGAACGATTCGGGTGAGTTGTAGTAGGTCGTGATTGTGGCACCGATAAAAATGCCGAGAATTAAAGCGATAAAGAAAGTTTTCATGGTCTAAGATGGGAACCAGCAAAAATAGTTTCTTGGAGAACTCAATTAGTCAATGAGTCATCCCCTGGAGTTCCGATAAAGGTTTGGGGTTTGTATAGTAGCGGGCCAATAATGAAATGGACAATCGAGTGCCCAGTCAAAGGATAGAGGAATGAAACGCTCCCCTTTTCTTTTCGCGTGTGTCGCTTCCATTGCGATTACCAGTCTCTCAGGAAACACGGACACTCCGAGCAATTACCCGGTGATTGGAAAGATTAACAAGTTCGATGATCGTTTGGACGAACTCATCGATGAAGAAGCCCAGATCGAGGTGATTGCCTCTGGGTTCGTCTGGACCGAAGGACCCGCTTGGAATAAAGAAGGTGGTTTTTTAGTATTCTCGGATATCCCACGAAATGTCGTGATGAAATGGAGCGAGACGGAGGGATTGCGGGAGTATTTACGACCAGCAGGATATACGGGTATTGTGGATTACGGAAGGGAGCCTGGTAGCAACGGGCTGCTTTTTGATGCAATGGGACGACTGACTTTGTGCGAGCATGGGGATCGGCGAATATCTGTCCTCACCAAAGATGGTGGAAAACGAACCCTAGCGGACAACTACAAAGGGAAGCGATTTAACAGCCCAAACGATTTGGTTTACCATCCAAACGGAAATCTCTATTTTACCGATCCGACTTACGGCTTGCCCGAAAGGCAAGACGATCCGCGGCGAGAAATGGATTACTGTGGCGTGTTTCTGCTTCGGCCGAACGGAGAGGTTGAGCTCTTGACCAAGGAGTTCACTCGGCCCAACGGGATTGCTCTTTCGCCAGATGGGAAAACCCTCTACGTTGCCCAATCCGATAGTGCGGCTCCTCTTTGGAGATCGTATCCGCTCAAGGGAGACGGAACAATCGGGAAGGGAAAACTCTTATACAATGCTCTCAAATTCAAGAAGGACGGTGTTGGAAATGCCGACGGGATGACCGTTGATCGGAAGGGAAACCTGTGGGCGTCGGGTCCCGCGGGAATTTATATTTTTTCTCCGCAAGGGGATCTACTCGGAAGAATCGAAATGGGAGAGCATTCGAGCAATTGCACCTGGGGCGACGATGGATCCACCCTTTATATGACCGTTGATATGTATGTCTGCAGGGTGCGCACCAAAACCGTAGGAATCGGGTTTTAGTTGGGATCTCCAAAAGCTAGCTGCTCCCTCGCCTCAATATTGTTGGGACTAAGATCTTGGGATTCCGTATCGGTTGTTTTAGAATCTCACGTTTGGAGGCTGAATGGAAACTTCAACTAGTTTTCAGGAAATCCAAATCAGAGCGGTTATGGAGCAACTGTCTACTTTCCTATTATTGATATAAGCCACTAGATGGGGGTCCTAGGCTCCAACTTTTATCTCAACAAGAACTGCCTTCGAGCCGAGCGTCTCGAACCAGCAAACCTCTTCGGAAACGAGGTCGAATTTGAGCCAAAAGGTTCCGGGTTGGGAAATTGAGAGTGGAACCGAAATTTTGCCGGAAAAGTGGTCCCCTGGCTCCATTTCGTTTGGAATTCGGAACCGGCTGTTGTCGGCCAAGATATCCTTTGAGTTGTAGTCGAGAATTCTCGAGGCGAAATTCACGGTGCCGACATGCCCGTCATTCTTGTCGATCCAGCGGCTTTCACCCACATTTCGAAAGGAAACCTGAATCTTTTGTGGGACCCCAACTTTGAATACTAGCTTGCTCACCGAGATTTCTAGCTCGTGGGCCAGACCTTCTGCTTGGCGGCTGTCATTGAGGGCCTTTCCCTTCTGAAAATAGAAGACGCTGCTATTCTGTTGAAATTGGGAAAGGGCATCGGCCATGCGGTTCGAAATTTCGCCGGTTCTGCAAGTTTGCCACCCTTCGTAGCTCATCATATATTCTGGATTCGCAGCTACTTTGAAGGTAGGTTTCCGGAAGCCAGCTTCGCAAAAAAGGGCCTTCAAGGCAGTCATATCCATGTCGTTCTCTAGTACCCTGTATTCCCGCATCTCCATCTGGGAGGCCGGCGTTGTGGAATGGAGACCGACCGATTCGTTGAAGACTATAGTGCCTCCGTTTCGCAACACCCGATAGAATTCATGAACGATTTCCTCCTGGTTGGGTACGTGATGGAACGCATCGAAGCAAATGATGCGATCGATCTCTTCGGCTTTCAGCGGGAGACTATGGCCGTCAAACAACCTAGTTTCCCAGGAGCAGGGAGGTTGACTCGGAATCGGGTAGTCGTTGAAGAGTGATTGATAACGGAGCAACCCATTTGCCATAGAGCCTTTGATATCCAGCAAGGACCGGAGCCGAAATCGAGAACCTTGATCCCTGGGGTTAATCGCAGACTTTCTAACATCAACCCCAGCCTCACTAGAAGCTGGGGTGTTTGAGATATTATTGAAAACGGTTTTCCTAGCTGAATACCCGGATCATGCAGTCGCTTGTAGTACTCGTCGGAGAAGTGATTGAGGCCGGCTACACCCAGTTCCTGAATTAGGTTTTGAGGATCGATGAGAGAATCGGCCATCGGATTCGCAGATTTTGGAGAACCTAGTTAAGGTCATCCGTAAGCCGCCCCGGTTTCGACGTCGATTACTCGATAGTTCTCAATATGGAAATGCGGATCAGAGCGGAAAGTAAGCTGTGCATTGTAGTCCTTTTCCAAGCTAATAAGCAAATCCGCATCCTCTTCGCGGAGACGGTCGATGATCGTCGGATTTACGAGAACGCGAAGCTTGATCGCCTTGGCCCCATCGGTAGTCCGGTTACGAGCTCTTCGAACGATCCCGGAAAGTTTTCTTTGTAGCTCCACACTGACGGTGGTTGCGGATTTGACGATGCCTTTACCGCGACAGTAGGGGCAATCTGTATACAAGCCGGAAGACACGCTTTCCTGCATTCGCTGGCGAGTCATCTGCATGATTCCCAGTGGAGAAATGGGGAGTATATGCGTTTTGGCTTTATCCAGCCCCATGTGGTCCCGCATCTGGCTGAGAACCGCATTACGGTGCTTCCGCTGTTTCATGTCGATGAAATCGATAATGACCAGTCCGCCGATATTACGGAGTCGGATCTGTCGGGCGATTTCAGCGGCAGCTTCACAATTGACCTGGAAAATGGTGTCGTTCTCTTTCCCCTTATTCCTATGCGAACCGGTATTCACATCGATGGCGATGAGAGCCTCAGTTTCATCGATTACGATGGCTCCACCCGAAGGTAAAGGTACGGCCCGCTGGAAGGTCTGCTCAATCTGGTTCTCGATATTGTAGCGCTCGAATATCGGGATGCTGTCCTCGTAGAGATGAATTTTGCTGGTCGACCGTTTCGAGATCTGGCTGACGTCGTCGACAATGTTCTGGTGGTCGACTGGATTGTCTATTAGCACTCGATCCACATCTTCTGTTAGAAAATCGCGAACGGTTCGCTCGCTCAGGTCGGGTTCCTTGTAGAGGCAAGAGGTCGCTTTGACGGTATCGATCTTGCTCTGAATCTTATCCCAGGTCTTTAGCATGATATGAAGATCCCGTACGAAGTATCGGGCTTTCTTTCCTTCTCCTGCCGTGCGGACGATGACTCCCATTCCCTCTGGAATGGTAAGGTCTCGGATGATCTTCTTTAGTCGATTACGTTCTTTGACATCCTCGATTTTACGAGAGATTCCGCATTGGTCGGAATAGGGCATTAGAACTAGAAATCGGCCCGGAAGTGAAAGATTGGTCGTCGTTCTTGGCCCCTTTGTGCCTATGGGTCCTTTCGTGACTTGGATCACGATTTCAGTACCTGTAGGATAGTGGCTAGGAATGTCGTTTAGGGTGATCTTCTTTTTCTTCTTTTGCTTGCTCGATCGATTGACCCGAACGACCTCCACAGAAGAATCGACGGCTTGTGGTAAGATGTCCCAATAGTGAAGAAACGCGTTCTTGGGCAGGCCGATATCCACGAATGCGGCTTTCAGGCCGGGATCCAAGTTCTTGATCCTTCCCTTAAAGATGCCACCAACGATGCGTTGGGCACTCCTTCGTCTCTCAATGTCGAACTTGTCTAGAATACCGTCAACGAGAAGGCCGACCCGCGTTTCTAGAGGTTCTGCGTTTATTATAAGCTCCCGGTAGGGTTGCTTATTTTTTTTCAGTTTCTCGACGATCTTGGTCAAAAGCGGACGCTTCTTGGCCCGCTTGTCCGCCTCTTTCTTGAGTTTTGCCTGGTCGACCGGTTTGGCCGGTTTACGTGAAGGTGGTTTTCTAAGCTCTTCTTCATGCTCGTTTGAAAGGTCCGATGACTCGGTGTTTATTGTTTTCTCGCTCATTCTGTAATGTTATTGTGTTTACAGAAGGCTCCTTCACATGGGTTGTTGGCGTTTCAACAAGGCTCTGGCATTGATACAGATGCATCGCTAGAATTCCTTTCGAAATCGGTACACACTTTGCGCCAGTCCTTGCAGGACGCAGCAACTCACCATAAAGGTGCCTCCGTGACTTAAGAACGGGAGCGGTAGTCCAGTTATGGGCATCAGGCCAATCGTCATTGCGATATTCACAAAGAAATGAATGGTGAACAACGTCGCCACCCCCATCACAAGAAGCGTACCAAAGCGGTCGCGTGCGATAGTGGCGATGCGGATGTTGTTTCCTATCAGCAAGCCGAATAGAGATACCACGACTACGCTTCCCAAAAAGCCGGTTTCCTCCGCGATAACGGAGAAAATGAAGTCGTTGTGGGCCACTGCACGAGGCAGATAGCCCAGTTGGGCCTGGTTGCCTTTCAGGTAGCCTTTACCTGTCAAGCCGCCGGATCCAACGGATATAATTGATTGTTCCCGATTCCAGCCTGCATCTCTGCGGTCGACCTTCTCGGGGTAGATAAAGCCCATCATACGCTGTCGCTGATAGTCACGGATCGGAATCCAGTAGTGCGGACGTTCAACGATTTGCTCCTCCTTCGCTTCCGCCTTGGCACTTACGTACTCGCCATAGTTGTGAGTATCAAGTACCACGAGTCCCACCAAAACCGCGAATATTGCAAAGGCGGTTGTGAAAAAGGATTTGGTGAGATTGGATGCGTAAAGCTGCGCGAACACGGCGGAAGGAATGACGAGTGCCGATCCTAGATCGGGCTGGAATAAGATGAATAAGAATGGAATAGAAATCGCAAGCGTCATTTTTGCTAGTGCCAGTCGCGATTCCATGAGTTTGCCGATTTCGGATCGGGTAAGGAGGCTGGCCCCGATAACGATGCAGGCGAGTTTCGCTACTTCACTCGGCTGGAAGGTTGGCCCGATACCAAAGTAGAGCCAACGCTTAGCTCCGTAGAAATCCTCTCCCCAAGGGCTGAAAGGAACCATGGCAAGCAACCCAAGGGCGAGGAAGTACAATAAGTGGGAATACTTCAAAAAGATTTTGTAGTCTAGCCAGGAAACGACGGCGTAAGCAGTGAAGCCAATGCAGATCCATACGATCTGCTTGATCCAGTCGTTGCTTTGCTGGTAGTGCTGAGCGCTATAGATAAAGAAAACGCCGATAATTGACAGAGCGATTGTACACAGGGGTGAAATCGGATCAAAGCGAGAGTGCGTGTAACTAGATTGGGAGCGTGACACGGTAAGGTGATAGGAACGCGGTTGTACGATGTAGAACCAGCTCCAGATGGGTTGAAAGGAAAATCGCGAAATTTGGAAACTAAAAGGTAGATACGTGTCTTATCGCCCCTCAAAGTGCTTCGGTGATACCCAATCAGAAGTCGCCAATGGCCTATCAGGCAGTTGTAGTGGATCCCGATTGGGATCCAGAAAAGGCTCTCCCGAAAAGTGGGGGGGGTCGTGACTAGTAACTGAGAGAAGAGCCAAAATCTAGTTTCTGCAGGATTTATAGTGGGTGGGAGCGAATGGCCCTACTTGTTCATTGAAAATTTCTAGAAGAAGCGGAAATATCGTCCCATGGTTAAGCTTGGGGAGATAAATTGGGAAGCATTGGGCCCAAAATGAGTGGCGAGCCAGTAGCTAAAGCTCGAATCGACCGCTGGCTTTGGGCGGTTCGGCAGTTTAAGACGCGAACCTTGGCGTCTGACGCCTGCCGTGGAGGCAAGATCCGCGTGCGAGATGAGAAGGTAAAGCCTTCCTACGGACTCAAGGTGGGCGAAGTTGTCGAAATTCAATCAGGCCCCATAACCAAGTGTTTGAAAGTTGTGGGGCTCATCGAGAAGCGGGTTGGAGCGAAGCTCGTTGCGGCATTCATGAAGGATTTGACACCCCCCGAAGACTATATGCTTTTGCAGCAAACTGCGGCGCAGAAGGTCTTGCGCCGGGATCGCGGGACTGGGCGTCCTACTAAGCGAGACCGCCGTGAAATTGAACGATTGTTCGGCGAAGACTAGAGCGTATTGGAAGCGGCTCCTGCTGCCGTGACGAACAAAGCCGATCATTAATGGACAGGCTAAAGAAAAAGGGTCGCCAAGCCACCGAAAGCTGTTTGGATCTTCGACTATGCGTACGCCTCCACCACTGGGCAAGGTTATCATTTTCCCGCTCGTTGTAGCGACAATGCTTGCCGTATTGATTGCTGTTCTCACTCCGGAAGTAGGACCGTTCGCTTACGTGTCTGCATGGATTGGCACTTTCGCCGTGCTTATGGTTTGGGGTTTCCTCCACTACGTTCAAAAATAGCACGATTGAGATGAGCGAATTTGGGAATAGCGCTACAGCGTATCCATCTGTCGAGGACCTGTTTCAGGCAATCCTCGAAGCTCGCCAAAGGGTCTACGAAATTGCCAGACCTACTCCTCTGCATCGTTTAAACGGTAACGACCGCATTTTTATCAAACGGGAGGATTTGTCGCCAATACATGCTTACAAGTGGAGAGGAGCTTATAATCGGATGAGCCTGTTAAGTGGCAAAGAGAAAGGCGAGGGGGTAGTTTGTGCCTCAGCTGGCAACCATGCTCAGGGTGTGGCGTTGGCTGCCAAAGCGTTGAAGACGAGTGCCGAGATTTTCATGCCCCGCTCTACACCTTTAATGAAGCAAGAGGCGGTTAGAAGGTTGGGAGGTGATTCCGTGAATGTCCGACTGGAGGGAGATTCCTACGACGATGCATGCCAGGCGGCCCACAATTACTCGGAAAAAGAAAAGAGGACATTTATTCACCCTTATGACGACCTAGCGGTGATCGCGGGCCAAGGAACGTTGGCCGATGAAGTGGTGATGGCGGGCGAGGGTGACTTCGATATAGCGTATTTGCAAATTGGTGGCGGTGGAATGGCGGCAGGAGTTGCTTGCTGGCTAAAACGGTACTATCCATCCATAGAAATCGTTGGCGTCGAGGGCGAGGACCAGGCGTCTATGGCAGCGGCGGTTGCTCAGGGTGGCCCTGTTAAGCTCGACTATGTGGATGTGTTTTGCGATGGAACGGCAGTGAAGCAAGCGGGCAGCCTCACCAGCCACTATTGCTGTCAGTTTATTGACCGTTTCATCACGGTGACGAATGCCGAAGTTTGTGCTGCGATTGAAATCTTGTGGGAAAGCCAGCGATTGATTCCAGAACCATCGGGAGCGATGGGGCTTGCGGGATGGCTCAAGGAGAAGGAGTCGGTACAGGGTAAACAAGCCCTTTCAATCATCTGTGGATCGAATATGGATTTCGGTCAACTGCCGTACATCGTTCGGCATGCGGGTATTGGTTCATTCCATCGAAGGTACTACCGATTTAGGATTCCTGAAAAGGCGGGGGCCTTGCTCCATCTGCTGGAGACCTTCCTGGAATCTGTGAATATTATCGAATTCCAGCATGGACTTTCAAATCTGACCGAGGCGACGCCGGTAATTGGAATAGACGCCATGCCTCAGCAATTTTCCGAATTGGAAGAACGACTCGAACAGCTGGGGATAACATTCGAAGAGGCCACAGGAGATGAGGACGTTGAATTTCGGATCATCCCTTACGACGCGTCTTTGATCGAGTATCCGTGCTTCATAAAAATTGAGTTTCCAGAAAGAGCGGGTGCGTTGCACGACTTCCTTCTCAACAATTGCCAGGATGCGAGTATTGTGTATTT
>PBMN01000042.1:0-20233 GCA_002722675.1 Opitutaceae bacterium
TGGTCGAAGTTTCTTACCGCAGCTCAAAGGTAAGAAAGGGATTCCGCGAGATTGGGTTTTCACTCACTATCAGCCCTACTGGAACAAAGTACCTGCTCAGTTTGCTCGAACCGAAAGGTTCAAGCTATACCGGGATGGTAGATTTTATGAGGTGCCGAAAGACTTGAAAGAGGCAAACGATCTCGCGATCGGGGAAGCTGGTGAGCTATCGGAGATGATTCGACAGCAGCTTCAAGCGTTTCTGGATGCAACCCCTCCCGCTCCAACTGTGAAAGGTCAACGGTACTCAGAGCATCGACCTATCTATCCCGATTGGCGAAATTTGGTAGATCCGAATGACTAGCAAAAAGTAGCCTTTTGGGAGTTAACCGATAACTTGTTTTCTAAAGTCCAAGAGCTCCTCACATCTGTGACCAATAAATTTAATATCGGAAAACTCAGACTCCTCAGTTGGGAACGCCAAGCCCCAGTTTGGCCCTGACTTATCCAAGCGAATACAGGGCGGGGGCTTGGCGTTCCATTAGCATCCTCGATAAATAAGATAATTAACTAAGTAGATTCTTAATATCGCTCGTGTTGTTCCTTGGGCCCTCTGTATTCGGAAAATAGGTTTCAGGTGGGATGGGTACGGATTTTCTATCACTTTTTTATCTATTGCGAATGGGCTCCTAAGAGCTTCTAGTCACGATTTTACGAGTCTTGCTCGGAGGAATTTATTAAAATAATTTTTATACGCGGCCCGGCACAAACGTCAGCGATGCATTTTAGGTATCATGTACTCAGCTGTTATGCTGCGTTTGGAAGTCATGAGCCCTCTCAGATCACCTTGGTATAGAATCTTCCCGCCCTTCGGCCCACCCTCGGGACCGACTTCGACTATGTAGTCAGCCTCTGCCAACAGGTCCAGGTGATGCTCGATAACGACAACGGTATGGCCCGCATTAACGAGTTTGTGGAGAAGTTGTATTAGCTTTTCACAGTCGCTGAGATGGAGCCCAATAGTAGGTTCTTCCAGTATGTATAAATTGGTTCTTTGAATTCCACGGCTTCTCTCAGTGTAGTTTTGCAATCCTTTCGCTAGCTCGGTAACCAGTTTCAAACGTTGGGCTTCCCCGCCTGATAGTGTAGGACTGCTTTGCCCAAGAGTTAGGTATCCGAGACCGGTTTCGACCATGAGCTGCATAATCTCACCCAGTTGAGAGTGGAAGCTGAAGAAGTCGGTGGCTTCTTCAAAGGTCATGGCCAATATGTCGGCGATGTTCTTTCCTTTCCAATGGAGATCGAGAAGCTCGGATCCATAGCGAGAACCATTGCAATCATCGCAAATCACATAAGTGTCAGGCATAAAGCTCATCTCAAGTTTTACACGCCCAGCTCCGGAGCAAGTATCGCATCTTCCGTGGGGGGTGTTGAAAGAAAAACGGCCAGGTTTGTATCCCCGCATTTTAGACTCTGGCAAATTTGAGAAAAAGAGACGTATCGTATCGAATACACCGAGATAGGTAGCAGGAGTAGATCGAGGGGTCTTGCCGATAGGAGATTGGTCAACTTCGATGACCGATCGAAAGGAGTGGGCTCCAGAGAGGGATCTAAACAAAACGTTTCCTTCCTCGCTTTCAATCGCCCTCCCATCCTTGGCAAACATCTTTCCCGTGACAGTTTTTTTCTTCGATTTAATGGAGTAGGCTGCGGCCTGACCGAGCAGATCTCTTACGAGCGAAGATTTTCCCGCACCCGATGCGCCGCAAACCATTGTGAGTCTTTGATGGGGAAGTTTAAGGTTCTGGTTCTTAAGGTTGCGGAAATTTGCCTCTTTTAGCTCAATCCAATTAGCATTCCCTGAATTTGGTTTTTGAATTTTGCGGTACGCGCCATTCAGTGGATGAAAGATACCGTTTTTCAGGAATTTACCGGTGAGAGAGTTCTTGTTTTGTTTTAGTTGTGAGAGGGTGCCTTTAGCGATGAGTTCCCCCCCTTGGATTCCCGCTCCAGGGCCCAAATCGATTATGCAATTGGCTTGCTCCATCATNGTGNNATCGTGCTCNACAACGATNAGGGTGTTNCCTTTTTNCCGAAGTTCTTTGAGGGTTTCGATCAGTCGATCGCTGTCACGGGCGTGAAGGCCAATGCTGGGNTCATCAAGAACGTAAAGAACCCCGGCCAGATTGGATCCNAGCTGNGCAGCTAGACGGATACGTTGNGCCTCACCTCCGGAAAGGGTTTGGGTCGNTCGATCCATGGAAAGGTACTCAAGACCCACTTTATCCATGAATTGGAGACGCTCTNGGATCTGATCAACAATGTCGCGAGCAATAATACGCCCCCGCTCGTCNAGATTTAGCGTGCTNAGAGTTTTGAGGAGTTCTTTCGGTGTTTNTTCGAGAAGAATGGGNAGTGATATTTTCCTATTACCTTTCAGCGGCAGGAAGACGTTACGACTCGTGCGGTTNAAGCGCTGACCGTCNCAATCGGGGCAAATCGTAACTTCGTCGCTGTCGTCATCTTCGCTNGAATCAGCTCCGATAGACTTTNCNAGAAGTTCATCATCNTCGAGACGCTCACGCATCCAAGNAAAAATCNGACCATGTCCGCGACAGGTGGGGCACCAGCCTTTGTGTGAATTGAAGGAAAAATCCTTNGGGTCNAGTTCTGGCAAGGCNACGCCAGTNNCGGGATCCATACGAAGCGTNGAAAGCCANGAGACGATATTCTCATCCTGATCCAAGAGCAACGCAGTGCCATGACCNCGGTTTAGTGCTTCNTTGAGTGCATNTGANATTTCAGAGGGAGACCCTGAAATCGATTTGAGATCAGTAATNACCACNTCGATGTTGTGCTCCTTATAACGGTCCAGTTTTTTGAAATCCTCGGTAAAGATAATCGACCCATCGACNCGCATCATTTCNTAGCCATGGTCTGCAATCCATTTGGCTATGGGTTGATGATGGCCCTTTCGATTTCGTACGAGCGGAGCGCAAAGTAGCAATTGTTTGAATTTGCTGGAATTCGAAGCACGGAGCATCGTNCGAANACGCTTNAANAGCTGTGTCTGGGTTTGTGAAACAAGNGCNTCACCCGTATCCGGATTATGGGGTATNCCCAATCGAGAGTAGAGAAGNCGGAGGTACTGGGCGACTTCGGTAATCGTGGCGACGGTCGATTTACGGCTCCCGCGGGTGACTCTTTGCTCGATNGCGACAGTTGGCTGGATTCCCGAAAGCTGATCCAANTCAGGCCGAGGCNGTTGTTCGACNAACTGNCGGGCGTAGGGNGACATNGATTCCATAAATCGCCGCTGTCCTTCACCAAANATAATATCNAATGCCAACGTGGACTTGCCTGAGCCCGAAACGCCNGTAACGACNGAGAGCTGATANTGGGGAATCGAAACATTGAGGTTCTTGAGATTGTGCTCCCGNGCTCCAGTGACNGTTAAGGCGGAACTGGAATTTNTATAAGGGCTGGGGTCTTCCGCGGCCAAAAGAAGTTNTTGNCCAGATCTATCTTTAATCCNNCTACCTTCNTCCTTAAGAAANTTTCCGGTTTCCGTTTTANGGTGANTTGCNCAATCGGAAGGTGTCCCCTGGAACACAATTTTGCCGCCATCGGAGCCTGCTTCNGGGCCGAGCTCGATGATCCAGTCAGCGGACTTTAATACATCCAAATTGTGTTCAATGANGATCAGGCTGTGACCGTGGTCGACGATTTTTTGAAGGACTGCGAGGAGACGCTTTACATCGTGTTTGTGAAGTCCCGTAGTGGGCTCATCCAGCAATATGAAGCTNCTTTCTGAAGATTGTAGCGTTTTACCCGTATTCTTANCNGATAGGTATTTAACGAGTTTAAGACGCTGGGACTCTCCACCCGATAAGGTGTTTAGAGGCTGGCCCATTTTTAGGTATCCCANTCCCACNTGNTCNAGGGCNTCTAGCTTGTCGTATAANTTTGNGTANTCTTGAAAGANGCANAGNGCTTGGGAAATNGTAAGATCCAGTATGTCGGCGATNGAGTGGTTCAGGAATCGAATTTCGAGTANTNCACTCTTGAANCGCTTGGCATTGCAATGAGGGCAGGGCACGAATACGTCGCTGAGAAACTGCATNTCAACCTTNTCGTATCCAAGCCCNCTGCAATGTTCACACCGACCGTCTCCNGNATTGAAAGAAAAGCTTGAGGCCGTGTAGCCTTNAGCCTTCGCCTCTGGCAGGTCTCCGAATANTTTGCGAATTTGGTCCCAGNCGTTTACGAAGACTGNGGGATTGGATCGAGGAGTACGACTGACCGGCGCTTGATCCACCATNACTATTTCACTGGGNTCGATGCCGCACNTGAGGCTCTTTAAAGAAGCGGGGTCTTCAGCCAGCTTCCCTCTTTGGGNTAGCAGTGNTTGATAGAGCACATTGTTCATGAGTGTGCTCTTTCCCGATCCGGATACACCACTGAAACAGACAAACCGGTTTAGAGGAATATCCACATCCAGATTTTGGATATTGTTTTTACTCGCGCCACGGATCCGAATTCTCGGAGGCTCGTTCCCTTTTCCAGATAATTTAAAGGGACGAGTATTGTGCGGTGTTTCGATGGATCGCTCCCCTGAAAAATAGTTGCCTGTGATGCTCTCTGAACAGGTGAGCAGCTCTGCCGAGTTACCTTCGAATACGACGTGACCCCCCTTTGCTCCGGGTTCGGGGCCGATCTCCAGAATGTGGTCAGCAGCGAGAATCATGGCGTCGTCATGCTCAACGACGACCACGGTGTTTCCCGAGTCCGTGAGTGTGCGAACGATCTGGATGAGTCGATCTATGTCGCGGGCATGTAAGCCGACGGAAGGCTCATCGAGAACGAAAAGTGTATCTACGAGTGATGTTCCCAAACAGGAAGTCAGCGTCACTCTTTCAACCTCGCCTCCGCTTAGAGTTCGGGCAGGGCGGTTCAGGGTGAGGTATCCCAGTCCTACGTGATTTAAGTACCGTAGTCGCGAGAGAATAGCCTCGAAAGCGATGTCTGACTGGCGATGGTTAATTGTGGGCTGAGTGGGCTCTTTGTAATTGGATACGATTTCGTACAGTTGCTTTATGGGAAGCTCGTACAGGTCCGGAAGCCGGTAGCTGTTCCAAAGCCAGCAAAGGGCTTCGGGTTGGAGGCGAGTGCCGTTGCAATGAGGACATTTAATGTAGGCTCGGAAACGCGAGAGGAAGATGCGAACATGCATCTTGTAGGTTTTCTTTTCCAGCCAGCCGAAGAAGCCTTTGACCCCGTACCAGGAATTGCCGTCCCAATCTTCGGAGTCGCGCTTTTTCCGGAAGTCAGGCTCGCCGTTGATGACTATGTTCTGATGCTTCTTAGGGAGTTGATTGAAAGGAGTCTTGGTGGATATTTTTAGGCGACGACAAGCCCGTTCGAGGTCCTTTTTGCTTTCACCGTATACTTGTCCTTCAAACGGGCGAATAACCCCCTCGGAGATGCTCAGCTTTTTATCCGGTAAGGCGAGACGATAATCGATTTCTATGACGCGTCCAAAACCTCTACATTCCGGGCAGGCTCCAATGGGAGAGTTGAAAGAGAAAAGAGCGGGGATAGCGGGGCGGAATCGTTTCCCGCTTTTCGTGGAATGCAGGCCACTAGAAAACCGATCGAGAAGGATTGGCTTACTGTTAAAGAGAACAAGTTCGCCTTGACCGAACTCGAGAGCGGTTTCGGCGGCCTCAAGAAAACGTCCTAGGTGCTTCGTTTCTAAACGCATCCGGTCCTGGACAACATAGGCAACCGTGTCCTTTCTACCGGAAAGAGCTTTTATGGCGTTGTTGTCATCTACTCGATGAAAGATTCCTGATTCGGTTATGAAACGTGAATACCCTTGGGCTTTGACATTCTGGAACATTTCCACCCAATCGAGCTTTTCGGGGCGGTGGATTTCGAAAGCAATGACTACAGCTTGCGAAGGCCATCGCCTCAGAGATTTTTCCCATATCGTTTTCGGATTGTCGTCCTGTATTTCCTCTCCGGTTACGGGATCGAAGAGGGTCGCCACATGGCTGAACCAGACTTTGAAGAAGTCGGTCAGCTCGGTCATCGTTCCCACGGTAGAACGAGAGGTTTTGATTGTGTTCCTCTGCTCGATTGCGATCGATGGACGAACGTTCTCAGCTTCGTCGAGGTCGGGTTTTTCGAGTAGGTCAAGAAACTGTCGCGTGTAGGCACTGAAGGTTTCAACATAGCGACGTTGGCCCTCCGCATGGAGTGTTTCAAAAACGAGCGAGGACTTGCCCGCACCGCTCAGACCGGTCACGGCGATGTATTTCCCCAGCGGAATATCGACATCAATATTCTTGAGGTTGTTTTGTCGAACCCCTCGCAGGCGAATGGACTTAAGATCGGAAAGCGTTTTGGGCATTGAAATAGTGATTCCTACGAAGAGCGCGAAGCGATTCGTTCATAGCGGGCAAAGATTAGATTAGTTGCTTCAGTAGATCGATGTAGGCGTTGATTTGCGCTTCAGGAGCAAAATGACGGTGGGCATATTCCCGTGCTGCCTGGGACATTGGTCGTCTGAGGTCCTCGGATTCGATCAACAGCTTGAGTTTTTCTACGAATTGCGATTGGTTTCCGTGGTCGATTAAAAATCCGGATTTCCCGTTCTCGAAGGTTTCACCGACTCCATCAACATTGTAAGCGACCACGGGCAAGCCGAAGCTCTGGGCCTCAACGAGAAAGTTTGGGAGGGACTCCTTGGATGAAGCGTGAATTGCGATGTGGCTGGATTGATAAAGATCGGTTGGATTGGGAAGGAGTCCGGGAAATTCGATTTGATTCCTGATTCCTAGCCGATCGGCCTCCTGGATACAGAAATCTCGTTGTGGACCATCACCGGCCAGCGTTAAATGCCAGTCGATCTGGGCAGGTAGCTGGCTACAGATTCTCAATAGACTGACCTGTTTTTTCTCTGGTCGGAACATGCTCGCGTTGATCAGCCGGACGGGTTTATCTGCAGATCGAGGTGCAGCAGATTGGAGCGAAGTCGTATTGCGAATACAGCCATTGTAAATTACAGACGAGTTTGGGTTCTCAATGCCGTAGGTTCTCTTAATCCGCTCAAGCGCGTCGTGGCTATTGGCTATGAGTCCGTCGGCGAGCCGTAAGGCGCGTCTCTGGAGGAAAGGGATGCTCTTGCCTGTGCGAAACGTTGCAATGACTTTATAGGGGCGTTTCCGATTAGAAAAGAGGCCGGCGTGACAATTGGCCATGCGGCCCATCGGAATAATCGCTTCGGCTTTTAGCGATTGAAGAAGTGAATCAAGACCGGGCGCGAACCAATCCGTTTTCAGGAGTCCTTGATTGAGAAAGTGGAGAGTGAAATCAGATGAGGCCGCTTTTTCGTCAAGGACCCCTCCCTGACGAAAGATGATCACATGGGCCTCCAGGCCGTTTTTTGCCAGACCGTTTGCGATGTGCAGGGTCTGGTTTTCTGTTCCGCCATTACGAAGATGGTCTTGGATGAGAGCAATTCGCATAAAAGAGGGTTATTCAGGACAATGAAGGAACTAGGGCAAGGTTGTTTAAGGATTAACGATTGGCAGTTGAGGATTAGCGAAAAGTGATTTGGGACGAAGGATAAAGAGAATAAAGGGCTGGCAATGGAACTTGGCCCACTATTGATTGTGGGGGTTCAATATGGCTATGGCTGTTTTTTTTAAACGAGCTCTCGTGAGCGCAATGGGTGTTCTTCTCGGCAGTTGGATGTTGCCGGGTATTCAATACGTTGACTATCAATCCCTAGTCGTCGCAGTTTGCTGGCTGGCGTTATTTTCGGCAGTACTGAGACCTTTGCTTATCTTGTTAGCATTGCCATTCGTCGTTCTGACGATGGGTATAGGACTGCTGGTCATAAATGCCTTGTTGTACTCCTTCGTCGCCTATCTTGTGGATGGATTTTATGTAGACGGCTTTTGGTATGCGTTTCTCGGGGCATTGATAATTACGGTGCTAAATCTGTTTTTTAATTCCTGGATCAACGGAGCCCAAAACCGAGTACGAGTCGCGGTTTCTCAGAATGGGCGAGTAGAGGGTTCTCTCGACCCGAAAGTGAGAAAGCAGACATTCTCGGAAAAACGCGCCCTTCGTCACGACGACGACGTGATCGATATTTAGGCAAACTGAAGTAGGATAGGACAGCTCTTCCTTCACGCCCTGGCTCGTCGAATCCTGCGTTGAGGTGATCATTGTCCTAGACATGATGTTAGATGTTAACTACTTGGTTGGTCTTCATAATTTCGGATATGTCAGAAGCAAAATACGATCTCATTGTCATTGGAGGAGGGCCGGGAGGCTACGCAGCTGCAATACGCGCAGGACAACTCGGCAAGAAAGTGGCCTGTGTTGAAATGGAGCGGGCAGGAGGTACTTGCCTGAACTGGGGCTGTATTCCCAGTAAGGCTTTGCTGAAAAGCGCGGAGCTGATGGCGAGTTTACAGAAGGCAGAGGCCTTCGGATTAACCGTCGGATCGGTAGAGTACGACTTTGCCAAGGTGATCGAGCGCTCTCGGGGTGTTGCCGATCAAATGGCTAAGGGAATCGAATTTCTCTTCAAGAAGAACAAGGTAGACTACATCGTAGCGAACGCTCAAGTGACGGAGGCGGGTGCGATTACGTTAACCGAAGGGGATCGAAAAGGGGAGAGCCTCAAAGCGGATAACATCCTAATCGCGACCGGTTGCCGGGCTAAGGTACTGCCATTTCTTCCGATTCAAGACGAGCGGGTGATGACCTCACGCGAAGCGCTGGTCATGAAAAAACAGCCCAAATCGGTGGCGATTATCGGATCGGGAGCGATCGGGGTAGAGTTCGCCTATTTTCTCAATGCGTTTGGAACTGAGGTGACGATACTCGAAATTTTGCCCCAACTCGTTCCGGTCGAAGACGAGGAAGTGGCTAAAGTGCTGGAGCGCTCATTTAAGAAGCAGAAGATCCATTGTGAACTTGGCATCGAGATAAAGGAAGCGAAGGTCGGTAAGAACTCGGTCACCATCGACTATGTGAAAAAGGGCAAGCTCGTGAAGCTTGAGGTGGAGTCAGTAATTCAAGCGGTAGGAGTCCAAGCGAATCTCGAAGGAGCTTTGGCGGAGTCCGTTAAGCTGGAATTAGACCGAGGGTTTATCGTAGTCGATGGCCGGTATGAGACGAACGTTAAGGGTATATTCGCGGCGGGCGACATCATTGGTCCGCCCACGCTTGCTCACGTAGCGACCTACGAAGCTATTCAGGCGGTTAACGGAATGTTTGGCCATAGCGAGCCGAAGCGGGTTACCAACTTCCCCGGGTGTACTTATTGCCTTCCTCAGATAGCGAGCACGGGCATCACCGAGCAAGCGGCAAAGGAAAAGGGGCTCGACTACAAGGTCGGAAAGTTTCCTTTCGTGGCGTCTGGCAAAGCGGTTGCCGCCAATGCCTCTGATGGATTTGTGAAGGTGATTAGCGATCCGGAAACGGGCGAAATTCTGGGGGCCCACATAATTGGCAACGATGCGACTGAGCTCATTGCCGAATTTTGTCTAGCTATGGAGTTGGAAGGCACAATCGACGAAATTCACCACACGATTCATGCCCATCCCACTTTGAGTGAAGCGTCGGCGGAAGCCGCTGCAGCCACTGGTAACGAGGCGATTCATATCTAAAATCATACTCGACTTTGGAGTTTGTTGGTTGAGGATCACAGCCTTTCACCAAGAGTTGTCCTCGTAGTTCAATGGATAGAGCACCGGTTTCCGAAGCCGGTAATCCGGGTTCGAATCCCGGCGAGGGCACCATTATGATTTTTAAGTCTTTGATTAACAACGACTGTATAAAAGTAGGCTAAATTGCAGACAGATTGCAGACAAACATTAGTAGCATCCCGCTCTACTCACCCTTTACGTACCTGAAAGCCCAAGAGGTGGATTTCCAGGCCATGTTGATTACGAATACGCCGAGGAAGTAAATGGCGGCAGCAGTCATCGCAATCGCGATTAAGCCCAATACATATCCAAGGCTGGTCCAAGCATACCTGGCAATTGGGATTTTTTATAGGCTTCATACGGAATCGCTGATTGAGAATCCAACCCTAAGATGTAATCGAAATGTTTTTGCTGGATTGATTCCCGCCAAATAGAATCGGACAATCTGCCTACAACGAAAGCGTAAAGCCGTTGGTCTTCTTCCATACTTTGGTTCAAATAAGGTTTATGCCGAGAACTTAGGCTTATTGTCCGCTCCCATATCGGATCTTCTTGTTCCTCAGTCTTAACGCTTACAAACTCTAGGTTTCCATCTGACTCCATCGCAGAGAGAGCATTCTTGTAATCCCAATTGCTTCTCCAACTCGTTGCTTGCAGAGCTAAAAAACTAACGGGTAAAGCTTCCGCTGAAGGAGAGCTGTCATATGCGCTTTTTTCTCTGTTAATTGCCTCTGCGTTCAATCTCAGTCTCTCATATTTATTAAATGACCTAGTCTCCGATAAAAGCTTTTCACGCTCTTTGTCCAATTCTGCGATTTCCGCAGCAAAGGACTGATCGAATCCGTCTCTGAATTCACGATAAGCTGCTGCACTGTCTTCTAAGTCGCTAAACAAAGACTCAACTTTTTCGGATACCTTAATCTCCAGGACTGCCCGATTTTCAGAGATCCAATCTTCCGTAGCGGCCTTTAAAAAAGCCGTTCGTTCCTGACTGTGTTGTTTATCGGCCTGTTTCCACCCATCTTCCAGAAGAAGTGTATAAGGCAGGGCCCCTATTTCTTCTAACGGCTCCCACTCGGTGACTACTAGAAATACGATAAGGATCGGCACGAACAGAATGTTGTAGAGCCGCCTGACCCTCTGATAATTTTCATTTCCCCCTTACTCACCCATCACCTTGGGGTTGGCTTCCACCATCTCGCGGGCCATTTTCTGCGCTTCGGCGATTTGATCGGAGGTCATTTTTTCGGCGACGTTGTCTCGGTTTTGAGGGGTCCGTTTAGCGTCCCTGGAGGGCTTTGATTTTTTCGCCGATGGTGTTCCAGCCGTCGGAATCCTTCTCGAAGGCCTTCCGCTGTTTTTTCAATTCGAGGATTTTGGCCTCGATTTCCTCACTGGGACCCTGACCTTTGGGGGCGGCCAGATTGTCTTCACGGGTGACGCCGCCCTGGGTGTAGAAATCGGGTTTCATGGGCATGGCATCCAAGACGGCTTGGAGCTCGTTTCGAACGGACTGCCGCTCCGGATTATCGGGAAGGACGCGTTGTTCGAGGGGGTCGGTGGAGAGGTCGTACAGGCGGCCATTGTCGTAGAGCTTAAATCGTTCGTTGCGGGCGAATCTGGCTCGAGGGAATTTTGGGTTGGCCATGGGGCTGGCGGGGTTCTTGTCCCAGTGACAGAATACCCAGTCGCGTTTCTCAGTTCTGTATACATCCGACCGATACGACTTTCCGGCGATTTGAGGAAGGAAGCTGCGACCGTCCAGCGATAGGTGTTGGGGAAGGGGAACACCGCCTGCATGAATGATGGTCATGAGGAAGTCGGTGAAGTCCACCAAGTCGTCGCAGGCTTGACCCGTGACGCCGCTGCCCCGCCAGCTGGTGATAAGGGGGACGTGGGTTCCAGCGTTGGCAGTGCTGCCTTTGCCGCCGATAATCATTCCATCCTCGGTTTCAGTTCGGGTGCCGAGCTGAGTTCCATTGTCGCCCGTGAAGAGGATGAGGGTGTTGTCGCGCAGTCCCAGGGCTTCGAGTTGGTCGAGAATGCGTCCGACGAGCTTGTCGGCATATTCCACCATGTCCTTGAAGTAGACCTTGTTGCTTTTCAGTTTCTGAGCGTTGCTCATCTGGTCGATCCCTTCGGAATCCGGGGTCGGGACATTGGGTCCGTGGGTGAGGATCATCGGGTAGTAGATGAAGAAGGGCTGCGCTTGTTTGCGTTCGATGTAGTCGACCAGAAAATCCGTGCAGATGTCCGGGGCATAATCCACGTAGCTCGTTTTAACCAGCTCCCCGTTGCACAGGACGCAGGGGTTCCAGTAGCGCGAGGTCATATGGGGCCGATCGTCCTCGATGGCGTAATAGCGTTCCGATGGGCGCTTGGGGTTGTAGTAGTAATTGTTCTTTGCTCCGATGGGATGCTTTAGCTCGAAGCCTTCCAGGTCGAATCCATAGGCCCACATGCAGGTCTCGTCAAAGCCTGCCTTGGAGGCCGTGACCCCTTCGGTGCTCAGCTGCCATTTCCCGGCGGTGGCGGTGGCGTAGCCGGCCTCCTGCATGATATGCCCGAAGGTCGTTTCCGATTGGGGCAGGGTACCCCATTTCGTATAGTTCCGGTTGTTGTAGATCCCGGTCATGATCTGAACGCGGGACGGGGAGCAGATCGGCTGAGAATAGCAGTGGGTGAAGCGGACCCCTTCCTGGGCCATGCGATCGAGGTTGGGCGTGTTGTAGGATACGCTGCCATTGACCCCGAGGCATTCGAAGCCCATGTCATCGGTCATGATGAGGATGATGTTCGGCTTGTCCTGAGCTTGTCGAAGCGGTCTTTCGTCGGCCCAACCGGAAAACGAAATCGAGCACACAACAAAAGCCGCGAGACAACGTGCTAATCGGGTAGCTTTGGCGAACATGATCCCAACTGTACTTCAACCTCGCGCAATCTGGCAAGGGCGAACGGTTCTGTTTTCCGTCTCAACCGATTTGTAGATCGACCCGAGTTTTTCAGGTAGTTGAATTTAGTGCAAACAAACCCTCTTCTGTGTTCGCGGGAGAGACTTTTTTGTGGTAAGGCATCCAGTCAAACGAATCAACTGGCCCAGTCGGTTTCGCCCCGGCCGCCCAAATTAATTTCGATTATGAGCTTGGCGAGGCTTCAAAAATTCACCCCTAGATTGGCTTAAGGAAATAGGCATATGAATAAGATTTATATAAACAGAAAATGGATACGATTAATCGTAATTCCGCTACTGGTTATTGGGATTACAAATGCGCAATCTGAAGCGGAACGACCCAATGTTATCCTTATAATGACCGACGACCAGGGTTGGGGGGACACAGGATACAACGGGCACCCACACCTGAAAACGCCAAACCTCGATCGAATGAGTCGGGAAGGAGTCCGATTCGATCGCTTCTACTCGGCCGCCGCAATGTGCTCTCCAACCCGTGGCAGTGTTTACACCGGCCGCAACCCTTATCGTTTTGGAATTACCTTCGCTATGAAAGGAAGGCTCGAAGAGACCGAGATTCCGATCACATCAGTAGTCAAGGAAGCGGGCTATACAACGGGGCACTTTGGCAAATGGCATTTGGGAACTCTTTCTAGAACGAAGGGCGACCAGTCGCGTTGGGGGGCTTTCGAAGAGGATCCGGTTCGCTATTACTGCCCACCTTGGGAGCGTGATGTTGACCAAAGCTTTGTTACCGAATCGAAAGTGCCCACGTGGGACCCACTCCTCCATCCGGGACAGATTATAACGAGACCCACGGATGGTGCTTCCGTAGCAGGTCTGAAAGGTAGTTCGTATGGAAACGACTATTTTGTGGGCGAAGGACAAATTGAAACTGAAAACATGGAGGGCGATGATTCGCGGATAATCATGGATCGTGCCATTCCGTTTATCCAAAAGGCAGTTGATCTCGAACGGCCTTTCTTCGCGGTTATATGGTTTCACACCCCTCATTCGCCTGTAGTGGGTGGAGACAAATACCGGGCCATGTACAAAGAGCACCCGGAAGATACGCAGCACTATTATGCGTGCGTAACTGCTATGGACGAGCAAGTAGGAAGATTGCGGTCGACGCTTTCCGAGCTCGGAGTAGCCGATAATACTATGCTCTGGTTTTGTTCTGACAATGGCCCGGCCCGGCAAGGGTCCCCCAGGCATGTCGGATCGCCTGGGCACCTTTCTGGGTACAAACTTTCCATTCAGGAAGGTGGCATCCGAGTTCCCGGATTGCTGGTTTGGCCAGATCAGATCAAAAAGCCCATCACCATTTCAGAGCCCTGTGTCACTTCCGACTACTTCCCGACGATACTGAGCAGTCTCGGTATCGATCTTCCCAACGACCGCATTTACGATGGGATCGATCTATGGCCACTCATAAGAGGGGAGTCGAACGAGCGGACGAAGCCCATTGGTTTTCTAAACAAGGAGGCCGCTGAAGCGGTCTGGATGGGCTCGCGTTACAAATTAGTCTCAACACCTAAAGGCGATCAGCTTTTCGACATCATTGAGGATCCGGCCGAACGAGCAGATCTATCCGCTAGCCTGCCCTCATTAACACAAGCGATGAAACACCAACTCAATCTGTGGAAGATAGGTGTGCTGGCTGAACTGGATTCGATTCCATGAGAGGCAAGAGACGCTCCAAAATCCTGCCGGCCTTTCCTCAAAGTTTCATAATAAAGGTCTGGAACTCTTTCTCTGCTAAATTGCCTGAAAAACGAGCGAAGTTTCAGCGTCTCGCAAGCGGTGGCATCTTTTTCTATGGAAAGACGAACATTGAAAATAGAAGAATTGTAAGTACCTAAAAAATAGTAGCTTACAGAAACCTTTATAATCTCGGCGAGGGCACCATTTAAGTTACTGTTCATTCTTTCGTTGTTTGAAGCCAGCTCTCGAAGGCGGCACTGAGATCTTGAACGAGTTGCGGTTTTTCGTCGGCTAAATTGGTGGTCTCCGTGTGGTCATTGGATAGGTCGTACAACTCGAAGGGTGCGGCGGGATTCGGGCGGACGATTTTCCACTGGCCGTGCCTCATGCCGCTGAATTTACGGAACTGGAAGAAGAGGTAATCATGGGGAGATGAGGCATGACCGGCGAGTGTGGGTAGCGGATCGCGGGCGTCGATGACGCGGTCCGTAGGCAGAGGCACGCCCGCGACGGAGAGGGAGAGTGCGAACAGGTCCATGTTCGTCAGGGGTTCTCGGCAAACGGAACTGGGCGGGATGCGTCCGGGCCAGCGGATGATGCACGGCGTGCGGATGCCGCCTTCGTAGACTTCGGTGCGGACGCCTCGGAAGGGTGCGTTGGTGGCGACTTCTAGGTCACGGCGGCGGCCGCCGTTATCGGAAGCGACTATGAGGAGAGTGTTGTCGCTAAGGCCGAGGGTGTCCACTTGGTCGATGACGCGCCCGATACCGGCGTCTAGGGCGGTCATGACGGCGTGGTAACCGTGAGAGGGATCGCGGTCCTCGGGGTCGTAGCCGTACTGACGAAAGAACTCCGCAGGCGCCTGCCAAAAGGTATCTTCGCTGGGTCGCTTGTTTTTGGGGTTTGGGACGTGAGCGGCGTTGAAAGGGATGTATGCGAAGAAGGGCTGGTCGGTCTTGGCGCAGCGGCGAATGAAGTCGCAGGCGGCGTCAGCGGTGAGATCGGTGCTGTAGCCCTCGGCTTGGACGGGCTCGGTCCCGCGGTAAAGATCGTGACGGTCGTTGTAGCGGTGGGTGTAGTAGTCGCAGTTTCCCGAGATGTTACCGAAGAATTCGTCGAAGCCGCGATCGGTGGGACGGCTACCGGGGGCGAAGCCGATGTTCCACTTGCCGAAGCAGGCGGTGGCGTAGTTGGCTTGTTTGAGATACTGGGGGAGGATTGTTTCGTCGTGCGATAGTCCTATGCCGCGGATGTTTTCTTCGGGTGATAGCTGGTGGGTGAGTCCGTTGCGTTCAGGGTATCGGCCAGTGAGCAGAGCGGCGCGTGAAGCGGAGCAGGTGGAGGTTGCGATGTAGAAGGCGGTGAGGCGAGTGCCCTCGTGTGCGAGTCGATCCATCCGTGGGGTTTGGATGACGGGATTGCCGTAGCATGCAAGGTCACCGTAGCCTACGTTGTCGATGTAGATGATAATAATGTTGGGGCGGTCAGCTGCGGAGGCGTTTAGCGCCGCGAGCAAAAGGAGGGCGATGACCGCGACGGCGCGTTTTGGCGAGATGCCGAAGAGGTATTTCATATTACAGGCTCTTTTCAGGGTTGTTGATAGGAAATTCAATTGTTCCGATTTGATTCGGAGGGACAAGGATCTTTTCGCAAACGTGTCCTTCTGGACCAAGTCGCGCGTGTCTCGAATGCTCGAGCCGCAGACTTCAACAACAACGGATGCCTCAACCTTTCAGTCAGAAAATCTGGATACAACCAGGAGGAATTCGATGGATGAAGCAAATCGCTCCCTGGAAGGTTGAGAGCAAAACGCTCTTCCGTCTTTCCGGTGCCATGAATCTATGTCGAGCGGACTGTATGTGTTGGCATATGATTACGCAGCGGCTCGTGCAAGCGCACTTGGATATTCGTGGAATTCGATTGTGGAGCAATACGAACAACTGTTCGATCAGATAGTTGCCAAGCGAAACGGAGTTCCCGCTCCCTCCAACAAAACGAGACTATCCTTGCTCAATCCTGTTCGCGGTAGACCGAAGTCTGCCCCAGCGAAAACGCTAGCATCCGTACCCAAGGGCGAAACGCTCCCAATGTAAAAAAGTAGTCCTAATGCCGCTAGGAATTTCCTCCCAATTCTCCACGCCATAAAAAAAGTCACCTTGCCATTCAAAACTATCATCCTGTCGGACATCGACCTCGGCAGTCCCTATTGACAGATCGAAAAGGTCAATAAGTTCCTCAAGCACTCTAGTGCTCGAAGGATCATCTTAAACGGCGACATTATCGATGGCTGGTCCCTGAAGCGGCAGGGAGGGTGGAAGCCGAACTACATGAAGTTCATTCGCATCCTACTTAAGCGGATCGAGCAAAAGGGCGTGGAAGTCATTTATGCGAGGGTAACCATGACGATATCCTCGAGTGTTTCATTCCGGTTACCTTTGGCGGGCTTCGTGTAGTGGAGGAGCATATACACCTAGGTCGGAAGGGTAAGTATCTGGTGATTCACGGAGACGTATTCGACTCGGTTACCCAGAACACTAAATGGATATCCGTGCTCGGCGACGTGGGATATCAGTTGCTTATGGCGATGAATCGCTTCTACAATCGATACCGCTCATGGCGAGGCAAAGAGTACTACTCGCTCAGCAAGAAGATTAAATCGAAGGTCAAGCAAGCGGTTAGCTTTATTAGCGACTTCGGAACAGAAGTCGAGAAGCTATCTAGAAAGCGGGGGGTGCCAGGGGGTTATGTGTGGTCATATTCATACGCCTGATAACAAGATGATCGGCGATATCCACTATTTGAATTCTGGAGATTGGGTGGAGTCGAACACAGCCTTGGTCGAGCACTTTGATGGTAGTTTCGAGATTCTAGAATACGACGAATTCTGCCGTCGCTTGGAAGCCTAAGAGAAGGAAATTAAGAAGAACAAGGTATCCAGCAGGACGTATTTTCCGACTCGCGAAACCGCAACCGAATGGGACATGGCCGATTTCGAAATCGTCGTGGACGAAGAATTGTAGCGGCTAACAGGTAGGGCTGGCGACGAATCGCAGCCCTGCCATCACCATCTTGAGACAAGGTGCGCTTCCCTTGAATTCGAAAAGCGGTACTAGCCCTATTAAAGAGTTCTTCCTGCCCAGCAGCTTCGCCGCACGAAAATCTTAACCTAACGCAACAATTTCGACTGCGTCACACGAGTAGTCATCTTTTTATTACAGCGGGCGACTGCCGATTGCCCCCCGTGCTACTCACGCTTTACCATAAAACGTTTTGGAGTTGCTGCATAACTTTCGACACGTTAACCCAGTGAGCATGCTACGACGCCGCACGCTCTTACTCTCGTATTTGTTTTCAGTGCTATCCGCTTTCAGCCAAACCGCTCGAGAGCCCATTGCTTACACATTGAGATTTCCCGAGGCTGCCGCTCACTACATGGATGTGGAAATGACCCTGCCAACCGAGGGCGAGGCCGAACTCGAACTATTCATGCCCACCTGGACGCCGGGCTCCTACCTCGTTCGAGAGTATTCGCGCAATATCATTTCGCTGACCGGTTCTAGCTCCGACGGACGTCCATTGGAAATCCTAAAGACGAGCAAGAATCGGTGGCAGGTCGAAACCAACAACAGCCTGATCGCGACGATCCGCTACCGCATGTTTTGTCGCGAGATCAACGTCCGAAACAACTGGGTGGAGTCCGACTTTGCCGTCATCAATGGTGCCCCTACGTTCCTCACGGTCGTCGACGACTACCAGCGACCGTACCAGGTGACCGTAGAATTGCCTCATGACTGGGAACGAACCGTCTCGCCCCTGCATTCCACCGACGATGCCAATACTTACCGCTCACCGGATTTCGATACCTTGGTAGATAGTCCCATGATTGCCGGAACGCCTCAAGTTGACAGCTTCGAGGTTGACGGCGTCCGGCACACGCTGGCGACAATCGGAGGTGGCGGCGTATGGGACAATGCCCGTGCGGCGCGCAATGTGCAGAAAGTCGTCGAAGAGCAACGAACCTTCTGGGGAGGGCTTCCTTACGACGAACCCTACGTCCTGTTTAACGTACTCAATGGCTCGCGGGGCGGCTTGGAGCACAAGCAGTCCATGCTGATGACTGGTGATCGCTGGTACACCTCGAACCGGGGAGGCATTCGGTCATGGCTTTCGCTAGTGAGCCATGAGTTCTTTCATGTATGGAACGGCAAGCGACTGCGCCCCCTCGAGTTAGGACCGTTTGAATACGAACATGAAAACTACTCGCCCTCGTTGTGGATCGTCGAAGGCCTCACCAGCTATTACCAGCACATCCTACTCGCGCGAGCAGGCTACCACACCCATCAGAAATACCTCGACGCGTTGAGCGGCTCGATCGCTGGAACCGAGAAAACGCCCGGACGCTTGGTACAGTCCCTTAGCGCGTCTTCCTTCGATGCCTGGATCAAGGCCTATCGCAAGGACGAGAACTCCATCAACGCCCTTTTTAGCTACTACAGCGGCGGCGCTGTCGCTGGCTTTCTTATCGACGCGAAAATTCAAGAATTGACCGATGGCGAGCGATCTCTCGACGATGTTCTACGCGTCGCCTACGACCGTTTCAGTGGAAAAATAGGATACACCGAATCCGAGTTCATCGCCCTTGCCGGGGAAATCGCCGGAGAAGACCTTACCGATTGGTTCGAAGGCCTCGTGCGGCAGCCTAACCAATTCGACTACCAACAGGCGCTCGATTGGTACGGACTGGAATTCGAAACGCCCAAACCGCCCGAGAGCAATGCCCTACCCGTTGCGGACGATCCCGAAGACCTACCGAAAGGATGGCTCGGAGCCACAACGAATAACGACAACGGAAAGCTCGTAATCTCTAGGATCCCTAGTGAAACGCCAGCGGCCGCAGCCGGTCTCTCAGTCGACGACGAAATCATCGCGATCGATGGACATCGAGTTCATTCAGAGAATCTCAATCGAATAGCGGGCTTGCTGGGGGCCGGGACCGAGGTCGACCTTCTCGTTGTGCGCCAAGGGCTCATTATCAACCTCCCCTTAACTCTCGGCGAAGAACCTACCCAAAACTGGAAACTGAAAATCAAGAAGGATATTACTAAGGTTCAAAAAGCGCGTCTCGACAGGTGGCTTGGCCCGAAAACCGAAAAGAATAGCCGACCAAGCACCGAAGCTGCTCCCGCAGGGCAACACTACCAAGCTAACTGAAGGAGCTTATTTGTTGCTAGGAAATTCAATTTCTTCGGTTTCTTCGATTCCGACAGTTTCAAGCGTCCGAATATCAACGCTTCCAGTCCCGAAATGGGTGCTGGTCGTGGCGTATTTATCCAAATTCGATCCGTAGTAGGAGCTGGCAGCTCGTGCGAGGGCAGGGTAGGCATCTTCAAAGTTTGTGCCTAGCGAAGGTACGCTGAAACGTGTCGTCCAGAGGAGTTCTTGTTTTTTTGTGCTACGAAGCTTTTTGTAATCGTAGGCCATTAGAATGATGAAGTAGCGCTCGGCTTCTAGCTCCGCGCGAAGATCAAATTCTTCAGCCGTCGTGATATTCCTGCGGTTCAATGCACGCCCGATCCCCAATTTGATATTGCTCATACCTGCTTGGTTATTGTGGCTAAGTTCGCTCAATCGTTTTAGATCATTGAAATAGGTATCGTTGATAAAGGGGTCCTCGACGATTTGCTTTTCATCACCCTCTTCGTCGTCTTCATCGAATGGCTGTTCGCCATAAGGATCGTCCATATCGAGCTGAAAGAGGTCTCCCAAATCCTGGGGGACACTCATTAAACCATAGTGCACCACTACCAGTAAATCACCCTGGTCAGCGGAAGCCGAGGGGTAGAAGTTTCGCTGTTTCATGGAATCG
>PBMN01000043.1:0-61994 GCA_002722675.1 Opitutaceae bacterium
CAGGTCGCCTAGTCAGCTTCCTTGCGAAATTGAGTTCAGGTAAAAGGCTATGCAAACGGGATTCTTCCGACAAGGAAGGTTAGAGTCTACAGTTGACTCAATTCTCGCTCTGGTCCCCGGGAACGCTGAACTTGGGACTCAGCGTTCCCAGTCGCTACCCCCTTCGATACTTTTCTAGGGCATCCTCGTTGAAATGTACGCCGATTCCAGGTAGAGTTGGAACTTCATAGAGCCCGTCTTTCATTTCGAATGATTCAACCATAAGATCATCTTGAATTACATGGGTGATGCTGACGGCATGCTGGATACCGGGGAAGGCGGCGGTCTGGTGGGCTTGAAAGACTTGGGCGACGCCGGTTAAAATGCTGTGCTGAACCCAAAGTGGAATGCCAGTTACCTCAGCCATGAGTGCTCGTTGAACGAGCGTCTTGCCGATGGGGCCACCCGTGACGAGGGCCTGGAGTAATTCCTCGCGGACGAACGGCATCGGATCTTGGGGATAGTGTTCGGCGAGCTTCAGAGGAAAACGATCCCTCAATTGGCGAAAGTGATTGAGGCTGTCGTAGTCGCAGGGCGATTCTATCGCGAAGTACTGTGGGAATCGAGTGAGTCGCTCTCCGTATTTGATGGCTCGTTCGGGCGTTTTCCAGGTGCTGTTGGCATCGGCCCAGATCTTGAAGTCTGCCGGTACGGATGAGGTGACCGCTTCGGCCTGTTCCACGGGATCCTCAAAGTCGCGTGTTTTCACCTTATGGACTCGGTAGCCCAAGTTGTATCCCAGTTTCGCCTCGGTGGCCATTAGGTCAGGGGGGAAGCACTGGCTCCACCAGGATTGAACAATGTGCGTTTTTGTTTCAGGCGAGAATAGCCGTGAAACCGGTAGTCCCGATGCCTGCCCAATCAAATCGTACACGGCTATGAGAACTCCTCCCAAGCTATCGTCTAAGAGAAATTCCCAAGGTGAGCGACCGATGAGGCGATTGCAGATCGCTTTCGCTTGAGGTACGCTTCCCAAGGAATCTTCAACATTCAATAGTGCATCGCCGATCCCTACTAGTCCCTCATCTGTATAGAGCTTAACTAGCGTTGAATCGTAGTAATCGCGATTGATTCCCTGCTTGCGATAGACCTCCGCGAAAACGTCGCGAACCCGATCGTGCATGGGGACTCGGACGGGAATCACCTCGTAGCGAGTGATCCGTTGACGCGTTGCGGATGCCGCGGTTTTCGCTTGGGCTTGTCCGAGTGCAGAAGGGACCATCCCGAGTCCGCCGAGGGCTGCCAAGCTGGTTAGGATGTCCCGACGTGAGTACTTACGCATGGCTAGAATCGTGCCCTGTTTCCAGAATTTGTCAACGAATGAGAAGCCTTTGTTTCGGCCGGGGAGAGGATTGGACTTCTTTGGTCATTGAACGGTTGACTCAGCTTGGGCTCGCATTTGTATTTGTAGGAGGTTTAGTTCCTTAACTCCCCGAATAGAATGCTAACAGATGAACAAATTGCCGTGTATAAACGAGATGGATACGTATCGGTTGAAGGAGTGCTAAGTGAAAGTGAAGTTGCTGATCTTAGGAGGGTGACGGATGAATTCGTCGAGCAGTCACGGTATGTAAAAGAGAGTGACGATGTTTTTGATTTAGAGCCAGATCACACTTATGAAAGGCCTAAGTTACGCCGGTTGAAAAGTCCGATTGATGTTCATGACATGTATCGAAATACGCTCGGCCATGAGAAGATTCTCGATATCGTTTCGCAGTTGATTGGACCCTCAATTTGGACCAATGGTAACAAATTGAACATGAAAACGGGTGGCGGCATCAGCCCCGTTGAGTGGCATCAAGATTGGGCTTTGTATCCATTTAATAAAGATGATCTCTTGGCGGTTGACGTCTGTATCGATGATATGAATGAAGCGAACGGATGCCTGATGGGAATTTCTGGAACACATAAAGGACGGATTCTGGATCATCACCAGGATGGCCGATTTGCGGGGGCCGTGACCGAACAAGATTTTGATGATTCAAAGGCGCAGAAGATCGAAGTGAAGGCGGGCGGCATCTCCATTCACCACGTTCGAGTATTGCACGGTTCGTTGCCAAACCTGTCGCCGAACCCGCGTAGGCTATTGCTTTTCCAGTACTGTGCCGGGGATGCCTGGCCGCTACGAGGCGTAGAATGGGACGTGTATGCGAGTAGCTTTTTGCGTGGAGAACCGACCAATCAGCCCCGTCTCACGGAAGTTCCGGTTCGCACCCCACTTCCGGGCCCGAAGAAAGCGGGGTCGTTGTATGAAACACAATCCGTCTTGGGTCGCTCGACCTTCTCAACTTAAGACAATTTGAAAATCTATGCCAAGCGAAAAACTGAAATCCCTAATCGCTCTGCGACGGGCAAGCCCCTACGACTCGAGTCAGTCGATCGAATTACTCCGGGGGAAGGGTCCGGATGCTGGGAGCGTACCGAGACCGAACACGAAAATCGAGTCCTGTGACATGGACGGTGTTTACGGTGAGTGGGTCGTTAACGGGACGCTCACGAACGAGGGCGTTTTTATTTTCTTCCATGGTGGGGGCTACTATCGCAGTTCGGCGGAAGCGAGTCGCAGAATTGGGTCGAACATTAGCGCGTCCTGTGGGTGCCGTTGTTTGACAGTCGACTATCGGTTAGCTCCTGAAAATCAATTCCCCGCTGCAGTCGAAGATGCGTATGCCGCTTATCAGTGGACTTTGAAGCAAGGGTTTCCTTCCCATCAAATCGTGGTGGGAGGAAGCTCTGCGGGCGGTGGTTTAACGGCCGCTTTGTTGGCGAAACTAAAAATGGAAGGGGAAGGCCAGCCAGCGGCCGCCGTTCTCCTTTCACCCTGGACAGATCTTACCCAAAGCGCTGCAACCTTTGAATCCAATCAGGATTCCGATCCCTCTATATCAAAAATTTATTTAGACCGGATGGCGGGACTCTATCTAAACGGGGTCGATCCAAAGGACCCGCTAGCGTCTCCAGTATTTTCCGACCTGGAAGGACTGCCACCGATTCTCGTACAAGTCGGGAAGCCGGAGACAATGTTTGGCGATGCGGAAGCCTTTGCTAACAAAGCCAGGCAGTGCGGGGTCCAGGTAGACTTTCAGGCCTATGATGACGTGCCCCATGCATGGCACAATAGCGATCATGTGGTACCCAGAACTCCAGAGGTATTGGATGCGTTCAACAAGATCGGTCATTTCTTCACGACTCATGTTACCAGCCAAGGTAGCGGGCGATCTCCGAGCGCCGATAGTACTCAAACAGAAATCTAGGGTGCTCGGAGAGCGCCCCCAATCTAAAATTTGAATATATGTTAATTGATATACGAATCTACCAAACGAAGCCAGCGACGCGGGAAACGCATTTCGAGCTATACGAAAAGTATGGGCGGGCGCCACAGACCCGAATCCTTGGGGAGCCGTACTCCTATGTGAAATCCATCGAGGACCCGAACGAGTTCATTTTGATGTGGAGCTACGAGGATCTCGCGGATCGCGAAGCCAAGCGCGAACTTATGTGGAAAGACCCAGAGTGGCAGGTGTACGTGACCCACAGCAAAGCCTTGGGAGCCGTCGTATCCCAATACAACAAGTTGGTGGAAATAGTGGAGTAGTTGATGTCCGAGCAGGTCCGTATTGTCTGACGCTTCCTGACTGGACAAGATCGGGCCGGCGAAATCTGGCGTCAGCCGGACCTTTTGAATACGCTGCAAAAGTTGGTCGATGCGTAGCCAGCAGCGCTGGATATGGGCGAGGACCGGAAGGCCGCGATTATCGCTGCCTATGACCACTTTTATCGGGGAGACATCGCAGAAGCTTTTGTCGAAGATTCCAAGAGGTAGGCGGATCGCACCAAGTCGAGGATCTTGCGAATTGGTCGGTCAAGATTGAGGAACCAGCACAAATAACCTACAAAGGGATTGAGGTTTACAAGTTGACTAGCTGGACGCAAGGGCTGGCATTGCTGCAGACTTTGAATTTGCTCGAACCGCTCGACCTTCAGTCGATTGGGTACGACAGCTCTCGATACATCCAAACGCTTTACCAGGTGATAAATCTGGCATTTGCGGATAGGGATTTCTATTGTGGCGACCATGGCTTTGAGCCCAAAACTCCGATACAAGGCCTGCTTTCCAAGGATTATGCGGCGGATCGATGGAGCCTCGTTGATCTTGCTTTCAACCTCCCAGACATCCGTTCCGGAGATCCGTATCTCTTCCAGGAGGGAGACAGCCCCTTTCCCGATCTTCTTTAAAACTGGTCTAATTTGAAGTCGGCTGAATATGAGGAATTCGCTGAACAGTAGAGACTGGATAAGGAATTCCTCGTGGGCACTACTTCTATCCAAGCAGCGGGCAAGGAAGGCTGGGCCATATCCATCACCGCAAGCGGAGGTTGTTTTGCAGGTACCTGTGGCGGGGAACACCGGCATTGGCATGAACCAGCGAATGCAAAGCTTCGTGCTCGATCCAACGGAGAATCCTTACGATGTGATTGAGCCGGGAAAGCGTCCCAGGTTAAGGCTGACGCCGCCGATCGCTTAAAAGGATTGAAAACCCTTTCTGGTCTTTGGTGTGCAAGGTGGGGATACTCAGGACTGAAACATTCCGCAGTTTTTTCTCAATATGGTAGAATTCGGGATGACGGTACAGGAGGCGTGCGAGGCCGCTAACCTGACCAGTTTTTAGATGCTAAGTTCCTTCGGTGAGCACAATGTGCAACCGGGAAAGCTAACTCTAGTCGAGGAGGTGCCGTTTTGGGTGCGAAAGAACCTGTAGCGTCGAGGCAATTGGCTGAAGTTTGAAGACAAAAATTCCGGTCTCCTCAATACGATCTACTTGGACCCGGAGCATGGTACTTTCTGGGGTGGTGCCAGCAACTTTGGCGATTACTACGGAATAGCCTGGTAGTTCGTTATTCCGCTTTGACTTGAGAGCTATTCAACATCAGGGTTTAATCCTTACTCATGAGATCCATTTTGCGACTGCTTTGCCTCGTTTCCCTTTTAGGAGGTTTACATCTCGCTGGGGCGGCCGACGCGTCGGTTGATTTTGCCCGCGATATCCAGCCCATCCTAAATGCGAATTGTGTTGAGTGCCATGGGGGCGTAAAAGCGGCTGGAGATGTTTCTTTCGTCTACGAAGACCGGGTCATCAATTTCATCGGAGATTCCGGAGTTCCCATCGTTAAACCCGGAAAACCCGACGATTCCGAGCTCATTTACCGCATTACCACTTCCGACGAAGACGATCGAATGCCTCCACCGGATGAACATGATGCTCTCAGGGAAGATCAAATCGCTCTGTTTAAGAAATGGATCAATGAAGGAGCCGAATGGAGCGCCCACTGGGCCTTCAAAGCAGCCGAACGTCCAAGCATTCCGAAATCTTCATTGGACGAAAAAGCCAATGGAAACATTGATCGCTTCTTATTCCGTAGGCTGGAGACGGAAGGCCTCGAGCCAAGCCCACCGGAATCTCCCGGCCGATTGCTCAGACGGCTCAGCTTAGCTCTTACGGGCCTGCCTCCCACAAGCAGCGAACTCGACGCGTTCGAATCGGCATACGATCTCGACCCGAAGCAAGCAGTTGAAAATAGGGTAGATGACCTGCTCAGTAAACCAGGATTTGGAGAACGCTGGGCGTCCATGTGGCTCGACCTCGTGCGCTACGCCGACTCGGGTGGTCTAGGGCAGGATCAAAAGAGGACGATCTGGGCATACCGCGACTGGGTCGTCAAAGCCTTCAACGACGATCTCCCTTTCGACGAATTCACTGTAAAACAGTTGGCGGGCGATCTACTGCCCGATCCGAGCCTCGACGATCTAGTGGCCACAGCTAGCCAGCGGAATACTCAAACCAACGACGAGGGAGGGACCGATGACGAAGTTTTTCGGGTCGAGGCGGTGGTCGATCGAATCAACACAACCTGGCAAACCTGGGGCTCGATGACCTTCAACTGCGTTCAGTGCCATGACCACCCCTACGATCCCTTCCGCCATGAAGAATACTATCAGTTTATGACGTTCTTTAACAACACGGCGGATTCGGATCTACAAAAAGACGAGCCGTTATTGAAAGTACCCGAGAACCCGAATCTGTATGAAGAAACGACGGAATTGATACGCCGCATCCTCGAGCTCAAAGAGACGTTCTGGGAACAAGGAAACACGTTAAAGGCAAGCGCCGACTGGCAACACGTAAAGGGCCTCGAGGTCGCGTCTAATAATAGCACCCAGTATCAAGTCGACGACTCAGCCGGCTACTCTGAATTCCAAACTGTGGGAACAGTTGAGATAAAAACTCACACAAACATTACCATTCCCGCCTCGAGTGTTGAAGACCAGCCAACTTCCGCTCTGCGTCTCACGGTATTGCCCATCGATCCCGATACCGCCGTCGACAATCCCCCATGGGGTTTTCTCGTAGACAAAATCGAAGCGGAGATCGTCGATGAAGCAGGTAATCGAATGCCTGTTTGTTTCAAAGCTTCCGTTCCAGACGTACCCTGGATGCCTACGGAACCGATGGAAACGATTCTTCCAAATGGGGAAGGCTGGGGAGCGGATTCAAGAATTCACTACGCCCGTGATATTGCCCTCATCCCGGAAACGCCAATTAAACTAAAGGCAGGGGAACGCCTTTCAATTCGTATCCATTGTAACAAGACGGGGCAAGGAAGTCATCCCATGGCTATTCAGCGCGGCCGATTAGATATTACCTCGGATGAGCGATGGACGGAGTTTGTATCGGAGGGAGTGCATTCGTACGCCCTCATGCGGGAAATCGATCGATTAACTAGGCGCTATTCTGAAATCCCGGGAACCACCGTTCCGATAATGCACCGCCGTCCGCCACAGCTCGCTAGGCCAACTCGCATATTCGAGCGCGGCAACGCGTTGGAGAAAGGAGAGGCCGTTACCGCAGCCATTCCTGCCTCCCTCTTGAAAATCGCTCCCGCCGAACCAGATCCCGATCGCCTCACTATGGCCAATTGGTGGGTATCCGATAACAATCCGCTAACTGCCCGCGTATTCGTCAATCGACTATGGGAACAGCTTTTTGGAGCCGGCATTGTCTACACGCTCGAAGACTTTGGATCATCTGGGGAGAAGCCATCCCATCCAGAGTTGCTCGACTATCTGGCTATGCGTTTTCAAGAGGACTATAATTGGAGCGTGAAGTCCATTTTGAGAGAGATCGTTCTCAGCTACGTCTTCCAGCAATCTTCTACGATTAATCCCAAACTCAACCTGCGCGATCCAGACAATCGACTGCTAGCCCGTGGGCCTCGACTGCGACTTACCGCGGAAATGGTTCGCGATAACGCGCTGACCGTCAGCGGACTGCTTTCTACCGAAATTGGCGGCCCTCCCGTGCATCCACCAATTCCCGAGGGCATCTGGCAGCCTTTCCTCAGCCAAGACAAATGGGAAACTCCCGAAAGAGACGATGGTGACCGGTACCGAAGAGGGATCTACACCTACGTAAAACGGAGTATCCCCTATCCGACTTTCGCTAGCTTTGACGCCCCGTCCCGGGAATTCTGCAATCCTCGTCGTCTGAATTCCAATACGCCTTTGCAAGCACTTGTAACCCTAAATGACACCGCCTTCGTTGAATTTGCTGAAGCTCTCGGGGAAAAACTGGAAAGCGGTTTCTCAAGCGGGCCCATCAGCGAGTGCCTCTCACTTGCCTACAGACTTGTTACGGGTCGCAATCCACCGGACTCCTCTTTGCGAGAGCTCGTCCGATTGTATGAGGAAACGCTGCAAGAGTCGCCAGAAAAGGCATCAACGGTCGTTGCTCAGGTGCTGCTAAATCTCGATGAATCCCTCACTTATTGAATTTCGTATCAAAAACTTTCTTAATCGATGAATCTCGAATCGCTAATCCAAGAATCTCGCCGCCGTTCCCTCGAACAGGACACGCGACGACAGTTCATCACGCGCTGCGCGACCGGACTTGGAGCCATGTTTCTCGCCAGTCAAAACGCTTCCGGGGTCCTAGCTCCGTCGTCGGGACGAAGCTCCTCCAATCCCTTCGGACAGCTGGCAACCCATTTTCCCAATAAAGCTAAACGGGTAATCTATCTTCACATGATCGGGGCTCCGAGCCAATTGGAGCTGTTCGATTACAAGCCAGATCTCGAGCGACTGGATGGCCAGCCCTGCCCGCAATCCTTTCTCGAAGGCAAGAATTTCGCCTTCATACAGGGCACCCCCAACATGCTGGGCCCCCAGTTTCCGTTCAAACAGCATGGAGCTTCCGGAGCCTGGGTATCTGACCGGCTTCCCTATTTCTCGAAAGTCGTCGACGACGTCAGTTTCATCAAAACCCTGCAAACCGATCAATTTAACCACGGACCCGCTCAGCTTATGATTCACTCCGGTCAGCCGCGAATCGGCTATCCGTCCATAGGTTCTTGGGCCACTTGGGGAATGGGTACCGAAAATGCCGATCTTCCCGGATTTGTCGTTTTGCTTTCCGGTGGCCGCATCCCTAGAGTTGGCAAAGCCCTCTGGGGATCGGGCTTTCTTCCCTCGGTTTACCAAGGGGTCCAATGCCGCTCCCACGGCGATCCCGTTCTCAATGTATCCAACCCCAAAGGGATGACGAGAGACTTGCGACGTCAGGCCTTGGATACCATTCGAAATCTGAACCAGCAGACCCATTATGAATTCGGCGATCCGGAAACGCTAACGCGGATCGCCCAATACGAAATGGCGTTTCGCATGCAAATGGCCGTGCCCGAGGCTATGGATATCGAAAAAGAGCCGGATAATGTTCATGAGCTCTACGGTACAGAACCAGACAAGGAGAGTTTCGCCAATAACTGCCTATTGGCCCGTCGATTGGTTGAGCGCGGAGTGCGCTACGTACAGCTGTTCGACTGGGGATGGGACTCACATGGAGCAGCAAGTTCCGAGGCGTTAAACGGTGGCTTCCAAGACAAGTGTCGCGAGGTCGACAAGCCTATGGCCGCTTTGATCACGGATCTCAAACGAAGAGGCCTCCTCGAGGACACCCTAGTCGTCTGGAGCGGCGAATTCGGCCGAACCCCCATGCGGGAAAACCGAGGCGGATCCAATGAAAGAAAATATGTTGGGCGCGACCACAACCCCGGAGCCTTTTCCGCCTGGATTGCTGGGGGCGGCATCAAGCCAGGCATATCCTATGGAGAAACCGATGAGGTCGGCTATAGCCCAGCCATCAATCCCGTTCCCCTAGAGGATTTTCACGCTACCATGCTCCATCTCCTAGGATTCGATTACAAAAAGCTGAATTTCCCCTTTCAAGGTTTGGATCAGCGTCTCACTGGCGTGAAAGACGCCAAAGTGATAAAGGAGTTGCTGGCGTGAAATTCGAGACTCGCAGGAGCGGCTTTATGCCGCGATTTGTCCTCTTCCATCACAGTATAAAGTCGCTCCTGCATTCTGAAAAATGAATTGCGGTCCAATCAATTGTACCCACAAGGCCCACAAAGATAATGAAGCAAATACAATTGGGTTGAGAAATCTTGGTTGCCCTCAGTGGTCTTCGCAGGCGACTCTCATATTAATTTTATGAAACTATTGGCTTCGTTATGCTTTCGTATACAATTCCTCTATACAGGGTTGTTTATTTTGTCTTTCTCCCTGCTCGCAGAGAGACCCAACGTTTTATTTATTGCAGCGGATGATCTGCGTACGGACCTGAATTGCTATGGTCAAACGCACGTGATCACTCCGAACTTTGATCGGTTAGCAGCTGATGGCATCCTTTTCGACCGAGCTTATTGTCAGCAAGCGGTTTGCCATCCTTCTCGAGCGAGTCTGATGACTGGGAAGCTGCCTGATACAGTCGGCGTGACCAGTCTGTACACTGACTTGCGTGTGGCCGCTCCTGATGCTGTGACCATTCCTCAGTACTTTCGCCAACATGGCTATGTTGCGGAAAGTTTTGGTAAGATCTTCCACAATGGGCATGGGCATCATGGGGATCCTGGATCATGGACGGTTCCTCCGCACCGTTTTGGAGACGGGCAGCAGTACATGCTGGAGGAGAGTCGAGAAGCAAGACGCGTCAATCGTGAACGACTGGCAACGGCGGAAGGTGCGGGAGAACGTCTTGGTGGACCTAAAAACGGGCCCGTGATCGAGAGTTCGAAAGGAACGTATTCAGAGTATAGAGATGGAGCGATGATGCTGAACGCGCGAGAGGGACTCAAGCGACTAGCGGGCGGTAGGGAGCCCTTCTTTTTAGCGGTTGGCTTTTCTAAACCGCATTTGCCGTTCAATGCTCCGGAGAAGTACTGGAATCTTTATGTACGAGATGAGCTGAAACTACCGGACAATTCTTATCCCCCCAAAGATGTTCCATCCTACGCCCTTCACACGAACGGCGAACTGAGATCCTATCAAGGTGTGCCATGGAAAGGGGATATTCCGGACGAGTTGACTTTAGAGCTTCGCCATGGCTACTACGCCTGCGTCAGCTATATAGATAGTCTGCTTGGTGACTTGCTAGAAGATTTGGATGCGCTGAGGTTGCGGGACAACACGATCATCGTTTTCTGGTCCGACCATGGCTTTAAACTGGGGGAACACTCTCTGTGGCACAAGCATACCAATTTCGAGCTGGATTGCCGGGTACCGTTCATGATCTCCGCCCCGGGATACCGGAAGGGAAAGCGAACCGGTTCGCTCGTCGAACTGCTCGATGTTTATCCGACACTTTGTGATCTCGCAGGCTTACCCATTCCCGCAAACTTAGAGGGGACAAGTTTGCTTCCCATTCTAGAGAATCCGAAGAATACGGTACGCAGTTTTGCCCGCAGCCAGTATCCAAGAGGTTCGAACATCATGGGCTACACTATCAAGACGGACCGCTACCGATATGTGGAATGGACGGATACGAGTACCAACGAAGTCGTCGCCAAAGAGCTGTATGACCATTTTGTTGATGGCCCGGAAAACGTGAACCAAGCGAACAATCTTAGCTATCAAATAGAGATGGGTTTGCTTTCGGAAAAAGTCAGTACGTTTAATGGAGCTCCTTGAAAATGGGATCGCTTGTAATTTGTGGTAGATTTTAATGAAGAATGAAAAGGCCTGTCGTTATTATCGGAATCGGAGAAGTAGCTGGCGTACTTGCCAGAGCATTCCTGCGTGATGGGCTTCCTGTTGTGCCAGTAACGCGACACATGGATATCATCGCTGAGGCCAAGGAGATCTCGGACCCCCTAATGGTAGTCTTAGGAGTGGGAGAGAAGGACTTTTCGTCCGTATTGAAAACGATTCCTGATGGATGGAGGGATAGCTTGGTCTTTATTCAGAATGAGTTGCTGCCTCAAGACTGGGAGGTCCATGGGATTGAGAATCCCACGGTCCTTTCCGTATGGTTCGAAAAGAAAAAAAGTATGGACTACAAGCCGCTCCTGCCAACACCGATATTAGGAACCCATGCTGACTTGATCGCCGAATCGCTAGACGGTATTGATATTCCTTGTACAATATTGGAAAGCCGTGAAGAAATGCTTGTCAACCTTGTGCAAAAAAATGTGTTCATTTTGACGACGAACATCGCGGGTCTCGCTTTGGATGAGGGTGCAACGACGGCGACGCTTTGGGCCGAGAGCAGGCAGTTGGCATTGGATGTGGCGAATGACGCCATTGACTTGCAAGAAGCACTGACGGGCCAATCCTTACCTCGTGAACTACTCATTGAAGGTCTGGTACAGGGATTGGGGGCGGATCCCCATCACAAATGCAAAGGACGCTCAGCCCCAGCCCGTCTCGCCAGAGCGATTGCAATTGCCGATAAAGAGGGAGTGAAAATAAAGTCAATTCGAGATCTGGCCAAGCGTTTGAATTGACGGTTGAGCCCGCCGAGATTGAATAGGAATTCTCTGCGTTCATTGTGATTAAAGACCTCTATACGAAATCGTAATGAGATTCCTTGGTAATACCTATAATGATACTACCTCGTGAGTCTTGATGTACTCGGGATCGATGTTCACGCCGAGCCAAGGGCCCATGGGGACTTTGAGAGTTCCGTCGATGCTAACAAAGGGTTCCGCATTGCTCTCCACGGGAATGACGGTTCCATTGACTTCGCAAGTATGGAACATTTTGAACTCGTGCCATTCGGCGGCGGGCAGACGGTGACCATTTGCAGCATCTAAACGTATCCGAGACCTCCACCAGAAATGTGCGGAGTGATTTGAAGTCCGGCAGCTTCTGCCATACGAGCAACCTGCATAGCGCGAACCATACCAATATAATAGAAAAGGCCGGGCTGCACTGTTTGAAAGACTTCCTTGCCGAATAGATAGCGGAACGCATGTACGCCAAATTGCTCCGCACCACCGGCCATAAGAATGTCTACAGCCAGCTCAACCAGCTTCTGCTCCTTACAAGATTCCCACGGAATAGGCTCCTCATAGCAGTAGTAGTTGTGCTCTTCGAGAATCTTGCCAATGCGAATGGCCTCCTTGACGTCGTATGTCCCATCGCCGTCGATCATTAAGGCGATTTCATCGCCGAACATTTCCCGCACCATGCGTATCAGTTTTTCGGTCCGCCCAGGAGCGTTCTCGTTATTGTGACCGAGATTGTCGCCACGACCGGCTCGAATCTTGATGGCCATGGCTTCTGTTGCTTCATAGTCCTGTCGTACCAGTTCGAGCGATGCTTCGGGCTCTTTCTTTCGCAGGTCTCCTAAGCGGGTCCACAAATAGATAGCTACCTCCGGAATTACCAGGTCCCCAATCAACTGGCCCGCAGTTTTGCCGACAATATTCCCAAGGATATCGAGAATGGCGAACTCGATCGATACGATTTGCAAGCATAGGGGAATGACTTGCCGCTTGATGTTGGTTCCGTGGGCGTTGTAGATGAGCCCATCTAAGTCCCCGGCGTCTTTGCCTGCGAAATGGTGATGGAGGTTGTGAACGAAGGTCGGCCGACTGGACTTGGAAACAGCTCGCGTTTGAGCGCGGGTTTTTTGAGTACCGCGTCCAGTGCGGCATCGTGCTCACTCAGAGGATGGGTTCCACGCTCCGAACTGCAGGAAATAAAGGGGAAAGCGATTGATACGCCTCATGCTAGAGTGGCGGACTGGATGAATTGACGCCTGGAGCTATTTACGAGGGGGTGTGGGATTGAGGTGTTCTCGCGCAGATTAATAGGGATTTGTCGAATCTCAAGTCGCTTGCTGGAATTGAGAATTATGTATCCAAAAATCTCTTAAAAACCCTATTTGAATGAGGTTGTTGTTATACGACTCTCAGTCGATGAGTGGGCATTGTCACCGAATTCAGTTGCTTAAGAGGAATATGAATCTATGCGGATGGGATGGATCACTATTTCGAATCTTACGGAGGCCTTGGGCTGCAGCGTTACATGGTTTCGGACAAGCCTCGAACAGATTCGTTTGCGGCAGCGATTAAGGAAGTTGTTCAGGAGGGGGACGAAGTTATCGACGTAGGTACAGGTACGGGCCTTTTGGCGATACTAGCTGCCAAGGCAGGAGCCAAGAAAGTCTATGGGTTAGATGATTCGGATATCGCGGAAGTTGCGAAGACGCTGGTTGAGCGAAATGGACTGACGGACGTGGTGGACATTGTACGATGCAATGCCAGCAATTTTGATTTAGGAAATACAACGGATGTGATCGTGAGCGAATGGCTCGGTCTCCTCGCCTTTGCGGAAGCGATGCTGGATGATCTGATTGTGGCCCGAGACGCAAACTTGAAGCCCGGCGGTACGATGATTCCATCAGAGGTGGATGTGCTCTTGGCTCCAGTGAGTTGTCCCGATTTGTACAATCGGGAAGGGCCGGGGTTTTGGCGGGAGACGATTCACGGAATCGACTATGCGATTTTGGAGGAATTGGAGCAAAATCAGGCACTGTCACTGCAAATCAGGGTGCCGGCGGAGTCAATGCTAGCAAAAGGGCAGCCGATGGTTTCCTTGAATTTGGCAACTGCCTCGAGCGAGGATCCATGGGAACGTGGAGAGCTTGAGTTTCAAATGGAACGCGGAGCCCGTCTGGATGGATTCGTGGGCTGGTTCTCTATGCAGCTTTCACCCTCGGTGCGTCTCGATACGGGGCCTGATTCCCCTCTGACTCATTGGCGTCAGATTCATTTCCCATTCAAGCCGTTCAATGTGGAAGCAGGGCAAATCCTGAAGGTAAGGTACACCCTCGACCGTTCGGAGCAGCATTCTCGGGCCATCCTTCTTGATTTGGCAGTTGGGGAAAATCGCTATTGTTATCAAGTCGGATAGACATGTAGGCACTCGGTCCATCGACGAGCTCAGGGTAGTAAGCCGATTTTGAACCCAGCTCGCCCGACACGCGGGATTAGGCCCGAGTTTCTTTGCCTTAGAGTTGATGGGCAGTTATCGGTTGCAAAGGGTATCGTTAAGTTACTTTTTTAAACCAAGTGAATCGATATGCTGTTTTCGTTTGTTCGTTTGCCGCCGCCGTGGCGGGAGGTTCCGTTTTCGCTGCGGCCGAAAGCGTCTGTTTGGATATTGAGGCCGATGAGATCTTGCAAATCCCTCACTTAAGTGACGGTGAGCCGTCGGCGGGTAAGCGGGTAAATCTAATAGCTCCCGAGTACTTGGGTACCGAAGTTTTCCATACGCTTTATTTGCCAAGGAACTGGAGATATAAGGGAGAAAAGTTACCCATAATTTTTGAATACACGGGTAATTACTTTCCTAAATCAGGATCGACGGGTGAGGTTGAAGATGCAGGGCTAGGTTATGGTATGTCAGGAGGTAAGTATATTTGGGTATCATTGCCTTACATAAGCCAGGATCACAAGGACAATCAGGTGACTTGGTGGGGCGACGAGCACGCAACGGTTGAGTACGCAAAGGTCAATGTGCCGCGGATTATTCGAGAGTACAATGTGGATCTCGAAGCGGTGTTTTTGTGCGGTTTTTCCAGGGGGGCGATTGGGGTGAACTATCTTGGTCTGTATGATTTCGAGGTTGCTCGATTATGGTCGGCCTTTATTGCTCATGACCACTTTGATGGGATCAAAGAGTGGAAAAAACACCGAATGGGGAACGCCGATGGAAAAGTATCGTGCGGGAGCGATCGAACGTCTGAAGCGAGTGGGTGATCGGCCATATCTTGTCAGCCAAAACGGTGGTACATCTGGTACGAAGGAGTTTATTGAATCGGTTTTGCCGTCCACCGACAATTTTACGATCAGCAATATTAATACAAACGAGATCTTCGGGAGCTTTCCTCATCCAATGGCCGTTCATCCGCATACTGATAGGTGGATATTCATTCCGAGCAAGTACCGCTCAAGAACTTGGAAGTGGATGAATAGGGTGACGGGACTTTCAAAACCAGAATGATTGCAGGAATGTTACCCTTTTCTTTTTGATACGCTGAGGAAATGGGCATTGCCGGAGCGGTGATGCTCCTCTTGGGGGTCTTTTCTGTATTGAGAATGCTATACGCTCGAATCCCCCAGACGATTACGAGATCCCGGGCGTGAGTTTTTGACCGGAGGGATGGAATGAGATTGAGGGCTCTGATGAAACGATTCACCGAAGATTAGCAAAATCGTCGTTTTCGGCACTTGCACCTGTTGTTATATTGGAAAACGTTTTATAGTTTAAGGGTCTAAGCAAGAGGGTAGCCATGCTGAGAATCCCGTAAATTTGAAATGGGTCGAATAGAGATCAAAGCGCTAATTGTTGAGTCTGATGCGTCGAGGACAAATCGGATCGTCGCACTTCTCGAGAGATCAAACGATCAACGGTTTCTTTGTTGCACTGCAAATTCCTTGGTGAGTGCGAACAAGCTGCTTGTGGAAAAGCGATGTGACATCGTACTAAGTTCCCTCGAGCTAGTGGATGCCAAAGGATTGGATTCACTCGTCTCGTTTAACCTAGGTAGAGCGGATACTCCTGTCATAGCTCTCGTAGAAGGAGCAGAGTCTGATTCGGTATTAAATGCGGCTCGAAGCTTGTCCGATGATTGCCTCTTTTGGGGAGAGCTCGGGGAGGATAGTCTTGTTCAATCCATTTCCTATGCACTTGAGCGCCGTCGCATGCTTCGAGAACTGCAGATTCAGCGGACTGAAAAAGTCGGAGGGCATGAGAATTCCCATTATCGAGGGATCTTGGATAAGATTGATGAGGCGGTCTTTGTCGTTTCCAGAGAAGACGGGGTTTTGTTGTACTCGAACGAAACCGCTAAGCGTTGGTTTGGCGCGAATATGGGTGAAGCCCTAGAGGATGTACTGGAGTACGATCTCCTTGAAGTTGACGAGGTCGAGATGGAGATCTCCATCAAGAATTCTAGCTATCCGCGAGCGGAACTAAGGTCCTTATCTGTGGATTGGGGCACGGAATTGGCGTGTCTCATTTCGATGCGGGACATATCTAAGCAGAAGAGAGCGGAGGACGCTTTTTTGGCGAGTCAGAGGAGACTGGATTTAGCAACGAGGGAAGTAGGGTTTTGGTCATGGAATCTAGCGAGCCAAGAGGCACAATTTAGTGATTCGCTACGAAGAACGTTGGGTCACGAGCAGTCTGTATTTTGCGATACATTTTCAGATTTCGAGGAATTGGTTCACCCAGAGGATAAAGATCGAGTAAAAGCTGAATTTCGCGTTATTGCCGGTGACTCGATATATGATTTTGAATTGAGATTTAGAATACGTTGTGGAGATGGCCTCTACGCGAGCGTGGGAATGAGAGGTGGTCGAATTCCATTAGGGGATCCAGAGCCGGTCGTGATTGGGGGCTCGTTGTTCAGGCTGAACGACAAAAAGGAGAATTATGTTTCCAAGAATTCTGGAAAGACCGGTTTTGAAGAACTGTCCAAAACACAAAAAAAATCTGTTAAGAAGAATTTGGCTGCGGGCGGAATCGCCTTGATCGTAGACGACGAAGAGGTGCTTCGCAAGGCCCTAGACTCTATTTTGGCTTCCTATGGATTCACTACTCTACTCGCCAATGATGGGGTAGAAGGGATAGAGCTTTACGAAAAGCATCAGGGGGAAATTGAAATCGTAATTATTGATATGAATATGCCCCGTGTTGATGGTAGTAAAGTTTTTGAACGGATACGAAAGGACGGTGATCGTATCCCAATTATAATGACGAGTGGAAACGATGACAAGCAGGCATTGCCGTTCTCAGATGGGGAGAAGGAGAATTGTGACTTTCTCCTGAAACCGTTCGGACTAGCTGATGTTAAGCAAGTCGTAGACCGGTTTGCCGGAAAACCGGTTGCTTTTGAATAGTGGAACAGGGTCTGGCCCGAATTGGCTTTAGATGAAAATGAAGGCTGGGTTTTCTAGGATCGTCTTGAGGGACTGGAGGAATTGGGCTCCGGTCGCCCCATCCACAACACGATGATCGCAGCTCAGGCCGATTTTCATTATTTGTGCGGCCTCAATACTTCCGTTATCTCGGACGACTGGACGGGCGATTGTGGCGCCAATTGACAAAATTCCAGCGTTTGGAGTGTTGATAATTCCGTAAAATCCGGTTACGCCGAACATACCGAGATTGGTTACCGTGAAAGTGCTTCCGGACATCTCGTTGGGGGAAAGTTTCTTCGATCTGGCCTTAGTGATAAGTTCTTTTGCTTCTACTGATATTGATTTCAGGGACTTTGCCTCCGCATTTCTGATGACTGGGGTCAAAAGGCCGTCTTCGATTGCCACGCCAAAAGAAATGTCGACGGAACTATGTTGCCGGATAGTCTCTCCTGCCCAAGAGCGGTTCATTGCGGGAACCCGGCGTAAGGCCTCGGTTGCTGCTTTCAATATGAAATCATTGACGCTAAATTTGAATCCTCCGTGCTCCGGTGGAAGGGCGGCTAACTCCGAATTGAGTTGTTTGCGTAAGTCCAGCAGTGCACCGACATCGATTTCTGATTCGAGATAGAAGTGAGGAGCGGTCGTCTTGCTCTCCTGGAGCCGTTGGGCGATGATTGCCCGCATTTGGGAAACCGGAATGTCCTCCGCTACGGCTATCCCGCCAGATGTGGAAGCAGGGACATCAGTTGAAGTGGGTTGGTCCACAGATCCTGAACCCGCTCCAAGCACGTCTTTCTTAACAATTCGACCGTTGGGACCAGAACCGGTCAATTTGGAAAGATCGATGCCCCGTTGTTCCGCAATCTTCCTGGCTAGCGGGGATGCTTTGAGTCGACTGGTAGCCGCATTTTTTTGAGTAGGAGCAGGCTCTGCTTCTGAAGTTCCTGAATCCAATGATGGATTTTCTGAGGGCTCAGGTTCTGCGTTAGCCTCCGCGTTCGTTGGAGTATCCATTGCTGGCGTGGACTGGATATCAATGGATTCTCCCTCTTCGCCGATGACGCAGATGGGAGATCCAACGGGCACTTGGGCACCGACAACGGCAATCTGCTTCAAGAGCACACCCTCGTCAAACGCTTCCAGTTCCATGGTTGCCTTGTCGGTTTCGATTTCGGCAATGACGTCGCCGGACTCTACGGTGTCGCCTTCATTCTTGAGCCAGTTAGCGACGGTTCCCACTGTCATGGTGTCGCTAAGTTTGGGCATGTCGATTATAGTGGCCATATTCTGTCGGAAATTATTTGTGGTGATTTTATCGGGTCAGCAGATCTCTAGTACTTTCTTTACGACCACACTGGCTTTGGGAAGCTGGATTTTTTCCAGAGGTGGACTGTAAATAGCCGGCGCGTCGATCGCAGATATCCGCTGGACGGGAGCGTCGAGATAGTCGAAGGCTTGATTCTGAATCAGGTAAGCGACCTGGGCATCGACACCGCAGAAGGGTTTGTTCTCTTCTACGAGCACGGCACGACTCGTCTTTTTGACTGAATTGACAATCGTTTCCTCATCCAGGGGGCGGATTGATCGTAGGTCCACGACTTCTGCATCAATATTGTGCTCCGTCTTCAATACTTCTGCTGCTTCTAGGCAAACCAATACCGAGGGTCCGTGCGCGATTAGCGATAGTTCGGTGCCTTCCCGCGCAACCTTTGCCTTTCCGAGGGGGACCGTGTAGTCTCCGTCCGGAACTTCGCCCACGTCATTATACATAATGGTGCTCTCCATAACATAAACCGGGTCGTTGTCACGGATGGCGGACTTCATCAAGCCTTTGGCATCGTAAGGATTGGACGGGCAGACAACTTTAAGACCCGGAGTGTTGGCGATAAAGTTTTCTGGAGTGTGAGAGTGAGTGGCTCCAACACCGGTGCCGCCGTTTGCGGGTCCTCGAATAACGATTGGCACATTGATTTTTCCTCCAGACATATAGCGGACGCTGGCGGCATTGTTAATGATCTGGTCCCAAGCAACGTAGGCGAAGCTCCAGAACATGAGTTCCATAACCGGTCGTATCCCGAGCATGGATGCACCAATACCCATTCCGATAAAACCCGCTTCACTGATTGGAGCATCGACAATTCTCTTGGGCCCGAATTGCTTCAGGAGTCCCTCTGTGACTTTGTAAGCTCCATTGTATTCTGCAACTTCTTCGCCGATAATTACGACGTTTTCATCGCGATTGAGCTCTTCTATCATAGCGTTTTTAAGCGCTTGTCGGTAACTGATATCTGGCATGATAAAATTCCCTGATTGGGTTTGCGTATCTAAAAATAAGTTACGAATTTAATCGTTGAAAAAAATTCGACCCTCGGACTGCTTTTGATCTGGATTGTCCTCTTCCCAGTACACGTCTTTCAATATATCCTCTTCGATTGGAAACTCGCTTTGCTCCGCGAAGGCGGCAGACTTTTCTGCTTCATCTTTCGCAGCGAGATCTATTTTTTTGATGCCATCGTCGTCCAACAGTTTTGATTCAAGGAGATAGTCGCGGTAAAGGATTATGGGATCATGGTTTTTACGGTAGTCGTCGATTTCCTCCTTGGAACGATATTTCTTGTGGTTCGCATCGGCGATGGAGTGACCCTGATATCGGTAGGTATGGATCTCCAGAAGGGACGGCTTGGACTCATCTCGGGCCAGGTTCATCGCTTTCTTTACCCCTTCACGAATATCGAAGAGGGATTCTCCGTTAATCTTGGCCCAGTTCATATTGTATCCATCCGCTCTTACAGCAATGCCAGCTTCGGGATGCACGCTGGAACGTTCCTGGGAAGTCCCCATTGAGTAGCCATTGTTTTCGATGATGTAGACGACGGGCAGGTCCCATAGGGAAGCGATATTTAATGATTCGTGGAAGGCCCCTTGGTTTACGGCTCCATCTCCTAGGAAGCATAGGGTACAACCTTTTTTCTCTTGGTATTTCAGGCCATATGCCAGACCGGCTCCTAACGGTGTTTGTCCCGCAACGATTCCGTGTCCGCCCCAATAGTTTTTACTGGGGTCAAAGTAGTGCATCGAGCCACCTTTTCCTTTGGAGCACCCGGTAGCCTTCCCAAAAAGCTCAGCCATACATTCGTCCATACTCATCCCAACTGCGAGAGCGTGTCCATGATCACGATACGCGGTGATAACGTGATCATTTTCCTCCATTAAAGAGACGCAACCGACAGCTATGGACTCCTGCCCAATGTAGAGGTGCAGGAACCCTGCAATTTTCCCCTGTTGGTAGGCCCGAAGAGACCTCTCTTCGAATCTTCTGATTCGGACCATTTCCCGGTAAAATCCAATCAGCTCTTCGGCCGTCAGCTTGGCGTTGGCTGGAGTTTTGGCTTCTTTGGCGAGATTTGCCTTTGTCGGCTTGGGTCGCGCAGGTTTCTTTGGTGCAGTGGTTTTGGTCACGATTTGAATTTTTTCTAATTTGAGCTGGAAGAATGATGGCAATCTTCTTCAATGATCAAGGGCATATCGCAGATCCTAGAGTTTCTTGCAGGTATTTGGGCGTCAGGATTTGCTTTCCCAACCTTCAATCACTTGTTCTACGACGATTTCTAGGGGTTGTCCTGGCTCGCAATTGGCTCGAGCGGACACGAAACTGTCTCTGTGATCGTCGTAGATCGCCCAGAGTCCCTGGCGGTCGGTTTCAGGTATCGGAAGGGTATCGATTTGTCCCCGCGAGAAGAATGAGAACGTTCCCTCGTCTATGGCTTCAGGAAGTTCTTGAATCGCTAGTTGGCTGTCGAATAGGAACATCAGCCAGTGGTTACTCCCTTCGTAAGCTTTCTCCGCGATCATGCAAAAGAGGTGGAGTTGGGAAGGGTCAATTTTAAGCCCAATTTCTTCGAACGTCTCTCGAGCGGCACATTGATGGGGGGATTCACCCGTCTCCATTTCAAGCTTTCCTCCGATAGGGCTCCAGAGACCCTGATTCGGAGATTTCTTCCTTTTTAGCATAAGGAGCTCTCCTTTGATGTTTCTGATAAAAATCAGGACGCTTATCTTATATTTCATGGGATCTGACGGAGTTCAGCCAGTGGAGAGAGATAGGAGGGTCAAGCGGAAAGCGAGAATCAAAAAGACGCGAAAGACGTGCAAAGTCTTGCGGGATATCAATTCTTCCGCTACGAAGGACAATGCTTCGTAGATTCAGTATATGCAGCTATCTGCTGATCCACTGTTTGCCTTTTTTTGTTGAGGGGTCGGTCGGAGTCCGTGACGTTGAATTTGACCGGATCAACGGAAATTCTTCATCAGGCTATTGGCTAGAGTGCACTATCGAAGTCGAGGTGAGGCGAGATTCGCAGGACCCTAACCGCAAGAATCCGAGTTATTTGGACGATTTGGTGGTAAATCTGATGCTTGGCCTGGAAGTTGAAAGCGAATCAGGGAAAACGTTCGAGTTCTTCCGATCTGAAGCCTCCCTGGTCTCCTTGAAGGAAGGGCGTCACTATATACGGTTTTATCTGCCGCCTGAGATTGTAGAAAGGTATCGGGTGCGGAACGAAATTCATTCCTTTTTGGTTCAGTTAGTGCGGTCCGAGGGCCCTGTTTTTGAGACAGTTTCGCGGCAGTTGGAAAGGCAGCAGGTCAAAGACAGCTTTCTTAAACGGATCGAGGAAGAATCCTCTCGAAACGACGGCATTCTTCTGCCGCAATTTAAAACGCCTTTCTCTGACGCTTATCCTCGAGAAACCCCCAGCTATCGAGACTTGGACACTCCAGTCTTGGTTCCTTAGCTCTCAAAAAAGTTCGCCTGTCTGGAATCGGTTGATTTTTGGATGTTGTGCCTCTGTGAAATGGGTGTATCTGCTCATTATCGTTAGTGAATCGCTCTTTGTTTTATGTCATGCGAGGAGCAAATCGTAGCAGTTGGGAAGTGATTCAGGGTTACATGGAATAGTGTATCAGTGTAAACACTGGTTGATCGACCGTTTTTTCTTGTACAGATCTGATGTATTTCAAAAAATAGTAAAGAATTACAAATGAGATCTCCTCACTACCTAGTTGTAAGCTGTGGTTCGAGCCACATTGCTGCTGTTCATCTGTCGATGAACACAAGTGGTCGCTGCGAGTTGATCAACTACTGGAGGAAGGAGCTAGATCAGTCGCTCAGCGAGCCTCTGCTCTGGCTCAAGGCGGCATCCCAGTCTTTTGGCGATGTCCGCTCTCGCTTCAAGGGTGACATGCCTGTGGGGTATGCCCTTCCTGGCAGTCTGGTACTGACGAAGTATCTGAAGATACCCCAAGTTCCTGTGAAGAAGCGGGAAAAGGTGGTAGCGTTTGAGGCCAGGCAGAATATCCCATACCCGATTGCGGATGTGGCTTGGGATGACAATCTGATCGACGAAGATGATCTGGACTTCGAAACCGTCATCGCCGCATCCAAATCTGAGCTTGTGGAATCGCTCTCACTTTACGGGAAGCAATCCAAGATGGATCCAGATGTGATTGAGCCGACTTTTGTGGGTTTGATCAACGCCTTCAAGTTCAACGAGCCCGAAACCAGCGGCTGTTCGCTTCTTTTGTCGATCGGCGCAAAGTCGACCGACATTGTCTTTTTGGATGGTAGCAAGTTCTACTCAAGAAATGTGTCTCTCGGGGGTAACACCGTAACCCAGGAAATTCGAGGTGCTTTGGATTTGCCCTTCGATGATGCTGAGAACATCAAGCGAGCTGTGGTCGCGGGTGACCCGTTACCAACGGGGGAGCATGTCGCCTTTAAGGAGGCTCAAGACAGCTTCCTCAATAAGCTCAATGTAGAAATCAGTCGAACCCTTGCCATTTACAAGAATCACGGATACGATGAAGACCCCGTTCGGTGTTACATTACCGGGGGGGGGACTCTGCTGCCGAATCTACTAGGCGGTTTGGAAGACCGTCTAGGCATATCTGTGGGGCACTTCGATCCATTGAAAGAGGTTCGAGTTTCTACAAGTTGTTCTCACGAGAAGCTCGAGATGGACAAGGCTTTTCTCGCGGAGGCGATTGGAATCGCGATAGGGCGGTTTTTGCCCGACTCGACGCAAATCAATCTGCTCCCGAGGAGTATCCTATGGCAGCGGAAATTTAAACGCCAGCAACCTTACTATCTTTTTGCGGGCCTCGTGGCGTGTGCGGCGATCGCATTGCCACTTGTTAACACAAAAATAGCGGCACAACGATACGAAGAGGAGATCCGTAATCTAGATTCGAAAGTGATTCCTCTCCGGGAGCTCAATACTCTCATCAATAATCGAATAGCCGATATTGAGAAATTGAGAAGCGTGATTGGGGAGGCGAGCATGATAGCGGAGAGTCGTTCAAACTGGATTCAGTTTCTGAATGATATTCAATCGCGGCTCGACGACGTGGAAGACGTATGGATAGACCGAATAGAAGTGGCCCGTCCGGTAACTCTCGCCTCAAATACTTCTAACCGTTTCAATTCGGAACGAAACAGGGCGAATGCTGCAGAATCCAGCAAAGTCCGCCTTCATCTGGAAGGGCGGTTGCTCGATGTGTCCAATCCCCTTTCGACAGTAAGCCAGGAGTCTAATCGCCGAGTGTCGGCTTTGTTGGACAGCTTTGCTGCGTCTGAGTTTGTTGAAGGTCTGGAAAACGAGAGTTTCGACAATAACGTGCCTGGTATTCTGAAGTTTAATTTCACTTTGGTGGTCGATTCCGCCCGCCCATTGTAATTCGATGTTCTGGCTCAAGCGAAATCCTTTTTTCTATCTCACTCTTGGGCTGCTTTTGGTGGTCGCGATTGGGGGGATGCTTTATACTTCGAAGGATGCGGATAGGCTCGATCAACTCAAGGATCAGTATGAGTCCAAGGACAAGCAATTACAGCTTTTCTTGAGTCGATCTCCCGCTCCCACGAATGCCAATCTGGCCGTTTTGGACCAAAATTATGAGCAATTGATGGAGGAGTTCAAAAAATCCCAAGCTTCTCTTAATCTGAGTACATTCGACAAGGATCTGTTTTTTGGAAAACCGCCCTCGAACAGCAACGATGCCTTCTTCATGATCGCCAAGTATGTAGAGGATTCCCGGCGCCTGGCAATTAGCAGCGGCGTGAAAACGGTCGAGGGCAGCCGATTTGGGTTCAAGCAGTACGAGAACGTGGGACCATCGAAAGAGGATATCACTAGGGTCCATAGGCAGACGAAAATTATGGAAGCCTTGCTTCAAGCCCTATTTGACTCAGGCATCGGCGAGCTCGTCTCCATCAAACGTGAAGGATCGGAAGAAGCTCAGCCGCAAGTGAAAGGGAGAAGCGATTCAATTTCGAACGGAGAATTATTTAGTTTAGAAGGCGATGGCTTGGTTCGCAGCATGGATTCATTTGATTCTCTGGCCTTCCGGTTGGAATTCAAGGGTCAGTCCCTCGCGATGAGAGGATTCCTAAATCGAATCACGGGTTCGTCTTTGCCCTTTTCAGTGCATGAAGTTGATGTGAGGCTCGAACGCGAATCTGGCTCTGATGAAGGTCGCAGTGCGATTATTGATAATCCTTTCTTGAGCGAAGAAAGCGCGAATGTGCAATCAAGGGCGGTTCAGGTACCTATCATATCAGAAAACGAGTCTCACTTCGGTGTGACCTTGGAGTTTCTCGAGTTTATCGATAGCGGGGTATTGACTGAGGTGGAGCAAGTGGGAAAGGGAAGTGGCAATGCTTAGATTTAGTCTATCAGAATTTTTGGATAAGTTCATCCTACTGGTTGCGATGGTCGTTTTTCTTCTGATGGGGATTATGAGTATCAAAAGTGTGAAAAGTTTAGATACACTATCTAGTCAAGACATGTCGATGCTTTCAGATAATAAGGTGGACGTGGAGTTGTTCGTTGTAAATAGGCATATCCCTGAGTCAATTTCTTGGGCCCCTCCTCAGCCTCAATCTCGTGGAGAGGATTGGGTTTTCGATGTATTTACGCCTCCGGTGCTTTACTACAACCCGGCCTCTCGAGAGTTTACGGTAACTTCTCCGGAAACAACGAACTCGAAATCCAAAGATCCTTGGAAGGCGTTTGAGATAGAGCTTGTTGAAGTGAGGCAGCGCCCGTACCGGCTCCAATTGGTTGGGTATGCCGGAGAAGAAGGTAACTACATGGCTTATTTCGAGTTTCTGAATACCAATGAACTTCTCTTGGCTAAATCGGGCAAAATGCTTGTTGAAGCAGGGGTTAAAGTCCTTTCTTTCGAAGTGAAGCAGATGGAGGTCGAGCAAGAGGGAAGCATGCCGGTCTTTGAAAAGGTGGGTGTTGCCCGATTGCTTGACTATGAGACTAACGAAGAAGTTTATCTCACGAATTTGGAGACGAAAATGTTTTCTGATCTGGAGGCCAAAGTTCGTTCTACTGAGGATGGAGACGTTTATGTCGTTCGTGAAGGAAGCCAGGTTGAGCTGGCAGATAGTTCATATGTGATCGGGGCTCTGTCAGACAGCCCTCCGGAAGCTATGATAACGAAAATTTCTATGGATGGCGGAAAACGCCTCTCTAAATTGCTCAAGCCGTCTGTGACTGACGATTTGCTGAATCAAGGTAACCAAGATCAGGGTACTTACAGTCCTTTCGCGATTAGGCCAAAAATCGTTTCTCCGAAACCCAATAGTTAATTTCCCCAATCAGAGCTCCCAAGCCTATGAAAAACTTAAAGTCACATTTTTCGAAATTCGCTGTATACGCTGCAGTTGCCATGATTTCGATCGTCTCGACAAGTTCCTCCTTGGGACAGAGTGAGATCGATACCAAGATCCGATTGATGTCGGAGGCTCTGCAAGCACGCGACTCGGGAGACTTGGAGAAAGCCCGAGAGCGATTGAATCAGTTGTTGGAGATTACACCGGCTGACCGTTCAGTCCAAAGCATTCTCAAAAGCGTCGATAGCATGATCGCTGACAAGAACAGTGCGGGTGGCTCGAACGCTGCGTCGGCAGCCGCAGATCGAAGAGCAGCCCTGCAAAGCGAAGCGGAATATTTGGCGCGACTAGAGGCAGAGCGTATTGAAAAATCAATGGTGAGTGCTCGAGAGATTCGAGAAATCGCTTTAAGACAAAGTAAGCGCGGTGACTTTCCGCTCGCTCTCAAAACTATTGATAGTGCGATTAGAATGCTGGAGCCGAATCCATTGACGCAAACGCTGATTGATGAGCTTAAGCGCGACCAGCGGGAGATCTTGAGAAAGCAATCGACGAGCGATGCTCGGCGTGTGTCCGCTGCCGAATCCCCAAACGGACTTTTGCCTATCGGCCAGATCAGTCCAGATTTCGTTAATCTTCAGCAAGAGATTGAAGCATTGTCACTGCGCGGCCGGAGCCAGTTCATCGCAGGCGATATCGACGGAGCGGAATCTTCCTTCAAGCAAATCGAAGCACTGGATCCTAATAGTGCAATGGCGAAAAGCTTCCTCGTGAAGATCTCTCAAGAAAGACAGTCATTGGCTTACTTAAACAAACTGAAGTCAAGGGAACAGCTTCTGGAAGAAGTCTCTAGCGCCTGGCAACGTCCGGGTATTTACGAAGAGCGTCCAGATGTGAACCCAACGGTGTTAGGCCCTGCTCCATTGCTGCAGAAGCTGGACCGGATTGTCATAGCCAATGTCAATTTTACTGAAGTCCCTCTAAACCAAGCAGTGAATACTCTAAGTGCGATTTCCGAGGATTTTGATAACACAGATATAGGAGCACCCGGGGTAAATCTCGTGCTCTTAGATCCAGACCGGATTAATCCTACCGTGAACATTACGCTCCGCCATTTGTCGCTGAGGCGAATATTGGATTTCATTGTCGACTCTGTTGGCTTTCAGTACGAAATCCAGGAAGATGCGGTAGTTCTGCGACCAGGAGGTGAGAATCGAAATCTGAATACAGAAGTATTCCCTGTTTCCCGGTCCACTGTAATTCGGATGACTGGATTGTCGGGTTCTTCGACTGAAAGTGCGTTTGATGCGGATCCATTCGCTTCTGGCGGTGGCACATCATCACCTGCAAGAGGAATGGCGAGCGATGCATTCACCATTCAAAATTTTTTGCAGCAGGCGGGGGTAGATTTCAGTAACACCGAAGGTAGCACAATGGCTTACGACGGATCGGCGATGATTGTGACCCAATCAACGCGAAACCTGGAGCGTATCCGAAATATACTGAATCGGTATACGGATGTTAAGCAGGTCGAAATTGAAGCTAAGTTCCTCGAGGTTCAAGAAGGGACGATCGAAGAATTGGGGTTTGATTGGATGCTGACCCATGACGATAGTAGAACAAGTAGTAATCCAAATGGAACGGGTGAGGACTACCGGAGTTCACTTAGAAGTCTCGCTGATACAAGTTCCCCCTCAAATGTATCGAGTGCGATTTTGATCGACGGACTGGAAGTCGAGCGGATTACGCCTCCGGATATTCCAGGTGGAGCGCCTCTTGGGGTAGGTAGTGAGCCTTTGACACGAATTTTTGGGGACATCGGAAAGATGAGCGTGGACGTTGCCGTTCGTGCACTTTCCCAGACTTCCGGATCCGATCTGTTAAGTGCTCCTAAAATAACCGTGCTTTCCGGAAACCAGGCGGAAATAAACGTTAGCCAGGAGTTTCGTTACCCGACCCGCTACACGGATACTGAGAGTAATGTTGGTAACACCAGCGGTAGCATCAACGGTGGAGGCGCTGCTGGAGTAACGATTACGCCTGGTACGCCTGAAGATTTCGAAACTAGGAATATCGGAGTCGAACTCTCGGTTACGCCAATCGTTGAAGAGGATGATTACAGTATTACTTTGGAGCTCAACCCGAGCGTGACCGAATTTGAAGGATTCGTCGAGTACGGCGGGCCGAGCGTCGCATTGACTGCGGACCGCACAGTGAAAGTTCCCTCGGGTTTCTATCAACCGATTTTCGCGGTGAGGGAAATCTCAACCAAAGTTACCATTTGGGATGGGGCAACCGTGGTAATGGGTGGTTTAACGCGTGAAGACGTGATTACGGTTAATGATAAGGTTCCTTTTCTTGGAGACATGCCATTTTTCGGGCGGTTCTTCCGCTCTGAAGGTGAGACGTCCTCCAAGCGGAATTTGCTGATATTCGTTACGGCAAATCTGGTCAGTCCTGGCGGATCGCCCAAGCGTCAAACGCTTCGAGGGGTACAGCCAGGGGCACTCTTCCAGAATCCGACAATTGTAACTCCGGGCGGAAGCGAGTCGCGGAGTCAATAGCCCGCCGACTGATATGCCTATCAGTTATTCCACATTTGATATTTGCCCTTCCTCTTGCGGATGTGCAAGGATTGCGATATGCCTAAGTACTTGCTCGTTGACGGATTTAATATGGCCTTTCGTGCCTATTATGCCGTTCATGAATTAGCCCGTTCCGACGGATTTCCAACGAATGCGCTCTACGGTTGGGTTCGCTCGATGTGGAAGCTCGTGGACGATCAGAAACCAGATGAGACGATCGTCTTCTTCGACCTAGGAGGAGCCCTAGCGAAGCTGGCATTATTACCTGAATACAAGGCGAATCGAGGTGAAACTCCCGAAGAATTTGAGAAGCAGGTTCCGATTATCAAGGCTCTCACGCAAGCGATGGGGTATGGGATATACGAAGAATACGGGGTCGAGTCCGATGACATCCTCGCTGCTTATGCGAATCGATTATGCTCCAGGGAAGAGGATGCCCGTGTAATGATAGTGAGTGCCGACAAGGATTTTGCCCAATCGGTGACAGATCGAATCCACATGCTGCTGCCGCCTCCCACTGCGAATCCAAGACTGGGCTGGCGAGTGATTGATCCAGAAGGTGTGGAAACTAAGTTTGGAGTAAAAACGACCCAAATAGCAGACTATTTGTCGCTCATAGGAGATACGTCGGACAATATTCCCGGAATTCCTGGTGTGGGTCCGAAGACCGCTGTGAAGTGGTTGAAGCAATACAATGATATCGAAGGAGTTGCCAGTAACTCAAGTAGCCTAAAACCAGTTCGATTTCAGGATATTGTTCCGACGATGAGTGAACAACTGGCGATTAACCGGAAGATTATTACTTTTGATCCAGATTGCGGGCCGGAGTTTATTCCCTCTGGTGTCGTCGACCCAGCAAGCCTTTTCGAAATTCTTGAAGAGATGGAGATGAAAACGCATCTGAAAGAAGCAAAAAAGCGGTATTCTCAGGGCGAGTTGGCACTGTAGACTAGTGCACGTCTGACCGTACTTCGTTTTTCAAGCGAGGCGAAAAAGCTACGTATCTCGTAATGATCGATTTTTGGTATTTCCAATTTGGCGATACCCGTGCGTGGCCTAGGGGGCGAAACGGTGGTGCCAAGGGGCAGATTTGAACTGCCGACCAAGAGCTTATGAGTCTCCTGCTCTACCACTGAGCTACCCTGGCAACCGTTGGAAAGGGAGGAAAAAGCGCTCCAAATCTAAGTCAAGTCAAGTTTCCTTCAGATCTGGTTTAGATGTTCCGATGGATTGTCCCCCCGGATGGAACCCAAATAGAAGAGTCAATTTTGGGATATCACGGCAAGAAGCTTTCTAATTTCGGCCTCCGGTGCCTCGTGCTCTTGCTCAATTGCGAGTTTGAGGGCTCGATTTAGTTCAAACCGTGCCTCCTCCATTCTTTCTAGTGCCATGTGGCATTTAGCTTTGAGAATCGAAGCCATCATCCAATCTGGCTTCTTTCGCTGGCACTTTTCGAACAGAGGAATTGCCTCGTTGGGATTTCCCTCATCCATAAACGATTGGCCGAGTGAAAAACGGAACAATTCGTTTTCAGGATTTGCTGCGAGGAGCTCTTTGAATTTCTTGGACTTCATTGTATTCTACGATTGTTCCAGCTGAATGGCTGGGAACTCATTGGCGGGGCGGGATTCTACGAAGGGTTGGAGAGATGGATTCATCAATGTCGCGAAAACGATCTTCGCGATCTGATTGGTCCATACGGATGAACTTGGACTTTGGTAAACTCTGCAAGAATTGGCGACCATAAGATTTTTGCAGTACGCGGGAATCTAGAATCGTGATGATTCCCTGGTCGTCTTTTTTTCGTATCAGTCTGCCGATGCCCTGGCGGAATTTAATTAGAGCCTCTGGCAACGTCATTTCTGCGAATGGATTTCCACCTTGTTCTTTGATCCGCTCGGACTTCGCTTCAGCGATGGGGTGGGTGGGAACATCGAATGGGAGCCGCGTCAGTATGACTTGTGAAAGAGCGGGTCCAGGAACGTCTACGCCGGTCCAGAAGCTGTCGGTTCCAAAGAGAACGCCATTGCCAGAGTTTCGCAGACCAGCGGAAAGTTCGGATCGATTGAGTCCTTGTCCTTGGGCAAAGAACGCACGACGGGAATCGAGAAAGTGAGATTCAAGTGCATCACCGGCCTTCCTGAGGTCTGAGTAGTTCGTGAAGAGGACAAGCGTACCCCCCGCAACACGATCCACGCAGAATTTGATGTAGTCGATCAGTGTCTCGATTGCCAGTTTCGCTTCTTCGGGGGTGGGAGCGGGAATATCGCTCGCAACGTAGACACGGGTATTGGCTTCGTAGTCGAAGGGCGATTCGACTCGGTGGGCGGTTTTGCCTTCGGCACCGACTTTTAATTGAAAAGGGACTAAGTCTTTCGCGATCGAGAGCGTAGCGCTGGTAAGGACCACTGAGCGATCTTCGCCAAACAATTCTTCACGAAGGTAGGGAGCGATCTCAATGGGCGCGGTGCGCAATGTGACAATTTGATTTCTCCGGCCGCTTCGTTCAATCCAGTGGACATGATCCTCTGCTGCTAGGTCGATGAAACGTCGGATTCCTGCGTAGTAGCTGTGCACTCGGTTTCTCTGGTCCTTTAGCTCGTCGTGCATCGTGCCGTCCTCGATCTTCGAGAGTATGCCATCCATAACTTGAACCACTGCTTTAAGCGGAGAAACAATGGTGGGCTCGCACCAGTCAGGCTCTGAAATGCGGGCAATAGGGCGTTGAGACAGTCGAGTAGCCGCAATGTATCCAAAAAATTCCTGCGAAGCTTCTTGTGCGTCTACGATGGCTTGAAGCTGTTTAGGGTGAGCCCACTTGCGGACGACACCTGACTTTCGTTTCGGATTAAACAGATTCTTAAGTTGACGATCGAGACCATAGGAACTGATTCGAGCTCCGAAGTGTTCAGTCGCCACTTCTGCAGTTGTATGTGCCTCGTCAATAATAAGAAAGTCTTCAGGAAGGAGAATTCCCTTGTCGTTGGGAGCCAGACCTCCGGCACTCAGGAGGGCAAAGAGCAAACTGTGGTTTACGATGACCACTTGGGCTTTACGCATTTCAGCCCGAGCTTTTTGGTAGTAGCAGGTGTTTGGGTTGCAGTTCTTTCGATTACAGGCTGAACCTTCGGCATTGACCATTTCCCAAACATCGTAGTTGGGAATCGGATTCATAGCTTGGCGCAGGCCCGATTTAGTGTTTTGCGACCAGTCTGCGATCCGTTTCAGCTCATCAATCTCATCGTTTGGGAATAGTTCCGTCTTGTTAGCAATTGCGTTGGCAAGACGGGTAGGGCAGAGATAATTTCCTTTCCCCACAAGGATGACAGAACGAAATTCGGCATACTTTTCAAGTTCGGGAACTTTGCGAAATAGAGTGCGGCAAATCGGCAAGTCGTTTCTTTCGATCTGCTCCTGTAGGGCAATCGTATTTGAGGAAATGATACATGGTCTTTTTGAATCGATAGAGTGGATGACTCCTGGAATCAGATAAGCAAGGCTCTTCCCAACACCGGTTCCTGCCTCGAAGACAAGCGGTTGGTCTTCCTGCATGGATAAGCTTACCGCTTTGGCCATAGAACTTTGTTCAGGGCGATGCTCGAGAGAGAGAGAGGACTGCAGCCAGCCCTTTTCGTTGAAAACGCGGGCAACGATATCGGGCAAGTAAGTGGACGGCGAGCGGCTTTCTGCACCTTCGTTAGGCGAAATCATAGAATATCAATGTCCGGATGTTTACTCTCTACACGAGGTGCTATCGACGAGATAAATAACCCCGATGCCTTCCAGTAGCTATTTCACTCGCATACGAAAACATGGTCACCGTCTTCCACAGAATTGTAAAGAGTCAGCATGTCGATGTTTGATAGTTGAATGCAGCCCCCACTGGCAGGGCGACCAATCCTGTTTTCATGGTTTGTGCCGTGAATGTATATGAACCTCGAGTAGGAGTCGCAGTCCTCACCTGTGTTGAAGTCCGGCTCAAGTCCCTCTAGCCAGAGGATCCGAGTGGTAATTAAGTTAGGTTTCTGGTTCGAGGGGTCGAGATCCTGATAGCGTTTACCGATGCTTACCCGCCCTTTGAAGACTTCGCCCAGCACGGCTCCGTTCCCGATTTTATCGCGAATTCGATGCAGGCCCAACGGCGTCCCTCCAGAACCGTCAATATTGGAAGGTGGTTTTAGTCCGGTAGACACCTTGTATTCGATGAGAGTCTGGTTGTTTTCAAGAAGGTACAGGGTCTGCTTTTCGATTGATACCAGCAAGCGTCGCACTGAGGGCTTGATATTTAGCGCTTCAACCTTATCGGTATACGGCTGATTTAATTCGGGAATCATTTGGAGAGTATGGTCGATCGGCAACCGTCCAGAGTTGATTGAATGATTCGAGCGGGTCCATTCGTTTCCATTGAAGGCGGGGGACCGGATAGAAATTTTAGATAAATTTAGTACAATGGGTTACAAAGTAGGTATTGTGGGCGCGACCGGTGCGGTCGGCCAGCAGCTGATTTTACTCTTGGAGAACAGAAAGTTTCCGCTGGATGAGTTGAGACTCTTCGCGTCGAGCCGCTCTGCTGGCAAGCGCGTTTCAGCATTGGGGGAGTCTGTCATTATTGAAGAGGCGACCGAGTCATGTTTCGATGGACTGGACTTCGCGATATTTTCTGCGAGTGGAACTTTGTCAAAGGTACTTTGCCCCGCAGCGGCAGCAGCGGGTGTCGTAGCGATCGACAATAGTTCGGCTTTCAGGATGGATTCGAACGTCCCTCTCGTAATACCGGAAATCAATGCGGCAGCGGCAAGGGAGCATGAGGGAATTATCGCGAATCCTAACTGTACAACCGCAATCACCTTAATGGCGACTTTTCCGCTGCATCAGCGTTTTGGATTGAAGCGCTTGATTACCTCAACCTACCAAGCGGTCAGTGGAAGCGGGGTCGCGGCGATGGAGGAACTAAAAAACCAAATGGGCCAGATCTCCCGCGGGGAAGCGATTGCAGTGGAGGCTTATCCTGACCAGATAGCTCTGAATGCGTTGCCTCATGTCGATTCGTTCCTGGATTCTGGATATACTAAGGAGGAGATGAAGATGTTGAATGAGAGTCGGAAGATCATGGATTTGCCTGATCTGATAGCGTCCTGCACTTGTGTTAGGATTCCGGTAATGCGCTCGCATTCGGTTTCGGTGAATGCTGAATTTGAAAAAAAGGTCTCTGTCGAGGAAGCGAGAGCAGCCATCGAGTCAGCTCCCGGTATTGAGTTAGTGGATGACCCAGAAAACGGAAGGTATCCGATGCCGCTCGATTATGCGGAAAAGGAGGCTTGTGGAGTGGGTCGTTTTCGCAAGGACCTCGCCTTTGAAAATGGACTGGCCTACTGGGTGGTAGGAGATCAGCTCTGGAAAGGGGCCGCGTTGAATGCGATACAGATCGCTGAGTGCCTATGCGAAGGATGATCAAGTTGCATTGTCCCGGATGAAATATCAAGTTGCCGAGGTCACGGAACACTAAATAGTAAAATCACATGAGTCTGCGAATCTTGGTCCTGTTGGGGGGAATGATAACACTTTGCTTGTCTAGCCTCATCGCCCAGACAGACATAGTTCCCTACGCGTCCGAAGCGGATTTAGGCAAACTCATTGGGCAGAAGGCTAGACTGGAAGGGGTCTATCATAGAGACGCGTTCAATGTTCCTGCCATCGCGATCAGTGGCCGTGTCTACTATTTATTAGAGAATCCTCCCAATAAACGGTCCTTCAAATTTCCTTCAGAAAGCAGTTTCGTGAGTATCGAAGGGATTCTTTATTTGTACGATGGGAACCTGCAGTTCAATGAGCTCTATAGTGCGATCGGCAAGCGGTACTATTTTTTTAGTATGGATGACGCTAGGATCAAATTTGGCGTCTCGCTTAAATCGAAAAACGAACCGAGGGAAATTGTTCCAGCAACCAAATCGGCCGCAGACCCAGATGCGCCGCGTTTTTAGGTGCTGTCGAGAATCAAGTCGTCGATCTCGCTGATGCCTTGGAGATGGCAATGATTCGGGAGGGAGGGTTGGATTAAAAATGACGATTGCGAGTACCTCGCGGAAAACTTTCGTGTTATTCCGCCATCGCTACCTAGGTGGATTCGCCAAAGCCATTGAGGTTCCTGTGGGGTCGTTGGCTGGAAGAAACTTTCAGATTAAAGAAAATCGGCCGACGGAAAGTGGTGTGCGAGTTGGGATTGGATTGAACCTCGAAAGGTTCAAGTCCTCAGGGCAAACGTTTCGCACCATCCCATCTTCGCTCCTTGAGTCGCTTCGGAGAACCGCTTGGGGGTTTCTCATCCCTCCTTCGATACGCTTGCTGGCAAATAGCCTTCGTAATTGGAAAGAGCACACCGTGGATAACCTAAATCAATGTACCTTTTATCTAGAAACTTACCCAACAGGTCTCTGGACGATAGTTCAAAAATCACTTGCCTCTATAACATTAAGTTCAGTTGCCAGTGTTGAAAAAATACCTCTCAAGATTGCTATTAATTCTTGCGAATTGAGGGGTTTGCCCAGATCCTTTGGAATGAAATTTAGAATATTACTCTCGTTACCCCTGATCCTAACCATATTTTCTAGCTTAAAAGGCGAAGAAACTTGTTCGTTGATGTTGGGTGATGAGCTTGATCGCGACGAGAGCGTGGCCATTTTGGGTAAGACGATCACGTTTTGTTGTGGAAATTGCGTGAGAAGATTTGAGGAAAATGCAGCCTACTACATTAAAGCGTCACCGAGTTTGCAGAAAAAGTTTTCGGTAGATGAGCAAAAGGAGCTCGGTGTTGATAAAGTGAAGCTTTTGAAGCAACGGTTCTGTCCAGTTTACAAAGACAGAATAGTCAACCCGAACAGCCCTAGTATAGAATACAATGGTGAAAAGATTTATTTTTGGTCAAGTACAGCGGTTCGCCGTTGGAATCGCGACCCAGACAGATATTACAAAGACGCGAAAAATGACAAAATATTGTAGCCATTAGTTGGTATCTTCAATCTTGACATGGCTGAGTGAGATGAAGTTTCGAAGATGCGAGAGGGTGTCGATGTTTCGTTTAGGGAAGTCACAGAAGTTGCGTGTTGGGTACACTGTGTAAATTAGTTTTCAGTTTAGCTTCTAGGAGGCTCAACGCAGACAGTTTAAATCAAAAGTCTAGCGAGTAACGTCCAACGTAGATCTATTGACTCGATTATCTAATGTTTGAGCACTTGAATCTCATGAAAGCACCTTGGATTATTGCATTAGTTGGAGGCTTCGCTTGCGAGGCTCTCGGTGACAGTTGCTGCATTTCCGATTCACTTGAGGCTCCAGTTGCCGAATCGCGACGATTGTCGGAAAATTCATGTTGCTCCGCTAATTCTGGTTATGAAGAGCTTCCATCGCTTTCGGATATAACTAAATACCGCGTTGCAGCGAGGAACGGGGATTTAGATTCAATGCGAGCGTTAGGTTTGATCTATCAAGATGGTTGGGGTTTGGAAAGAGATATCAAGCGAGCTACGCATTGGTTAACTCTGGCTGCTCAGAAGGGCGACGGCATTTCAGCTCTTTACCTTTCACAGATATATCTTGCGGGAAAAGATCCCGACCGACATAGGACTCTGGCATTTGTTTGGGCTCTATTTGCGTTATCGAAAAGCGTAGACGGTGTCAAAGACGTGCTCGCGAAGCTTCGCACGCAGATGTCCAATGAAGAAATTGAAGAATCGGTCAAAATACTGGATTTGTTCTGTCAAAAGAACCCAGAGATGATGGGGGGGTAGTTGCACAGGTTAGCTATTCTTTACGGACTAGTCCGTTTTGTTTAGTGAAAATACATCTGAGTTGGGCGTAACTAGGTCTGTCACATTGTGAAAGCTAGCTTTTCACGGACAAAGGACATATTATCTTCGAGATCCAGCCTTTGGAACTCGTACCCATCTTACCCTGGTTTCTTGGTAGTGGGAAGTTGCTTTATTTAGCGACGAATTGTTTATCGTTAACAGTGTTGCGATACAGATTTTGCAACCAGCCGATTGAGGCGACTGCTACAAAGCTGATTCCTATTGCGGGGATGCAGAATGAAAATACTAGAAGACTTATAGTCGTGAGGCGATAAAATGCTAAGTTGGATTGAATCTCACTATCCGGGCGAAGACTCCACCACATTCGTTGCAGGCCGTAGCCGATTGCGATGACTGATGCTGAAATGAAAAGAGGGAAAGCTATTCTGCGAGGAAAAACAAACAGTGATACGGGGATAAGCGAAATTATGGATACGAAAATGAATCGATTTTTAAAACACCACCGTGGCTTTTCTTTCTTGAGATTAAGTAGCGAAAAGAGGGTGCTTGCGAGGGCGAGAAACGAGATTGTTATCCAGGCTCCGACGAATTTGAAAAATAGTTGTTCCTCATATAGTGCGGTGAAGAAGAATGGAGAGCTCAAGAGATCGAGGCGTTTCCAAGAAGACATAAGAGGCACGATTGCTAGAATTGGGAAAATAAGAAAACCGCCCCAGAATTGCCAGCGCCAGGCTGCTGAATAAAATCCTAATAGCCATAAATCGATTCCTGTCTTGGCAATTTTGTTCTCCATTTCCGCTACACTATCGAAGGAGAAGATACGTTTCTACCATCTAACGGAAATAGTGCGCTCCGGAAGGAATTTTTATGGTCCATTGGGGCGATTAAAATCGTATCCAGATTCTAAATTCTGGAAGTAGCGAAAACCCTCAGGGTGAGGGCTGTTTCTATCGTAGAGAAAAAGCAACTAGCGGGTGTCGGGATTTGACGACGGCACGAACGCGGGTTTCAGGCTGAATACGGTGTTCGTGTGAAAGGCGAACGTCCAGGGTTTCGCCGGAGTCGAGTTGCACTAGATAGTGCCGGGTTTCGCCTTCATAGGTTTGCGTTTGCACGGTTGCGTTGCCGGGTGTCTCTTCGATGAGGTCAATATCGTGTGGACGGATGAGGACTTCAACTTGAGAAACAGTATTGGAAGAAGGCGGGAAAGCCCCGTTTGTATGAACAAAGGGGTGTAAGCCGATTGCGGTTTCTGCACCGGTCTCGCTGGCTATGCCTTTAAGGAAACATCCTTCGCCAAAAAACTTGGCGACGAAGCGACTGCTGGGAGCTTCGTAGCAGTTTTCGGGCGTATCCACTTGTACGATGCTACCTCCTCTCATGACGGCAACGCGGTCGCCGATGGCCATTGCTTCGCTTTGGTCGTGGGTTACCCATATTGCGGTTACGCCTGCTTTTTTGATGGCGTGGCGAATTTTGAGGCGAAGCTCGATCTTGAAGGCAGCGTCGAGGTTGGAAAGGGGTTCGTCGAGCAGTAAGAGCTTGGGTTGGTGAGCGAGGGAGCGGGCGAGGGCGACTCGTTGCTTTTGCCCTCCCGAGAGGGTTTCTGGCATTGCTTTGCGAAATGCTTCTAGGCCAAGATTGGAGAGCCATTTGTCGACTTGGCTGGTGTCGCTTACTCTAAAGCCGACGTTTTCTTCGACATTGAGGTGAGGGAACAGAGCGAAGTCTTGGAAGACCATTCCGGTGCTGCGTCTCTCTGGTGGGACGAAATTGCCATTGGTTGTGGCTTGGCCGTCGATACGTATTTCTCCTTTGCTCGGTTCCAGGAGACCCGCGACGGCACGGAGGGCACTGCTTTTGCCGCAGCCTGTTGGACCTACCAGAGCGAGAATCTCTCCCTTTGCTATCCGGAGGGTTAAGTCACGCACTGCATGGGCATCTCCGTAGTGGATGTTGAGAGTTTCGATTGAGAGCATGTAAGTGGGGGATACTTTCTAGGTTTCGGCTTTTGGGGAAAGCCCAAGCAAACGCTCGGTGCGAAGAAAGAGGAGCATAGCTACGAATGAGGTGAATATTAGTAGTATTCCTGGGATTGCGGCGTCGCCGAAGTAACCCGCTTCGTACACTTGCCAGAGGCGTGTGGTGAGTGTTTCTATTCCGGTAGGTCGCAATAGCAGGGTTAAGGGTAACTCCCGCATGGCTTCGAGGAAGACCAGAGCTGCTCCGCTCAGGGCGGCCGGTATGATGAGTGGGAGTTTTACGCGTCGAAAGGTTTCGACAGGCGAGGCTCCAAGGCTGCGAGCGGCAGCAGTAAGACTATTCTCAATGCGGTCTAGGCCTTCCCGGAGGGATCCAGTCGCTAGGGGCAGAAAGCGTAGTACGTATCCGAGAATCAGCATGGCGGTCGTCTGATACATCCAGGGCAAGTGCAGCCCGACATAGACGAGGGCGGTGCCCATGACGATTCCGGGTACGCCAAAGCCGAAAGATGTGAGGCGGAGCATCCAGTTTCCGGTCCTTCCTCCGTAGGAGGCAGCTCGGGCTAGGGGCAGGGCGACGATCACAGCACAAAGTGCGGCGAGACCTGCAGGCACCACTGAGTGAAGGAGGATGCTGGGTTCAAAACTGCTAACGCCTTCGCGTTTGATCCAGACGAAAAACAAAACGATGGGGAGTCCGACAGATGAGATCCAAATCGCGATAGTTGAAAGCCAGACAAAAAATTTTGTGGTAGGAAGTGGTTTCCAGCGTAGGGTGCGGCCTGGGTTTTCTCGAACGGTTTTCGCTCGTGATTCGAAGATAAGGACGACGAATACGAGAAGCAAAAGCTGGAGAGAAAGCCATGCGGCTCTGGAGAGTCCGAAAGCGTTGTACTCGACGTAGATGGCACGGGTGAAAGTGTCGAAGCCGAGGATGGCGGGAGTTGCGAAGTCGGAGAGGGTGTAGAGCGCTACGAGCAGGGCTCCTGAAGCGATACCTCCACGTATCCGAGGAATAATTACGTGTAATAGAGTTCCTGCAGGTGTGAGTCCGAGCGTGCGTCCGGATTCCACGAGACCTGCGTCGAGTCGCCACAGGGAGGCCCGTACTGAAAGCACGACGAAGGGGAAGGTGTAGAGGGTCATAACCCATGCGGTGCCGAAGAGACCGCGGACTTCGGGCGGAGCGATTCCGAAGAGGGTTTCGAGTTCCCCGCCTGGGCCGGTGGCTGCGAAGTAGGCGAAGGCGCCAATATAGCTGGGCACCGCTAGGGGGAAAACAAGCATTGCCAATACTAAGCCTCCTCCGCGTAGCTTCAAGCAGGTGGTTGCGAAGGCGAGAGGGGCGCCGATCGCGACAGCTCCGAAGACGGTGAGAGCAGTGAGAGCGACAGTGTTGCCTAGGATTCGCCAATTTCGCGATCCGAACTCCAAGGGTTCTTGTGTGGCCAGAGCGATGAGTACGACGATGGGTGAGAGGGCGAGTAGAATGATGGGAGCAACGAGCACGTACAGCCGCCAGCGTTTTGCGAATGAGTATCGTTGCATGGTTTGTTGAGTGAAATGCTAAGCGCTGTATGGCGAACCTAGCTTCTATAAAACCCCAGTTTTGCGCAGAAGGGCAAGGGTGGGTTTTAGATCGGCGAGTTTATCGAGGTCGACTTTGGGCGGATTGATCTGAGCGATTTCTGGTAATCCCTTTGGTGGTTGAATGCCGATTATGAGCGGGATTTCATATGCTTCTCTAGCTAGGTAGCTCTGAACTTCTATGGTTAGCAGGTGGCGAAGAAAGAGTTCTGTCTCGGGTTTGTTTTGAAGGAGTACTACTCCGGATACATTGAGTAGGCAACCAGCATCGTTTTTGCTGAAGGCGAGGTCAAGCGGCACCTCTGGTCGACCCTTTTTCAAACGTAGTGTGTAGTAGTGGTTTGCTAGGCCTATATCGAGATCGCCGCTTGCTACCGACATGACTACGTTTAACTCGCCAGCTAAAGCGCGGGCTTTTGAGAGCATAGCTTTTAGCCATTCTTCGGTAGTCTTCTCGCCTTCGAGAAGGCGAAAGGCGGTAACGAAGGATTGGAAGGCGGCGTAAGTGGGCGCCCAGCCTATTTTGAGGTCGCTATGGGGGAGATCGAGAATGGATTTGGGTATGGCTTCGCGTGTTACACGCTCTGTATTAAAAGGAAGGGTACGGATTCGCCCAGAGATGGGAGTCCATGCTTCGTGGCGGAATTCGGGCTTCAGCATGTCGCGAATGCTAGATGGGAGGGGTTCGGCTCCTGCATCGTTGAGCACGCGGCCGATGGAGCCGCTATCGATTGCCCAAAAGAGATCGGCTCGTTGCACGCCTGCCCCCGCTTCGGCTACGATGGTATTGGCCAAGGCTGAGGAAGGGCCACGACGAATCTTCAGCTCCAGCTCCGGATTGCGCTCTTCGATGGCCTTGAGAATATCTTCGTAGAGACCTCCTTCACCGCGACCAAGATAAAGCGTGATGGCTCCTTTTATTTTGGGAAGATTTTCTACGGATTCGGCTGCGAGTGAACTGTTTGCTTTTGAGGCTAGTAGTCTGTTAGGGCCTAGCAGCCCGGCGGCGGCTAGGGTTTTGATATAGGCGCGGCGATCCACTATTAAAATACTGAAGAGCGATCGGATTGAATTTTAGAGAGGAGTTTCTTGGCCTGATTTAGGCTTTTGGTCATTTCCGCTAATTTGGCCCTAGCGTCTGCAACTGAGCCTCCGTTCTTGAAGACGAGCGGCAAGCCGGCGTTGAATTCTAGCTCGATGGTTGTAACGAGATCGGCATCGGCCTCGATGAGGTCGCCTTCGAGGTGCTCAAAAATTTCCATGTATGTGTTGAAGACTATTTTGCTGGCCTTTTCTGCGTCGTTGTGGGCGTAGGCGTCTACTGCTGCTTCGAGGTTGGCGAGTATGGCTTCGATGGGTTTTTCGTCAGGATCGATTCCGCCATAGTTGGCGTCTTGTCCTTGATCTTCGTGTTCATGGTCGTGGCGCGATTCGGTTTCGATACTTGTGGCGTTTGCAAGTGCTCGGAGTCCGCCGAGGCCTTGCCAGAGGGCGGCTTTGGTACTTTCTCCTACCGCGTACATCTCTTCGGCCGAACCCTTTTTATCGGCTACGCCTTTCATGCCGTAGAAACCGATCCAGACTGGAGGGTAGAGGTAAGGGGCTTTGACTTCGACTACTCCGTGGACGCCGACAGATTCCCACGTGTCTACCCAAGCTTTGGACGAATTTTCGATAGAATCGCCGTTGGCGTACTCCTTGACGATCCTGTCGGTAGCTAGGCACATCTTGGCGAGTTCTGTGTCGAAGGTTTCGAAGTGTTCGCTGAAATTGGCGACGAGTTTCATGTCAGGCTCCCCGGAAGCTTGAACAGCCGTGTGGGGTGAAAACATGAACGCTCCTAAGAGCACCATGGCTAACGAATAACGAATATGGCACAGACCTGCTTCGTAGAAAGTTTTAGATGTATTTTTCATGTTTTTGGGAGCACGGATGGGCCGTCGCTTAAGTTAATTTGTTCGATGGCATGTTATCAGAATGTCACAAAGTTCCAACCCAGTGACGGATTTATAGATTATTTCATTTTGTTTAAGCATGGGATCTTGTGCCGGCTCTTGTCTCCCTCAGTTAACGCTAAGTTCAAAAGCAGGCATTCGGTGGTTGCTGTCTCTTTTGCTTTGAGTGGGCTTCGAGGTATTCGATTCGCGTTTGGGCGATCGATTTTAAGAGGCTTCGCTGGTGATTTACAAGGCTGTTCTTGGGATCGTCGATAGGCATGCGTCTCGTGGTTTCTTCAGTTGGTTCGGCACAAGCTCGGGCGTCAGTGAGAAAGTAGCTTTCCCCCCTATGAAGAAAAGCGACTTTGTGATGACATTGGGCGAGAAATTCGGATAGGGTCTCTGGCCGAAGGAGTGCGATTAAACGACTGGTGAGACGATAAAATCCAGTTGCGTATTTTAAAAAACGTTCGTCGCTGAGTTGAATTGGAGTGAGCGTTAAGGATAGTGCCTCGTCCGTTAATTTGAGGATTTCGGAAAGAGTGTTTTCGTTGTTTTGCGGCGAGACTTGCATGCTTTCACTGAGGGCATTGCAAAGGGACCACCGTGCCGATAGGCTTAGTATCATGTCGTCCTTTGTTTTGAGTTCATATGGTGACTGCAATTCTAAGGAGCTACGGGCGAACTTGATTGCCTTTTCGATTTTGCCCTCGTCCAGCGATAGCATTGAAAGGCTAAACAAGGATATGGTGAGATTGCGGCGCGGCCATGGATGGTCCATATCCTTTATTGTTCTCAATATGTCTCTGGCTCTGAGGAAATCGTTTCTAGCCAAGGCTCTAGAGTTCTCAGTTCCTAGACTGGCAGCACCTTTGCCATGATTTAGAAGAGCAGCGGCAAGGGAATTGACCCATTGCGGGTTGTCAGGGCTTTGGATTCGCTCAATAATGGCGATGGCTTGAGAGCTTGCTTTCAATGAAGCTTTCAGGCTTCTGGGCGTTCCGTTTTGCAGAAGCTTACCGCTTCTGGTTATGAGAGCTTCAGCCATAGCGCTCTGGTTTGAGGATGGGCTAGAATACATGTTCGGCTAAAGTTTTTTGTATATAATAATCGGTTACGAAAGATAAAGAATTCTAAGTATGAAAGGCATTCTAATTGTAAATACGTCCTAGATGAACACGGTAGCCTTCGGGCGGATATATAAAAGTCTGGGCGATGAAGCCGAGTTCTGTAAAGTCCTGATAGAGTTCGATCGGATCATGGTCGCAGAGAACCCAAAAAGAACCGCCTGGTTCTACGGTCGCGGAACGACTTTTCAGACTGCTCTTGGCTTCACTTGGCGTCAGCCCTCGGAGGTCGAGTGGATTGGATAGGGTATTGTTCATGCTCTACTGACTTGTTTTGTGACCAATCATGTTTGCGGGATCGACCCATTGGTCGAATTGCTCGGCGGTGAGCAGTTCCAGTTCGATGGCGGCTTCTCTTAGGGTCGTTTTTTCTGCATGGGCTTTCTTGGCAATCTTCGTGGCATTTTCGTATCCAATATGCGGATTTAGAGCAGTCACCAGCATGAGGGAATTTTGCAGATGCTCTTGAATGCGAGGGTGGTTTGGTTCGATGCCGATGACGCAGTGGTGATTGAACGCATGGCAGGCGCTGCCAAGAAGATTGGCCGATTCCAGAAAGGCGTTTATCATCACGGGCTTGTAGACATTGAGCTCGAAATGTCCACTGGCTCCTGCGAAGGTGATGGTTGCGTCATTGCCTATTACTTGTGCGCAGACCATGGTGAGGGCTTCGACTTGGGTCGGATTGACTTTGCCGGGCATGATGGAGGAGCCAGGTTCGTTGGCGGGGATGGAAATCTCGCCGATTCCAGAACGGGGACCGGATGCGAGCATGCGTATGTCGTTGGCGATTTTGTGCAGGCTGACAGCGATTTGCTTGAGCGCGGCATGCGATTCCACAATTGCGTCGTGAGCGGCTAAGGCTTCGAATTTATTGGGGGCAGTGACAAAAGGTAGGCCAGTGACGTCGGAGATCATTTCGGCGACTTGGTCTGAATAGCCAGATGGAGTATTAAGGCCGGTGCCTACGGCAGTGCCGCCGAGAGCGAGTTCAGATAGGTGCGGTAATGTACTTCTTAGAGAACGTAGTCCGTGTGCTATTTGAGAGACATAGCCGGAAAATTCCTGGCCGAGAGTCAATGGTGTCGCATCCATCCAGTGGGTACGCCCTATCTTCACGATTTTGCACATTGCATTGGATTTTGCGTGAAGAGATTCCTTTAGACCTTCAATCTTGGGGATCGTGAATTCGACGAGTTTTGCATAGGCTGCGATGTGCATCGCGGTAGGAAAGGTATCGTTAGACGACTGGGATTTATTGACGTCGTCGTTTGGGTGTATCACTGGTTCCCCTGTCCCGAGTTTATTACCTTGAAGTACATGACAGCGGTTGGCGACGACTTCATTACAATTCATGTTTGATTGTGTACCAGAGCCTGTTTGCCAGACGACGAGAGGGAAATGATCGTTGAGCTTGCCTGCGATGATTTCGTCGCAGGCTCGGGTGATCAATGAAGCCTTTTCGGGCGGCAGTACTCCGAGAGAGCAGTTGACTCGGGCGGCTGCTTTCTTGAGAATTCCGAAAGCTTTAATAATCTCGATAGGCATCGAGGCGGCTGGGCCAATTGGGAAGTTTACGATAGAGCGCTGTGTCTGGGCTCCCCAATATTTTTCCACGGGGACGTTTACTGAACCCATGGTGTCTTTTTCAGTCCGATAATCCATATCTGGTACACGCCAAGTTATTTTGTATTCTATCGGATGACCGCAAATCTTTCTACCCCGAAAAAGAAAATTGCTACTCCACAACGGATTTTTTCGAGATTGAAAGACTTCCTAGTATTCGAATTTAATAGCTAGTTTATGATGAACGCGAATTAGCACGTTCTTTTTTCGTACAATGCACTTGTTGTGGATGATGCTCATGAACAAGGCGGTGAGGATGATTGCCATTGATAGAATGTCGAAAAATAACGAGGCCAACACCGGCATGTTTGCTGATCGAAAAAGAGGGTCCAGTTGCGAGCCCTGCGGAGCCGAGCGTTATAAGTAGGATGGCTGTTTTCTTCGATTGGACCTCCTTTGAAAAGCTTCGCTAGCCGTAGGATTTGTAGGCGCGGTACTGGGCCCCGGCTATGATATCTTGTTGGAGGCGAATGGCTCCGCTTACGTATCCATATTGTATCGTAGTGATGAGCTTTCCTATGGTTATTACTTGTATCCACACTCCAAAGATTACTCCGAAGAGGCCCCCTACTAGAATCGATGGTATTGGGGGAATTTTGAAAGCTATTAGAACAAGAATGGAAATCGGAGCTACGAGCAGCAGGGAAGTTAGATTGAATTGTTCGTGAAGTGATGCACTGAGGGCGTCACTCTTTTCGCCTCAGGCTCCCTCTTCAGTTATAAATCGTTGGTTGGATGCAAGACAAGTTTCACCAGGCGGCGGTCCAATTAGCCAATCGCTCCACCAGGAAACTGAAGAAATCTCCGGAATAGGTTAAAAGACCGTGTGACGCTCATTGATTTAGAGAATACATGGCATGCGATGCATGTGGAGCAGCCTGAAAAAAATTACCGAACATATCTTGCGATACGTTGGCAATCTGAAACCGTGACGCTACTAAGCACTGTAGTGAGAATTTGGGCTGTTTTTGTATTCATAATGCGGCACTAAAAAAGAATAAGCCGCATTAGGAGGAAGAGCTAAGAGGCCCGATACAGGCTCCACAGCAGTACTTCTTGGAATTGGGATAGTTGCTCTAGCCCTCGCTAGACGCAGGCTGGGATAAAGTGTCCGACCACAGCAGCCGTAAGGGCGACAATTTTTTCTGGTAGTAGCTAGCTTAGGTATACCAATCCAAACACTAATCTAATCGCGATCCACTGAAGCTGATTTTCCGCGGACCACTCAGCTCTCCCTCAATGTTATCTCCATCCTTTGGTCCTTATTTGCCAAATTTGTCTATGAAAAACGCCGCTTCCGATTTGTACTTTGAATCGGCGTTTGGATAGTTGAGGTAATTCTCGACCCCAAGAGCGTCGAGCTTCTTTTTTAAAGTGATTCCGAAGGTAACATGGTGAACTTTCCAACCCGTGGCTTGGTCGCCCTCAGGAATCGGATCTCCAGGTGCCATGCGATAACTCATGTAGGTGGGAGGGTCATCGGCCGACGCAAGGTTAATAGCCGAAATTTTCTCGGCGATTGGGATAATTTTTTCTTTGTCATTCGTTCCGAAAATTTCGGCTTTGTCCCGATGTAATTCATCATAGCCAGGCAAATTATTAAGCCACCAATCGAAGTCATTCGTTATCTGGCCGTTCAGCGGTGCCACGTAGGCTAAGCGCGTGGATTCGCGGGCTATGGGGTCAATGCTTTCAGGATCGGCCTGATCATCCTGGTAAGCCAGCCACATGGACAACTGAGCACCCGAAGAGCCACCGAAGGCACCTACCTGGGTTTTGTCGACGTTCCACTTGTCCGCTTTGGACCGCAAGGTCTGAATCGCCCGCTGAGCGTCCTTATGGGCAGCCGGAAGCGGCACCTCGCCAGCCAGACGGTAATGGATGGCAGCCACCGAAATTCCCGCGTCAAGGAGTTGCTTGAGTGTCTCCTGATTTACAGTGTCCTTGCTTCCTCTTACGAAACCGCCTCCGTGGATGTACAGAACCAAGGGGGTAGGCGATGAGGACTCCGCTTTGTAGAAGTCCAGAACGTGACGCTCATGTTCACCATAGGAAACGTTTGATAACGTAGGCTCTATTCTAGGAGCCTGATCCGCTGCTCTGCGCTGGGCAAAGCCGTCTGTCGCGATTGATGAGATGCCCCAGAAGAGAGCGGCGATATAAATTATTTTATGGATCATAGTTATGGTGCTTAAAAGGTAGATTAGGATGGCTTTGAAACGCTAATCTAATCGTGATCCACTGAAGCTGATTTTCCGCGGACCACTAAACACTCCCATGATGCTATCCCCATCGATGACAGCTTTGAGATCAAAAGAATAACCACTGTATATAAAATTTGCAGCTACCGATCCATCAGTTTCAAGAGCGACGTTTTTGAGTGGTGCATCGCCTTTTGGAAAAATAATCGCACCCGAAAATCCTTCATCTTCTTCATTGAGCCGTAGTTTCGGACTCATTTCCGCCCCGCTCAAAGGGTTAACGAATTTAATTAGGAAATGGGCACTGAGAGGTTTTTCATCCGCTTCGGGGATTTGGGCTGATTGGGTCTCAGCTACTTTCTGTACAGTCTCACAGCCTGCAAATATAAGGCAACTGAGGGCGAGTAGGATGGGGAGTGATTTCATGATGACGATTTGGGCAGAGATTGGCCTAAAGGACGACAATTTTTTTGGGGCAGTTGATACATAATAATTGCAAAATGGCCGCCGCCCCCGACCCGCTTTTGTCGGTTGGTACACTCCAACGGTTCAAGTGAGCTGCCTTCGTTGGAATGTAACGTTCACAGAACAGTTTTTATTGGAGCTTTACTGGAGTATTTGTCCTATGTTGGCATAGTTTAAAAAAAAGGACTTCGATACAAATATCCCCATAAACCTGATATTCAGGAGCTTAACAGTGGTGCGCGAGGAGGGACTCGAACCCCCGACCTACTGGGTGTAAACCAGTTGCTCTAACCAACTGAGCTACCCGCGCATCGTAAAAGGCAGGTGATAAGGATGAATTCAATTGGCCTTGGCAAGGCAAAATTGTAAAAAAAACAAGGTAAACTTAGAGGCAGAAACGAGAGCGTGAGACTTATGTAAATCCCCCTTGCATGACTCCATGGGGCTGTCTAATAAGTCGGTTTAATTTTAATCAGCATAATTAATGAGACACACTATCTCCGTTCTTGTAGAAAATAAATTTGGTGTTTTGGCTCGCATTTCGGGTCTGTTTAGCGGCCGGGGCTTTAACATTCATACGTTGAATGTCGCACCGACGCACGACCCCAAAGTATCTAGAGTCACGGCAGTGGTTCGAGGCGATGATTCGGTGTTGGACCAGATCACTAAGCAGCTCAAAAAGCTGATAAACGTGATAGAAGTTCACGACTTCAAAAAAGGCCAAGCTGTTTCGCGTGAATTGATTCTAGTTAAAATAAAGGTGAGTGCGGAAAATCGATCGGAACTCATCCAGATATGCGAATTGTTTCGGGCAAAGATCATAAGTGTACAACATGAGGATTTGGTGGCGGAGCTTACCGGAGACGAAGGCAAGATTACTGCATTTCTGAACCTGATCGAGACGTTCGGTATTATAGAGCTAGGCCGTACTGGCAATCTAGCGATGCACCGCTAAACTTTCTGGTAGTTACTCTGCTAGAACGCTTTATAAACAGATTCCTTCAGCCATGATACAGCCAGCTAAAGAGTTTGTTGTGGCGACCCGGAAAAGCCCTCTCGCTCTGAAGCAGGCGGAAATGGCAGTGGCTTGTTTTGAGCAAGCAATCCCGGGAACGGTGTACCGCGTCGAAAAAATGGTCACGACAGGGGACAGGCAGCGGGAATGGTCTTTGGAAAAAGAGGGAGGAAAAGGGCTGTTTACGAAAGAGCTGGAAGATGCGCTAATCGAGAAGCGAGCTGATTTTGCGGTTCACAGCGCAAAAGACCTCCCTTCCGAAATGCCGAAAGGACTTTCTATTGCCGGGTTTCTGCCGCGAGAGAGCCCGGAAGACGTGCTGGTATTGAAAAAGGGGATAGAAATACCAAAGGCGATTGCAACCGGAAGTCCGCGTCGCCGGATCCAATTGAGATTCCTATATCCGAAGGCTGAATTCATCGAAATTCGCGGAAATGTGGATACGCGTTTGAATAAAATAGCGGAAGGCTATGCAGATGCAACGGTACTGGCGGCAGCCGGTCTTAAGAGACTGGGAATCGTTGGATGGGAAGGGACAGAGTTTGTTAAGCTTGGCTTGGATGATTGTGTTCCCGCGGTCGGGCAAGCGGCGGTAGCTATTCAGTGTCGTACGAGCGATGTGCCTGAGTACGAACGGGCTCTTGACTCATCTACGAGCATTGCAGTGTGTCTAGAAAGAGCCTTTATGGAACGGCTTGGAGGGGGTTGCCAGGTTGCGTTCGCAGTAAATTACACCGACGGAAAACTGCGAATCTATCACAAGGATTGTGGTAGGGTATCCAGAACGATTCCCATTGAGTACGCGAAGGAAAAACCGACTGAAATAGCAGATCAGCTAATTCAGCAGCTCGAATTAGGTCATGCCTAAGGGGTCAGTCTATTTGGTTGGCGCCGGTCCTGGCAACCCCGGCTTGATAACAGTAAGAGCAAAGGAGCTCATTGAGTCCTGCGACACGCTCATTTATGACTCGCTTGTGCATCCCGCGGTACTTGCCTTGCAAAAGGAGAAATGCGAACTGATTTTTGTGGGCAAAAAATCGGGCTGTCATTCAGTTCCCCAAGCTGAGATCCAATCGTTGATTGTTGCAAAAGCGAGGGAGGGGAAGCGTGTGGTGCGGCTTAAAGGAGGTGATCCTTTTATTTTTGGTCGTGGCAGTGAGGAAGCTTTGTTTTTGCGCCAAGAGGGGGTCGATTTTGAGATCGTTCCTGGAATAACCGCTGCCATTGGGGCGGGAGCCTTTAGCGGGACTCCTCTGACGCAGCGAAACTCGAGCTCGACCCTTGTGATTGTGACGGGGCACGAGGACCCGGAAAAACCAGAGATCTCGGTGGACTGGGCCAACATTCCCCGGGTGAACAGCACGGTCTGTGTTTACATGGGAGTTTCAAGACTGGAGCTAATAGTAGCCAGTCTGATGGATGCTGGATTTGAGAGCGATACGGCTGTTGCCTGTGTTGAGTGGGCGACGTTGGGCTGCCAGCGTGTGTGCCGGGGGAACTTGGGTACAATTTGTGGTGACGCCAAGGAGTTTAAATTGAAATCACCTGCCGTCATAATTATAGGAGAGAATACTGGAATGGGAGACGAAATATCATGGTTTGAGGCACAGCCACTGCAGGGACGGCGCTTCGTTGTGACACGAAGTCAGGGACAGGCGAGTGAGTTGAGTGAAAAACTGGAGAAACTGGGAGCGGAGGTGATCGGGCTGCCTTTGATTTCCATTTCCAGAAACGTAAATGAGCAGACTCGAGACGACGTGTTTGCTGAGCTAGCCAGCTATGACTGGATTGTTTTCTCGAGCCCCAATGGCGTGCGATATTTTTTCGACACGTTCTTCGAAAAATTCGATGACATACGGTCGTTAGGCTTTATTCGTATAGCAGCCGTTGGTAAGTCAACGGCCAAGGAAATCAGCAAGTTCTACGTAGCCACGGATCTGATACCAGAGGAGGCGAATGCAGAGAGCCTGGCAGACGCTCTCGTGGCGACGGAAAGTTTGGATAGCGCAAAAGTGCTATTGGTTACGGGGAATTTGGGTAGAGGCGTCCTATCGAAGAAGTTGGAAGAGGCGAGGGCGATCGTTGATCGATTTGAAGTCTATCGTACGGATTCAAAGGATCTCTCCAGCGATCCAGCTGCGAAAGCGTTCAGAGAGCAAGGAGCCGACGCCATACTTTTCACGAGTTCATCGGGCGTAAAATCTTTTGTGGATCAAGCGAAAGACTTGGTTTTAAGCGCCGATGCGATTCGACCCAAGACTGTGAGTATTGGCCCCATCACGAGCGCTAGTATGGAGCGGCTTGGAGTGCCCAGAAATTTCCAGGCGAAGGAAGCCAGCCTTGATAGTCTGGCTGAGGAACTTGTACGGAACTTCGGGAAGGAATCGAATTGAACATGAAAGTACCCTTTATTGACCTTAAACGAGCGCACGATCCGATCAAAGCGGAGCTCTTGGAGGCATTTGCGAGCACGATAGAGCATGGGGGTTTCTGTCTTGGAAAGGATGTCGCGCAATTCGAATTGGAATTCGCTAAAGCCCAAGGGGTGACCCGTTGCGTGGGTCTAGGCAGTGGGACCGAAGCGCTACATTTGATCGCTTGCGCCATGGGTATCGGTCGAGGAGATGAGGTTATTGTTCCCGCGTTTACCTTTATCGCATCGGCATGGTTCGCCCAATATGTTGGAGCCCGACCCGTTTTTGTGGATATCGATCCCGAGTCGTATACATTGGATCCAAATCGTATTGAGGCTGCTATTACGGACAAAACTAGGGCGATTGTTGTGACGCATTTGTTTGGTCAATCGGCTGACATGGATCTCATATTGGAGATCGCTCGTTCAAAAAGAATCAAGGTAGTCGAGGACGCAGCCCAAGCTCATTTGGCAACTTATCGAGGAAGATCCGTAGGGGAGATTGGCGATGCGGGAGCGTTTTCTTTTTATCCGACCAAAAATCTCGGTGGATTGGGCGAAGGGGGATGTGTGACGTCAAGTGACTCCGCATTACTCGACCAAATCGAAGTGTTGAGAGCCCACGGTTCTAAAGAACGCTATCTGAATCACTTTATTGGATACAATAACCGGATGGAAGGGTTGCAGGCGGCGTCCCTAAACGTTAAACTCCCGAGTTTGGCGGAGAAAACGAAGCGGCGGCAGCTGATTGCGAGTCGCTACGGAAAGGAAATCAAACACCCCCGAATCAAGCTTCCGGCAGTTGTTGAGTGGGGGGAGTCGGTGTATCACATGTTCACAATTCAGCACCCGGAGCGTGATCAACTGAAGACCTACCTAGCAGATAATGGAATTGGAACCGATGTCGTGTACCCCTATCCGTTGCATTTGCAGCCCTGTTTTTCCTATTTAGGTTACAAAGAAGGAGATTTTCCTATTTCGGAGAATCTGGCTCGCAATTGTCTGAGTCTGCCAATCGTCCCTGAATTAAGGGATGGGGAAGTTGATTATGTGATCGAGAAGATTAACCAATTTGTCGGTTGAGGGGATGGTAGAAGGTGTAAAAATCAAAGTTTGCGGTTTGACGCGACTGAGTGATGCGAGAAATGCGGCTGCAATGGGAGCGGACTTCCTTGGATTTATTTTCTATCCTAAGTCGCCTCGATGTCTCGCTTTGAATGAGTACCAAATGTTTCAATCAGAATTACCGGATTTGCCAAAAGTGGCGGTTACGGTTTTACCTGATTCGGACCAGCTCAATGCTCTCCTGCAGGCAGGATTCGATTACTATCAAATCCACTTTCCATTAACGGGGCCTTATCGGCAGCAGATCGAGGAGTGGTCAAGGCAAGTGAATCCGGAAAAGCTTTGGTTAGCCCAAAAATTGGGTCCAGAGGACGAATTTGATGAAACACTTATACCTTACGCAAATACCTTTCTTTGGGATACCTACCAGAAGGGTGCTTTCGGCGGAACAGGCAAAGTTGGCGATTGGGAAGGTTTCGAACAAGTGTCGAGAAAGTCCCCCGATAAGAATTGGGTTCTGGCGGGTGGCTTGAATCCGGGTAATGTCCTCGAAGCCATTGAGAAAACTGGAGCGAAGCAGGTCGATTTGAACAGTGGGGTTGAGAAATCTCCCGGGGTGAAGGATCTAAATAAGTTGGAACAGGTCAGAATTGTGCTGCAAAACACATGATTTTTGTTTCGCCATAGCACTGAAAAGGGCTAAATTGGCGGATAAAGTAGCTTCTTTTCTTATGACCTCCCGATTACTGCTGTTTTTCACTACTTTAGGATCAAGTCTCGCTGTCAGCCCTCTGGTTGTAGCTGATGAAGCTGCCAAGCCAAGAATTGGGGAGATACAAGAGGCCAATGCTGAGAAGAATGCGGAGCCGGCTTCGATCGACAAGGTGAAGATTAGCAGGACGACCATTTTCGACGAGACGGAGATCAAGAAACTCTACAAAGAGTCCAAAGCTCAAAACGAGAAGATGAACGAGGGGCTACCCGCTCATCTAAACTCGGAAGAGATGGAATTGGTAACACTGAAGACATTAAATGTCGGCGGGGATGATATCAAGCTGCAGAGAGAACTTATGGAAGTCTTAGATCCTAAACCAAGACGCCGGCTCGAAAGAATCGCTGATCTTGATCCTGATGCGGCCCACGAAATGATGGTGACGATGAGGAATGACCAAGAGTTCATGTCGGGCCAGTATGACCGGCCCGTTTCCGCGGGAGATCCTGGACGGTCGGCGAATTTCAATGCCGGACAGATCGCTGGAGCCTTTGATAAGCTGATTAGCTCGCTAAAGAGCTCCAGAGCCAAAAGGGAGAAGCAGCAGAAGGAACTAGAGGCGCTGCAAAATCAGAAATAGGTTCGAAATAGCGTAAAAGGGAAAGAGCAGGTTTTATTCTTCCAACTTTTTTTGTTTCAACCGAACCAGTTGAGCTGTCATTAAAACGGAAGCTTTCCTTTAAAGCCGCCCAGCCCACTACCCAGGTCGCCACCGGCCATTTGAGAAGGGTCCATGCCTTGAGATTTCATTTGCTTCATCATTTTCTTCATTTTTCCGCCCCCGTTAAGCTTTTTCATCATCTTCTTCATCTGCATGTGCTGCTTGATGAGCTGATTGACCTGGCTGATTTTGACTCCGGAACCTTTGGCAATACGATTGCGGCGGCTTGCGTTGAGGACATTAGGCGAGCGACGTTCTTGTAGCGTCATGGAGAGAATGATCGCTTCGGACTGCTTCATCTTATTTTCGGCTTTGTCGTCCATTTTCATTCCGCTCATACCTGGCATCATTCCCATAATTGACTGCATTGAGCCCAGCTTTTTGACTTGGCTGAACTGGTTGAGCATATCCTCGAAATTAAAATCGTCAGCCATCATGCGGTCGGCCATTCTCTCCGCCTCTCTCTCGTCGATCGATTCTTGGGCCTTTTCGACGAGCGAAACCACGTCGCCCATCCCGAGAATCCTTGAAGCCATCCGGTCGGCATGGAAAAGATCGAAGTCCTCCAGCTTCTCACCAGTACCTGCAAATTTGATCGGAACGTTGGTGATTTGCTTCATCGAGAGAGCCGCACCACCTCGGGCGTCTCCATCGAGTTTTGTCATGGCGATCCCCGTTAGCTCGACTGCTTCGTGGAAGGACTCTGCCACATTAACTGCTTCCTGACCGATCGCTCCATCCGCGACCAGAATGACTTCGTCGGGTTGAATGCGTCGCTTGAGTTCCTTGATTTCCTCGATCAGTGTGGCGTCAATTTGGAGCCGTCCTGCGGTATCGAAAATGATCAGGTCACGTCCTCCAATTTGGCTCTGCTTTAGCGCATTTTCGCCAATTAAAGGAACGTCGGGCGATGATCTATCTGAAAATACAGGAACACCAATCTGTTCACCGACGGATTCAAGCTGGTCGATCGCAGCGGGACGATAGATGTCGCAGGCAACTAAAAGAGGATTGTAACCCTCTTTTTTGAGAAACTTCGCGATCTTGGCAGAGGTGGTTGTCTTTCCCCCTCCTTGCAGACCCACCATCAATATTTTTAGGGGCCGATTGGTTGATAGCCCCGTTTCGCCCTCACCTAAGAGTCTAACCAACTCGTCGTTGATGATCTTGATGATCTGTTGGCCCGGAGTAACCGACTTCAGGACTTCTTGTCCGACGCACTTTCCCTTAACNGTTTCAATAAACTCCCGCGCGACTTTGAAGTGGACGTCGGCGGAAAGGAGGGCGGCGCGCACNTCCTTCAGAGCTTCNGACATATTTTCCTCGCTCAGCTTCGCCGTACCGCGAAGTTGGNGCATGGCGTGAGACANTTTGTCGGTTAGGCTTTCAAACATGGANGNAGANATTNGNAAGNTTGTTTCAAGNCGTAAAGCTTTCGATGGGCGTGATTCGATTTACGGCTGGATATTATGTCAGGAGCGTGCATTTTGTCGGCCATNATGAACGAGGTATTAAAGCTTCTTACTGAAGGAGAGCGTNTGAACGAGAGCCAGATGGCTGAAATTCTTGGNATGTCCGAAGANCNNNTGAAGGAACAGCTATCAACATTGAAGGNNAAAGGCNTTTTNCTGGGCTGGATCCCGGTNTTGAATCCAGAGGCAGATGCGGAGATGACCGTTCGTGGGGTGATTGANGTNAANATNACCCCAGAGAGAGAGGGTGGGTTCAATCGTTTGGCTCAAAGAATAGCTCGATTTGATGAAGTGGAATCCTGTTACTTNATGTCNGGATCCTATGATCTTCTCGTAGTNGTGCGACAATCTACNCTNCACAAAGTGGCCTCGTTTGTNTCGNAACGGCTATCNACGATTGAAGGGATTGTNTCAACGGCGACGCACTTCATGNTGAGAGCGTACAAAGAGCAAGGCTTCCTGATTGAGNAGCCCAANGAGGANAAGGANCGNTTGGATGTNTCGCCGTAGAACCGNTGCTAGCCANAANAACTTTGGATGNGTCCATGGGTTTNCGATCCATTGNGTCCCCTTTGACCTAGCGTAAACTCAATTTATTCGTGGAAAACTCAGAAAACCGTTTTGTNGCCGATCATGTCACCGGACTTCCTCGTTCGGGNATCCGAGANTTCTTTGAGCTTGTCGCGGGAATGGANGACGTNATTTCCCTTGGAATTGGCGAGCCTGACTTTACGACACCTTGGCATATCAGAGAGGCTGCGATTTACTCGATTGAAAAGGGNCGTACTTTTTATACGTCNAATCTCGGGACGCTCGAGNTGCGTCGGGCAATTTCNGANTATATAGATAAGTNTTTTAATATTNAATACGATCCGAAGANCGANGTTATTGTNACCGTTGGTGTTTCTGAAGCGATGGATATCGCGTTGCGAGCCATCCTTAATCCGGGAGACAAGGTTCTCTACCAGGANCCCTGCTTTGTNTCTTANCATCCGACGGTAATGCTGGCCCATGGGATTGGTATTCCGATCAAGACGGACGCGGAGTCNGCCTTTACGATAAAGGCAGCGGAGGTGAAAAAATCGTGGGTGCCTGGATGCAAGGCCCTGATCATNAANTTACCTTGCAATCCGACGGGTGGTGTTGCTGAGCGAGACGAACTCGAAGAGATCGCCCGATTTGCNGTGGAAAAAGACCTTGTTGTAATCAGCGATGAGATTTANGCGGAACTCACCTACGANGGTGAGCATNTAAGTATAGTGAATTTTCCGGGGATGAAGGAGCGAACGATTTTCCTTCACGGTTGCTCCAAGGCNTGGGCGATGACCGGGTGGCGCNTGGGTTATGCTTGNGCTCCNGCGGTTATGATTGAAGCAATGATGAAGGTGCATCAGTACTCGATGATGTGNGCGTCNATAATCGCCCAAGACGCGGCGGTAGAGGCGTTGCGNAATGGGNACGACNGTGTTCAAAAAATGAAGCAACAATATCNTCGTCGTCGAGATNTGGTNGTTCGTAGNTTCAATGAGATGGGGCTTNCTTGTCANTTGCCTCANGCGACGTTTTACGCTTTCCCAAACATCGAATCGACNGGNCTTTCATCAGTCGAATTCGCCANGCAGCTTTTGGAAAAAGAGAANGTNGCCATGGTTCCGGGNAGNGCGTTTGGCGAATTTGGGGAAGGATTTGTACGTTGCAGTTTTGCATCNGGCTATGATGACCTNTTGGANGCTTGCAACCGAATCGAGNNCTTCGTCGCGTCTTTAGGNNCNGNGAGAGCGGTTGCAGCNAGCGATTCGATCTAGAAANATTTAAGAAGGGNAGCAACNAGTAGAANTCTCTACTNGCTNNTNTGNATACATAAAATATNTATTATGTCATCACACTTTACTGTCGCGATCGTCGGACGTCCGAATGTTGGTAAAAGCCGACTTTTCAACCGGATGATTGGGAGACGTGTATCCATTGTNCANGATATGCCGGGAGTGACCCGAGATATTTTGACNTNCGATATTGATGAAGACGGCTATTCGTTGATGGATACNGGTGGGATGGGNCTAGTNCCGGGGATGAGNGATACACCTGAGCNGCTGGTTGATGCGGTTGAAGGCCAGATCGCATTTTCNATCGATACGGCGGACTACNTTTTGATGGTTGTGGACGGCCGAGAGGGTCTGGTTCCTCTGGACTTGGAAATGGCNGAAATCCTGCGCCGGAATAAAAAACCGGTAGGACTGGTCGTCAATAAAGTCGATAAGGCNGACACAGAGATCGAGATAAACGAGTTCTTCTCNCTTGGCCTTGGNNAACCNTACCTTGTTTCGGCTGAGCATGACAGGGGGATCTCGAGTTTACGTTCTCTTGTNTNAGCGAAACGTNATGAAATCGCGGGACCNCCCGAACCCANANTAGACGATGGNCGGAAANAGATTCGAGTTTGTTTTATTGGTCGCCCAAATGTNGGAAAGTCCTCNNTGAGCAATTGTCTCGTCAAGTCAGAACGGTTCATCGTNAGNGACATNCCTGGTACGACTCGAGATTCNATTGAAACGCCTTTCACCTGGNGGTCTAAGCGTGGTGAAGACTGGCATTTTATNNTGACCGACACCGCAGGAATTCGAAAGAAAACCAAGCTCAGCTCATCGGTGGANTATTTCTCACGAGTTCGTTCTNTTGATGCGATTCGAGATGTGGACGTTGTATTTATGGTGCTCGATGCGAAGGAAGGNCCNACCCANCAAGACAAAGCGATTGCGGGNGAGGCATCTAAGCTNAANAAGCCNATCGTTATTGTTGTCAACAAATGGGATNTGGCTTTAGAGGCCTGGGAGAAGGGCGAAATAGACGGGTTTGAAACCGAGANTGAATTNAGNAAGGCTTTCGAGNAAGGACTTCGTAGGGAGATCTTCTTTACACCGGGCTCCCCNATAAGATTTGTATCGGCTCTGGAAAANATCGATATTGAAAAGATGCTTTACGATGCCCGCCAGATGNACAAGCGCACGGAAAAAAAGATTTCCACGGGNAGATTGAATGATNTGCTTTATAAANTAGCNGAACGNATGCCGGCACCAAAAGTCGANGGTCGTCGCTTTCGTNTATATTATGCAGTACATATCGCGAATCGCCCTTATCGGATAAAGGTGTTTTGCAACCAGGCCAAAAAGTTAAACGATTCCTACAAGCGNTACATGCAAGCGGCGNTAGTTGATGCGTTNAAACTTGAGGGTTGTCCTGTAGTNTTTGATCTTGTGAACAAGAAGAATCCGTATGTGAANACTGATTAAGTGGATNTCGCTTANAGATTGACGAGTTGTTTTGGATNAGGGTCGGGTTGAATAAAAGCATGAGGCAAAAGCTAATATTCATGGGATCGGATTCAATAGCNCTNCCTGCNTTGAACGCNATTTTGGNCNGGAGTTGTGGAANNATTGGTNTGTCAGCAGTGTACACCCAACCNGATAAACCNAGAGGGAGAGGAAANCGGATAGAGGNTAANGCCATCAAATTGTGGGCACGGGAGAANGGTGTCCCCGTTTTNCAACCGTATCGNNTGGATCAATCGGTGAGGNNTGAAATNGANGCGNTCAACGCAGATACGATCCTTGTNATGGCTTATGGTCACTTATTGCCCCAAGCATTGGTTGANACACCTCCTNTGGGAATTTGGAATCTGCACACTTCGATACTTCCNAGATATCGTGGAGCNTCTCCCATTCAATCCGCTATTGCTTCTGGTGACCTAGAAACTGGGGTAAGTTTNATGAAAGTCGTCAAAGAAATGGATGCAGGGCCTGTTCTNGATGTNGAAAAAGTNAANATCGAANGTTTGGATACGGCCTTGACNTTGGAAACCAAACTTTCCNGGGCNTGCCTGCCTTTGTTGGAAAGGTGTTTGCCCCTCGTTTTTTCGGACGGTGCGATACCAAATCNGCAGGACGAAAACAGNGTCTCCTATGTGCGAAAGTTGACTAAAGCAGATGGAGGANTCGATTTTAGACGCCCTGCGGNGGAAGTTGCCAAAAGAGTTAATGCTCTTTTTCCCTGGCCAGGANCNCGATTCAGATATGGCGACTCGNTTATAAAAGTCGGCTTAGCCGACNACGANGCACTAGAACTTGAGGCTTCTGCGGGTCAGGTGATCAGTTTGGAGNCGGAAGGATTGGCAGTGGCCTGCGGGACAGGCACATTGTACNTCAAGNAATTACAGCGACCNGGTGGGAAAATGCTCGACGCGGCCAGTTTTGTTCGAGGTTTTGAGCTGCCNGTGGGGACCGTTCTGGAATCCGTGGAAATGGCGAGCTTTGGTNTCNANGCAGCATTTTTNAAGGNAGCTTAACAATTGTTTCCCATTNAGACTNGGGTTGANGCTTGTTTTCCGGACTCATTTTTTCCACCATTTCGAAATGGGCGGAATTGTTAATTGCAAACTAGCACGAATTGCCTGGGCTGGATTCCTAAGTCTGCTTTTTGGACAGGTCTCTGTTTTCGCCCAGACCAGTAATTTGGCGTACCAAGTGGCTAACTTGGTTGAAGATATTCGGATCCTAGAGGAATCGATTAGATCGATGCGAGTCGAGGTTGATAATATACGTAGAGAGAACAATCAACTTCGGCAGCAAGTCGGTTCTTACGAGACGCGTATAGACAGCAGCATGGGCCAGCTCGCGACGGTTGGGCAGTTGAATCAAGCCATTGCCAAGGCGGTAACCTCATTGGAACTGAGGGACGAAAAGATGAAAAGCGAGATCGTTTTACAGGTGACCGAACAGATAAAGAGCTTCGCGGATAGCGTTAAAAAGAGCATCGGTGGGTTACCTCCTCCACCGGTAAAACCGGATCCGGATATTTTGACCTCGTTTCACGACAATTTCCCCAAGACAGGAACAACCTACACGGTGCGTAGTGGGGACACGATTTCCGGGATCGCCACCAAATTTGGCTCGACGAGAGATTGGATCCAAAATGCCAACGAGATTTCCCACCCCAAATACTTGCAGGTTGGCCGAACGCTGTTCATACCCCACCAGTAAATTTTCTTTAGCTTATGGCGAAACCCAAATCTCGACTCGGTAAAGGCCTTGCGGGCCTCATCTCCGGAGGGTCCGGAAATTCCGGTCCCGCGTCAAAACAAACGGTCGCAAAGAAGGCCGCAACTGCGGCTGCGAGATCCTCATCAGGGAACACGAAGGCCAAGCCGGCTTCGAAAAAAGGGTTTGCTGTGGAGGGGGCCAGTCCAGACTATTTGGAGTTGCCGATAGGGAAAATCGAGCCTAACCCTTACCAGCCACGAAAAGGGTTCGAAAAGAGCCAGTTGGTGGACCTCGCGGAGAGTATTCAGAGTGAAGGGTTGATCCAACCGATTGTGGTCCGGGAGGTGAATGGATCTTATCAACTGATTGCTGGCGAGCGTCGTTGGAGGGCGTTTCAGCTTCTGAAACTCAAGTCAATTCCGGCTAGGATTCTGGAAGCGGGGGATTCGTCCGCCGCTTCGATGGCCTTGATCGAGAATTTGCAGCGCGAGAATCTGAATCCCATTGAAGAGGCTATGGGCTTTGCGAGTTTGGTCCGGGATTTTGACTTAACTCAAGAGCAGGTCGCAGAGCGTGTCGGAAGAGGGCGGGCAACTATTGCGAATTCGCTTCGTTTGCTCTCTTTACCGGAAGAGGTTCGCGGGTATCTTTCATCTCAGATGCTATCAACAGGCCATGCAAAGGTTCTTCTAGGCCTCGAAAGCAAGCAGGAGCAATCGTTGCTAGCCCGGAGAATCATTGAAGAGGGCGTTAGTGTACGTGGTTCGGAAGATCTCGTGCAATCGATTCGCAAATCGAGCAAATTCAAGTCAAGTCCGACGCGGGACATTTCCGAAGTAGAGTTGGCCGCGGTTGAAGATATTGAAAAGCGCTTGATGTCCTATCTGAGTTCAAAGGTCGCGTTAAAGCATCAATCGAAGAAGGGCAAAATCGTTATCGAATATACGGGGAATGACGACCTGCAGCGAATTCTCGAGAGAATCGGGCTCGAGGAATAATTTCGAATTCTCCGCGAACTTAGGTCGCATCCGACGATTGCCTCAATTTTTTTAGAGAGTTACCAAGCTGCTTAGGCGGAGTAAGAGCGTCATGTCGGGTCAAGTTTATTGGGCACTTTTCGATGGGGATCCTACCTGATCAAATTGATTTAGGCCGTGACCGCTTCGAGCTAGTTTAAGTCTTTTATTTTATGCCGGGTGAAAGAAAATTGAGTGCTGATCTCGTTGTTTGAGGGCAGTTCTAGTTTTTGGGTCTGCTTTTCTGAGCTTTGATTTGTTCGTTGTGAAGAGAAGAGCTTCTGTACTTGTGGATTCCTTTGCCGAAGAGAATTACCTCAAGTCGAAAGAGACGGATGAAGGGCTTCTCCCGGAGACGTATCAACTTGTTCAGGGTAAAAAGATTGGTGGGTATATTAGTAACAAGTCATTGAGCGACGTCCCCTTCATCGAAGTGGCAGAGAATTGGTTGAGCAGCTCAGGTCTAGAGACTACTATGAGACACAGGCTAAGGAAGAGGGTGACCTTCTAATAATCGAGAATTGGGGAGTGACCCAGATACAAGCTGACTTTGACGAGCTTTTTCCGACCGACGTCGAGGAAGAGACAGGTGAAGAAGGCGAAGCATCCGACTCCCTTCTCGATGGGGTACCCGGTTCTGCCCTTGAAGAGGGAGAGTATATTACATTGAGCAAAGTAACGCGGCACTTATTGGATTTGATCTAGCCTTGAGGAGAAAAGACTTGGGAACTCAAGACCAATTTGAACTGCAAGAAATACTTCAGAATGAGCGGTATTTTATGATTCTGTCCGCAATCGACTGGTAGTTGCTGCGTAAAATAGGAGAAAAGAAGCTGCTTTGGACCACGAGGTTCAGCCTGGATGCGGTGAAGCAAGGCTTTGATAAAGTGCACTTTGCTTTGAGTCGGGGTACGGCAAACTACTTTGGGACGAATTTAGATGGCGGCCTGGGCAAAGTGAATACGCACGTTGGATCTGGTGGGGTTAAGACGGGCGAGTTGAAAGTGATTGAGACCGTAGGGGAATAGTCATTAACGTTGTTGGGTCTACTTCTCGAGTGGCAAAGGACGGGATGTGTTTTGAAACGCTCTGCTAGCGGATGTGACTATAAAAAACCCGCCCTTTAAAAAAAAGAGCGGGTAGAAAATTTTATCGTTAGCTTTTCAGATTTAAAAGCCGTCGCGTTGCTGGCGCCGATCTCCCCTCCGGGATCCCTTTCCACCACCACCACCGCCGCGATAGCTAC
>PBMN01000044.1:0-19681 GCA_002722675.1 Opitutaceae bacterium
CTGTCTCCCTCCTTTCGTCCCAGAATTTCGGTTACGTGATTGATTCGGATGTCGTTTCTTTCGAATCGAGTACCGGTTTCGTTCTTCTCGAATAAAACGATATTCATCGGTACACTACTTGAACAAACCCGGCAGCCAAGTCGTCAAGAAAGGTACGTAAGTAATCAGCAATACTCCAATTACAAATACCGCCAATAACGGCAGAGACGCCTTGATCACCTCCGACATCGGTTTGCCAAAGCGGTAGGACGCCAAGAACAAGTTCATCCCGATAGGGGGCGTCAGGTAGCCCAATTGCAAGTTGGCGAGAAATATGATTCCTAGGTGAATAGGATCGATACCGAAAACAACACCGAGCGGAACGATGAGAGGCACAATCACAATGATGGCCGAAAAGATATCCATCAAACAGCCCACTAGTATGAGAGCTCCATTTAGCGCCAAAAGAAAAAGGAGCTTAGATTCAATCGTTGTCTGAGCCCAGTCGACCATTTGATCAGGAATCATGGCGAAGATGAGATAGTCCGTCAGACCCATAGCCACCCCCAGAATCAGCAACACCCCTCCAACGAGGAGACCGCATTCTGACATCATTTGTGGCAATTCATTTCGTATCCGCGCTTTACGGACCCATCTTGCATCCACCAAGTAAAGCAGGAACGCGTAGAAGGCTGATACTGATGCGGCCTCGATCGGAGTGGCAAAGCCACTAAACAGGGCAAATAGAGCCACGATGGGTAAGAATAATTCTCCCAACGCACCGATAAACGCCTTTCGAATTTCCACCCAATCAAGCGGAGCTCGAACGATACTGGCTTGCGGCTGTTTCCATACACCCCAAGCGATCGTCATTAAGACCAACAGCGCTCCGGGTATCGCACCCCCCAGAAAGACATCAGTAAGCGAAAGGCTCACAAGCTTGGTGTTGGTGGCCACTACAGCGTACAGAATCAATGGCAGGCAGGGTGGGAAAAGAACCCCAAGCGACCCCGCGCCTGTGAGCATACCAATGCTAGAGCGTTCACCGTATCCAGCAGATTGCAGGACCGGCATCAACAGTCCTCCGAGTGCCAGGATCGTCACTCCTGAGGCTCCGGTAAATGTAGTGAAAAACGCGCAGACCAGAACGGTCACGATTACCGCTCCTCCACGGACTCCACCAAATATGGAATGTATCAGCCTGATCAGGCGCTTCGATGAGTCCCCTTGAGCAAGAAAGTATCCCGCCAAGGTAAAAAGAGGAAGCGTCACCAGTAAAGGGTTACTGATAAAACCGTAAAGCGTTTGGGACTGGGTTTGGATCGTTATCTCGACTCGCTCTTCTGGGAAATACCCACTCCAGCCCCAGTTCATGATCAAGGCCATACCCCCTATCGCGACATAGAGTGGCGCACCCGCGATCGTGGCTAGAATGAGCAGTCCGATCATCGGCCAAACAAATCCCTCAACGTCTTCAAAGGAATGAGTACAAAAAAAGTACAGAGCGATCCCAACCATAACCGGGATCAGGCGCAAATGCCACGAGGAACCGCTAAACCGGATTATTCTCAATCCCAGCAGAGCAAACCCCACTGGCATAACAGCCATAAATACCCACACCGGAACCCCGAAGAACAAGACTTCATCACCAATACCACCTGTATTGATAAATTGGTAACACCCTATTCCTATGGCAAATGTCACGAAAACGGAGACTGAGGCGCTAAGTGATCGAGCCACAGTCGCCCATGGCCCTTTCAGGAATGCGGTAAAAGTGGAGAGAGAAAGCAGCCGATTTTCTCTCGCCGCGATCGCTCCTCCTGCCATCGCGACAAAAAGGACGAGATGCTGCAGCATTTCAGCTGATCCTGAAACTCCCGAATTGAAACGCCGCAAAGCAATTTCCAAAAGCGGGAGTGCCATCATCACTCCCAAGGCAGTTGAAATCAGCCAATTTTCCGTCGAAGCCCAGATCGCGCGGCCCTTCGTAGCCCATCCCAAATTATCAGATTGGCTATTTTTATTCGGGGAAGAGGGGTCATCCGCATTTTCCACGAGAAATTGCTAGTGTTCGCTTATTGAAAAGCAAGGGGAAAGCTNGCGTGCTAAAACGANCGACNATNCATCNGCGGNAGGAGNNAANGCNAAGNCAAAAGCNTATTCTCAAGCANGGTAGCTTAGTTAGNGCCGGCCCGGTAGNTCGTCAAAATNTGAGTCACTCGATCCCAGATCTCACCCGGTACCGTGTTGTCGCGAATATNACCATAGGCTTCCGTNGAGACGGCCTGCCATTTGCTTNTTAANTCATCNTTCATTTCCTGACTCTTCAAATTCCAACTATCAACCATGACCCTGATGGATTCNTCACTTTCGTTTCGGCCAGATGCAGTCATCTCCTTTCCCGCTTCAACCGCAGCGGCTTTCATCGCATTCTGCTCCTCAGGAGAGAATCGATTCCANATGGCNTTCGTAATNACGATCGCCCCCGTTATTGGNGCATAGTTAAAATCCANCATGTAGGGCGCTGTGCTGTAAGTCTGGCTAGCGAGCGCGTAAAAAGGNGGCATAGGNACGGTGTCGATCAANCCGGTGGTCAAACTGGAAACGATCTCCGTGCTGTCTATCGCAATAGGCCGAAATCCCATTNTCTTTAGGAGATCCGTTTGCTTAGGGTCCCCTGCCCANGTGAATAATTTCGACTCACGCATATCCTCGGGCGTCAAGATGGGCTTCTTGCTGAATATATGCACCCAACCGCTGTCAATCCAGCAAAGTACCACAAACCCTTTACTCAAAATTCTCTCCTCAAGCACCGGAGCCATTTTTTCCATTACATGCTCGAGCTCGCCNAAGTCTCGGTACAAGAGCGGAACCTTCTGGAATATTGCCACGCTTTCATCGATTTCAGAAAGACCGATTCCTGTGAGCAAGGCCGCGTGCAACCGATTGATCCNCATTTTTTTAATCAATTCGCTNTCGCTTCCCTGGCTTCCACCCGCGTAAACGATCAAGCTTGCCTTACCATTTGTACCCGCCTTCCAATCTTGNCCCATCTTCCTAAGGGTTTTGTCAAAGGACGTGTCTTTGGGGGCCAAGGTTGCCAACCGCAAGGGAGCACCCAGTCCCGAGAGAGTCGAAAATATCGCCAGTAAAGAAACGAGTAGGANGCTACGTTTGAACGGAGTTGAAAAGGTCATGATNCAGATGTCGTTCTATCGANTTNGAGAAAAGCTCAAGTTCATTGTANAATGNAACACCAGATTNCTAGAATCGTTTCATTATTTAAGCAATATCACAAACGAATAGGGCCTGCATCCTACCNACTGCGGTTGGAATCATNAATTTTGTAATCCCTTTTCAACAATTCACTTANGGGCTCAAAACTCAAAAAAATAACCAGTCNAGTCGNGTTAAGAGCCATNTTGCTCTTCTTTGGTANATCAAGTTGGAAAGCCGCCAATCGGGACGAGCACCCAAGTCAATTGACAGCGCCTGGTTCAGCAACGAAACGAACANTTCCTTGTCTTCCTTGGCAACTGCNACGGATTCCGCGTAGGCGACATAGATAGACGCCATATTGCCCCCTGACAGTTGCTTTGCTTTNCTGAAGTGGCTCGTTGCNCTTTCCATCGGGTTTCCCTCACCTCCGATACGANTCATTTCATAGGTGATAAAAAACCCATGCAATGTCCCAAAATCCCAATCNGGATCCAATTCNANNGCACGTTCCATTATGGCTTCCGCCAAAGCCATATCACCTAGGGTCGAAGGATCGTCAAGAGAGAGGGAAACCGCAGCAGCCCATGACAATCCCGTCCAGTAGAGGGTCTCAACGTNTTCTTTCGAGAGAAGACTGAGCNCCGACTCCGAATCCGCTCTCAAGGCTTCCTCGAATTCCGGATACGAAACTTCCAGAGCCCGCATTCCATANCGCTTCGCCCTAAAATAAAGCCCNTTTGCACGATCTCTCAGNTCGATAGACCGATCGTACTCCTCTTCTTCAACCTCATCCGCCTCAAGTTGCACCCATCCATATCCGTATTGCGTGAAACCGCTTGATAGAGCAATCAGGAGACTTTCATGCTCTGGCGTTTCAGCGAGGACGCTCTCCATCANTTTTAGACTGAAAGGCAGNGCATCTCCAACNAGNTCAGGGTCNTCGTCTGATGTAAAGACTGTGCCAACGCCCGANAGGGCGTCGCCAAGCTGATTCATTGCCATTTTCTTAATCGANCAACCACTCNAAAAGACTAGGANTGCGAATGCAATGCCNCTGTGTGTCAGGACAGNCTTCATTTCCNANNCACTTTGCATGCNCNNATAGGAATTTGCAACTACTCAGCANTCNAGGNACTTGGATTATCCNANNNCNATNAGNGATTNGANGTAATGCNAAAGACTAAATACCGCTCAAAACGATCCTTCCTTCTGGCTGGGNAGGTTTTTGTTCAGACTCCTCTGTTACAAAAAANGATATTNTCTCATCCATGNCCTTNATGGCNTCATTNGANGAGAGATCAAAGAAAGCGAGTCNGCTACCTGCCTCCCCTTGCTTCAGCGTTCCCGCCCAAACGGGTTCACTATCCGGCGATGCTTTCGCCCANACATTGTAGAATTTCCCCAATCGGCTTTCGGGTATGTTTTCGATNCCTATAACGCCGATCTTGATCTTCCGGTCATAGATAGAAAAACCGCCGGNAAANGCTTCGGTATNCACTCCCCCCTCTGACTCGGGAGGAAGTCCCTCTNTTGAAAACCAGTACGCTTCAGCCAGCCCAGTCAGTTCCAAAAGGCGATCCTGGAACTCGTCCTNGTCCTGATTGCCCGCAAAGGTCGCTTTTTGCNCCGGATTCCCCAAGTCACTCAATACAATATCGCTCTCTGAANCATCCGCTAGTCTCGCCACTTGGCTGATCTNGCTGCGGTCTTCAGGANTCANGGTAAACGCAAAGAGTACCGCGATACAAGCAGCNGCANCCCANCCACCCCACGATAGAAAATTCACGATCGGGGTCTTTTTAGNATCGCTGCCAGTNACCGCCTTTGNACGACTTGTATCCAGNTGCGACATGACATTCGAATAGATCTGGAACGAGGGTTCGANTNGCTCGCATTCAAGTGCGTCGGCTTCATTCACCCGCTGCCANTCGTNAACCGCNGTCTGCAANTCGCGATCCGANAACANTTGGGACTCCATTTCCGAGAGTTCCNTTTCCGGAAGAGTCCCTAAAGCGTACTGTAGAGCCTTCTNTTGTAATTCNTCCTTATTCATAACAATGTGACATTAANTGTTTAAGACGCTGCATCCCTCGCCTCATGGACGTTTTTACCGTNCCTAGGGGCATTCCTAGGGCGTCTGAAATTTCCTGTTGCGTGAGTCCTTTGCTAATCGCTAGCGAAAGACTGTCNTTCTGNGCTNNAGGCAGCTTATCNAGCATTGAGCGCAATCTACCGATCTCCTCCTTGACCGNCACCGATTCTGANGGGGATCTTTGATGCGANAGGACTGCCTCATTNGATTGAAGTGCNGTTGGATCNTCCACAACAGANTCTGGCTTCATCCGACGCAGACGATCAATGCAAAGNCGCTTCGTTACTAANACCGCCCAGCTAAAGGGACGAGACAANGCCGGGTTGTATCGCGGAGACGTTCTCCAAATCTTGACGAACGCATCTTGAAGCACCTCCTCGGCGACCATTCGATCGTGCAAGAACTTGAACGCGTAAGAAAAGAGAGGCCGCGAGTAGCGAGAGTAGAGCTCATCAAACGCTCCACGCTCACCGGCTGCGATACGCCGTATCAACTCAGCCTCAATGCTGGCATCATCCCTCGGTCCACTCATACCTCAAATCATTGGTCCGGCACCGGCGTGCCTAGGCTTGAAGGCAGTGAAGTCCCGCCCAAACCCGAGTCATCGAACTCCAGCTCAAAATGATCGTTCAATTCCCCGATCAGCTTAATTAAAGCCATCCGAAGCACCTCGTTATACTTGGCCGTGGTCCTTGTCTGCGACATCATCGGAAACCCCCCATCGGCATACCTAAAGTACCCCAACTTATTCCTACTTCGGCCCAGGGAAGTCTCCTTCAGCGACGCATTTAGCCGAACCTCGATCTCTCCGAGTCCATTGCTTCCCCACTTATGCACAAATAACTGCATTTCCGGCTGATCCTTGGGCACCCTCGCTCCAAACCGGACGATCTTGTAGGCCATCGGAAACTCCGCCAAATCAAGAACTTCGATCAAGGTCTCCTCAATATCGTAAAACCGGTCCGCCAAATTTCCATCATCATAAACATTATCGATTACGGTAATGTAGAGTACCTGATCCTGGCTCAAGTATATGAAGGGGATTTCCTTGGCGGCCTTGAGATTCGTGAGGGCCAAACCCGGTAAAACCAGGAGTGCCAATATGAGTCTCATTGTTTTCATTGTGATTAGCATGACAGGAAACGACCTCAATCGAACTCGATTCTAGCAAAAATGAGTTCGTTGACCAGTATTCTTTGGATTCACTTTTCAAGGTGTCCACTCAACGAACGTCTAGGACAATCGATCCAAGCGAAGTCTTTGCCTCTCATCAAAGAGTCGCATTTCTAGCAATTTGAGGGCTGCTGCCATCCCAAACCCCACGCCTCCTGCGATAAAGAACCAAATGATAATCTGGTACTTAACCGCTTCCGTCGGCAAGGCGCCTGCCAAAATCTGTCCGGTCATCATTCCGGGCAGGGAAACAATTCCCGCCGTCGCCATCGAATTAACCACTGGCATGATACCCGTTCGGATGCAGTCCCGGAGATAGGGCAATATCGCCTCTCGAGACGTTTCACCCAAAGCCAATCGCTGCTCGATGATCGCCCGATTGTCGTGCAATGCCGACGTCAAACGGTCCATGGAAAGGCTGATCGCACTCATCGCATTGCTCATGATCATCCCAAGCAATGGGATGGCATATTGAGGCAGGTACCAGGGATCAGGCTTCACCACAACCAGAAGCCCAAAAAGCGCGATCGCGAATGAAGATACGAAAAGCGTAGAGGCCCCCAGCCCAAAAGACCTCCAGCCTTTGAGCCGCCTTTTTTGCCGGGCCATGATTTCGCGGGAGGCAACGATCAGCATAATAACCGCCATGATCGCCACATACGACAGCTCACCTTCTGCAAAGAGAAATTTTAGCACATAGCCGATCGCGAACAGCTGTACCACCAGTCGAACTGAGGCGATCGACAACGTACGAGTAACGCCCAATCGATAGTAGGCCAAAAGTATTCCCAGTCCCACTACAATGGTAGCTGCGAATCCAATATCCCAAAAATCAAGTTCTATCGCGCCATTCATTTCGTCAACACCGCCCTATCCAATTCCGTTAGCGACTGGTTCTTCATTTCCAAAATACGATGTCCCTGTCTGCTAGCCTGATCTTTACTATGCGTAACCCAAAGAGTTGGGGCTGACTGTTCCCCGATATAATCAAGTAACATTTTTTCCACTACACTCGAGCTATTTTCATCCAAATTGGCCGTTGGCTCGTCCAGCAAAAGGACCTCTGGAGATCGATCCAGCATTCTTAGAATTCCCAATCGCTGCCGTTCCCCCATCGACAGGCGGCTCGGGGCCCATTCACCCGTATCATGGGGTAAGTTAAGCTTATCTAAATCTTCTCGGCTCAGGGGTTTTGAGAAGTGAAGATCCACGGTTTCCTCCCACCATAGGATCTCAGCAGCCAAATATCCCACCCGCTTTCTCCATTCCGGAGGACTAAAACTCTCTCGTCCCTTTCCCCAAAGAGAAACATCGCCTTCATTGACGATCAAATCCGCGATCGCTCTCAATAAAAGTGACTTCCCCGATCCCGAATCGCCGAGAAGACATACCACCTCACTTTCAGCGACGGATAAATCTAGATGCTCCCATTCGATGAAACTCAAATTTTGAACATTCAACCCCTCCATCTCGCTAGTCATCTCTATCATACTCCAAACAGTCGAACCCATCTGTGGCAAGGGATAGTTGCCAATCTGAAAAGATCTCTTTCTAATCCAGCCCAATGAGCAATTCCATACGACTAGGCATCGCAGGAGCACGATTCGGCGAAAAGCATGCCGCGGCTTTCAGCAAAATCGACGGAGTCGAATTGACGGGTATCGCTGATTTGGACGAAGAAAAACGTACCTCGTTATTCAATACATACGGCTTCAAACGGCAATTCGAGTCTTACCAATCCCTAATCGAGTCCGAAAGCCTAGACGCCATCGTTATCTGCCTACCCTCCAATCTGCATGAACGGGCGATCAGCACTTCCTTCGACGCTGACATACATGTTCTATGCGAAAAGCCGCCAGCGGCCAACGAAAGTGAAATGTCCCGCATCGTTTCTTCAGCCGGGTTTTGCGGAAAGACATTCATGTGGGCACGGCAGCAACGCTTTTCGCCTGAAATCAAAACGGCTCGCGAGCTAGTCGCTGAAGGGGCACTCGGAGATGTCTATCGAGGTGAAGCCTCATGGCACTGGGGTTGGTGGCCCTTTGCTAACGACAACTGGAGAGGCAGCCGCGAAGAAGGAGGGGGAGCGCTTCTGGACATTGGTATCCACATGATCGATTCACTTTGGTACGTAATGGGATGTCCTGATCCAGTAGAAGCGATGGCCTCAAGCCACAGTCTCTTTCTCAAAGATCACGTACCCGATCCCGACTTCGTCGCAGAGGATTCCGTTTTCGGAATGGTCCGTTTCAAGAACGGTGCTAGCCTCAATTTCTCGTCCATGTTCTTTGGACACGTCGAAGGTCCAAAATCACACTGGGGCGCTCCTACCGAACAATCCATCCGGCTTTTCGGCACCAAAGGATCCGTTGATCTGGTCCAAGGGGAACTCACACAGGCCGCGAAACCCGAAGCCTTGGTCAAGTCTTACGCCAGCCCCACAAGCGAAGCTGAGTGGTTCATCCTCCAAGCCCAGGAATTCCTCGATTCAATCAAAGAATCACGGGAGCCTGAGAACAATGGCAAGCAGGGTCTCACCTTGATGAGGGTGCTCGATGCCCTCGCTCAATCCGCAAAGGAAAAAAGAGCGGTCCCTATCAAAGCCACCCGTTCGCTCGAGGATCTTTTTGGTGGGCTCTAGCGATGACCCGCTTTCCCCAAACTCATTCAACCACGAACAGCTCGATAAGCCCCACACCTTCGGTGTCACCGACCCCAGAGAGCTGGAACGTGTACACGCCCTCGTTTAAGGTCAGCAACAGAGCAGCGTCTTTTGATCCGGCCGCAAGCGGCTTATTGAGAGAGATTAATGCAGCTTCCAGTTCAACTGCGTTGCTGTCTTCCTCCCAATTGTCATTGGTCACAAGCATTTGGCTTCTGATGGGCGTTTCATCAAAGAGCGTCTGAAATACCCTGAGTTCAGGATCTGCGAGGGCACCCGGCACACCTTCCGCCGCAAGCTGAGGACCTAGACCGCGGACAAGCACCGTCTTGGTCGAGCCACCGAGTACCGTAAGCCCTCCAATCATGATGTCGCCGCCCGCGCCAACCAGTCCACGAGTAGCTAAATTGACCAAATCAGCTGACGCGTCGTCGATCGTTAGGGCCCCGCCGCCGGAAGTCGCAGTGCCTGCGCTATTTCCAACTCTCACTGAATAAACACCTTCATCGGCCGCTGACACGTTTTGAATGATCAAAGTCATATCCGTCTCACCAGCTAGCTCGACGTTATCTTTTAACCATTGAACGGAATCAACCACTCCACTCGATTCAAAGAAGAACTGAGCACGACCGCCTACAGGAACCCGAGTCGATCCGGGCGGGCGAAGAATCTCAGGCAGCGAAGGGGGAACCTCGATATTGATCTGATAAAAAGCCCCCTCACTTACACCGGCGGCGGTATATGCTTTTACCGACAAAACGTTTTTATCTTTAGCCGGATCATCGACTGCAATTACGCTTGGTGTTGTGGGAACTCCAGACATAATCACCGCCGATGTATTAACTCGATAATATTGATTTACTCCACGCGGTTCTGGGCCTAACAACGGCACCTGATCGCCCTGAATATTGAAGAAATCAAGACCATCTACAAGGTCACTTCTCGCATCGATCTCCCAATAGCTGATTCCAGGAATACCGTCCAATACAAGTGAGAGGCTAACTTGCTCGCCTACCTCAAATGTGAACGATGTTTTATTAGATTGGGAGCCTCCATTTACCTGAGTTTTCAGCCCTGTGGCTCCAGCAGTAGCGTGAAACAATCCCATTCCCGTGGCCAGCCAAGTAGCGGATTTCACTACTTGAGCGGCTGGCAACCTCAAGGCTTTCTCGAACAAGGAAACGATCTGAACCGCTGGCGAACGCTGGAGAATAAATCCCAACAAGAGAATGGCGAACTGCACTTTGGCCAGCTGCATCTTAAGGTTTAGAAAATTCATAAACTTTACAAAAACGTTGTCATGGCACGTCGGAAGCCCGAAAAATCAACCCAAGTCAAACTAGATAAGCTAAATCGCTCTTCATCAATAGAAATACTGTAAAAGCCCCCATACCTACGGCCCTGTCTCACTCAACCACAAAGAGCTCGATGAGTCCAACCCCTTCCGTACCGCCAGCCCCGGAGAGCTGGAACGTGTACACGCCCTCGTTTAGGGTCAGTAGCAGCGCGGCGTCCTTCGAATCGGCTACCAGAGGCTTGTTTTGTGCCGTCAATGCCGTTGCCAGCTCATCAGCATTGGAACCATCTTCCCAATCGTCATTGGTCACAAGCAACTGGCTTCGAATGGGCGTCTCATCAAATAGTGTCTGAAAGACCTTTAGTTCCGGATCAGCCAAAGCACCCGGCACACCATCTGCAGTCAATTGTGGTCCAAGACCGCGTACCAGCACAGTCTTCGTCGAGCCCCCAAGCACCGTAAGGCCTCCAATCATTATGTCGCCACCCGCACCAACCAATCCACGTGTTGCCAGATTCACCAAATCCGCAGTAGCCGCGTCATCGATCGTCAGGCTCCCTCCATCAGATTTCGCTGATCCTGCAGCATTAGAGACTTGAACCGAATAGACCCCTTCAACAGTGGGGGAAGCATCCTGAATAATTAGCGTCTGACCCGTCTCGCCCGCGAGAGCGACATCGTCTTTGAGCCATTGGACGGAGTCCACCACTCCGCTCGACTCGAAGAAGAACTGCGCACGACCTCCCATGGGCACCCGTGTCGAACTGGGTTTGCGCAAAATTGTTGGAGGATCAGGAAGCGGGGATTCGGCAACTACAATGGTAATGGTAGTGGCGGTAGTCGTTTGACGCGTCTGGTTTGAGCCATTCCAAGCCTGGGCGATAACATTATACGTTCCTGCCGTGGTCGGCGTTCCCACAATCGCCACGGAATCCTCGGTATTTATATTGTTCCCGACCAATCCGGGAATGCTTAGACCTGGGGGGATATCCCCTGTGACACGCCATGACGACGCTGCGGATGGCGTTCCCGTTATATCGAAAACTAGAGAGAACCCCTCACCGACAGTCGCATCCGCAGGCGAAGCAGGATTAATCTGATAAGTGGTCGCTCCCGCCGTCGCATGGAACAGCCCCATACTGGTCGCTACCCAGGTAGTCATCTTTACTATTTTCGCAACGGGAGCCGACAGGGCCCGCTCGAACTGTAGTACGTATTTAACGACTGGTGTGCGCTGGAGTAGAGCGACTAGGATAAAGATGCCCAGCTGAGCACGAGCGAGTTTCATTTTGATCCACATTAGTTTCATATCGTATCTTTATTTTAGGGTTCGACGAAAATCAATGCTAGTTACAACCGCAACCGCCGCCGCCTACACCTTCGCCGCCCGTTGAGGCTTCGCGGGAAAATTGTATATGGGAATTCATTACGGATGCCAGTTCATCACGATCGGAACGCATCGTATAGTCCGACAGGTTCCCTTTCTGATAGGGTTCAACCGTAGCGCAACCCACGCCAAAAGCGATGAGGGCAACAAGAGTCGCCCAAGCGGAAATCTTTTTGAATATCTGTTTCATTCTGCTAATAGTCCTTGAATTTGATGGGTTAAATTTTCTGCCGACTCCTTGCCATGCCACCCCTTATGCGCAAATCGGATAACGCCTTTGCGATCCACTAAAAAGGAAGACGGCATAACACTGATTTCTGCCGCTTTCACCAACTGCTGCCCGGCATCGTGCGGCGTCGCAAAGCTCGGCTTTTGCTTGTCAAGGAAACGTTGCATCTGATTTGCCTTTTGGTCCACGCTCACGGCGACTATTTGGAACCCCTCATCCTTGAAGTTCTGGTACAATTTCTCCATTTCCGGGAAAGCCGCTTTGCAAGGAGCACACCAGGAAGCCCAGAAGTCCACGAGCGTCACTTTTCCTTCCATTTCCGGCACTTCCCCTTCGAGAGCGAAACCTTCCAAAGTTGACGGTAACTCCGTGCCCGAACCCCACCCTTCGGCTTGGACCAACGACACACAGGACAAAGCGGCTATTGCCGTCAGACTAATTTTCAACCAGATTTTCATAGAATTTAGATGTTTGCTGTATCCCAGAATTCATGACAATGCACCCTTCTGCGCCAAAAGTTCCTTCCACCAGTTTCAACCCTTCTTCCTCGCCCAAGACAAATACCGTGGTGGAAAGAACTCCTGCCTCTAGACAGGAATTTGCGGTGACCGTTACCGCCAAAATGCCATTGATTACCGGCCGGCCAGAGCGAGGATCTAAAATATGCCCGAACCGTTGCCCGCTATGCTCAAAGAAACGGCGATAGTCCCCAGAGGTCGCGATCCCCAAATTAATGGCGGCCAGACTGCCCCACGAGGATCCGGGGATTTCCGGATTCTCAAGACCAATGTGCCAGGCTGGGCCGTTAGGAGGCCTTCCGATTGCGTGAATGTCTCTGCCAAAGTCCACGAGGCAACCCGTCAAGCCATTACCCACCGCGATGGCCGCCACTTTATCCACGGCATACTCCTTGCCGAAGCCTCCCAAATCCAATGACATTCTTTTTTCCGGCAGAAATACACCTCCTGGCTTTCGTTCAACCTTTCTCCATCCCACCAGAGACCGCACGCCTTCGACCTCGGTATCGGATGGCAGTTGTGTGTGGGTTCTCCGGTAGTCCCATAGATGAATGAGCGGCAGCATCGTGGGGTCCAAAACCCCTTGAGTCATGAAGTGCAAATCGTCGCAAATCGCGAAAATAGACTCTACTTCTGTATCGATCTCAGTCCACGCAACGCCCGCATTCCGATTGATCTCACTGATGAGGCTATTGTCCCTAAACCGTGAATACTTGGTTTCAAAGTTAGCAACCCATTGCACCGCTTCCTTCGAAAACGCGGCCGCCTGGTCATTGCTTTCCGCGGAAAACTGTACCCGACAATCCGTTCCCAAGGCCTTGAACCGCAAATCGTACAAGCCACGCTTCGGGTCGAATGAAACCCGAGCATCAACTTTCATTGCCGCTGGTTTCTCCATTAGAACCATAGTGACGCACCCAACGTTATAATATCCGCATCTGCAAAAGCAGACTGCGGCGTTTCATCTTTTCCTTCCATCTCATAACGCTCAAAAGCCGCATCGACACTAAAGCGATCCCCAAAATTGTAGACCACTTTCACCCCGAAAGTATGGGTGTCGAACTTCGCCAGCCGGTAGTCTGCGGAATAAAAGGGGGCCACACCTTGAAGAGAAACGCGAGGATCAATTACGGTTCCAGTCAAATCAAGCGTATAGAAATCAGCTGAATTTTGGGTATAGTACCGGTATTTCGGGCGAATAATCAGATTCTCCCCAATTTTCTGATACCACTCCAGGTCAAAGGTATTGCTCTCCACTCCCCAGTTGTCATTGAAATAACGATAATCGAAATCCAGACTGCCTCCCACTTGATCGAAAAAGCGCTTTAAGTTGAAAAACCATATATGCCGCGTTCGGTCTGTAGGTCGGTTCTCCGCGAACGTCAGAGGTAGGGAGAGGCCCGGGAGTATTTCCGTTTCCCGCCGGATAATTTTATAAGGATCACTCAAGTATCCGCTGATATCACTGTATGTGTAATTTAGGGCTACAATCGTGTTCGGATCGACTACCTGGCTTATCCCGAGAAAATAGTCGTGGCTCCCTTTTTCCCGATGCTCGCTAAAGAAGGTCGGTCGAACATCGTCGTCAATGAACGATATGCCATAGCTAAGACCCGTGTTGCGCTTGTTGTAATCAGACGTTTGAGAATACGCGTAACCTCGAGATAGAAAGTCGCTTTCCGAGCTATGCGAATACTGAAAGGTCGATTTGTGGATTCCGCGGGTCCAGTCCAAATCGATCACTCCTGCTTCTCGAACATCGGTGAGATTGGAAAGCGGAACGTTAACGCCATCGTCCGCAGGCGCCCCAGTTGGCGTCGCCCCCGATATCGCATCGTGAACCCCGTGACCTTTGAGAGTGATCTGGTTGCTCACCTTCTTCTCAAAACCCATGTAACGGGAGATCACCCGAATTCGGTCATTGTCCTCGCTGTAGTCCTGCCACTTGACTGAAATGTGGTCTTCGGCATTCGAAACTCTGGCCCCGAACAAGTACAGATAGCCCGCAAAAACGAAAATTCGCACAGATCGGGGGAGAGAAAGAAAGATTGGTCGGCTCATAACGAGTCAATTGATAAGAGAAAAGCGATATCGAGCTTCTACGTGCCGGCGCAAAGCCCCGGTTTCAGCAAATGCTATGGAATCTGCAAAAAGCATAAGCTGTGACGAGCCTGATACACTCGCGGTTCCACTGTTTACGGCCTTTTAAAAAATTTATAGCGAGACATTACTCCGGCTTCCATGCTAAAATCCCAACCCTTACCAAGGAAACCCGTTCCTGCTACGGTATCTGTCACGCGTAACTGTGAATTCTCCTAAAAACCAATACCTGTTTGTCTACGGCACCCTTCGAAGTGACCAACCAGAGCACCGAACCCATGGTCCAAGGTCCCTATCTCGCTCGATCGCCTCCGTCACGGGAAAGCTTTACGAGCTAGAGGAAGGTTATCCACTATTAATCGTATCTGCTACTTCAATCGTATTGACCGCTAGCCGAGACTGGCTACGAGACTGGAATCAGGCCACTATGTTCGACTTGGCAACCATTCCGAACCCTTCCAAAGAACGATCTTCCCGCATCTGGGGAGAATTGGTCGAAATACCCATCGAGCAAGATGCCTTGACCAAACCTGACAGGTGGGAAGGGTTCAGTCTCGATCATCCAAGCATCTACCGACGGGTGATCGTCCCGGCAGCTCTCGCAGATGGGAGGATAGTGGCCGCCTGGGCTTATGTCGCGACGCAAATCCCAGCCACCGCTAAACTCATTCCGGATGGATTTTGGGAGTGCCCTAAGAAGCTCCGTTGAAACAGGGGCCAACGGTTAGAAGGGAGATTCTTCCAGGTCGTCGAGATTCCCGTTACCAGATTCGCCAGTTACCTGAGCGAGATCGCTGTCCACTTCACCGCCACCGTTCTCAATACGCCAAGCCTGCAGGTTCACGTAATACTTCCCTTTGTATTCGTTTCCTCGAATATTAAAGCTGACTTTTACGCGGTCTCCCGTGCGAACTTTTTCAAGAAGTTCGATTTTGTCCTTCGTACACTCGAATTTTACGTCTTGGGGAAATTTCTCTTCAGATGTGACCACAAATTCGCGTTTTTGAAACCCACTTCCGAAGGTTTGCGTGTCCTCTATCAATTTAACGGTGCCTTCCAATTCGTACATCCAAGTTATCATGCAACTCATTCAATCGATGTTAAGCAAAAAGTAGACGGGTGACTCATCTAATCTTGATCGTTTTTGCCCGGCCACCTGAACTTCCGTCATATCCATAGGCTTCCGCTGGATGTCTGGCTGGGGCTTTAGGGGACCTCGAAACGCTGATCTCTAAACAAAGATCGAGGGTGGAAACCCCCGCCAATTTAGTAAACCGTATTGACTAGGGAGGAAAGTCTAACGCTCTCGCTCAATGCGTCGCTAGAATCTAAATACGAATGCACTCTTTCAGGAGCGATCACAGACCAGCCCTGCAGTGCTCCAAACAATGCCTCCTCGCGATCTAAGCTGGCGACTCCATAGGCCAATTCCGCAAAGCGAACCGTACTATCAAAGTCGTCGTGTCCTATCTCGTAAAGGGAATCGTAATACGCATTATATCTTGAAGCGGATGACTCTATCGTGGCGAGCCAGGAAATGGAGACGTCCGGATTCCGTCGCGCAAACAATCGAGCACTTTCCGAAGCAACGGAGTCACGCTTAAAGGGACTCTGAAGATTCGAATGAAATCGCTCAAGATCCTGGTACACATCATTCAAAATGAGGTCTTTCGCTATGAAGCGTGCCCCTTTACTGGTGACTTGATCCTGATTCTCCAATGTCCAAGTCATCGCTCCCCTTGAATCTCGCTGTGCCCATTCGTCTATGACCGCATCCATGATCGCGGAATCCACTAAGTCGTCGCTGGTAAAGTCGAGCTGGTTTAGAGTCTGAGCAGGATTTTCCGATACAACGTGAAACGCAATCAAGTTCGCAAGTTCCAATCTAAGTCCCGGCTCCATCACCGTTTTCAACAAGTCCGCAGCGAGCTGGTAATTTCGCTGTTCCGACAAGACCACTTCAAGCGTTCCGTGAAACATCTCATTCTGCAAATCGCGGTCGATGTATTCACCGCTGTCGTCGATCCAAGCAGAATCAATCCAGTCCCAGGCAGACACGGCATCATATTTTGCCCAACCACCGGAAAGAGCGGTGGCCAGACGGGCTTTTTCAGAGGGAGTCAGGGAATAGAGCAACTCCAGAGCCCTTCTTGGGTCTTGAGATGCAATGGATTGCAGAGCCAGACCCGCAGCCTCAAAGGCACGGTGATCCTCCAAATCAAATGAAAGCGCCTCGATATAAAATTCCTCCAGCTCGTCCAGGCTTAGAGCCGATAGCTTTCTCCCAAGAGTAAAGCCGCCTTCCTTTCCCTGCGATTCTAGAAACGAGCCAACAATCGCCTTCATCTGTCCAACGATCGGGCGCTCAGGAATCTCATCAACAGGGCTTAAGTCCTCTACCGGCTCAGCGGATTGAGCCACGAACGAACGTTTAGTCCGTGTATCCTGAACTAGCTGGTCTGCCCAACGGGCGAGCAGAAAGCCGATCGAGCTAACTCCCAGAAAAGCGATAACTACTTTGATAAAATTCAGCACCGCTGCCCTCCGGCAAGAATTTAAAATAAACTACTGGTTTGGCTCAATCTCTTTGAGAAACTTAAAGAGGTCGCTGTTGGTTGAAAGGATCAAAGTCGTTTCGCGATCAAACATCTGCTCGTAAGTCTCGAGCGTCTTTATAAACTCGTAGTACTCAACAGACTTTGCGCTTTTGTTGAATGCACTCGCATAAATCTCAGTTGCCTTGGCATCTGCCTCTCCTCGAATCGTCTGCACTTGTTTGTACGCTACCGATTCAATTTCCTGCAGGTCTTTCTCCCGCTTACCTGTGATCTTAGCTGCTTCACCCGCACCTTCTGAACGGAAACGCTCCGCGATTTGCTGACGCTCGCTGATCATGCGCTGAAAGATGTTCTGCTGTACGCTGTTGTTGTAATTAATGCGCTTGAATCGCACATCCAAAAGTTCGATACCGAAGTCCGTCAATTTCGAGGCCGCGTTTTCAAAGATCTCCTTTTCGATCATTGCCCGGCCCGATGTAATGGGGTTTAGAATCCCAATATTCCCCGGAGCGTCCGCCAAAGTAGCGTCTTGGTTAGGCTCGCGATTTTTAGACGTGCGAATAACTTCTATCAGCTCGTGCTTAGCGATGGCGTTAAGGGTTTCGCTTCGCAGAATATCGTTCAGTCTAGACTGGGCACTACGCTCGTCTCTCAAGCGCAGAAAATATTGCTTAGCATCACTGATCCGCCAGCGACCGAAAGTGTCTACCGAAATATAGGTTTTATCCTTGGTCGGCATTTCCGTGGGAATCCCGTCCCACTCGAGTATCCGCTTTTCGATCATGTTAACCTCCTGAACGAAGGGAGTCCGAAAATGGAGCCCCGCTTCGGTGATCGGCTCTCCAACTGGTTTTCCGAACTGCGTGATGATCGCCTGTTTGGTCTCTGGCACGGTGTAAGCCGATGCGAAGAGAACTACCAATGCAGCGAGTGCGCCGACAATAATTAATAGACCTGCTAATTTTTTCATCATTCTAGCGATTCTGAGTGTTCTCGTTGAGCTGCAAAAGCGGAAGGATTTGCTGAGCCTCCGCATCGATCACTATCTTTTTCCCCAAACTGGGGACTACGCTCTGCATAGTTTCGAGGTATAGGCGACGCTTCGTCACTTCCGGAGCTTTAAGATACTCCCTTAAAATGGCGTTAAAACGGGCGACATCCCCTTCGGCTTCATTCACTCGCTTGAGCGCGTACCCTTCGGCTGCCTGGATCTTTTGGTCCGCTTCTCCGCGTGCTCGAGGAATCACCTTGTTGTATTCACCGTTGGCAATGTTGATCATCTGCTCACGCTCCTGCTGTGCCTGATTGACTTCGTTAAATGAATTCTGGACCGGCTGCGGCGGATTCACGTTGTTAAGCTGGACCTGGTCTACGTTCAAGCCGAGCTCGTACTTGTCCACCAGCGTCTGCATCTGGATAAGGGCCTCACTCGCAATCTCCTGCCGGCCAATAGTAATGACCTCATCAACAGTCCGGTCACCAATGACCGTCCGCATGACCGACTCTGATATATCACGAAGCGTCCCCTTAGGCTCCCTGACCTTGAAAAGAAAAAGCTGGGGATCCTCGACACGATACTGGACGCTCCATTCGACTGTCGCGGCATTGAGATCTCCCGTCACCATGCTGCGCTCAAAGCTTCGTTCCGTCTGCGAAGGATTGAACTGACTCGGATCGTTCGCCCCTCTAGTCGCGAATCCAAACTCCTGCTTTAGCTGGCGCTCGACCTGGACAATTTCGTAAGTGTCGATCCCGAACGGTAGCTTTACATGTAGACCGGGATCAACCGTCTTGATGTACTTGCCAAAGCGAAGAACGACTCCCTGCGACTCGGCCTGTACGGTGTATAGCATTGAGTAAGCTGCCGTTGTCACTATAATCGCTACAAGGATCCATAGGATTGAACCCACTTTAGCCCGAAACTCCTTTAAGCTGTTTGGTATTTGAAATTCGATATTCTCGCCCATTCCCCGATACTTCAGCTAAGACGTCTCAACGCAACGCGAATCTCAACGTTACGAGAAAAGCCTACAGCAATCTGCTTTCTTGAGGGAACCAGTCCATTTCTAGCAGCCTAAGTGCTCAATCCAGCCCTCCCGATACAAGAAGAGCCGGCGATTTGAGATCGCCCGCCTAGGAATCCAACTCTTGTGCGTGAGAAAAAGTCCCCAAAGAAATTAGCCTCCTATTACCCTAGCTGTCTCCAATGAGACGATTCAATGATTTCTTAACTCCATTATCAACCTATACTGGCCTTGAATTTTGTCTATCAGTGCCGCTGGCGCTTCATCCTCGTAATTAGTACGTGGGACTTAATTCAATACCCTCCACAGGGCATATTGAACCATAAGAGAGTCGCCTGAGAGCGATCACTTGCTTGGAAATCACTCTTTCCCTCCTTCCTCCGAATCCAAAACTCCCCTCGAAAAGGACTTGACCTAAGCAAAATCAGATCGATGTTTGACCA
>PBMN01000045.1:0-21229 GCA_002722675.1 Opitutaceae bacterium
GGAGAAATGGAAGTCTGGGCTCTCGAAGCCTATGGAGCGGCCTATACTCTGCAAGAGCTTCTAACAGTCAAATCTGACGATGTTCAAGGTCGAACCAAGATTTACGAATCNCTCGTAAAGGGTGATTCGACTCTACAGGCAGGAACGCCAGAGTCATTTAATGTGCTGATNAAAGAAATACAGTCNCTCGGTTTGGATGTCAAACTGGGTCGTCAAAGCGAANTGGAGTACAAGTAGNAAAAGTTTAANTAGGAACAAATAATGTCTAGCCAAGAAGCTCAAGAAACCCTCGGTATCGAACGTGAATCGAACTTCGATTGCGTAACNATTAACGTCGCTTCTCCGGAAACGNNCCGNTCCTGGTCTCGTGGAGAGGTCAAGAACCCAGAAACGATTAANTATCGTACCTTNAAGCCAGAGCCAGGTGGCCTGTTTTGCCAACGAATTTTCGGCCCNGTNCGCGANTACGANTGNGCNTGTGGCAAGTATAAGCGAATTAAGTACAAAGGAGTNATTTGTGATCGNTGCGGAGTAGAAGTNACNGTTTCTCGTGTTCGTCGTTCCCGTATGGGTCATATCGAACTCGCGGTNCCTGTTACTCACATCTGGTTTTTGAAAAGCATGCCATCTCGTCTTGGCTTGTTGCTTGATATGACTGCCCGCAGCCTNGAACGCGTCATTTACTANGAAGCTTTCATGGTCACTGATCCAGGACGNACTCCTCTNGAGGAAAAGCAGCTTTTGACGGATCAAGAGTACCTTCAAGCGGTNGAGGAATACGGCGACGATTCNTTTGTTGCNAAGATGGGTGCGGAAGCCTTACGCGAAGTGCTNTCTGNNATGGATATGCCGGGNACTGTTCTGGAGCTTCAGGAGTCNATGCGGAGCACNAAGTCGAAGCAGATNAAAAAGAAGTTAGCGAAACGNCTTAAGGTTATTCAGGGATTCATNAAATCATCNTCTCGTCCCGAGTGGATGNTTCAGGAGGTTCTNCCAGTNGTTCCACCNGATCTNCGTCCTTTGGTCCCATTGGANGGTGGGCGCTTNGCNACATCGGACNTGAACGATCTGTACCGTCGTGTAATAAATCGTAACAACCGCCTTAAGAATTTGATGCAGTTGAAAACGCCGGATGTGATNATCCACAATGAGAAGCGTATGCTNCAGGAGGCGGTCGATGCTCTATTTGATANNGGTCGCCATGGTCGTCCCGTNACNGGNGCTGGAAACCGTCCGCTAAAATCTTTGAGTGATATGCTCAAAGGTAAGCAAGGTCGTTTTCGCCAGAANCTTCTNGGCAAGCGTGTCGACTACTCGGGACGTTCGGTAATCGTTATTGGCCCAGAGCTTCGNNTGCACCAGTGTGGNTTGCCNAAGAAAATGGCTTTGGTGCTTTTCGAACCTTTCATNATNCGGCGTTTGAAGGAACTTGGGTTTGTTCATACCGTTCGTGGAGCTCGTCGCATGATTGAGAAGAAGTCNCCAGAAGTTTGGGACATACTTGAAGAAGTGACCAAGGGGCACCCGGTTTTATTGAACCGTGCACCNACACTGCACAGACTTTCCATCCAGGCNTTTGAACCTGTATTGATTGAAGGAGAAGCGATTCGTGTTCATCCNTTGGTNTGTACNGCGTACAATGCNGACTTCGACGGAGACCAGATGGCGGTACACGTTCCGTTGTCACTGGAGGCNACTCTTGANTGCAAAACACTGATGATGGCGAGTGGAAANATTTTTTCTCCATCGAGNGGAAAGCCGATTTTAACTCCTTCTCAAGATGTCATTCTGGGNTCGTATTATCTGACGATGGAGCCAGGGACAGTCGAAGAGGATGCTGGACGTATTCCGCTGGCTGCGACGGATAATGANGCNCTATTCGCTCAAATGGATGGAGTTAGGGAGACNCATGATTGGATTCGTATTCCAAANCCAGACTATGGACGTGAAACGGTCTTTGGNAATAGCGATCGTAAGANGATTACNACTACGATAGGAAGAATCCGATTNAGNCAGATTTGGCCAAANGANTTGGGNTTCTTGAATTTTCAAGTAGATAAGAGCGAACTCGGAAACATTATCAANAATACGTANAAGGTNTCGGGTCCAGAGCAGACAGTACTTTCTTTGGACAGGCTNAAGAAGCTCGGTTTCGACGTTGCGACNATGGCCGGTATTTCAATNGGNATCGATGATATGATTATCCCCGAGTCCAAGACAGATATCGTTGCCAATGCGTTTGGCAAAATAGATGANGTTGAAGGTCAGTACCGTAAGGGAATTATNACGACAGGNGAACGTTACAATAAGATCATCGANATCTGGACGGTTGCTACTGATGAAATNAANAAGGCGGTTTTCGAAAAACTCCAGACGAACGGTGNNAAAGGTGGAGTGAATCCGGTCTACGTTATGATGGANTCAGGTGCTCGCGGTAANCCGAACCAGGTCCGNNAGCTNTGTGGTACCCGNGGACTGATGGCNAAGCCTTCAGGGGAGATCATNGAGCGACCGATTCTTTCCTCATTCAGGGAAGGGTTAACCGTACTTGAGTACTTTATTTCTACNCACGGAGCTCGTAAGGGATTGGCTGATACNGCCCTTAAGACGGCGGATGCTGGATACCTAACTCGTAAACTNTGTGATGTGGCAATGGANGTTATNATAACAGAGGACGACTGTGGTACACGTGATGGAATTTGGAAGAGAGCTATTTTNGAAGGTGATGACGAAATTGTCAGCCTGCGTGAACGNATCGAAGGGCGCTGTGCTTGTGANGATGTTTTCAANCCGAGCAATCCAGACGAAATTATCATCACGTCAGGNGAGCTAGTCTCNGAAGAGGCNGCNCAAAGAGTTGAAGATTGNGGAATTGAGCGNATCAAGGTGATGTCGCCTCTGACATCATCTGCAAGCTACGGTATCGATTCCAANTCTTATGGTATCNANCCCGCATCCAACGATTTGGCAAAGCTTGGTGACTCAGTNGGAATTATCGCNGCTCAGTCTATTGGTGAGCCCGGAACTCAGTTAACNATGCGTACCTTCCACATTGGAGGTATTGCNAGTTCNGTTGTGACGGATCCTCGTATCATCGCNAGAAATACAGGNCGTGTTAAATANCGTGGNTTACGCTTGGTTCATATCGAGACTCCTGANGGACCTGTTTTCATNGCTNTGAATAAGACNGGAGCGATTCAGATTCTGGATAAAAATGATCGTGAGCTTGAAGCCTATGATATCGTAGTTGGTTCTGCCATCCGTATTCCNGATGGNGAAGANATCNAAGCCGGTGGNGTATTGGCAAGNTGGGATCCCTACAANATTCCCAATCTTTCCGAGAAGGCNGGAACTGTGNGGTTCCGNGATATGATTCGNGGTGTTACGATTAAAAAGGAGCTCGATGAAAGCTCTGGAAGNATCGCGACNGTAATTATAGANCACAAGGANGACCTGAATCCGTCCGTAGAAATCTGTGACGATTCAGGTAAGGTNCAGGCGGTTTACAGTATTCCAACTGGAGCNCAGGTATCGGTNGCTGAAGGCGATATTATTGCNCAAGGAGCNCTTCTGGCGAAGACTCCNAGACAGGCTTCGAAGACGAAAGACATNACNGGTGGTTTGCCACGTGTCGCCGAGCTTTTCGAAGCNCGNCGTCCAAAGGAAGCTGCGGAGATGGCCCGTTTNGATGGNGTTGTTTCTTTCGGTGGAACTGTTAGAGCGAAACGAAAGCTGATTGTNTCCAACGAAGAAATGGGCACTGACGAGGAACATTTGATCCCGCANNCNAAGCAGATNATTGTTCAGGAAGGTGATGTGGTGCATAAGGGNCAGCANTTGACCGANGGTTCTGCNGATCCTCATGAAATCCTCGATATTTTGGGGCCTAANCGNCTNTACGAGTTTTTGATTAATGAAGTNCAAGAAGTTTATCGCCTGCAAGGGGTGACGATTAACGANAANCACATCGAACTGATCATTCGTCAAATGCTTCGNAAGGTTCGTATCTCCGATCCGGGTGANACTGAGTTCTTNTGGGGCGANCAGGTTGAGCGTACGACTTTNNTGCGCGAAAATAACCGGATTATNGAAGCAGGTGGGAAGCCAGCGGAAGCAGAACCNGTATTNCTNGGAATTACAAAAGCATCGATTGAAACCGAGAGTTTCATCTCGGCTGCTTCATTCCAGGAGACGACTCGCGTATTNACGGANGCATCAACANTGAGTAAAATCGACACGCTTCTCGGGTTTAAGGAAAACGTAATCATGGGNCANTTGATTCCNGCGGGAACGGGTCTTCCTCAGTATCGAGATCTTCGAATCACNCTTCCGTTTGGAAGTGAAATNGATGAGGAGGTTCCGACCGNGGAGGCAGCAGAATCCATGGTTCAAAATNCTGAAGNGATTTANTTTCTCGAGAACGGAGATAAACTTTCAAGCCGCGACCGANTGTCGNGGCTTTTTTGTTCNGGAGATACCGGCNTTCAATTTCTCGAACTAGNTATTCTACTGGCAGGGAAAGTACTTGGATGGGGGGATGTATTGAAGAATCTTTTCTTCCACGCTGCTGAATAGAGNTTGTTCGATNGCNTCCTCGTAGCCAATGGCTCCATNCTTTAGTTGAAGATTGCCCATGAACAAAGGTTCCTTCGGATACAGCGACTCCATCTTTTTAAGNACGTTTTTNGGGGAACGAAAGGTTCCAAGCGTNACGGAGTGGATGTATNCGGGAGGAACTGAATCGAANACCTGATCGATNAATTGGCTATATTTTTCNATGCCGTTTTCGAAGTGAATGAGCGGATCAAAACGAAGTCCAATTTNCCATCCTGCTTCAGCTAGTTTTNTNAGNGCAGNTAGACGNNTCTTGATTNGTGGAGCTCTGTGNTCGAGTGAATCCGCTACTGGTTNNGGATTTAAACTGTAAGCANCTACNNCATTTGGAATAGGTTCNCNTTCCANAAGNGAAGAAATGTTAACGCTTTTTGTGCGGAGCTCTAGCCAAGCATTTTTGTGTTGGGCAAAGAACGGAAGGAAAANNTTTGTGAAACCAGTGACCTTGTCCATGGCCAGACTGTCACAATCGTATCCACTAAAAAANAAGCACTGCTTGGAAGGATCCTCGTCGAGAGTGGCNTTGATGTCNTTTANGAAATCCTCATAGTTTACGAAAAGAACATAGTTAGCCGATTGGTACATTCCTTGGAGGAAGCAGTANCGGCAATCGTACAGGCAATTAAGCATGTGNGAAAAATAGTAATGCTGGTCAGCTCCAAGGCCGTATCCGGNTGGAGTAGGGAGAACTCGGTTTCCGTGCTTTGNCGCTANTATGAGAGCNGGATTCTGCTTTTGGAGNCGGAAGCTCTGTCTNTTAGGATTAAANACCTCGCCGTATCGTCCACAATCGATTCGTTCNGCGCGATNGTAGCGNTTAAGAATCTCCAGCGTTCGCGGATGGTTTTGAACCGCTTCTTCTATGTATATGCGANCAAACATTAGCAGACTCGNTGTNGAGACACTTGGTCGATTTTGGACTGAAGTTGNTCGAGAAATTGGCNTTTCTTTGGGCTGNTCAAGAGGAACTGCAGGCANAGGCCTTCNTCTAGGTCNAGGAGAGCATCCAATTGGCGTATCCGACTGGATAATTGNTGCCTCTCNGTTTCNGTAAAGGAATAGCGGTTTTTTGCCNTAGTCAGCAGATCATTNGCCCAGCTTTTCATGTAGTATTNAGCTTTCGAAAAGCCTGCATTCTCCAGAAAACNTTCGATTTTTGGTATCTGNGAAGCAATCANACTTGAGATTTCCGTCTTGTTGAAATGAGTGCCTNTGGGAGACTCAGAGTTGTCCGAAATNATCTTGATACACTGAACGCGNTCGGAAGAGGCGAATNTNAGAGCGGCGGTNTAAAAGCCGAATGCCTCCATGTCGAACACCCGATTGGTTTCATAGCGGTTCGATGGGGTATTTAGGGTTTTGATTTCGATCCCAGGCCAAGGGGATTTTCCCACAAGTTGAGGATAGAATANNTCGCGTGAATAGTCAGAAGTGATCNTGTTNCCNATGAATGCNTCGCCAATCGCNAAGTCTTCCCCGCCGCAAATGCCGATATTCAGCCAGGTTGAATCATTTGAAGGGAATCTTTCTCCCANNNCGGTTGTTGCGACCGCGCTNGATAACGAGCCCACTCCAGNCACAGCCAGCCGAGCTGTTTCGCCCTCGAAAAATTGGGCCTGACCGTGCTTGCCGCATGGTTTCATGCGGNAGTNCTGGATGATCGGTTTNGCTTCGCAATNAAGGGCGAGCACGAATTGTTTCATATTCTTNGTTTTTACCTTGATGTCATTGGGACGAATCGGCAATACGCAAGNCTCTCNAATTTATCGTAGCTGATAAACTATAGAGTTTCCCTCAAGAGGCTCGCCCGATTTTCAAGCATATCAGGCCAAATTTTGGCANGGTATGCTTTTTACTNGTTTTTCGGCAGAAAATACTTGCCGAGGTAACCCCTTAAGCTAACTTCACGCTCCTTTCTAAAAATCTCTCATCATGCCAACCATTAATCAACTTGTCAGAAAAGGCCGCAAGGTGGCCCGGACCAAGTCTAAGTCACCCGCGCTTGACTCAAATCCGTTTAGACGCGGCGTTTGCGTACAAGTCATGACGCGTACGCCGAAAAAGCCAAATTCGGCCATCCGAAAAGTGGCGAAAGTACGCTTGACAAATGGCATTGAAGTCATCGCTTACATTCCTGATGAAGGACACAGCCTTCAGGAGCACAGCATCGTTCTTGTACGAGGCGGCCGTGTGAAGGACTTACCGGGTGTGCGTTATCACATCGTTCGGGGTACCTTGGATGCAATGGGTGTGGAGAAGCGTCGACGCAGCCGGTCAAAGTACGGCGTCAAGCGCCCAAAGGCATAAGAATTCAATTATTTAGATAATGTCACGTCGCAGAAGAGCAGTTAAACGCCTAACCAAACCGGATTCCCGTTATGGGAGTACTTTGGTGGGTCACTTAGTGAACACCGTCATGCGTGACGGGAAAAAGACTTTGGCTGAGCGCATCGTATACGCTGCGTTTGAGAAAGTTAGCGAAAAGCTCGAAAAGGGTGATCCAGTGGATCTTCTTTTGGGAGCTCTCGAAAACTCACGGCCTCGTTTAGAGGTGAAAAGCAGACGTGTTGGAGGGGCCACCTACCAGGTGCCTTTAGAAATCCCGTTCGAGCGCCAAGAATCCCTTGCCATGCGATGGATGGTAAACGCTGCCGCCGCCCGTAAGGGCATTCCGATGAAGGACGCGCTCGCGAATGAAATAATCGACGCTTATAACAATACAGGCGGGGTTGTTAAGAAAAAGGAAGACACACACAAGATGGCACAGTCTAATCGTGCATTCGCCCACCTTCGCTGGTGATCGATTTTGCTCCCTTATGTTCTTTGTAAAATGGTTGAAGCTCCCTCAGATATTTCCACGAAAAATGGCTCTGGACGTCCAGTGCCAATGGAGTGGACACGCAATATAGGCATTGCGGCGCATATCGATGCGGGTAAGACAACCACGACTGAGCGTATTCTCTATTATACAGGAGTCGTTCACAAGGTAGGGGAAGTCCACGACGGTAATTCCGTCACGGACTTTATGGAACAGGAACGTGAGCGCGGTATTACGATTACTTCCGCTGCGATATCTTGTAATTGGGAAGGCCGATCCGGCCCCTTCTCTGGGATTAATCACCAGATTAACATCATAGATACTCCCGGCCACGTCGACTTCACAGCTGAAGTTGAACGTTCATTGCGTGTACTCGATGGAGCGGTCGCGGTATTCTGTGCGGTCGCTGGAGTCCAACCCCAATCGGAGACAGTTTGGCGCCAAGCCGACAAGTATAATGTTCCGCGGATCGCGTTTGTGAACAAAATGGATCGCACCGGGGCAAATTTCCTCGGAGTCGTTGAGGATATGCGTTCCAAGCTAGGCGCGAATGCTCACGCGCTTTTTCTCAATATCGGTTCAGAGGAGCACTTTACGGGGCTGATTGATCTTGTTCGCCAAAAGGCCTTTCAATTCGATGAGACAGACGCGATGGGCGTTAGCGTGATCGAGTGTGAAATTCCGGGAGATATGGCTCGCGAAGCGACGGAATTACGGGAATCGCTGATCGAAGCAGTCGCGGACTTTGATGACACCCTTGCCGAAAAGTATTTAAATGGTGGAGAGATCGACGAGTACGAGTTGGTCTTAGCGATTCGGAAGGCGACGCTATCTTTGAATTTTGTTGGAGTTATTCCCGGTTCTGCTTTCAAAAACAAGGGCGTTCAGAGCATGTTGGATGCGGTCGTAAACTACCTGCCCAACCCGATCGACATGCCTCCTATTAAGGGTCAAGACGGCAAGGAGAGGCCCGTTTCTATCGAGCCCGACGACAAAGGTCCCTCAGCGGCGCTCGCTTTCAAGCTTTGGAGCGATCCCTACGTGGGAAAGCTCGTATTCATTCGCGTTTACAGCGGGACGATCAAGAAAGGGGACGTCCTTTACAATCCTCGCACTCGGAAATCGGAGCGAGTAAGCCGTCTTCTAATAATGAAGGCGGATAGCCGCGATGATGTGGATTGTGTTCGCTCAGGAGACATCTGTGCAGCGATCGGATTGAAAAATGTTTGGACGGGTGACACCTTTACTTCGAAAAACCTTGATGTGGCTCTCGAGCCACCGTCATTTCCGGACCCTGTCATTTCGATGACGATTGAGCCAGCAACATCCGTGGACCAGGAAAAACTTTCTGTCGGATTGGCGAGGTTGTCAGAAGAAGACCCGACTTTTGTTGTGAAGACCGATCAGGAAACGGGCCAAACAATCATTTCGGGTATGGGCGAGCTCCACTTGGAGATCATTAGAGACCGACTCTTCCGTGAGTTTAAAGTCAAGGCCCAGTCCGGAAAGCCTCAGATCGCCTACCGGGAAACCATTTCTAGCTCCGCCGAGGGAGAGGGAAAGTTTATACGCCAATCAGGAGGACGCGGCCAATACGGTCATGTGGTCATTAAACTCGAGCCTCGAGAAACAGGAAAAGGGTATGAAGTGGTTAACGAAATTGTGGGCGGCGTCATTCCGAGAGAGTTCATTAAACCGACCGAAGACGGAATCAAAGAGGCAGCGAACAATGGTGTGGTCGCAGGATACCCCGTAGTCGATTGGAGAGCTCGTATTATCGACGGCTCGTTTCATGAAGTGGACTCATCTGAGATCGCATTTAAAATGGCGGGTATCTTTGCTTTTAAGGAAGCGATGAAGAACGCCGGCCCGATTCTCCTCGAACCGATCATGAAAGTGGAGGTTTCGACTCCGGATGAGTATCAGGGTGATGTGATCGGCGACCTGAATCGACGACGTGGACATATCCAAAATATGGAGTCGAAGAACGATTTGGCTATCGTCAATGCGGCTGTACCTCTCGAAACCATGTTTGGTTATGCAACCGATGTTCGTTCACTCTCAAAGGGACGGGCTAGTTACTCCATGGAAACCTATCACTTTGAGCAAGTACCACCGAACGTGCTCGCTAGGCTTACCGAAGACCCATCTAGATAGGGACATAATAATTTTAATAACCGAAATTTCATGACTGGACAAAAAATACGCATCAGACTTCAAGGATTTGACTATCGAGTGATCGATCAGTCTGCATCCGAGATTGTGGATACCGCCAAGCGCTCGGGCGCTCGTGTTTCCGGTCCTGTACCGTTGCCGACGCGCATCGAGAAAGTTACCGTGAACAAGTCGCCTCACGTAGATAAGAAATCTATGGAGCAATTTGAAATCCGCACGCACAAACGTTTGTTGGACATCATCGAGCCCACTGCTCAAACGGTCGACGAACTTAAAAAGCTGAATCTTCCATCAGGAGTGGACATTACCATTAACGTATAAATCAACGGATACAGCATCACACTTTCGCTGGCATTTGCCGGCGCTAACGTGGGTCTAGTAAAACGGAGCAGATGCTCCACCTACCTCTTAGAAATATGAACTATACACTCTTAGGCAAAAAATTGGGCATGACTCAACTGTATGACGGAACTGTGCAAGTTCCCGTCACAGTGATTCAAGCAGGCCCTTGCCCCGTTCTTCAGGTTAAGACAGTGGAAACGGATGGATACAATGCCATTCAGATCGGCTACGAGACCAAGAAGGAAAAGCGAGCGAGCAAGGCAGAGCAAAAACATGCCAAGAAAAACGGTGCCGCCACGCCACGAGCCATTCGCGAGGTACGCTGTGATAGAGCTCCGGAATACAATTCTGGCGATGTGCTTGACGTAACGAAATTCGAAGAGGGCCAGAAGATCGACATTATCGGAACTACCAAAGGTCGTGGATTCCAAGGTGTAATGAAGCGCTTTAACGTTAAAGGGGGACCTGCTTCTCACGGCTCAATGTTCCACCGCCGTATCGGATCGATTGGTCTTTGCCAATGGCCGGGTCACGTATTCAAAAACCAAAAAATGCCGGGGCGCATGGGCGGAAGGCAGCGCACGGTTCAGAATCTAAAGGTCGTTAAGATCGATGCAGAAAAGAATCTCATTCTCGTAAAAGGCGGAATTCCTGGAGCCAATGGCGACACGATTCTCGTTCGCAGTGCGATTAAGGGCAAGTAACGCGGGAAGGACTGATTGATCATGAAGTTGAAAGTATTTAACAACGATGGCTCCGCGAACGGAGAAGGTGATTTCGATATCCCTGTTTTCGAGGATGGTAAAGGTCTCCAAGCAGTGAAGGAAGTAGTCGTCGCACAAGCGGCCAATATTCGCCAAGGCAGTGCGAGTACAAAAACGCGTGGCGAGGTTCGGGGCGGTGGCAAAAAGCCATGGCGCCAAAAAGGAACGGGTCGTGCCCGTGCAGGAAGTAGCCGCTCTCCGATATGGGTTGGTGGCGGAATCGTATTCGGCCCGAAACCGCGTAACTACTCCAAGAAGATTAACAAGAAGGTTCGTCAGCTCGCCTTTAGTCGAGCGTTGTTTGAACGTGCGAGTGATGGCTCGTTGGTTGTAGTGGATGCCCTCGATATCGCTCCCGCGAAAACGAGTGTGGCATCCGGTGTCATCCGAGGCATCGCCCCGGAAGGAAACGTTCTCGTGGTAGACAAGGAATTCAGCGATACCTCAATGTTAGCACTACGCAATTTGCGTGGAGTGATCCTTGAGGAGGCTGCGATTGTAAGCGTTACCGATCTCGCTGATTTCCAAACAATTGTTGCAACGCGTCAAGCGATGGAAGTACTTCTTGGCCGTGCGAAAGGAGGCTCGAAATGATTCAANCAGACAAAATCTTAAAATCTCTTCGTTTGACTGAGAAGTCCAATCTCCAATCNGCTGAATTGGGTCANTANACGTTTGAGGTCTTCAAAGACGCTAACAANTACGCTATNAAAGCCGCNGTCGAAAANGTGTTCGATGTTTCGGTGACGCGTGTGAATGTTATTAATCAAAAAGGNAAGCCGGCCCGTAACCGTAAGACTGGTCGNTCTAACTATAAATCNGANTATAAGAAGGCNATCATCACTTTGNAGACAGGTGATACGATCGAAATCGTATAAGCGAAGGGGATACATATAATGGCTATTATAAGTTTTAGACCAACCACTCCGTCTCTGCGTTTTGCGGAGCTCCAGAANAGNGACATTACNCAGAAGCGTCCGGAGAAAAAGCTAACCACTTCTTACAGCAAGTCTGCGGGACGNAATTGCTACGGTCGNGTGACATCACGCCGCCGTGGAGGTGGGCANAAGCGATTGCTTAGAATCGTGGACTTTNGACGCAACAAATTCGACATCCCCGCAANCGTACAGGCGATCGAATACGATCCAGGCCGGACGGCTCACATTGCTCTGGTCGCNTATGCNGATGGTGAAAAGCGNTACATCATAGCTCCTGAGGGATTGAAGGTGGGTGACAAGGTTCTNTCGNCNCAGAATATGATNAGCTTTGATATTGGCAATACCATGCCACTAGAATTCATTCCTCCNTCGNCTCGCCTTCACGCTGTAGAANTACTTCCTGGNAAAGGGGCCCAACTNGCTCGTTCAGCAGGCAATTCTCTCGAGCTGATNAATATTGAAGGGAGTCANGCTCAATTGAANATGCCNTCGGGTGAAGTTCGTTTGGTGAGCAAGAAGTGCCTCGCNACTATTGGATCTGTNAGTAACGCCGAGCACTCAAAGGTAGTCATTGGAAAGGCGGGNCGTAACCGTTGGAAGGGCAAGCGTCCTCGGGTTCGGGGTGTTGTTATGAATCCGGTGGACCATCCNAATGGCGGGGGTGAAGCAAAAAGCAAAGGTGGCGGTGGTCGCCAGATGCTCGTTTCTCCTTGGGGTCAGTTAGCGAAGGGTTTNCCCACTCGTCGCAANTCTAAAGAGAGTAACAGTCTNATCTTGGTNCGTCGCAATGGNCGCAAGTTCAAACGATAATTTTTATTACGATATAGATAATGGCTCGTTCAGCTAAAAAAGGATATTTCATCGACCCAAGCCTCGAAGACAAGGTGATGGTCGCCAAGGNAAANGATGANCGTAAACCAATTCANACTTGGTCACGTCGTTCTACAATNACACCCGATTTCGTGGGTCTAAATTTTGCCGTACACAACGGNAAGNCATTCATCCCCGTCTACGTCACGGAAAACATGGTGGGACACAANCTCGGCGAGTTCTCTCAGTCGNGNATGTTCAAGGCTCACGGTGGCAGCAAATAATCAAGGGAGNTAANATAATGGAAGTNCAAGCNCTAACNAAATACGCACGCATGTCNCCGAAAAAGGTGAANGAGGTAGCTCGTGCCATTCGCGGCAAACAGGCCACGGCAGCTCTCGANNTGNTGAAGTTTATTCCACGAAAGTCGGCGGCACTGATTTCNAAGACATTGCAATCNGCNATTGCGAACGCTGAAAACAACCACGACTTGTCTGCGGANAATCTGANCGTTGATAAGGCGATCATCGANATGGGTCCGGCNCTTAAACGTTTCAAAGCAGCTGCTCGAGGNGGGGTNGCCAAACGAAANAAGCGCATGTCGCATATCCGCATCGTACTAACCGACAACGCTAACTAATTTCAGANATATGGGTCAAAAAACAAATCCGATAGGTTTTCGTCTCGCAGTTAATCGCAACTGGCAATCACGTTGGTTTGCACCCAANAACGAATTCGCGAAGACACTACACGAGGACTACATCATTCGTGAGAAATTGATGGAGAAGCTGAANTACGCTTCCGTACCTCGTATCTTNATTGAANGNGCGTCTTCNCGGGTCCGTGTTAAGATTTTCACTGCTCGTCCAGGNATCGTTATNGGNCGGAAGGGCCAAGANATNGAAAAGATAAAGGAAGAGCTCTCTNTGATGACGGGNAGGGAGATCCTTCTCGATATTCAGGAGGTAAANAAGCCCGAGCTCGAAGCAAANCTGGTCGCGGACAATGTTGCTCTTCAGCTGGAACGCCGNATCTCCTTCAGGCGNGCNATGAANAAGGCGGTTCAAATNGCTATGAGTNTAGGTGCGGAGGGCATTAAGGTACANGTCGGNGGAAGACTCGGTGGTGCGGACATCGCTCGTACCGAAGTTCAGCGCCAAGGTAGTGTACCTCTCCATACATTGCGCGAAGAAATTGATTACGGTACATCAGAAGCCAGAACAGTATACGGCATTATTGGCGTTAANTGNTGGGTTTTCAAAAAGGACGAACAATAAACATCTCTAACTGAGCNATGCCAGCACTCACTCCATCACGNACAAAATACCGGAAGTCNATGAAGGGCCGCATGCGCGGCAACGCAAAGGGCGGCGACTCTATGGCGTTTGGCGACTATGCCATTCAGGCNTTGGGTCGTGGATANTTCACNGGTAATCAGATCGAAGCCGCTCGTGTCGCCATCACGCGTCACATGAAACGTAANGGAAAGCTCTGGATANGAGTATTCCCTCACAANCCGATCACNAAGAAGCCTCTCGAAACTCGTATGGGTAAAGGAAAGGGACCGGTTGATCACTATGTAGCGGTNGTTAAACCTGGCTTGATATTGTTCGAANTAGCAGGGGTTTCGCTTTCNATCGCTCGNGAGGCGATGCGCTTGGCTGATACGAAACTCCCATTTAAGACACGTTTCGTNGTNCGTGAGAACATGGATTGANCCCANTAAGGAACNGGAAAAATGAAGGTAAAGGACATCAAGGAACTTTCGCTCCCAGAATTGGAGAAATCGATTCGNGACACGCGTGATCAACTTCTCGAATTGAAGCTGCGTAAGCAGACAGGACAGGTTGAAAATACAGCGGAGCTNACTCAGCNNCGCAGGGNTATNGCACGGATGGAAACCATTCGNAGTGAAAAAATCCAGGCGGAATCGAAATCTGCCTAANAAGANAANTGATACGCCATGNAAAACTCTCGCAATAGCAGAAAAAGCCTAATCGGGTTCGTTACTTCAACCTCCGGGNACAAGTCGATCAAGGTTACCTANANTTANAAGATTCCTCATCCTCGTTATCGNAAGGTNATNAATCGAAAAACAGTTGTCCANGTTCATGACGANAGCAACGATGCTGGTCTTGGTGATCGTGTNGAAATTATGGAGACACGTCCAATAAGCCGCCTAAAACGNTGGCGTTTGGTTCGGGTNATAGATCGGGCACCTGTAGCAGGNGGCTTGAAAGAAGAGGAAGTAGAGCAAACCGAACCAGCTTCTGCTAAATANAGGAGCGAAACAAAAATGATTCAATTACGTTCAGAACTNCAGATTGCAGACAACACAGGNGCCAAGCGGGCCCATATGATNCGCCGCTTGGGTCAGCGCAAGAAGACCGCTGACNTTGGTGACGTCATCGTCGTCAATATNAAAGAGGCAAGNGTAGACTCGTCTGTTAAGAAAGGCACGGTNGTAAAAGCTGTTGTAGTGCGGACAAANGCTCCAATNCGCCGTCGNGACGGTAGCTACCTCCGTTTCGACAGCAATGCGATCGTNATACTCGACAACAATGGNAACCCGCGTGGCACCCGCATTTTTGGGCCAGTTGCTCGCGAACTTCGNACGAANCAATTCATGAAGATTGTCTCGCTAGCTCCGGAGGTACTTTAATCATGGCGAAGACACATGTAAAACAAGGCGACGAAGTCGTTATCCTTTCAGGCAAGGAAAAGGGTAAGCGTGGCAAAATCCTAGAGCTTCGCACCGCGAAAAACAGAGCAGTTGTTGAAGGTCTTATGATGATCAAGCGCCATCTCAAGAAGTCGGAAGAAAATCCCGACGGACAAATCGCGGAACGCGAAGGGTCCATTCACATTTCAAACCTGATGCTTGCGTCGAAGTTCGACGAACGTCAGGCCAAGAAAAACTAAATTACATAGAGAACTGAACCCGTTCCGGGTCGGAAATCCGGACAGAAGCTATGAGCTCTCAAAATTTTCTAAAAGAACATTACGAAAAGACAGTCGTCGAAGGACTTAAGAAGTCCCGCGGTTACAAGAACAAGTACCAGATTCCACGTATTGAGAAAGTGGTTCTCAATATGGGCGTGAGTGCTTTGCTCGACAAAAGCGTCATGGAAGAGGCTGTGAAGAACATGGGCCTTATTGCTGGGCAAAGTCCCGTTCGCACCCTTGCGAAGAAGAGCATCGCGAATTTCAAACTCCGGGAGGAAATGCCAATCGGTTGTAAGGTTACTCTGCGAAGCGAGCGTATGTGGGATTTCCTCCTGCGCTTGGTTGCGGTATCCCTTCCCGCAATCCGCGACTTTCGTGGCATTCCGCAAAAGTTTGACGGAAACGGTAATTATTCTCTCGGGATCACAGACATCACGATTTTCCCCGAAATCTCCGTAGATTCAATCAAACGGCAATCTGGAATGGAACTTACCATTGTAACCTCTGCAAAAACGGATGAAGAGGGTTACGAGTTGCTCGACCTACTGGGAATGCCTTTCCGGAAGAGAGAGACTCAAGATGGCAAAGACGACGCTCCAACCGAGAGCGAAAATGCAAAAGACGAAACCGCAGCGTAATTTAACATGGCAAAGAAATCATCAGTAGCACGTAACGAAAAACGCCGCCGCCTCGTAGAGCGCCTCGGTCCCAAAAGAGCTGAACTCAAAGCGATCCTTTCTAGTCCCGAAACGACAGACGAAGAGTTTTACCAAGCGCAGCGCAAGCTAGCCAAGATGCCTCGTGACTCTTCAAAAATCAGAATTCGCAATCGCTGTAACGTAACAGGGCGTCCAAGGGCATTCATTCGCCGTTATGGTTTGTCCCGTCTAGCTTTCAGAGAACTCGCCTTAGAGGGAAAAATACCTGGTGTTACCAAATCTTCTTGGTAGGCCTGTCACTCCAATTTTAATTACTAATCAATATTTCGTGCAAACGCGCATCCCGGGAGTGTGGATATCACCCGGTCAAAAACTAAATAATCATGCATACTGATCCAATCAGCGATTTTCTAACTCGCATCCGCAACGCATCGAGCGCCGGCAAAGACGAATGTGTTTCTCCTCATTCTAAAATGAAGGCAGAGATAGCCCGCATTTTAAAAGAGGAGGGCTTCATCTCAGACTTTTCCGATGCGAAGGATGATAGAGGGCACAAAACTCTTGTGGTTAAACTCAAGTACGTAAACGGCGAACCTTCAATTAACGGTCTGGAGCGGGTTAGCCGCCCGGGTCTTCGGCTTTACTCTAAAAGCTCGGACATTCCACGAGTACTCAATGGATTAGGTGTCTGCATTCTCACCACGCCAAAAGGCATGATGAAGGATCGCGATGCTCGACGTCAAAAGCTTGGCGGCGAAATGGTCTGCAACGTTTGGTAGAAGAGGAAGCGAATAATGAGCAGAATAGGAAAACTACCAATTACGATACCTGAAAAGGTTGACGTATCAATCGATGGCTCGACCATCAGACTCAAGGGTCCAAAGGGAGAGCTGACCAAGAAGTTTGTCAACGACGTTTCTTTTGAGGTCGAAGATGGGCAAATCAAGGTTTCCCCAGTGAACAAGACTCGTTTCGCCAACGCGATGTATGGGACTTCACGATCGATCGTTAATGGAATGGTGGAGGGGGTTGTTAACGGTTTTAAGAAAGAGATCGAGATCAGCGGTGTTGGATACAATGCCACTCTGAAAGGCAAAACTCTTTTGCTGAAGCTCGGATTCTCGCACGATATCAACTACGATATCCCAGATGGCGTGACGATCACGGTCACGGATAATGGAACGAAGTTGAAGATCGAAGGAATCGACAAGCAGATAGTGGGACAAGCGGCGGCATCGATCCGCCACTATCACCCAGTTGAACCCTACAAGGGCAAAGGAGTCCATATCGTTGGGCAGCATGAAATCCGCAAGGAAGGAAAGACAGTCGCTTAGTGCGGTTCGATAACCTGCAAGGAATAACCTTTAAAAGAATTTCGAAATGAAAATCCAAAAGAAGAGAGAGCTCGAACAAAAGAGACGCTGGCGCATCCGTANGAAGGTTGCGGGAACCNNANNGCGNCCNCGGTTGAGTNTNCATTTNAGCAATAAGCACATCTANGCNCAGGCCATCAATGATGACGANGGNAAGACGCTNTTGTTTGTATCAACTGTTGCGAANGAGCTTCGTGAGCAGAATTTGAAAGCCAATAACGACGGTGCTTCTGCCCTTGGAAAGTCCTTCGGNGAAAAGGCGAAGGATTCTGGNATCAGTAAGGTGGTATTCGACCGCAACGGNCGCAAGTACCACGGATGTGTAAAAACTTTTGCAGATGCCGCCCGTGAGGCCGGCCTANAATTCTAATTGCCCTATGAGCACAGAAACAAANCAAACACCCAGTACNACCCCNAGCGAAGCTTCTGCGAGNGCATCACCCGCTAANNATGGACCCAGNGGGGGCTATCGTGGACAAGGTGGTAATCGTGGACAAGGCGGCAACCGTGGACAAGGCGGCAACCGTGGACAAGGCGGTAATCGTGGGTCCAGGGGCGGCAACCGCGGACGGCGGGAAGAGGAGAAACCGGANGACGGTATCTTCGAGAANGTCGTNTTCATNAACCGTTGTGCGAAGGTAGTAAAAGGAGGACGTCGTTTCAGCTTTTCTGCTCTCGTCGTTGTCGGTGATCGTGCCGGAAAGATCGGAGTNGGNTATGGNAAGGCCAACGAGGTTCCCGAGTCTATTCGGAAAGGNAGTGAAGGTGCTCGCAGAAATCTTGAGCCGATCAAGCTCAAGGGCGANACTATCCCACACGAAGTTCTTGGCGAGGCCGATGGTGGCANAGTTCTCTTGCGTCCNGCTACGACGGGTACAGGGATTATCGCTGGTGGTGGAGTTCGTGCCGTGCTNGAAGCAGCAGGGGTACNCAATGTTTTAACGAAGTCGTTGGGCTCGAACAACGCCAACGCNGTTGTCAANGCCACGCTTGACGGCNTGCGGAAATTGAAAACGTTCGAAGACTATAAANTGCTTCGTTCCTAATCAAAAATCAGAAAAGACTCGAATCATGAGACTACACAATCTTTCAAATGTCAAAGGAGCCGTNCACCGTCGCAGNCGGGTGGGCTGTGGTGAAGGTGGCGGACACGGNAAAACGTCTGGACGAGGTGGCAAAGGCCAGACGGCTCGTTCNGGTGGCGGTATCCGCATTGGATTCGAAGGCGGTCAAATGCCTATATTCCGGAAACTTCCTCGTCGNGGNTTCAACAATAAGAACTTCAAGACTTACTACGANACNGTTAATNTTGGNGAACTTGNTCGGTTAGACGAGTCTATCAANGANGTGAATAGGGAATTCCTCGCTGCAGCGGGACTCGTCCGCATGAANTCCAATCCATTGAAGATTCTNGGTGAAGGCGAAGTGAGCAGAGCNTTAAAAATTACGGCNGATAAATTTAGTTCTTCGGCTAAAGCGAAGATAGAAAAGGCGGGAGGNGNAGCANTTGTTCTCGAAGCTCCTGCTGAAATAGCCGCTGNAGNCAGCGAGTAATCAATCANCTAGACTGAGAAGGCATGCTATCCGCATTTACCAACTGNTTGAAAATCCCTGAGCTGCGTCAGCGTATNTTTTTGACGCTNTCATTGCTTTTCATTGCTCGAATTGGGGCTAATATNCCACTTCCGGGATTGGATACGCAGCCGCTNCAGGCATTTTTNGCCGATCAAACCGCNCAAGGGGGTGGTAGTCTNCTTGGANTNTACAACATGTTCACAGGGGGAGCGCTNCTCAAGGGGGCCGTTTTCGCTTTGGGCATNATGCCTTACATCTCCGCTTCCATTATCTTTCAATTGATGGGGGCTGTCTTNCCNGCTCTGGCTCGTCTTCAGCAAGAGGGCGAAACCGGCCGTCANAAGCTNAACCAGTACACNCGTTACGCNACGGTGATCATTTGCGCGGTNCAGGCCGTNCTNTTAATTCTNGCNCTCGAGAATCCGGGACGACTGTTTCCGGGCTACTCGTTAGCCGANTACGGTGACATCGTAATTGTTGGNAAAACCTGGTTCCTGATCACCTCTACGGTTTTCCTTACTGCAGGNACGGTCCTTNTGATGTGGCTGGGTGAGCAAATTACAAAATCNGGAATTGGTAATGGGATATCACTTCTCATTACAGTTGGCATTCTAGCGGACTTGCCNGGAGCGGTTCAAGCGACCTATGGCTTGTTTTTCGGTCCAGTTGGAGCGGGAGAGAATCTTACCTTTGTTCACGCAGTAGGAATGATNGNTTTAGGNCTNGGNGTTACTGCNGGGCTTGTAGCAGTGATTCAAGCCGTNCGCAAAATTCCCGTTCAATACGCNAAGCGNGTNGTGGGAAGAAAAGTGTACGGTGGGCAAAGCTCCTTTATGCCGTTAAAGGTCAATTATTCGGGAGTCATGCCNGTGATTTTCGCCTCGGCGATCCTCGCTTTCCCACAACAGATTGTNTCGCAGTTGGGAGCCTGGCTTGATCAACAATGGTTAATCAACATTGCCAACTACATGGTTCATGGGAGCGTTACTTATTACGCGATATTTGGGCTCATGATTCTCTTTTTCTCGTATTTCTGGGTNTCCGTGATGTTTCGCCCNATCCAGATCGCGGATGACTTGAAAAAGTANGGTGGATACGTTCCGGGCGTCCGTCCAGGNGCTCCGACAGCNAAGTTTNTAGATTTCATCATGACGCGTCTGACTTTAGCGGGCTCGATCTTTCTGACCNTCATNGCGATTTTCCCGGATATTNTGTTGTTNCAGGCCAATATTCCCATGCGGGTAGCNATCTTCTTNGGNGGNACAGGTATGCTGATCACNGTCGGTGTGATGCTTGACACNATGCGCCANATAGAAACGCATCTTNTGCAGCGCCATTACGACGGNTTNCTNAAGAAAGGGAGAATCAAGAGTCGTGGCAATACCAAGGGTCTNGATACTGGTTTGGCCGGAGCGGCGGACATGAACAANGTTGGNAAGTTGTACCTCTGGCTGCTCGNTATTTTNGCGATCGGAATCGTAGCTTGGGTATTACAATTATCATCAAATTAAATCTTTACTTTATGCTTACGAAANGTCATCACCTCACTCTTTTTCCCCCTGTGTGCCGCTNGGATGGGNACANANTGGATCAAATCNGNCATTNGNCGTTTTTTNGCATTCNTTTTCCTTNGAGACNNTCGAAATCACCAATATACNTNAACATCAACAACTTGCTNAACTAAAATGCCACGTATTCTAGGCGTCGACATTCCNAATAANAAGAAACTCGCNTANTCGCTCCGNTACATCTNCGGAATCGGGCCTAAGCGTGCNGATATTATTTTAGAGCAAACNGGTATTGATCCCGACATGCGGGCTAAGGAGTTGGATGAAGAGCAGATCAACGTCATAATGTCGAAGATCAGCGAGCTCAACTACCTGGTAGAGGGCGATTTACGTCGCGATTATGCGGCCAACATGAAACGCCTTCAGGCTATCAATTGCTATCGTGGCCTCCGCCACCGTAGGGGTCTTCCAGTAAGAGGGCAACGCACCAAGACAAACGCTCGTACACGCAAAGGTAAGACAGCCAGTGTTGGTGGTCTCCGCAAGTAATTTTTGAAAGCGAATTAAAATGGCTGAAGAAGAAGTTCAACCCGAAGAGGAAAAAAAGGTAGCGAAGGCTCCGGAAGCGGAAGTGCCCGTGGAGGAAAATGCGGTGCCATCCTCAAAAAAAGAAACCCCCAAAGAGACTGCGGAGGTGGCTGAGGAAG
>PBMN01000004.1:0-34840 GCA_002722675.1 Opitutaceae bacterium
ACGTATTTCCGAACCTTGTCAGAGATGCCGATGGCACTCTCCTGTCCAATCCGCATGACTTCTACATAGAGAGCCGGCTTTTCGTTGAATTCGACGTATTTGGTGCCACCTTCGAAACCATCGATGATCTTGGCTACCTCTCCAATGAGGACATCAGCCCCGTCCTTCGAGCGAATCGGAATCTTGGCAAAATCCTCTTCGGTGTAGGCTTGGCCTCGAGTTCTGACCGTTAAGCGACCGCTTTGGCTTTGAATCGTGCCGGCAGGCATATCGATAGAATTCCGGCGAATGGCGTCGGCTATTTGCTGGAAGGTCATTCCATAGGATCGGAGTTTCAGCTCATCCGCTTCGATCGAAATCTCGCGAGCGCGGTCTCCTTGAATATTGATTCTGCTGATGCCCGGCATCTCCAGAAGATCATCCCGAACTTGACGGGCTGCTTTAAGGAGGTCGTGGTCGCTCAAATAACCCGAAACCGCGATCGTGAGCACCTCTCGCGAGTTTGCCGATTCCGGTATAAAAATGCGGGGCGGTTCGGTCTCAGCAGGGAAGGTATTAATGGTGTCGACGGCGGCTTTGACGTCGTCCATCAAGCTGCGCAAATCTACGCCGTCTTTGGCTCGCAGGTAAAAGCGGGCTCGCCCGTTGCCGCCGTCGGCATTGAGTTGGTCAATTCCTTGCACTCTTTCCAAGGCGGTTTCAACCGGGATCAAGATGGCTTTTTCGATATCCTTGGGAGTCGCTCCTCGATATCTCATATCCATCATTACAAGGTTCCAGCTCAGAGCTGGGGTCACTTCCAGCGGGATTTTGAAGAAGGCGGTGTACAAGCCGGCAAGGAAAATGCCAACCATGAGAAAGTTGGCGGCGATTCCATTTTTCGTGAACCAGCTTATCATTCCGACTAATTCTGTTTTTCTTTTGGTTTGTTTGAAACGCCCATCGCCTCGAGCCACGCTGATTTCTTTAGGGCGTCGGGATTGATATCTGGAAGAATCTCTACCTGGCCTCCCTCTGGTGCATACCCCAGTTTTGTAGTGGACATTAAAATACCATCTGGAATATCTGGATCACGAATGATAACATGGTCTTCGTCCGCCCAGATCGCTACTATGGTACGTTTATGCAGGGTCATTTTATCGGGATCCACTAAGTAAACTTGATCCAGGCGCTTGACGCCTAGTCTGGGGAGAGGCATCACGTTTTCCAGAATTTTTCCGGATATGGAAGCTGTAACCGGTTGCCCAATACGCAAGGGTGGCTTGCCTGAATGCAGTCCGAACGGATCGTCTACCTTAGCGATGGCGAAGAGTTCCAGCGAGCTGGCGTCTAAGGCACCCTCGGTGCGGACGATTTCAGCTTTCCAGAGGGCCCCGTTTCCCGGATTTAGGCTGTCGCTCAGTTCTACGCCTACAGGCGGGTCGCCTAGGTTTTCTGGTAACGCAAGCAGCGGTAGATCCTCAGTGGATATAGGAAGGCGAACTTCGGCATAGTCGGAGGCAAAGATCGTGCCGAGGGTGGAATTAATGCGGATAGCCTGGCCGAGACCGACCGAGCGTTGGCGGACGCGGCCATCGAAGGGGGCGCGTATGCGAGTACGTTCCAAATCACGTTGGGCCCGATCTAGTTGGGCGTTGGCGGATTTGACGTTGGCTTCGGCTTGCTTTAGCTGAGGAATGCGTAGCACAAGCGGGTCGGGCTGTTCATCCTCGTTCGAACTCAGGCGAATCCAGTTTTGGCGAGCTTGGTCGGACTGAGCTTTTTCCAAGGCGTAGGAAGAAGTGGTGCGTGCCACTTGTGCTTCAGCATTGGCCAGGGTCGCTTCGAAGTCGGCGGTGTCCAGCTCCGCGAGGACGTCTCCTTCGCTGAAAAAGGCTCCGTCTTCGAAGTTGGGGCTGATGCGAACGATGCGTCCAGCCACTTCAGAATTGAGCGTGATCTGATCGTGGGGGCGGACGTTGCCTTGGCTTGTTATGCGGGTAGGGTAGTTTTGAGAGACCAACTCGACGACTTGGGTTTTAATGGGTCGCGGCTTGCTTTTTCCTTTTTTGGTTTCCTCGGGTTCGACGGAAAGTTGAAGATAGCCGAATATGCCGACTGCCATAATCAGGACCGGGGGAACGATTCGAAGAAGGACTGCAAAGAATCCACGATTCAGGGAAGGAGACGAGGAATTGCTGGAATCGGGTGAATCGAGTTTGGAGGTCGGGCTCGACGAAGAGCTACTTTCTGTCGTATTCATGGAAGAGAAAGGAAAATTGGAAATTCGTTGGAGTAGTCGACTGCGAGAGTATAAGGTTCCTTATCCGAAGTGTTACATGAAATGGGGGGAGGGGACAATCTGAAAGTAGAAAGATCGATGGACGGCCGCATATGCTTCACGATCAGTTAAAGTGCCGACCCCTGCTAGTCGCGGTTCGATCATCTGGGACTTCCCCATTGGTCGGCTAGCTGCCTGAATAGATGATGGCATGATCCCTGTCTGCGGTTTGAAGTAGTCGCCGTACTCCCGCAACAAACGGTCCGGAAGCGTAAAGACTACCACGTTGAGCTCGAACAAGTCCTGGACCGCTTTTTTGTATTTAAAGCGGCTCGGGTGCCGAATCGGGGTTTTCGGAAATAAGGTGCGAGCGGCGATCGCTTCTTTCATCAGTGATTGCAGCTCAGCGATTATCTCCTGTCTAGAATCCGCTGGAAAAGGAGGTTCCTACTCTGGGGGCAGTTCTTCGAATTCGAAATCTCCACTAAGTTCAGATCCCCTTTAATTTTGTCATCTTTGCCGTGGCATTTGATGCAATTTTCTGCGAGGGCTGGAAGGAGCGTTTAATTGAAGCCTTCTGCGGCATTAACAAAGGGAGTCAGCTTTACTGCGATGACGAAGAATACGATTAATCAAGGGACGTCCCGTATGGTGCCTACAGGTTTTGCAACTTGTTTGATTGGAATTAGCATGTAATTCAAAGATTGAGTCACGAATGCTCGATCTGCCTTGCCTTGATTGTGAGGTAGGTGGGGCTAGACTGACTCCCAGACAAAAGGGCTAGATTGGATGCTTTCAAATCAAAAAGGTGGATGGTCTGGAGTCGCATCATCACTCAGTTTCTGATTGGGCTAAACTTTGGAGAAGCCGCGATTACTATTGCTTATTCTTAGCTGAGAAGGTCTTAGTTCAAGGTAGTCTGTTATCCCTAATGGCCAGCCTTTTAATCTATGCAATCTCATCCTCTCTTCTTATCCCGTGCCATGTGCGAACGGTTATCAGTAATTAATTCCAGTTTCGTTTCGATTGTTCTTACTTGCCTCAGCTCGTTTGCATTCGCCGCTTCTACCAAACCTAATGTTGTGCTTTTAGTCTCGGACGACCAAGGCTGGGGGGACGTTGGATACCACGGAGGTGAGATGTCGACTCCCAATCTCGACCAGCTCGCCAAGGACGGAATGGAGCTGAACCGATTTTATACTTACCCGATTTGCTCACCCACTCGTACCTCACTCCTGACGGGTCACATTTCGATGCGTCACGACATATTTTCGCCAATACCAGCCAACTTGACGATACCTCACGATGAGCAGCTTATGAATCAGGCTTTTAAGGAAGCGGGTTACACGACTATGACGGCTGGCAAGTGGCATTTAGGCATGACCCATGTCCGCGATCTGCCTATTAACCGTGGTTTCGACCATACCTACGGATCGCTGCGAGCAGGGCCGGACTACTGGACGCACGGGCGAGGCGAGCAAAAAGATTGGGCCCGTGATGGGAAAACCGTCTTTGAAAAAGGGTATGTGACCGATTTGTTCGGCAACGAAATCAGTCGCCTGATCCGCGATCGCGATCCCTCGAAACCTTTCTTTTCCTATGTCGCGTTCACTGCACCACACCCCCCCCTGCAAGCACCTCAAGAGTACGTAGACAAGTATGCCCACATCGATAATGGGGATCGCCGCATTTATTGTGCGATGGTGGAAATCTTAGACGTAGCGATTGGCAATATTCTCAAGGCGATCGATGACGAAGGAATACGAGACAACACGATAGTGATTTTCTTTTCGGATAATGGTCCGACTACAGTCGGGGATAGCAGTGGTTTCCGAGGACGAAAAGGTCTCGTCTACGAAGGAGGCACTCGTATGCCCGCTATCATCCGTTGGCCAGGTAAAATTCCTGCGGGCATCCGCAGCGAGCAGCCTATGGTGGTTTACGACTTGTTTCCGACATTCGTTGAGGCTCTGGACCTTAAGACAAATCTGAATACGCCTTTTGACGGTGAGAGCTTATGGGACGTCCTTAAAACGGGTGGAAAGCGTGAGCGTAAAACCGATATAGTTATCGGCACCGGAACGTCCTATTCAGTACATTCGGGCGATTACAAGCTGGGACACTCGAACATCAATAGAAACGCGCCTAATTCGGATCCGGAGCTTGTCGAACTGTTTAAGATTTACGATGACCCAAAAGAAACGACTAATATCGCTGATACCCATCAGGATGTAGTCGAAAAAATAATGGCCAACAACGCTGTATTTGCAGATATGGTACGCAACGCTCCGTTTCGTGAAGGGCGTCGAGGACGAGCAGCTCGGATTGCGAGAGGCGATAGCGACCCGAGTGGGCGAAATGGAGTTGGCACTTCGGGCGGTGCGAGTGCTCCTGCAGGACCTCCGATTGCTCGCGATAACGATGGGAATATCATCCACCTGCACGAGTCGCTTCCTAGGGATTAGAGTGATTAGCGATCGATAGGTACAGCGTTTATGCTGCATCGTGGTCGCTCTGTCGCTTTCGTGAATTGATAAAAACTGCGTTTGTTGCGAGATGTCGACTTTGGAATTAGGGGTTTGGTAGATCGTAAGCTTAACTAAGTCGCAACATTGAGATATCCCAGTGACGAATCGGGGACCGAATGGATTTAAAGCGTTGCGGTTGTATTGTTGTCCAATAATCAGAATGAAACGAGATTATGTGGTGCTTGCCGGTCATGATGTGCTTTATGAGCTTTCTTTGGGCGGTCTCTGGTGGTATCTCCTAATGTCGAATATGTCCCCAATAAATAACGACGTTACCCCAATCGGGATTGTCGTTAGATAGGCCTTGTTTTGGATCGTCAAAGGATACTGAAATCAGTTTTATGTCTTTATCAGTAGCTTCAAGTAGTTTAACCCATTCTTGGTAAACCTTTCCGGGAGAGCCAAACCGGCACCGTATTGGGAAGTGTATTCTACGAATAAATCCGGATCGATCGAGCTGGATCTGGAAAAAAGAGAGCTATTCCTAGACTGATGAGGGTGCAAAGGGGAAATGGATCGATGGATGCATTTGCCCTTCGATTGAGGAAGAAGGGGAATTGGCAGTAAAGTGGTGTCGCCCGAAACTCGCGGACTCACTTCAATATAGAACCTGCCGAACTCAGATTTGCCGAATCCATTATTCGGTGGGTGCGGTTTAGTGGCGGGTAATAGTATCTAGAAAATCAAGACGATATACGTAGAGGTATATTTTGCCGAGTTTACGATAGAGAACGTGACCTTCCTGATCAATGAGGATGGAATAGGGAACCGGTCCAGGCCATTCGGGATCAAGGACGTCCGCCAGTTCGTCCATATTCGTGCCGGTGTGGAGTTAGTTGTTGGTTGAGCGACCTTCGGCCTCGACTGACTTGCGAAGCTTGTCATTCATGCCGGTAAGATGCTTGCCCCAAAAGGCCTTGGCTTTCCCCATTTGGCTAAGCTGATTCAGGCTGATGGTAATGAGTTCGAATTTGCGTTTTGTCATCTGGGGACATTTTGCCGGAGTTGAGTACGTTGATAACTTTTTGCCAGAGTTCTGCCTTAGCGAGCGCACTCAAATTGAAGGATAAGTCCTCTAAGTTGACATTGCCTTCCTCATTAATCGAATCGTGGCAGTCCAGACAGTATTTGGTTAAAAAATCAAAGTGATTCTCAGGTATCACCGCTGTTGGCTCTCCCGACACGAAGACGCTGAATACTTAGTAGAAAGAGGCTAACATTGAGATTTGCTGGGACAGTATCATTGGTAAAATGAGTGAAAGAGATTGTTATGAACCTATATTTTAACGGGGCTTTTGCGAAGGTCTTCTCTCAGATTGTGAAATTGAACGATCCCGGATTCTCCAAATTGAATTGCCTAGTAAACCTGGGCTGCAGAAAAAAAGGGTTAGAGTCGGTTTGACCTACCCGAGATCCCCCTTCATTGATTAGGGGGTAATTTATGAAACCTACCCCAGTTATCGCTCTTTTATTATCGTTAGCAGCATTAGCCATTGCCATCATTAGAAGGGACATTTCAGCTCCTCCGGAATCCCCTGCTTCGGACTCAGTCCTCCGAGCTGAGGTTGAGGACCTTCGTCAACGGCTCGCCGCTTTGGAAGCGTTGGGTCGACCCGCAGGGTTAGAGGAGACAGAAGCCCCTCTCATAGAGAAGCGGATTGAAGAGCTAAGCTCTCAACAGCAAGACATCGCGGAGCTTGCATTAAGCATCGATTCGCTGGGTGTTATCGAAACGCAAGAACGCGAGTTGGTAAACGCCTACAATATNCTNGTGGATGAGAAGCGNCCGGCTTGGGAGCGAGCGAAACAAGCCAGATTGCTCAAGCGCTATGGCCANTTCGATCAGGGAGCCGTCGATTCCATGTGGAAGCTATTTTCNGATCCGAAGAAGCCGNATGACCAGGCAGCCGCGTTGCNTGCTTTGAAGGGGCTTGTCANCCNGGAGCATCGCGATGATGTGCTGACTNNNTTNAATTTAGAGGTNGAGAACGGCTTCGAGAACGGTCGNTTNCGNTACNACGGGATTGANGCGCTGGAGNCACTGGCTCGGGATGCAGAGGTGCGTGATTGGCTNANCTTTATNGCNCAGAATGATCCAGAGCCNAAGATCGCCGGTCGGGCTGCAAAAATGGTTGGCCTGCCACCTCCGGCANGGGCNNNCAAACGACGTTAGGGAGTGATTNATTTGTCCATCNATTTTTGGGATTGGACATAGNAGAANCGAGCCGAACTTCCCTGCCGGAAGCAACTGTTAGNCTATTTAAAGTTCCTNTTCCTTATNNTCTTCTTCNTCAGACAAATTAGGATTGATATTATATAAACGACANAATANCNGCNTNANGTCATCGAAAATGAGGACGAGGACNGGTATGAGAACCAAGGTAATNGCGGTTGCGAAGATAATGCCCCAGCCCAATGAAATCGCCATCGGGATTAGGAAGGAGGANCTAGGCTGTGGNTCGAACATTAACGGCAGGAGACCGAAGAACGTCGTCAACGAAGTCANTAAAATCGGACGAAAGCGACGGACACCNGCAATCCGAACGGCTTCTTCGATNGCNATGCCTTTNTTNATATTCGTATTCATGAAATGGACTAGAATCAAACTGTCATTTACTACGACTCCNGACAATGCCATCATTCCAAANATGGAAGATTGGTAGAGTCTCGGTTCACCACCGTTCCAACTGAAGATCCAGGCCATCAACCAGTGCCCCATAATTGCTCCNACGACCCCAAACGGAATAGCGGACATTACGATTAGAGGTTGAAAGTAGCTTCTCAGGGGGATCGCCAGAAGGGCAAATATNACGGCCAGAATGAAATAGATGCCAGNGGTCATTTCGCGATTNTTGTCGCGGGCCTCCGCNGCNCGTCCNCGNACGTCNAATCCCATTCCGGGATACTTGGTCGCCACTAAGTTGGGTAGAAATTCCTCGAGGATNCNGACCTCAATGGATTCAACNTCCAATTTGTTGGTGTCGCCATCTGCACTGACCTGGATGATGCGATTTCGGTCGANACGNCGAATCGAGGGAAGGCTTTTGCCGGGTACCACTTTNGCGACGGTTTCAAAGGGTACCTCCGATCCGCTGGCGGTGCGGATCATCATGTTCTGNAGNGAGGCTAANGAGCGTCGGTCCTTTTCNGGGTAGCGGACCATGACCCGTACCTCGTCCCGTTCTCGCTGAATTCTCTGCGCTTCTGCTCCGAAGAACGCAGCCCGAATTTGCTGGGCAAGATTGCTCGCGGTAACGCCGAGAAATTCAGCNTCAGGCTTCAGTTCCAAGTTATATTCGTCATTNGCATTTTCGTANGTATCCACAATGTCGTACAGCCCATCATACGACTCTAGATGCNTTTGNAGGTCCGAGGAGGCTTCCTTAAGCAGATCAATGTCNGGGTGAATGAGTTCAAAAGTAAGGGCTCCTCCTGACCCTCCTCGCTCGAAGGAAAAACTCAATCGCTCGGCTTCAGGGATGGGAGGCACCATCTTGCGNAGCTCGTCNGCTAGATCGNGGCTTNTNTACCCGTATTTTTGTGATGGCTCAGCTCCGATTTCGATGACNACCTCNCCNAGTTCATCTATTCCAGCTTGNTTCTCGNCGCNNGTGNNAANGGTGTTGCCAAAGGGCTGTCCTCCAGCGGTGGCAAAAATATTGGGTATGACCTCTGCCTCGAAGCGTTCGTTGATTTCCTTCTGAAGACTGAGGGCGGCATTTTCGATGAGCCTCACCTTCTCCAAAGTAGTCTCAAAAGTTGTGCCGGAGGGCATTTGTAGGGCAACGGTGGTCGTATCCCTGGGAATACTTGGCCTTTGGGTGTAGCCAATTCTCTCCCCCATTATTAGTCCGAGAAAGATGAGGAGGAAGCAAACGAAGATGGAAAAGGATGTATAGCGATTGATCAAAGCCCAGCTGAGGGCGGGGCGATAGTATTTAAGTATTGCATTCTTCAAGCCATCAGAGAAAAAGCGTTGAAATCGGATAAAGGGGTTTTTCGATTTTCCTGAATCCGGGAAATGGGTACAATGCTTCAAGTGGGCGGGTAAGATTAGTTTGGACTCGACTAGCGAGAAAAGCAGAACAGGTAGGACGACAAGTGGGATATTCTTGAAAAAGGCCCCAGACCGGCCCGACATCAAGCTGAGTGGATAGAATGCCACCATAGTGGTGACGACTCCAAAAAAGACGGGCACCGCGACTTCTTGGGTTCCTTTTATGGCGGCGGTTAACGGTTTGGACCCCCGCTGCATGTGCTCAAATACGTTTTCACCCGTTACGATGGCATCGTCAACGACGATTCCGAGGGTTATAATAAATGCCAGCAGAACTACGACGTTGATCGTCACCCCCAGAAAAGGAAGCATAAAGAAAGAGCCCGCGAAGGCGATCGGGATTCCCCAAGCGACCCACAAAGCCAGCGAAGGGCGCAGGAATAGAGCGAGAACGGCTATTACGAGAAAGAATCCCATCACCGCGCTTTTCGACAATGTGCTAAGGCGTGCCTTGATCCGTTCCGAACTGTCGCCCCAGTAGCCGAGACTAATGCCGGCAGGCAGTTGCTTTTTTTTATGTTCTATAAACTCCTTTATCGAATCTCCGATTTCGATAATACTTTGTGATCCTGTCCTGAATACATCGATTGCGATCGCCCGCCTTCCGTTGTGTTGCGCGATAATAGGGGTTTCGTCGAAACCGTCGATTACCTTGGCGACGTCCCCGACTTTAATCTTTGCCCCATCATCTCGTATCAACAAGGTGATAGACGAGAAATCGTCGTAGTTGTACGCCTGTTGATCCGTACGGAGTAAGATGCGCCCTGAATCGGTTTTTATGCTCCCGGCAGAAAGGTCGATAGACGACGTTCGGATCGCCCTCGTAACCTGATCGAAGCTCAACCCGAATTCGCGAAGAGATTGCTCGGATATCTCAATCGCAATTTCGTACGGACGAATCGCCTTGAGCGAGGCGAGGGATACAGCGGGTAGATTGGCCACTTCATCCCGGATCTGCTCGCCCATCAATTTGAGGTCCTTTTCGGTGAGGTCGCCGGACAGTACTATGGTGATGATTCTCTCAGAATTGGTTCTTAGGCTAATCTGGGGCCGTTCGGCATCGGGAGGAAAAGTCTGAATCGTGGCGACCCTATTGGTTACTTCATTCAGCTTTTCGTTCAGGTCGTATTCCTCTTCAAAATCCAAGACTACACGTCCAATGCTAGAACTAGCCATTGCGTCCATCTCGTCGATGCCTTCAATATCGTGAAGTGCTTCTTCAAGGCGAGTCAGAATCGCTTGTTCTATTTCGCTAGGCGTCGAACCGCGATAGGCAACGGACACGGTTACGGTGCGGTCGGGCACTTCGGGAAAGTCTTGGAGAATAATTCGGTCTTTGAGGGACCAGATTCCCCCGCCAATTATGGCAACCATTAGTAGGTTAGCGGCTACTCCATTGCGAGCGAACCAGGCGATAATCGTGTTCATGAAATCTTAGGCTGTTGGAAAAATAACGTGTTGGCCAGAAAACTAGAAGTTATTGATGTATCGATTGGAATCTGATTGCATTCAATTTAAATATTCCTGTCCGAATCAAATTGCTGGTCCCCCTATTATTCGAGACGACGCCATTCTGAGGAAGAAGGATACCAGAAATCAAGATTCCCCTAAATTACGGTGATCAGTGAGAGGATTTGGCCCGTTGCTTGGATTGATCGAAATGGGCAAGGGAAAAATCGAAGTCTCGCCCCAAAATCCTTCCGGTCCTGTGTCCGCAGCAGCCAGTCTACATGCAGCCGCTTTGTATCCAGAAAATGTGAAGTCACTTGAATATGCGTTTGATGCCGCACGAACCCGCAAAGGGTACGGGGAGCGAGTGGAGGACGGAAACTTGTACCTTAGCGACAAGCCCGGCTGGGGAATCAAAGTCGAGAATTAGTATCGGTTTTCCCTAGCAGCCTATTACTACTCTATTGCCTGAGCGAGAATATTTCGGAAATCGACACTCATTTCGCGCTTGGGGTGCACTTGGATGCCGATAGGGCCCTCGGAAATGATGGTCTCCGAATCGTAAGTCATGACCTGGGTTCCGTTTAGCCAAGTGGTGTAAGTATTTTCGGTAACTTGGACCTTGATGGTGTTCCAATCGTCGAGCTTGAGGGCTTTGGTACCTGTTTCGACTTGGATGGGATAGCCTTTTCCGGGTATGTAGGGAAGGGCAGTCATGTCCCGCTTTAGGCTACCCGACTCGCCAATCTGTATTTGCTCTTTGGTGTCGCGAAGAAAGATGCCCGTATCGATTCGCCCTGAGCCGAATTTGAAGTCTGCCTGAACGATAAAGTTTCGGTAACTTTTTTCAGTTTGCAGGATGTCGCCCTTCTGTTCGGGGTCGTTGGCAGCGTGAAGAATTCCGTTTTCAACCTTCCAGCAAGCATCTACATTTGCGGTCCAGCCTGACAAGTCCTTGCCATTAAATATGGGTTTGAGCCCGGATTCATTTTGGGAGCAACTGGCGAATAGGAAAGTGAGAAGGAGAAGGAATGAGGATAGAGGTTTCATCGGGATGAAGGCATTGAACAGGAAATTGCTTTCATGTACAGAAAGAACCCGAAACTTAGATGATTTGATCCCCATTGTTAGCATATGTTTAGGGCCTTTGATCCATAGGGTAAGGAGGTAGCCGGTCTTCAACTAACCTGTCTTAAGCTCTATTTTCCTGGAAAATCACTTTTTGCGTTCAGACGAGATGGAATCAAGTCCGGCAAGATTATCTCGGAGACTTTTTTCTGCATCCTGAGTGGGGAGGTGACCTATTATTCCGATAGGGCCATCGTATCCAGAATCAATGATCGCTTGGATCATAGCCTTCTCGTAAATTCCAGAGCCAATAGGGAGGATTTTGTTTTCTAGGGATCCTTTGATGAGAGTATCCTTTTCGGCCATACCATTGAGGTTGAGGCAAAGGAGATAGGGTTTCATCAAACGAATGTATTGAGGAAACCGGTCCATTTCTTCGTGGCTGTGATGGAAGTTGTAAACGATGCCGACGTTGTCATATCCCAAACGGTGCAGTTCGCGGCAAACCGCAATCAGATTCTCAGGGTGTCCTCCCCAGTTGAGATGGTTGTAGAGGCCGAATGGGGAACCCAGTTCTTTGGCCCGTTTGGCAAACGGCATTATTCGTTTGGCGGCTGCAGCGACTTTTTCTTCCTGCGAATCTACCTTGGTCGAGGGGCTGATCTTCCAAATCTGAGGCTGAAGCCCGTATTTCTCGAAGAGCTTAAAGGCCTCTTCATTTTCGTTCCAAAAGGCAAAGTACTCGATACCGTGTTTTTGGCACTGCAAGATTTCTTCTTCAAACTGAGGATTATCTTGTTGGGTCCAGTTGTAGGCGAGGCGTCCCACTCCCAGCTCCGAAAGCATTACAGCTCGTTTTGCCGGGCTGCGGTCCGCGGTATCCCAACGGTGTGCGACGCACCAGGCCACCAGGCGATCCTTCCCAAAATTGGCTGGGAGTTCAGCGAAAATGGAAGGGGTTCCAGCGAAGGCAATTCCTACTACAAAATGTACTATTTTGAATCGGTTGAAAATGGCATTCATTTTATAGATACTACTCGAATGACCGTTCCGCTCAACTCAATACCTAGGCCTAGGTTTTTCGAATCATCGTTTTCTGCATCAATTTGAGCGTCGTTTTTGAGCGATTCAAATAGCCAGATGCGATAATTCGGTTGATTGAAGACTTTTTAGGAGATTGGCACGGATCCGGCTGACCGAGCTCATTCTCGCTTAGCGAGATTTTAGGGTTAGTAAGAATACGAAGTGGCGGATCGCTTAGGGGTAGGCGATCCGCTACACTCTTTACTTGTGAATGGAAGCAAAGCCTCATCTCTGAAAGATTGAAATAGTTGGAACAATGGGTCCGATATGTCGCACTGACAGAGATATTTCGTCGTCAAACTAGGTCTTAATGGCCTACCTTTTTGTCGCGATTGAGTTAAAAGCTAGGAGCCAACGCCAACCGCAGAGCCATCAGGGTTTTAGGTAGCGCTCAAATTCAGGTCGATTCTTCCACCCTTCGATATAGGGAGCATATTCCTCGGAAACGGTCCAGTCGCGTCTACCGGGATGGTCCGGGTCGACTCGTTCCTCGGGATAGTCTTTCCCCTCGTAGCTTGATTGGACAGACTCGCTCCATTTCTCGAATTGCCTGTGCAGTCGCTGGGCGATGAAGGCTTCCTTTTGGTAGAGGTCGTTGGTTTCCTTCGGATCTTTCGCGACGTTGAATAGATGGTAAACGCCCTTATCCAAATCAGGGGCGACGAGTTTGTAATCGTTGTCGATGAAGGCCGCTTTTCTCAGGTGTAGAAACCCCATCGGTTTCTTACGTGGACCGAGTTCATAATCAAATAGAGTCCTGACGCTGACCCCGTCTTGGGGTTGAAGCATGCTGGATTCTGGTAGTCCCACGATCTCGGCGATGGTGGGAAAGATATCCATGGTGGCTGTGGGATGGTTTGTGACACGGGCTCGCTTGATAACTGCGGGCCATTCGATGACGCAGGGCACGCGTAGTCCCCCTTCAAATACCGTATTTTTAAAACCGCGCAGTCCGCCAACCGTGTCGGGTTTTATTGGCTCCAGTCCCCCATTGTCACTATTGAACCAGAGCAGCGTGTTGTTGGCGATGTCCAGATCTCGGAGCCCTTTGCGCAGGGTACCAATACTGCGATCCATGGCGACCATCTCACCGTAGTGGTTCCGGGACGCGTCCTCAAGATTGGGAAAGTGAGCATTGTCCTCTTCGCTGGCCATAAAAGGCGAATGGGGCGTGCCATACCAAATGACTGTAAAGGAAGGTTTTTCCGCCATGGTTTGTCGAGCGATGAACTCGAGAGCTTCGTCTACGATGATTTCAGAGGAGTCGCCTTCGAATTCTTCGAATGTGCCTTGTCGGCTCATGATGGGATCTCGGTCGAAGAAATTGGATACGGAGAGCCATTCGTCAAAACCAAAGGCGCCCGGATTCCGCGGATCCGAACCCAGTATGGGCGCCCCGGGGCCGCGAAAACCGTTGAGGTGCCATTTCCCAAAATGTCCGGTAGTGTAACCCGCCTTTTGCAAGGCCTGTGGTAGGGTCTTTTCCTGGAGCCGGAGGGGGAAGCCATGATCTTCGACACCGTTCCGGTTGTTGGTGCGTCCGGTCATTACATTTGAACGAGTGGGGGAGCAGTTGGGCGCTCCGGCGTAAAATCGTTCGAATCGGAGGCCATTGGCGGCCATGGCATCGAGATTAGGCGTTTTCAGAACCGGATGGTTCATGTAGCCCATTTGCCCCCAGCCTTGGTCGTCGGTCATGACGAGTATGATATGGGGAGAGGGGTTAGCACCTAGGAGTAAGGCGGAAGGTGCGAGAATTAAGAGAAAAAATAGGATTTTAGTCGAGTGCATGAGGTACTGGGAAGGGGAGTGGAATCGAGCCCCAGATTAATGACTTGTCACCAAGCCGGGTGGTTCTTTTTCGAAAAGGTTATTGTTGTGCTGTGATCGAATTAAGCCACTTAATTGAATAGCTGGCGATAGTTTTTTAGTGTTAGGGGAGTTTGTCCCGATCCGCTGCGTCAGTTGAACTTAGCGAATCTGCTCGTTTGAGAATGGGCTCCATGACGGATCGGGACGATCTCGCACTACCTCGATAAGTCGAAGCGTTTTGATTGAAACTTCAATGAAAGCGAGTTTGTCCATGCGGACTTAGTAGCTCATTACGTCTAGGTCGATAGCGATTATCTTTTCGTCATTGCGGACCAAGAGAGTCTTCTTTGCAAAAGCCGGGTGGCTCCAGGCGACGCTTCGGTTACGCCTGTATTGGTGGAATTGGAGGGTTCGATTACGTTAGCTTGGCCGATTTCCTTCTATTCAGAAGCCTTCAATTCCGCCAGTTCGAGACCACCCTCTACCTGGAAACACCTCGGGGATGGAGCTGAGAGGCTTTATTGGGGACTTTTAGGTGGTCGCAATTGATTGAAGCGATAGTTCTATCTATTTGTCTCTGGTAGATTTCGAAATGACTGAATTCAAATTTTCCTAAAGTTTTGAAGGGGCAGACCGTATCTATCTTATATGACTAATTGTTCTAGACTTGGGGATGCGATGTATAGCCACCTCTATGCAGGTTTATTGAAGGGGTCGAAGTTGGTTGGGGAACTAGGATTTGCTATTCGAATGGTGATTCTTCTGCCTATGGTTTCTGTAGCGACCTCATCAGGCGCGGAGGTTACTCTGACGTGGAATGACAATGCCAGCAACGAAACGGGGTTTCGAGTAGAGCGTAGTTCGGATGGTTCAAGCTTTTCAGTGCTGGGGACAGTTGCCGCGGATGTCACCGCCTATATTGATGAAACGACATTGCCCTCGTCTACCTATTGGTACAGGGTAAGTGCATACAATGAATTTGGTAGTTCCGGTTATACAAACGTCGTGAACCATACTACCGAACCGGAAGTAAATACCGCACCGACCATCATCGGATTATCAAATCAGACCGTGGACGCTGACTCGGGTATTTCGGGTCCGTTCCCGTTTACCATAAACGATGAGGAGACCGCAGCTGATCAGTTGCTAGTGAGTGCGATGGTCTCCAACGGATCTTTGATCCCGAGCCAGAACATCACTATAACTGGAAGTGGAACGAATCGCAATATTACCATCGTGCCAGCTGCTGGATCGACTGGCTCATGCACTATTACAGTCTACGTGACGGATGGGGTGAATACCAGCAGCGATAGTTTTACCGTGACAGTTTCCCCAGTTGCGAGTTTTGTAGTGTCAGATCCACCGAGCGGATCGACCTACCATCTCGGTGACAGCGTCACTATCGATCTTTCAGTTCTTGGGGGTGCGGATCTGGTAAGCGTCACCTATTTTCTGGAAGGGATTCCCGTAGCGGTGGTTGAGGAAGCGCCTTTTACTAGAAACATCGGGCTCCCTGTGACAGGTACGCTCGAATTCTATGTCGTTGCCCAGTTGAGCGATGGATCAGAGCTCTCCTCACAGCCCGTACAAATAGACGTGCAGGATATGGTCGCTCCTTCGGGTCTGACCGTATCTAGGTTTCCTTGACGTGATCGGTCGTTTGGAACAGATGCCTTCGTTAAATGGGTAATTTTAGGGGTTTTCGAAGTACTCCACCAGCTTTTCCATATCCCGCTCGCTAAGGATCGTGGTAAAACTGGTCATGGAAACATTTTCGTTCACTTTGCCATCATTCTCCATTTGAAAGGGTCCACGCCTATCATAGTTTTGCCTCGAACCAATGGGAGAAATAAGACAGAGGATCCAAAGGCTGAGCTGAACAAATTTGGTATTCAGAGCTAAAAGAGTTTGAAGGGATATTAACAGCACCCAATGGGCAGGGGTTCGGGTTTCCCATAAAGGGAAGCGAATAATGCGACGAGCATTTTTGGACAGGATCTTAGTGGCCACCTTGGGGCTAAGAGAAAATTGTCTCATATTGGCGATTTGTTGCAATCCGGAGCAGTCGTCTCGCTGGCCCGCACTGTCTGAGCAATCCGTACCCAAGCATAGTTTATCCTGATGTCTTTCGATGAATTCGATCGCGTGCTCCGGATCCCGGTTCAGGGCATTGCGCCCTGAGCCTGCTGAAAGGTCGCCGTACATATTGGGGTAGTCGGCCAGATAGCGATCAGTTAAGCCACCAGGAGTGACTTTGCCTTTTGGATACATAATCGACTGATCGTACTTGGCATCAATATTGCCCCACCAAGTTTGAGCGTGCCCTAAGAAATTCACGTCCGGGAAGCGTTCTAGCACCTTATAGAATCGCTCAAACCCATGATTATACATCTCGTACTGGAAGTGAATAAGAACTGGCACTTGGTACTCTTTGGCCAATTCGAATACGCACACCATAGGGGGGAGTCGCTAGGGAGGTTGAATTTTAGCTCGCCGATGCCTACTGCTCCTTTTTTAAGCTATGACTCCAATTTTTGCCTGGACCCTTCGAGTTCCGGAATCTCGTTACAGAAGAAAACAAACTTAATGGGAAAGCGTTCGGTCATCTTGGCCGCCGCCTCGGTAACGGACACTCGTGCCGCGAGACCATTGGAGTCTCCCATATGGGTGGAGAACATTTTCAAATAGGAAGCGGAAGAAAGCAGAACACTGCGATTGATGCCCATGGTATCCTGGTGTTTGAGAAAATCTTCATCGCTCCGGCCAGAATAGGCCAAGTGCTGATGGATATCGATTATTTCTTCCTTTGGCCGACAGGCTCCCAGCAAACCCGCTGATCCACATGCAGAAGTGATTGCAAACTGTCTCTGATCCATAAGCATAGTGAATTCATGCGTAGAAACCTTATCTTCAATAGCCAGTCCAATTATAGTGTGCCAGGGCACTTTTTCCGATGGTTGTTGGTTCTTTGCACTGGCACATGGGTATTCGGTCAGGAACCGCAGATCGACGAAGCTCAGATGCCACGCATTCCGGCTGTTGAGCCTGAAGACGTGCTGGATACCTTTGAGATTAAAGCTGGTTTTCAGGTCAAACTCGTGGCCCATGAACCGGACATCGTAGATCCCATTGCCATGGCCTTCGATGCGGATGGCGCTTTGTATGTGGTCGAAATGCGCGGCTATTCAGAGCGGAGGGATGACCGGCTAGGGCGTATCCGTTTGTTGAAAGACTTGGATGGGGACGGCTTATTCGAAACTTCCTCCGTATTCAAGGACGAGCTGCAATGGCCAACCGGAATCGTTTGTTACAAGGGAGGCGTTTTTGTGGGGGCGACCCCGGATCTGAGCTACTTCAAGGATAATGATGGTGATGGCGTTAGCGATGAAGAACGTGTCGTCTTTACGGGGTTTGGCCCTGAGGATTCGCGGCTTAATATGCAGGCCCTATTCAACAGCTTTCGCTGGGGTCCTGATAATCGTATTTGGGGCGCGACCGCGTCGAGTGGAGGGAATGTAACGCGACCGGACGATCCTTCATTTGAAACGGTTCCTATTCGCGGCGCAGATTTTTCTTTCGATCCGGAAACACTCGATTTTCGGGCGGAAAGTGGCACGGCCCAGTACGGAATGACTTTTGATTCCATGGGTCGAAGGTATGTATGCAGCAATTCGAGACATGTTCTTTGGGTAGCTTATGAACGGAATCAAGTTAGGCTGAATCCATATTACGAATTGCCCGATCCGCTTGTGAGTATTCCTCAAGACGGTGCGGCGGCACCCGTCTTTCGAATTAGTTATGACGAGCCCTGGCGTGTGGTGCGGACGCGATGGCGCGTTTCTGGCGTCGTGAGAGGAATGATCGAAGGAGGCGGTCGCGTATCTGGCTACTTCACCTCTGCCAGTGGTATTCACTCCTATTGGGGGGATGCTTTGAGAGAAGAGTTTCAGAACAATTTCTTTGTCGGCGACGTCGGCAGCAATTTGGTGCATCGAAAAATTCTTCGGCACGATCCCGGGAGAGTCCAGCCCTTGGCTACCCGCCCGGATGACGAGCAAGAAACTGAATTTCTACGCAGTAGCGACAATTGGTTCCGGCCAGCCAGCTTCGCAACTGGCCCTGATGGGTGCCTTTACATATGCGACATGTACCGCGAGACGATTGAGCATCCCTGGTCCCTGCCACTAGGAATAAAGCAGCACCTCGATTTAAACAGTGGCAACGATCGCGGACGCATCTACCGAATTGAGCCAGAAAGATTTCAGCGTCCCTCTGTCCCTCGATTGTCAGAGGCTTCCGATGCCACACTCATTGAGCTGGCACAGAATTCAAGCGACGACTGGTATCAGACGACTTCCCGTCGTTTGCTGTTCGAGCGGGATAGACCGCTCCCTTCCAAAGCAATCCCTGCTCCTTTTCCAGGCCTATTGAGCAGTGAGAGTTCCCTCCTTTCGCGTTTTCCTTATTGGGATGGGGATCCCTGGCTGGAAGCGACGCTTCTTAATTCGCTGCAAGAGATCGACGATATCAAGGAAGCGTGGAAACGTAATGATATTGATGAGTCGCCTGGATTCATGCTCGAATTAGCAAGACTTACGGGACGGACGGGAGATCAGGCCCTTGTTGGGTTCGCGGTCGAGCAATTGGCCGAACGAAGTTTCTCAACTCAGCAGTTAGAACAGGTTGTCGCGTTGAAAGATGGGCTGGCTTACAGCGGGTTGAGCTGGGAGGCGGTTAAGGATCAAAAGGGTCTTCGCATCCTTTTTTCCCAGGCGGAGTCCATTGCTGGCAGTGAAGAATCCGATATGGCTTCGCGATTGGTCGGCCTTCGACTCTTGGAATTGGCGGGTGGCTCTTCGAGTGAACCCCTTCGTAAGCGCCTAATATCCAGCAATAGATCGCCTAAAGAGCTAGTCGTTGAAGCGGCGAAGGGAATTGCGGATACAGCGTTTTTATTGGAGCATATTGAACGCCTCCCAAATGAGGCTTTTCGAACCGCGGCAGTGCGTTTCACTGAAAATGGGGAAGACGCGACCCGATTTCTTGAAGCGATTGCATCGAAGCAGGTATCGCTTGAACAAATACCAGCGGAAGCTATGCGAAAACTGCGTCAGCATCCGGATGAAGAAGTCGTGTCCGGTTCATTGGAAGTGCTCCCCAAGGTCGAGTCTCGATCCGATGTCTTTGCTCGATACCAGTCAGCATTGGATTTTTCAGGTGACCGGATGAAAGGGAAAGCGGCCTTCGAAAAGGCCTGCGCGCTTTGCCACCAAGGGCTGGATGGAGGTGGGCTGATGTTTGGGCCCCCTGTCGCTACGTTTAAATCGGCTGGGAAAGCGTCGATTCTCGGAAATATCCTGGACCCGAACCAAGAGGTGGCTCCCCAATATCAAGCTTTTCAATTTCGAATGAAAAACGGGGAAGCGTACATTGGAATGATTGGTTTCGAAAACAGGCAGAGTGTAACCCTTCGTTTGCCTGGTGGCGAGTCCAAGACTTTTCCCAGAACGGCCGTTCAAAGCATGACCGGTGTGGGCCGCTCTTTGATGCCGGAAGGGTTGGAGCATTCCTTATCTGTGGAGGAGATGGCCGACCTACTTGCCTATCTCGTTCAATGAGGGAGACCTCAGAGAGGCAGACTCTAAGTTTTTAACGCGAAGGGCAGTTCGCGATTGATCAATCGCCTTGCGTTTATGAGACTGGACTCATGTCAGCCTACATTATGGTTCGTGTAAATATCAGCGATCCCATCGCGTATGGACAATACATACACCATACGCCTCGAGTTGTGGATCGGTTTGGAGGACGTTTTATTGTTCGCGGAGGCGAGCTAGAGATGTTGGAGGGTGAAGAGGAAACGGTTCGATTGGCGGTGATCGAGTTCCCGTCTATGGATCATGCTAAACGTTTTTACCGATCGGAGGAGTACCAAGCGGTAAAGTGCTTGCGTGAAGGGGCTGGAGAGGTGCAATTATATGCTATTGATGGATACGCGAAGGAGGAATGGGATAGTGCGTTGAAAGCCAGTAAATCTCTTAGCCTATGAAAAATTTGATTATCGGGATCATGGGCTCCGTCTTTAGCCTAGGCGTTCCAGTAGTGGGAGATACGAATACACCGGTCGACTTGCCTAATAAGGAAAATTTCCATTTGTTTCTGCTCGCGGGCCAATCGAATATGGCCGGACGGGGCATCATAGAAGAACCCGAAAAGCTACCTCACCCGCGAGTGTTGGCGTTGGACAAGGACGGAAGATGGAGACTGGCTGTAGCCCCCATACATTTCGACAAAACGGTAGCGGGGGTAGGATTGGCGTCATCGTTTGCGGAGGCAATCGCTGAGAGGTATCCGAATGTTACAATCGGATTGATACCTGCAGCCTGTGGAGGGTCAGCCATTTCGACCTGGGAACCCGGCGGATACCATAGCCAAACGAAATCCCACCCTTGGGATGACGCGATCGCTCGAGCTCGCGTGGCGATGAACAATGGGGTATTGAAAGGCATTCTTTGGCACCAAGGGGAATCGGATGGAAAACCAGGACTCGCGGAGGCGTACGAGGGGAAGTTGCAAGACTTGTTCCAGAGGTTTAGCACAGAGCTCAACGCCCCTGACGTCCCGATTTTTCTCGGTCAGCTCGGTCAGTTTCCTGCGAAACCTTGGGATGAGTATAGAGAGCAGGTCAACACCGCTCACATCGCGGTCTCCACGAGAATGGAGAAGGTTGAGTTCGTGCCGTCTGACGGTTTGACTCCCAATAGTGACATTGTTCACTTCGATACGAGGTCGCTCAGAATCTTCGGGAAGCGATACGCCGAGGCCTATTTAAGATTGGCAGATTAAAATTTTATTAGTATGAGTGAAACCGATACAGAAGAGAAACCTCGTGTATTGGCCATTGGTGCCCATCCGGATGACTGCGACCTGAAGGCGGGAGGGTGCGCGATTCTGTGGGCCCAAACGGGTTCCGCGGTTCGATTTGTCTCAGTGACCAATGGCGATGCGGGGCATCATGAGCAATCGGGTAAGGAGCTGGCGGATCGTAGAAGATTGGAAGCAAAAGCGGCCGGTAAGGTCGCGGGCATCGAGTATCAGGTCTTGGATAACCCAGATGGAAAACTCGTCCCGGGATTAGAGGAGCGCTGGGAGTTGCTTCGACTGATGCGCGAGTTTCAGCCGGACCTCATTCTCACACATCGCCCCAACGACTATCATCCTGATCATCGCTATACATCCCAACTAGTTCAGGACTGTTCTTATTTAGTGGGCGTTCCGAATATCTGTCCGGATACACCTCGTCTAGAAAAAGCGCCAGTTATCGCTTATTTTTCGGACGATTTTCAAAAGCCGTCGCCGTTTGAACCCGATGTAGCTGTGGATATCGATTCGGTCATGGATACTAAGATACGAATGCTGGACTGTCACGAGTCACAGTTTTACGAGTGGCTACCTTGGATTGACCGTCATGGAATAGAAATGCCGGCAGACCCCGATCGGCGGTTAGAAGCCCTCGCGCGATTTGCGAGAAGCTTCAGTCGCCCGAGTGAAAAAGCCCGTGATTTCCTCAAACGCTACTATGGCGACGGGCGAGGCGTCTCTGTTGTCAACGCTGAGACGTTTGAAGCCTGTGAATATGGGGCCGAGATGGATGGAGATGCGATTCGGCGATTGTTTCAGATTCCCCAGTAATGGGCCATCTCCGAGCGCCAACAACAATACTGGCTGATGGGGCGCTTGGAGATCGCCTGCTTGCTACCTGTTTCGTGCACCTCTTTAGCTCGTAGCTACCGAGGCTTAACTTCTTTGGCCCAAGATTCGTGAAGCGTTTTAAAGTGGGCAACGAGCTCGGGATTTTCGCTGGCATAGTCTGCTACCTCTGGTTTCGCGTCGGCGAGGTTGTGAAGCGAATAAACCATTTCGCCGCTTTGACGGTTTTTCTTGGCGATGAGTTTCCAATCGCCTTCGCGTACGGCCCAATCCTCTCTCCAGTCGAAGTGTAGCACGGGATGCGGGGTGGAAGCGTTGGCGTTTTTAATAATGGGTAGCAGGCTATGCCCATCGAGACGGTTTCGGGGAGCGGGCAGATCGATGAGATCCAAAAGGGTGGGCATCCAGTCCATAATTGTGATCACTTGGTCGCGGGCGATTCCTTGAGGTAGCACTTTGGGATAGCTGATGATCATAGGCACGCGTACGCCACCCTCCAAGAACGTCGCTTTACGACCGATCCATTTGCCCGTATATCCGCCACCGCCATGAGCCAAGTAGTAGTGGCCGATTGGGTACCCGCTATTGTGGTAGCCAACGGTGATGCCTCTGTTGTTTTCTTCGGAATGGCCATTGTCGCTGCTGAAAATGATGATCGTGTCTTCCCGTTGATCGGTTTCGTCGAGTTTCTGGAGGATGCGACCGATTTGCCGGTCGACGGTTTCCACGACCCGGGCGTACGACTGGCGGGGCATTTCGAGATCGGGATAGGCTTGTTTGAGTTCCTGAAGCGGCTGTTCGGGGTAGTGGGGGAGGTTGAAGGCCACGGTCGCGAAAAAGGGAGCTTCTCGGTCTTCGCCGATGTATTCAACGGCTTCGTCAACTATCATGACCGGGAAATACTCGTTTCTTCGAAAGATTTCCTCGTTTTCGTCATAGAGATCGTGATACCCCTGACCGTGTAGGAAGTAGTGAGTGTAATTGTCGATAAAGCCGGAGAGGTGGCCAAAGTATTGCTCGAAACCTTGGTCTAATGGGCCGTGACCGACCTTGGCTCCGAGATGCCATTTGCCAAAAAGTGCGGTTTCGTAGCCGGCTTCCTTCAGAACCTCAGCGAGGGTTATTTCTGAAGGATCCATGTTGCCCAGGTGGGCGTCGCTTCCATTGCGGTCGCCCTGTAACCAGCTCTGCACTCCGCCTCGGTTGGGGTGTCGGCCGGTGAGCAAAGCCGCCCGCGAAGGACAGCAAACCGTGTGGGCATAGGCTTGAGTGAAGCGAATACCCGTTTCCGCGAGCGAGTCCATATGGGGCGTGTTGAGGTCCTTGGCCCCATAGCAGTTCATATCAAGCGTGCCCTGGTCGTCGGTGAGGAGAATCAGGACATTTGGCATGCCGCTCGCAGCGAAGCCACTCGCGGCCATTGAAAATATTAGATTGAAAAATGAAAATTTTAAAATGGGAGGTAGGAAATTCATTTTGATTGCCTGAGGTTTTGTTTCGCCGTGATCAGTGATTTACCGATAATGTTTCCTAGCGGTTCGCATTCGTCTAAAATCAACGCTACTTTTTCCGTTGGGATTAATTCGGATTATATTATAAGTTTCAACCGCGTTCGGGTTTATCTCAGTTCTTTCAGTACGATTCCTAACTTGTGGATAAAATCTTTCTTACTCGCAGCGGCGCTTGTTTCTGAATAGTTGGGTACTGGAAATGCCCCTGGTCGAATCAATTGATTCGCTATATGCCTTCCTTGTCCTGTTTCAGGCAGAGCATCTACGACCTTCCCAATTCGAGATGCGAAGTCCAGCATTCGCTCTTCAATATCCGATCCCTTGTTTTGCATTCTAATATTTCCAATCTCCAATTTACTATTCAACGTGAGTTGCTCGAGCGTTGCTGTTCGTTATTGAAAATGTCGCCGTTGATGCCTAAGGGGATGATGGGATATGAAGTGTCGGTTTGCTGGATCTTTATGAATGCATCCAGATGTTTCTAGAGGCGTTACCGGTTTTCCGCTTGAAGGCTGGAGTCGAGGATTTTCATATTTTAGCGTGATTATTTAGCGGATACGTTTATTTCGTAGAGTTGGCCATCCTCGTGTAGTCGAAAACGGTGATCATGCACGAAGTAGATGTCGCCTTCTAAGGCCGTGGCAAACATTGTTCGATCTATTCTGTCTGTATTGAAAAAGTTGTGGGATAGGTCCATGCCATTGACCTTGTATTGCAAGGGTATCTTGGCGACCTTGGGAAGCACATCCATCAACCTGAAGAAAGGCGTTCGTTTTCCGGAAAGAAATTTGCGGGGCCAGTGAACGATAAAAGGGACGTGCGTTCCGGCTTCGTTCATCGTGTGTTTGCCCCCCGGAGATGAAAGGAGCCGAGCCGATTGGTGAGTCCCGGGCTCGTGCCGTTGTCACCTGTGAAAATGACAAGTCTGTCTTCGGTAAGACTCAGTCGCTCCAAAGTGTCCAACAGTCTTCCCACAATGCCATCCATTTAGGTGACCGTGTGCACGGAGATTCGCTCGTTCTTTTTGAGGTCACCAGGAAAAGCCGTTTCGATTGGGGTAAATGCCGGTCAGGACCAAGGCCCGTGTGGGCGTACACACGGGGGTTGAGAATGCGTTTTCGAAACGAGCCCCTTCGGCCGCCATTTGTTCGATTGTTCGAGCACGGGCGTTTGGTGGAACGTGTTTCAATAGCAGGCTAGATTCTCCGCCCCAAGGTCGTCGGCCATGGCGAGGAGAACATTGGTTTTTTGGGCTGAAAATTCGGGGGCGATGCACCCAAGGAAAGAGAGCCACAAAGCGAATAAACCTGCAGTCTTTGGGATAGTGATTCTACCTTTCTGTGTTTTCATAAATTACGGTTTAGGATTGGATTCGATAGATCAAGCTGTCTGCGGTCCAATCGGTGATTCCGTCGACGCGGAAGTCTTGGGCGAAAAGGCGGGTCATGTGTAAAAGCAGGTTACCGGTTTCCCGGTCCTCGCGAGCGTAGAAATTCGAAAGGGTGAGGTAGGGACTCTCGTTGGACTGTAGATCGTCAATTGAGGCCACCGAAGAGCGGATGAGCAGGCCAGAGTTAGGGTCGACTTCTCCATAGACGATCGGATAGCGTGGTCGGTTTCCCTTTGGATTCTCTTTCGAGATGTTCCCCATCCATAAAAGCCTTCCGTCAGAGTGGGGAATGAGCTGCGAGGTTGCACTGGGGGAATAGAAGGGGCTTCCATCCGTGTAAGTCCATGGCTTGGCTTCCGCCCATGTCATCCCGCCGTCACGAGATTTTGAGTACCACTTATATCCGGGCCATTCGGGTCGGGCGTCGTTGCTGCCTCGCATGACCATGAGAATCGACCCGTCTGCCAGTTCGGCAATGGTCGGCTCAATGAGACCGCGAGTCGTTTTTTGTGGATCGCCCACAATTCGCTCAGACGCCGTCCAAGAGAGTCGTCCATCTGGTTTCCATTTTCCGAAAAGGAGCAGGCAGTCGGTATAGGTATAGCCTTCGCCGGGATTGAAGTACTCTCCGTTGGGTCCCACCGGGGTGCTTTGGACAGGCAGTAAAATTGTGCCGTCGGATCTTGTGAGCGGTCGCTCGCCGAGATCTCCCATCATAAGGCAATTCTTACCCACGGTGATGCCGGGCATGTGATGCATTTCATCGAACTCCGCTCCGTCGTGTATTATCTGCTCGTTCACGATTTGCGATTTGCCGCCGTCTGCTGAAATGGAGTAGTGAAGCTTCCAATGCATCATGCCTTCAAGGGGGTCGTCGTTTGGCAAAATGCCTTCGGTCCAAACGGTTAAGTACCTTCCAGTGGCAGGGTCTGAGTATCCGCCACGTGGATGCCGTCGGCCAGTGCCGCGGGGATGATCGAATCGCGTCGCCCATTTTGAAGAGTCGCTCCACGAGCGACCATTGTCGTCGGATTGTCGAACATAGGCTACGTCCACGGTGTCGCTTCGACTCATGTATTTGTGCACGCTAATGAGGTCCGATTTGCCCGCGGTAGTGTAATAGCTGGCTCCCATAGTGGCGACTCCTGGCTTTGGCGAAGGAATGAAAATGTCTTGGGAAAGCATCTTTGCTTTCTTGAATTCGCCTGGATTCGATTTGCGGGAGCAGGCGATAAAGGGGCTTCCGATCATGGCTAGGGCCGTGTAGGTTGTTCCTTTGATGAATTTCCTTCTTACTAGCTGAGTCATAGGGGAGTCTTTCGACATTGGGTATATGGTTGAATCGGCCCATGCTAACATATGTGGCAAGGTTAATAATTTCAAGGCACGAACCAAAGCTTCAAGTTTAGCAAAACGCTCTTTTCTCGTGAGACCCGCTCTATCAAACCTCCATTTGGCTATCTTCCTACTAGTTGCTCATGTGTAGGGCGTCTCTTCGGAGACCCAGACAAGTCGGTGGCTGACAGCCTACTGATGGCTTCACTCAACCCTTATTTCGAAGTTGGTGTATTCGTTTGCGGTTCGCAAAACGCTGACCGGTTGGCCGTACCAACGAAGACCGTCCGGTCTCCAGGATCAGGTGCTGGGGACGCTATTCACTGGTTTAAAGTCTTTCGCCTCCAGGGCCCGCCACCTTGCTAGTTGGCTGTCAACATAGGTAAGAGAGTGATTGGGCTCTACGTTTTGCCTATTGATGTTGTTGTGGCCAACAATAAGGGGTATTAGCGCGAGTTGGAAACCTAGTGCGCCGGAATGGAAGGGCTTCTTCTTACGGGAAAAATCCCTTTTTGTTTACTGGTAGGGACTTTGTTTCTTGGGCAAGTCCGCTCGTGTCAAGGTAGTCTCCTGGAATTGTTTTCTTTCGGATATATTCTATTTTTCCTTGGGGGCTTCGGCCCACTCGGTGGCGGACGGTACGCTACTCAAGCTCTTCGGGAGAGTTGCTATCCATTCTTGGTGAAACCCTTCCAGCTTTGCCAGGATCTCTGAATTTTGCTGGGCGAAATTGATCCTCTCTGAAGGATCAGTTCTCAAATTTCTCAGAAAAACGCCCTGCTCGAGCTCCACTTTCTCAACGGGTGCCGCTCCTTCCCCGTGGACGGTGTGCAATTTCCAGTCGCCTTGTCTGACTGACCACTCGTCTGCTGTTTTCCAATGAAGCACATCATGTTGGAGTTCTGGTGTATTTCCTTTCAGGAGGGGAATAAGGTCGATGCCATCTGCAAATTCGGGAACGTCCTCCCCGGCTACGGATAGCATGGTGGGAAGCAGGTCAAAGGCACTGACTAAGTTATCAGAAATTCGGTCCTCAGGGAGACTGCCCGGTTGGCTGATGATTAGCGGGACGCGTATGCCACCCTCGTACAAGGTAAACTTGCTTCCTCTGAGAGGAGTGTTTTCTGCATAAATAGGACGGGATCCGCCGTTGTCCCCCATGTATAGTATGAGTGTGTTTTCTCGGATACCAAGCGCGTTTACGTGGTCCACTAGACGGCCCACTTCCTGGTCGAGGTAGTGAAGCTGTCCGAGGTAGTGAGCCCGACCGTCTGGATTGTTGGGCCGACGGGAGCGGTAGTACCAGTCGAGGTAAGGTTCGGCGGCGGGATCCCAGTCACCGTAGTCTTCTAGTCCATGTTTATCCAGATACTCTTGGGGTAACTGATGGGTGAAATTGTGGACGGCATTGAAAGATAAATACAAGAAAAAGGGTTTTTCCTGATTTCTATTGATGAAGTCGCGGGCCTTGTCCCCGAAGATCTCAGTACTCATTCCTTCCATGTCGGCTTCTTTCTCTCCATCGCGAAAGGGTCCCATTCCCCAAGAATTGCTTGGTTCCGGGTTTTTCGCTCGAGCGGCATCGAAGGCGTCGATCGTGTCCCGATTGTGTATCAAATAATGGATACGAGGGTTTTCTGAACCAAAGAATTCGTCGAAGCCGTGTTCCAGGGGAAAGTTTCGCGTTCCGGGACCGTTGGGGGAGCCGTAGTGAACCTTGCCCACATAGCCGTTGGTGTAGCCTGCCTTCTTTAACAGTTCCGCCATGGTCGGGTTTTCCCAGTCTGTGATACCCGGTCCACCGTACCATTGCATGCCAAAGCGTTGCTGATAGACTCCTGTTATAATGCCGCAACGGGAGGTGTTGCAGATCGGCGAGGAGGCATAGGCGTGTCTGAAGCGAGTACCCTCGGAGGCTAAGCGATCAAGATTCGGCGTCGAGACATCGTCCCTGATCCCCATCGCCGAAAGGTCTGCATAGCCTTGGTCATCCGATATGATCAGAATGATGTTTGGTTTCTCCTCTGCGGAAACCGTTAGAGAAAAGAGCGACAGAGAGAGGAGACAGATGATTGAGTGCTGCATAGAATCTTATTGTCCATGGGGCTCAATTTTTCGAGCGAAAGATAAGAGCGTATCAGTTTTTCAGTTATTGGTAAAGAATTGATCTTTCGAGGATGCAGTAGTGAGGTGAAAGTGTTCTCTGAATGGGATGTACCTGAGTATCTCGTGAGCCGAAAGTTAGTGCTGAGTATTCTTATTCAGCAGCGGTGAGTTACCTTTTGCGTCTGCTTAAGGATATTCAGCCCTAACTTTGCGCGGAAACTTTGCATTTGTCAGTCGCGCATCAGAAGTTTTTAGTCTTTGGAGTCGCCCAATCCTCGAAAATTGACGACCCCTATACCCGCGGCAACTAGCAACCCTCCGATGATCAAAGCGTTGGTTATAGGTTCTCCGAGCAAGAAGTGGCTGATGATGACTCCAGCGATGGGGGATACAAAACCGAATACACTTAATCGGCTGGCATTATATCGATGGAGCAGCAGGGTCCAAAAGATAAAGCACAACCCAGCGACTACCACACCTTGGTAGACGATGGATAGCACTATTCTCGTATCCAAGTAGATAGAATCGAGGTCTTCAAAGATAAAACTTAGGACGAAAAATATGGGAACGCTAAGGGTCGCCTGCCAAAACAAAAGTCGAGCAGGGTGAATGGACTGAGTAAGTGTCTTTGTGAAAACCTGTCGAGCTCCCAGGAGAAATCCGCTGAGAATGACAATGGCGTCCCCGATAAGATAGTCCATCGCTGAGGTCAGAAATCCTTCTCCGAAAATTACTAGGATACCTGCGAATGAAAGGGACAACCCTGCGATTTTGTATGAGTTGAGCCTATCTCCTGGGAGGGAAAAATGGGCAAGGAGCGTAACGAACAAAGGAGCCGTTAACACAAAAACCCCCGCGTGGGCGGCGAGAGTGAAATCGGTACCAGCGTGGAGGGTATAGATTTGAAGGACAAATAGTACAAGAAGGAAGAAGAGGAGGTGTCGCTCCTTGCGATTGGGTTGGAGGGGAATGCGTGACCACAGCACCCAAGCCAGAACGGTCAACGCGCCCATGATGAATCGGACCCCAGCAAGCGCGAGGGGCGGGACTCCTTCCAGGGCGATCTTGATCGCGGGAGTATTCCCACCCCAAAGGATGCTGAGGATTATTGCAGCAACCGCTGCTTTGAATGTAATGGAATGATTCAGCATGAGGTAGGTTGGGGCACCGTTTAGATCATTGGTCAGTCAAATGGAAAAGCGAGCCTCATTGTCGGCTTATCTGTATCTAGATTTTTCTGACTAAACCACAGTCTAATATATTCATGGGTTTTGCTGCCCGCAGATACTAAGATTTTATACGGATGATTAGGTCGAAATGTTTGAGATGGATTTGCCAATTCCGTTTTCGCTCCGTCTTTGAGAAATTGTTAGTTTGGCGTTTCCTTTATGGCTCTAAATTCTCGGGTGAGTCGAACAACGATTTCGGGATGATCGCTCCAGAGGTCATTAGCTTCGCTGGGATCGTTTCCCAATTCGAACAAGTAGCCTCTCCCATCTTGGGGTCGAACGAGATCTCTGCCCTACCCAAATACAATTTTCCAATTTCTAGAATGCAGCGCGTAGTTAGAATTGGAGTGATTAATGATTGGCGGCCGATAGTCTGTGGGTTGGCCGAGCAATGCAGGGAGCGGAGTGAAGCTGTCCTCGCCGGATTCTTCTGGTGGGTCTGCGTCCAAGAGATCGGCAAACGTGGCTAGCAGGTCATTGAAGTAAAAGGCGTATTCGCTGGTTGTATTCGGGGTAATTTTACCGGGCCGACGAGCGACGAATGGAACCCGGTGGCCACCCTCCCAGCCCCGTCCTTTCTTGCCGCACCAGCTACCCATCGATTTGTGTCCATTCGTGATCTTTGCGGTGCCCTCCGGCTTGCAGAATTTGAGGGAGCCCAGGAGCGAACCATTTTCGCTGGTGACAATGACGAGCGTATTTTCTCCTATTCTCAACTGGTCTAGCACATCCATTATTCTCTCGGTTGCCCAATCGACAAGCCAGAAAAGGAATCGATTAATCGTCAATACTCGAGCGAGGCTTGCTTTAGGTATCTGGAATTCAATTACGTTACGATCTTTCTAAACCAGAAGGGAGCAGAATCGTTTCTCGTGAATTGAATAGGCAGGCAGTCCTTCCGGACAAGGGTTAGGTTGTCGCCGAACCCTCTTTTCTTACTCAGCGAGGGGACTTGTACACATTTTTCGCCGAAACTGAGGGAGCTGAATCCCTATTGTTGAAGGTGTCTCTCGATGATCTCATAGAGCTCTGGTCGTTTGAGTTTCATTTCCTCTACCGTTAGACCTTCGAGAGAATGTGGGTACTTTAACCAGGAGCTGGTTTCATGTATGTAATAGTCTGGTACTCTTTCTGTGAGATTGCGATGCGGTTTATAGTAGGGCACGGCTACCCGAATATCTTGGGGAGTGTTCAAACGAGCTTTATGCTGCAGATCATTCACGATAGCCTCGATCGACCGACCGCTGTCAAAGACGTCGTCTACAATCAACAGGCTGTCCTGCTGTTGAATATTCTTAACCAGATAGTTTAATCCGGAGACATTAACCTCTCGCTTTTGCTCATCAATGCCACAAGCATACGCCGATGTTCGGATAGCAATATTGTCCGTTTCAACGCCATGATAGCTGAGGTACTCCTGTACTGCCATGCCTATCGGCACGCCGCCACGCCAGACCGCGACCATGAACGTAGGTCTAAAGCCGCTCTCGAGGATTTTTGCTCCTAGTTTCCAGGAATCCTCTAGCAAGCCGTTTGCTGTTAAGTAGAGTTTCTCGCTCATTTTCCTGCTATATGCGACAATGTAAAAAGTGAATCGCCAATCGGCAATTTATTGATTCTCTTGGAGGAAGATGAAAAAGCATTTTCTCGATGAAGCAACAATCATAAAGGACTCGTACCATCTAGGAGTGCAAGTATTTGATAGCGGATTCAGGCCTACCTTCATTGTTGGACTGTGGCGAGGCGGTAGTGCGATTGGGATTTACGTCCAGGAGTGTTTGCAAACTCTGGGAGTCGAGACTAATCACATCTCCTTGCGGACGTCCTATCGAGGAATGGCCTCGTATCAGAATATGATTAATTCTCCCGAAAATATTCGGGTTCACGGCACTCGGTATCTGCTCGAGAACCTTAATGCAGATGACCGTTTGTTAATCGTAGATGACGTTTGTAGTTCAGGCCACAGCATCCGGGCAGTGAAGTCACGTTTGGAAAAGTCGCTCAAGCGCAATTATCCTCAGGAAGTTCACACTGCCGTTTTATGGCGTCGACCGAGGTTCAAAAAAAACGATAATCGAATTGATTACTATTTGCACACGACGGAGGAATGGCTGGTGTTTCCGTATGAGCTCAAAGGCCTGACACATGGGGAAATTGAAAAATACAAACCGGCAGTTGCACCGTTGATTCGTAGGAGCTGAACACTTTAGCTCTGCTGTTTTCCCGAAGCGTGCTCAGCTTTCTATCTGCCAAATTCGATAGCTTTCTCGGATAAAGTTGACAACACCTCTGAGGTTTCCCGTTTGTATCCAAAATTAAGTCGAATGGTTTAGTATTAGATATACCTATGTCATAGTCTCTGAAGTATTGGCCTTGTACACACTCGGCTTGGTTTTGGGCGCTGGTAATCGTTTCGACGGTAGATGCAGGACTTTCTTCTTTTCGTCCAAATTGATTGATATCGTCCTAGACTCGTTTTGCCGCAATATCCGAATCAACGGTCAAAGCACGCGAAAACTGGCGTGTATCCAGTAGAATCCCAGTCGTGCATCAAGTACGAGCTCGCTCCCTCGCCGAGTCGTTGGATAAGGGCATCGATCTCTCTGTCGATAATGGGATGCTTCTTAGCGTAGTCGCTGAGCTGATCAATGCTCATACCGTATTGGCTAGCAAGATTCCAAAACAAGTCGCCAGCTATAAATCTTCGATATTCCGAGGTATCGGCGATTTAGGGTAGCGAAGCTTACTCGCAAAACGCCTAGTTCAATCGGGTTTGCGGTTCGTCGAGGCATCCCACAATTTAAACTTTATCAACGGAACGGAGTGGGATACTAACAAACAAGGGTAGTTAATCCAGCACGGACTGATCAGGGAGTTGGACAATGCCCTCTCTTCCCAACCCAAGATCTGGAAGCTCATAATTTGTTGAACCGAACCCCCATTGTAATCGGTACGGAATTCGGACGGCCTCTGAGATTTGGCAATGAGGGCGGTCGACGTCACAAAGTGCAAACCTTCAGCATTGTGCTCGCTGGGGGAGAATTGAGCCACAAGAGAGTCATTTGCGAGGCAGACAAGCTCGTTGAATTACTGTCGAAACTTGCAAGATACCCGTACGAGTTCGATTGCGTGGAATTTTGAGATTGAGTATGGCCCAGCCCAGCTAGTTTTCTGCTTTGATGCGTCCGAATAGGGCACTAGGGCTATCTGGTTGTGTGTAGTTGAGCAATTGTGGACCATCTGAGCTTGGGGAGATTGAGTTGACGGTGTTCCAGCTACCTGGGGACAGATCATTGCTTATTTCTAGGGTGTACGTGAGCCCAGCAACTCCCGGGAACGTAATTTCCAAAAAGCCGTTATCTGCTTTGGTGGGGGAGGAACTGAAGAATGAACGAGGATCGGTTGGATCGGTGCCGACTATGTACTCTTCGAAATCTGTATTTGAATCCCCATCATAGTTGCTCGTTCCTCCTTCGGACGTGGTTAGGTTTGTAAAAAACTTGAGTTCCCATTGATCTGGGAGCTGGTCGTTGTCGGAGTCGTCGGAGACGCTGGAGAGGCTGAGGCTTTTAAAAATCGTATCGCAGAAATTGGTATCATTTTGGGAAGATACGGCTAACCCAACGTGGACGTCCTCGCTCAATGTGATAGTCTGCTCAGACAGGGTAGTCCAATTCTCTGCGTCATTGGAATAGGATCCGGTGATCACGTCTCCCTGGCGTTCGAGCTTTAGCCAGTAGGGTCCAGAAGGAATGCTCTTGATGATGGCACCGGTACTCCCGTTCATGGAGGAGCGGTGTTCGAATCTGGCCTGGCCGTATTCAGTTAGCAACATCGATGCGTGTTTGGAACCCGTATCCAAGGTTTCCCGAATCATGAGTCCTGCTTTCGAGTCGCCTCGTTGCAGAATGGCGTCGACGTGGACGATGATAGATCCGTCTCCGTTAAGAGGCGTGTACATGTAGTGGAACTCATCGGCGATACCTCCTATGCCCGAACCCGAACCGCAAACTGTGAATGTTCCACCTGCATGGATGGTTGTGCCGGGGAGGCCTACGTTACCGACGTCCTGACTCTCCCAAATCGATGGCATTTTATTGGGCGTGTACGAGAGAGTGGAGACTTGGTCTCGGTAGATCTCCCCAGTGGAAGTGAGCTGGCCGTTCTCAAAAAAGTCTCCGGTCCCGGTGAGGGGTTGAAAATAGGCATAGCGTTCGACGTAGCCGATGGACTCTAGGTAGGGAAGGGCCAACTGCAGAAATTCATTTTGAATATCCGTAGCCCTATTGATGTTAGCGTTGAACTCGGTGATCCACAGTGGTCTGCGATGCCTATGGTAGGCATTACTCAAGTAGCGCTTGAAGCGACGAAAGATTTGGCTGGCGGGAACCACCGGGTTAGCTTTCGGCTGACTTTCCCAGTCATACCAATGAAGGGCAACAAAATCGATGCGTATATCGGCTGCCTCGGCCTGAGTCATGAACTGGTTGAGCCAGCCGTTCGTGTTCTGGGCCCCTTCCTCTCGCGTTGCGGGAGATCCGAGGCGCAGCCCGACTCTCTGAAGGTTCTTGTAGAAGTCGACGGCGGTCGGAACATTGCAGAGCTTGGGATCGCCGTACTGTCCGCTTTGATCGAAGCAGTTGTCTGATTCGTTGAAACCTAGTATGTGTGTGACCTGATCCATGGCGAGGTAATCAGGCAGGGCCTCGTCTCTGGCCCCTCCGGCGCCCCAACTCATGGGAACGTATTCACGCTCTCCCAAGGCCTGGCCTTCGCCAATATCGCGGCTCCATCGGTAGTACCAAGAAGCGTCGACACTAGGTTCATCGCTCAGATCGCCACCAGTACCTTTCTTATTGCTGGATCTCCAAGGCACGACTCGGATGAATGAAACGGCGTTGTCCAGCTCCTCAGGAAGAGCACTTACGATCAGATCTTCTTGATCGGCGATGTAGGTTTTCCCGGGGCCCAAGCCGCTGCCTAAGTCGGAGACGACCGCCATGTGACCGGCTTCCAGACGGAAGGAAGAAATTCTGTCGTTTAAATCGTTGGGGATCTCGGAATCGCTGTAGATGGAATACCGCAGGGGAATGGGGGTTCCCGTTCCCCCCAGATCAGTCTGATCGTAGATGGTCAACGGAGAGGCGATGGCGCAAAGCGGAAACAGAAGAGAGAGTAGGATTGAGAGTCTAAGCATGCGAGACTTAATTTTGCTCGTTGCTGGTGCGCTTTAGCGAGAAAAATCTGTGTGACCTGGGGCTTCAATTGGTTCAAGCCTAGGCCGTTTTTATCAGGAATGTGCTGT
>PBMN01000046.1:0-38944 GCA_002722675.1 Opitutaceae bacterium
AAAGTCAATATCAGTCGCCTCAGCAAGTTTGTATGAACCTGACATTCCCTTAAACTGATATGCTCGGTTATCAAGCCATCTCCAACCATTCGTTTCCTTGTTGTCAGTCATTATCCGCAGGCCAAGTTTGTCGTCCATCGCCCGAACCGTGTAATCCAACTTTAATTGGTACCATTCGTTGGTGCCTGTAATTGCCCTAATCGTGCCGCCCTGCTCAGCACGGGGGGTTTTGGTAATCACATTGATAAGACCGCTAGGTTCCGCTTGGCCATATAATGTGTTCGGACCTTTAACAACTTCAATACGGTCAATCATCTGCATCGGCAAGACCATTCCTCCGAGCACGCCATCTACCAGCATGGTGCTGTTCCTGTAGCCTCGGATTGCGAAAGTTGACGCGACCGAATTACCATTGTCATTTCGACCGGTTTGAGTTATTGAGGCATTATAGTCCATGGCGTGGGTGAACTCACCAATATGACTATCCTCTAAAAAGTCCGAAGTTATTATGTTGATCGCCATCGGCACGTTCTGGAGAGGAGTACTCAATCCCGTCCCAGATATCGTATTCGTCGCTGTGTAGCCCTCCGTAGCTTGCACTGTGAAGGGATCGAGTGTGTAGGCGTCGTCGCCCTGCCCGTAGGCAGCCGACGAAGCCGCATAAAATAGCCCACAGGCTATAGGTAGTTTGAGGTAGTTTAAAACTAGTTTCATAGGATATAGTATTTAGTTTAGGTATTCATGGCCAGCCTGTACCTGCCGGTACGGGGGCATGGCAGAAAAATCGGGGTGAATCGCTGGCTGTTGGGGGTTAAGGCAAGGTTCTTCTAGTATGATTCTGAACCAACTAAAGACATATCTAACGCACATGAATGAAAGAGTCGCCAATTGTCAATCGACTCTCACAGTCATTTTACTGAAACAGTTAAGTAAAGATAGGAAATTACGTGTACAAATATGTAGATCTGCACTTAACTGTTTCAGCATCCATGCCTATTGACACTTGTCCCACTACATCACTACCTCCGGCTGCGAAACACGAACTGTCTTGAATCCGCTTAATCTACTCATCATTACTCCCGATCAGCTGCGAGCCGACTATCTCAGCTGCTACGGCCACGCTACAATCGGAACGCGAAATATCGACCGATTGGCCCAAGAAGGGGTACGTTTTGACAACTGCTACTGCCAATCTCCACTCTGCGCCCCAAGTCGTGTAAGCTTCGCTACAAGCACCTATGTCGGTGAACATGGGTGTCGGAACTACTGGTCAACGATCAGTCCTGAAGTACCTAATCTCGCGACCACGCTGAAATCAAAGGGGTATCGAACGGGAATGTTCGGGAAAAACCACCTGTTTACTTACGATCAGCTCGATTCCGTTTGGGATGAGATCCACGAGGTCACTCTTGGAAATTACGATGATCACCCAAAGTACTCTAAATCGTACAGCTCCTTTGAAATGGAAAAGGACCATGCCTACAACAAAACAGGCGAACTCACCGATGACACAATCGATTTCATGCGGGACGCCAAACGTCCTTTTCTAGCGTGGGTCAATTACCAGGACCCTCATCCTGCCTACACATGTCCTGAACCCTACAAGAGCCTTTTTGATCCTAAGGAGATTTCGATCCCGGAATCTTACTACCATTACGATCCGGACAAACAGCCCTATCGAAATGAGGTCTGGAGGAAGCATTCAGAGATGGATACCTGCACCGAAGCGGAGTTGCAGAATGTGATCGCGACATACATGGGCCAAGTGCGATATGTCGACGACTCGGTTGGACGCATACTTACGATGCTGGACGAAAGTGGTCTCGCAGAAAACACATTTGTCCTTTTCTTTTCAGATCACGGAGAACTGCTCGGCGACTACAAAATGTCCCACAAATTGCCAGCCTTCTATGACTGTCTGACAAAAATTCCTGCCATCATACGCCACCCTGATAAAAAGTGGGCTGGAGCAGTATTCACCGGTCTAACAGAAGAAATTGACCTCGTTCCAACCCTGCTGAATTTGCTCGGCATAGACTCGCCACCAACAATGGTCGGAAAATCTTGGATACAGGCACTTGAACAACAGGACTACGAAGGCAAAGAGACCATAATTTCAGAAGCCGGTGGAGGTGCGCCAACCGCCAAGACACCCACCCCGGGACTCCGCCTGAAAGCTCCTCACCTTCCCACGAGTCTGGGCCCAGGTGCGATGATTCGCAAAGGAAACTGGAAACTTAGTATGTACGTAGATGACCGGTGCGAACTTTACAATTTTTCAGATGACCCCAAAGAACTGGTTAATCATTACGAAAATCCCAAGTTCTCCGAAGTTCGCGCGGACCTAACAACCGAGCTTTTAAAAAGGATCATGGGTGTTAAGGTACGCGACTCGGGAATAGACTGGGACACCGAACGTTATCCCATTGATGTTAGGTTCGAGCCGCTACTTAAACTTGAGCCCGACGCCTCGGGCATAACAGGTTTGAATGACTGAAGGGCTCCATCCCTCGAACCTCTGCAAGTGTTCCCATATTTTCTTTCTTTCCACTAAAACGAGCCACCCATGAAACCCCATTTTCTGATTTTCATAATTCCGCTTTTCTTGAGCCCATTATCTTCGACTTCGATTACAATCGAGGATGGCACTTCCGACCCGTTTGCTCCATGAATCACCACCAAATTTTTGACGCGATCGCTGATCGCTCTCCCATCATTTTAAGATAGCGCTGTCGACCATAGCGTATATAGAAATTCAGACTCCCCGCCCGAAACAAGACCCGTGAAAATTAGCGTACTCGACTCCCTTATCATCCTCCTCTACTTCGTCGGCATCATTGGGCTGGGCCTTTGGATATCAAGGCGCCAAGCCAAGGGTGGTCGCGAGTTCTTCCTTGCAGGGGGCACTATGAAATGGCCGTTTATCGGAGCCTCCCTATTTGCGACCAATATTTCCAGCCAACAGTTCGTCGGCCAAGCTGGTCTCGCCTTTGCAGTCGGCATCATCGCGGGTGGTTTTCAATTAGTAGGCGCCTTTTGCTTCATTTTGCTCTCCGCCTTCTTTATCCGGACTTACATGGGACTTCGGCTAGCCACCTCACCAGAGTTCTTCGAGAAGCGCTACAGCGGTCGCTGCCGCGTAGTGGTTTCCTTCATCAACCTGATGATGATTATCTTGGGGAACATCGCAGCCGCTTTGTACGCGGGCGCTTTGGTGCTCACCCATTTGCTCGGATGGGACCAATTACCCAATGCAGAATTTCTCTACTGGCTCGCGATCTTTCTTATCGGGATTGCCGCCGGCACCTACACGCTCATGGGTGGACTCAAAGCCGTTATTTACTGCGACTTTGTTCAAATGGTAGTGCTCATGCTTGGGGGCGCTTTACTTCTCTACTTCGGGATTAGGGAATTGGGGGGAATTGAAGCGGTTTTCGTCGGTAACGTCGATGATGCTGGCCGCTCAATGTGGTCGCTGCTCCGTCCTTGGGACCACGCCTTTGGCTGGCTTCCCATGCTCACCGGCGGACTGATTCTGGGGGTGCATGGCCACTGCACCGACCAAGACTATATTCAAAGAGCATTATCGGCCGGCAGTCTCTACCATGCGAAGATGGGAACTCTGTTTGCGGGAGTTCTCAAAACGCTGGCCCTCCTATTTATAGCAGCACCAGGTGTAGTTGCGGCACAATTATTTCAAGGTCAGGAAATCATTGCCCGCGACAATGCCTACGTCAGCCTACTCACGGAGGTCATGCCTGTCGGGCTGCTGGGCCTTTGTCTCGCCGGGCTGCTGGCAGCTATCATGTCGAGTGTCGATTCGGGACTTTGCGCCTGTGGATCCCTGCTGACCTACGATTTTTTTGCCAAAATTAAGAAGGGGGCGACTGACAAGGAACTCCTGAAAGACGGCCGTATTATTATGGTCATCCTTCTTGTTTTTTGCATGCTCATCGCCCCGTTTATACGCAATTTTCAAGGATTGTTTAACTACCTCCTAGCGGTGTGGGCCTTTCTCGCTCCGGGTGTCTTTGTGACCGTGCTCTTTGGGCTGTTTTATAGGCGTTCTACGGAAAAAGCCGCATTTTCGACTCTTTGTTTGGGAGTTATATTAGGGATTCTTTCCTTCTGCCTCCTCAACATACCCCTACTTGGCGAACTCAAGAGCCAGCTTCCTCCATTTTTCCAGAACAACTTGAATTTGTCTCCCTGGGTCACGATCGCTTGTGCCCTCAATATGTACTTAATGAGTAACTACGGCTATCGCAACACGGAAGACGAACACCGTTCCGAGATCGTGGCTATCGAAGGCGAGCACCTCGCGATGAGCCCGGAGGAAACTAGGAAATACAAAAAGTTTCTCGTCGGTCTTAGCTGTTTCATCGGATTTACCATTCTAACCTTCTCGCCCTTCGCTTTTTAAAATCATGGAATGAAGAAGAGGATGGAATTTTTCAATAGGATACTGTCCGACCATGTCGGGGCGTATCCTGTAAAAAAACCATTGGCTCGCAGAGACACCTTTTTGTCCCGTCTGGACAACAGGCTAATTGTCTCGGCGTAGCAGCTTGGAGACCGAAGTGCTGTTAACATCGTTCGCTGTGCTCAATCAATTTCCCCTCAATTTACTGAAACCTTTAAATTGGAATTGAGATCTGTCCACTAGGGGACTTGTATACAAAACGTGCCCCCCGATTACAAACGTTCGACCTTGAAAGATATTGCCGCCCAGGCGAATCTTAGCATCGCGGCCGTGTCAATGGCGTTAAAGAACCATCCATCGCTCCCCACGAAGACCAAGGATCGCGTTAAGAAAATTGCGGAAGAGCTCAAATATGCTCCAGACCCAGCCCTTTCAGCACTGGCTGCCCATCGAAACCGTCTCCGCGTCCAAAACAACTTCTCCGTAATCGGGTTTATCTCGAACTGGAGGCACCCTAGCGAATGCACTCGATTACCCAGTAGGCAAGAGGTTATGGAAGGCGCCAAGAATCGAGCGATAGAATTAGGCTATACCTTACAGCATTTTTCGGCGAGCGAGGATGGGGCTAATTCGAAACGATTTAGCCAAATCTTAAAAACCCGCGGAATTCGCGGGATCATCCTAGCACCTTTCGAGAATCATAAAGACGAGCTCGATCTTGACTGGAGCGCGTTTTCGGTTGTGACGATTGAGAAACCCGAGCGCTACTCATTCTTCCATCATATCCTGCCGAACCAATACGCACACTACCTGCTTTGCTGGGAAAAACTACGCCAAAGAGGATACACTCGCGTCGGACTGGTTGTTAGGTCAGATTTCGCCGACCGGTGGAGCCATCAATGGGAAGCAGCCCACCTATACGCCCAATCTCAGATGGAGGGCACACTCGACACCATTCCAATCCTCAACCTCGACGAGACCGATCAAACGGAAACGATTCGTTCTTGGCTGCTGCGATATCAGCCGCAAGCGGTCATTAGCCGATGCGACGGATTCTTCGAAGCTGCCGAGGCAGAAGGCATCAAAGTGCCCGATGATGTGGGGTACGTTAGTCTAAATGTTTCTGACGACAAACCCGGCGTCAGCGGCATTTATCAACACAGACGCACTATGGGGGCCACCGCAGTTGACGTACTCAACAGCCTCCTGCAGCGTAATCAGAGAGGGCCACTTGACGCTTCTATCGGAACTCAGGTAAACGGCTCTTGGCATAAAGGTTTCTCGCTTCCCCCAATAAGCGAAGAACTCATCGCTAACTCCAATGCCTCAGACATCGAATAGAGCCTAAAATCCCTTTTACGGGTCGATCAAACCCATCTACAAATCCTCCCTAACTAGTTTACTCTAAATCAATCATATGCTTACGATTGTTTCCTGCCTCGCCTTTATGGGATTTGTCGCTTGGTACTCTTGGCGTAAAACCCGTGGACACCTCTCGTCCGCTAGCGGCTATTTCCTTGCCGGACGAGGACTGACAGGACTTTTCATCGGTGGGTCTCTCCTCCTCACTAACATCTCAACCGAGCAGCTCATCGGCCAGAACGGATTAACCTATGCCGGGAATATGACCGCCCTCGCCTGGGAAGTCTGGGCTGTGCGGGGTATCATTCTCCTCGCGGTCATCTTCTTACCTATGTATCTCGGCGGCGCGTTCGCTACGATGCCCACCTTTCTCAAATCCCGCTATGGCGAAGGCACCGGCCGACTCGTCAGTTGCTTACTGATGTTTGGATACATATTCATTTGGTCCCCTAGCGTGCTCTACAGCGGTACGCTTGCCTTAATGAAAGCGCTGGACTTCGAGGGAATGACTGGACTAAGCCAAACGCAGTCAATTTGGGTCATTACCTGGACGATTGGTATCGTCGGGTCGATCTACGCGATCAGCGGCGGACTTCGGGCGGTCGTGATATCCGATACGCTTAACGGGATTGGGCTGCTCGTAATCGGCTGCCTCCTCCCGATTTTCGGACTCATGGCCCTCGGTGAAAAATTAGGTGGTGGAATTGGAACCGCCCTTACCGAGATCACCACCACCCATACTGAAAAACTCAATGCCATCGGAACGGGTAGCGAGCTGGACGCAATTCCAATTTCTGCAGTATTCACCGGACTGATGGTCATGGCCATTTTTTACTGGAGCACCAATCAGTTCATCATCCAGCGGGCGCTGGGTGCCGCCAGTCTCAAAGAAGGACAGAAAGGGCTCCTCTTGTCCGGATTTTTCAAGATGCTCATCCCTTTCATGGCCATGTTCCCAGGATTAATCGCGTTCCACCTTTTCGGACCAAATCTTTCACCAAATGACATGGCCTACCCCGCTTTGGTCGAAGCCACGCTACCTAAACCGCTCCTAGGCCTGTTTATCGCCGTTATGCTTGGCACAGTGTTTTCCACATACAACTCGCTTCTCAATTCCTCGGCGACCATGTTCGCCTTCGATTTGTACAAACCGATCTTTGATAAAAAAGCAGACGACCGGAAACTAATCAGCGTATCCAAAATCTTCGCCATCATTACCGCAGTCGTCACTTTGTTCCTCGCTCCCAACCTTGTTCATGCCGCTGACGGTGTATTTATTTTCGTGAGCAAATTCGCGGGATTCATTGCTATCCCAATCGCTGTCCTTGTCACGCTTGGACTTTTCGCCCAGCAATTACGCGTACCTCCCGCTGCCGCGATATTCGTCATCCTGTTTCACATCCTCACCTATTTTATACTTGTTTGGGGACTAGCGATTTTCGGTCTCAAAATCACAATTCACTTCATGCACGTTTTCACGATTCTGTTTATCCTCGAAGCATTGATTCTCGTCGCCTGGGCCAAGCTACGCCCACATAGCAAAGCCTATTTACACCTCCACGCTCCCAAAGTTCCGATGAACGCCTGGCGATTTAGTATGCTGGTCAGCGCCATGCTCTTGTCCTGCGCCGCCCTGACCTACGTTTTCTTTTCGAAACTGGGTTTCGCCTACAAGGACGGCGTAGTCGCCCCGTCCTTTCTAACGCTGCTTGCGGTTTCCTTGACTATCTGTTTCGCCTTCTGCTACTGGTCCCACGTCTGGTTGCAGCCGAGATATCAACGATACATATACCGAAAATACAGCTAGTTTGCCACTAAAAAGGCGACCGCTTCGGGCATCCAGCCGCTGTCCCAACGATGAGGAATTTTGGGCTCGAAAACATAGCGGTGTGGAATTTCACGTTCGACCATTAATTGATGAAGGATGGCGCCCCCTTTCGCTCGCCTACCACCGGTATTAAAGTAGAAAATGCGTGCTTCTTCGCCCAATAACTTTCCACGGGTCTTTATCAAAGAGGACAGCCGATAACGCTCAAAATTAGCACGAGTTCCCCAAATGCGGTCAATTCGATTCTGCCGGTCCGCCTCCTCAATCGGTCCGGTGTCCACTCGAATTCCCGTATCCCAACCTGTTGCTCGATGAAACAAATCCGGGTTGCGCAACAGCAGGGAAATTGCTCCCCATCCCGATTTGCTGAATCCGACCAGCAGGCGACCCTCCTGCGTCGCGATCGTGGCATATGACTCGTCCACTAGCGGAAGCACGACGTTCAAAAAATGGGACTCGTCGCGCAGAGCTGGATCGCTTGCATGATTGGCGAACCAGGACATTTCCGTGAACTCCGGCGATACGCAAATCAGGCGATGGGTGTTGTGGAGATTGTGCTTTTGAACCTCTAGCAGTCCGTCCCCGAAGCGCCGGTCGTCTTTGGCGACGACCGGCAGCACATAGAGCACTCGATAGTGGTCATTCGCATTGTAGTCGTCCGGTAGTAGCACGCGAACAGTCGTCTCGCTCCCTTGAAAAAGTGACTCTAATCGATGAGAGCGTATTCCGTTTGTATCGACGTCTTCAGCGACAGCTCCGACGCTAATGGGAACGTATGCCAGTACAGCGAGGAGCGTTCTTAGCGTTGGGTGTTTTTCCATCTTTCGAAGTCCCTCACTGGATCATAGTCGGGGTTATTGTAGGACTTTCGCTGTGGATCAATCCGGCTGTTTGGATAGCGATCGAATATCTCGCCTCTACCCAATATCCTCGGGTCCTTTTGGGCAATTAATCCTTTCTCCATTCGGAGCCACATTGCCTCCTTGACGTCCCGATATTCAGGCGAAGTTGCCAAATTCGCAAGGCAGTGGGGATCCTCCACAATATCGTAGAGCTCTTCTGCCGGGCGTTTGCCAAACGACCATTCGAAGTACCGGTAGTCCGGATGCCTTTCATCCAGGTTCGTCAAATAGCTCTTAGTGGGAGATCCGTCCGTATTCGTGTATCCGTATTCCGGATTCCCCACAGGCCATCGATGTGGCTTGAAATTGCGAACATACAGAAATCGGTCGTCACGCAATGCTCTTGCCGGGTAGCCGACAGAAAAGACATCGCCGTCAACCCGACCTGTATCGTGTCGCTCTTTGCCAAGCAAAGTATGATCGCGACTGGTGTCGATGCGCCCTTCCTCCTCGCTCAACAGCGCGTAGAGGAAGCTAGATCCCGTCATTTGATCGTGCGGGTCTAGCCCCACAGCATCCATGATCGTTGGGGCCACATCAGGAAACGTGACGAAATCCGTCACAACGCGACCCGGCTTTATTTTCGCTCCCCAACGCGCTGCGAGTGGGACCCGGAAACCCTCGTCATAGATCTGACCCTTTATTCGGGGAAATGGCATCCCGTGGTCCGACGTCGCGATGACCAAAGTGTTTTCCAGCATACCACGTTCTTCGAGCGCGGCAAGCGCCCGACCAATATGCGTATCGAACCATTCCACCTCGATGGCGTAGTCGGCCAAGTCACCACGAATTGTTTCGTTGTCTGGATAAAAATCCTGTACAACTACATCATCCAAATCACGGCCGTCTTTTTTCCACGAATCCTTTTCATAGCCTCGATGTGGCTCTTTGGTGCCAAGCCAAAAACAAAAGGGTTGATCGTCTGGTTTCTTGTCTAAGAAGAGTTCAAAGTTTCCAGCGTAATCGCCTTTTCCAATGCCCCGATACGGTGCCTTGAGCGTCTTTTCATTGTAAGGATGCCCCGCTGGGTTTTCGGGCGTCAAAAACTGGTCGCGACCCCGGTGCACTCCTTTGAAAACGCCCGGTCCCCAGCCTTTACCGGTAAAGCCAACAAAGTACCCGCCCTCCTCGAGCAAGTACGGATAGAAGGCCCATTTATCCGATAAGAATGGATTATGATTAGTCGCCTCCTCCAGCTGCCATGAATACCTTCCCGTTACCAAACAGGCCCGAGCGGGAGCGCACTTCGGATTGCAATTGTACGCATTGGTAAAAAGCAGCCCTTCATTGGCGATTCGATCGAAATTCGGAGTCCTGACGTAGGTGCTGCCATAAACGCTCATGCTGTTCCGGGATGCATCGTCCGCGATGATGAAGAGAATATTCGGTCTGGACAGGCTCGCCGCAAGTGGCGGGTCCGCTAAAATAGTTATAGAAAAGAATGATAAAAGGAGAAGAAACGGAGTATAGTGCTTCATAGAGTTCAAGAGCTTCGGCACGAGAATCGAGTTGAGATGCCATGATGCCAACGAAAAACGAATAATCTGCTCGCACCCGAGAATTCAGTGTTCAAACCTAGAGCTAGAGTCTTTCATCACCCCTACCTTCTTCTCGGTTCAAACACACACTCAGATCCTCTCCAAATCTCGTTTGTCTATTTTTCGTGCTTTCGCAGCGAAACCTTATCACTATCTACGCGTTACACTATAATTCTTTTATGGCACTCCGAAAACTCTCATCGCTTCTTCTCTTCCTAGCTTCCTTCTTTCTCGCCCGCGCCGACGGACGCCCCAACATCATCCTCATAATGGTCGACGATATGGGATGGAGCGACATCGGTTGCTATGGAGGGGAAGTCGACACACCCAACTTGGACCAGCTCGCGGCCGAGGGCATGAGGTTTACGCAGTTCTACAATAATGCGAAGTGCACCACCACACGTGCATCGATTGTCACAGGTCTTTGGCCCAGGCCAGAAGGTGATCTTCTAAAAACAAACATGGTTACGCTCGGAGAAGTTCTCGGTGATGCCGGATACGCGACCGCACTCTCAGGAAAATGGCACTTGGGAAACAGCGAAACCACTCACCCTTTTCATCGTGGCTTCCAAGAGTATTATGGACTCCTCGATGGCTGCTGCAATTTCTTCAATCCTCTTCAGCCCGATCCAAAATACAAGGGCGGACGCATACGCAAATTTGGGCATAACAATCAACCGGTGAAGTCGTTTCCGGAAAACTACTACACTACCGATGCATTTACCGATCATGCCATAGAAACGATTCGAAAGACCGCGATGGCCGATCCCGACCGCCCCTTCTTCCATCACATCACTTACACCGCCCCCCATTATCCCCTTCACGCCAAGCCGGAGGACATCGCTAAATACAGAGGCAAATTCATGATGGGATGGGAAAAGATGCGAGAACAACGGTATGAACGTCAGCTAGCAATAGGACTGATAGATCGCGAACGTTACCAACTCACACCTACTGACTCGGATGCCTATGACTGGGAGACCGCCGATCAGGAATTTGAAGACCATCGAATGGCGGTGTACGCAGCGATGGTCGATAGCGTTGATCAGAATATCGGTCGCCTCCTTCAAACTCTGAAAGAGCTCAAGGTCGACGACAATACGCTTATCTGTTTCCTGTCGGACAATGGTGGCTGCGCCGAAGAACCTGGCGGTCGCAATCCAGAGGAACGTAATGCCGGCCCTATTGACGATTACGTCGCTTTGGGGCCCTCATGGGGATGGGCTCAAAATGCCCCCTTTCGGCGGCACAAAAGCTGGCTACAGGAAGGTGGGGCCAACACGCCCATGATCGCCTGGTGGCCCGGAAAGATTAAAGCAGGATCGATTACCGAGCAGACGGGGCACATCGTCGATTTCATGGCGACCTTTATCGAAATGGCTGATGCGACGTATCCAAATAAACGCAACGGCGAGGCTATTCTTCCGCTCGAAGGAAAATCTCTCCTTTCCGTATTTGCTGGGGGAAAGCGTTCCGGACACGGATACATGGCTTGGGAATGGAGTGGCAATAAGGCATATCGCGAAGGCGACATGAAAGTCGTGTGGGATAAGCTCGTCAAAGAATGGGAACTCTACGACCTTTCAACCGACCGGACGGAAAGCGTTAACCTCGCCAAGTCACAACCTGAAACCACACACCGACTCATCAAAGCATGGCACGACTGGGCGGCACGAACCGGGACTCGCATCAGATAGCAAACAAAATAAGCCCTGCGTCAGGCCCCGGCAGGCTGACCCCACTCTATCTCCCTATGAAAATTTCGCTACTAGCCTTCAGTGCCGCTATTGCTCTGAGCACAATCGCCTGTGCTGATCATGATCATCCTAATCTCGTCATCATAATGACCGACGACCAAGGATACGCTGATGTCGGCTTTAATGGGTGCTAGAACATTCCCACTCCGAACATCGATCTAATCGCCCAAGAGCCCACCCGATTCGACCCGCTCGGCACCTGGAACCCTCCTGGGCCCGCCAAAAAGAAAACTAGTCGTTTGAGGCGAGTTCAGAAGGGTCGATGTCGGCCTCCACAATAATGCGTGCTTGGTCGATAAACCCATTGACCTTAAATTGTAAGAACACTTGATGGCGGTCCGATGAAATCCGGACTACGTCGTCTTCCGTACGGCGCCCAGTATTATTTTCGTAAACAGTGCTCGGGTTGCCTACTAATACGTCGCTGTCGTTCAAATCCGGTCCATGTAGGATCACTCCTAAAATGCGCTTGCTGAAACGAATACGCCCTCTCGCCTTATGGATTTTCCCTCTCTTTTCAGAAGCATCAAAATGAACCAGGTAACTATTTACCTTCGTACTCGCCGGAATTTCTCCCTGCACCAACGAAGATTCTACGAGCTTTTCACGGTTTTTTTGTTTGTCGGTTGCCGTCTTCAGATAATTTTCAATGGCGGACTTACTAATAAATCGGTAGGTTCCCGGCTCCGTAAGGTTGACCGGCAGAGATTCTGAGAGCTCGTAATCCAAACGCTCTGGGAAAAGCATAATGTAGTCATGCTTGAACCGTCCATGCCGCAAATCCCGTGGCGCATCCTGTAAACTATGAACCATACCGCCCGTCGCTAGTATTAATTCGTCTCGTACCGGTGAAGGTGCAAACGATACAGGGTCATAGACCTTCTCTAGGTACGAAGGACTTCGGTCGAGCTCCTCAAGCCTGTCTTTCGCGATAATCAGGGGATAGTTCTCATTATTCAGCCCATCTTTCAACCGTGCTTCTACTTCGCCTTCTAAAACGTGTAAGCGTGACTTGCCAAAACTATCAACCTTCAAGGCGAACTCGGTCCCTAGGTCCACTACCTCTATATCCGGAGTATCGATACGAAACCCAATTGCTTGGGGCGGAACTTTTGCCGTCATCCGACCCGTAACCATCGCAATGTGGTCAAGCCCAAAAACATCAAACTCCACTGGCCCACGAAGGGAGAGCTCAACCCCATTGTCTAATCGCACCTGCGCCTTGCCGCTCTCGAGCCTGAAGGGCCCGCGTTGCAGTCCTTGGCCTACGAAGTGCTTCTCATTGGCGCCACCATTTTTCAGGCCAGTCATGATACCAATATAATCAGCCCTTTCAAATCCCTCCGAATTCGATCCTGGTAATACCTGCCAAAGATTCAGAGAAAAAGCCACCAAAGCTGCAATGGATGCCGCCGCCGCAAAACGTTTCCAAAATCGAACGGTTTCCTTTCTCGCCTCGACAGACTTTATGGTTTCAAAGTCGACCATCGTATCCGCCCCGCCTGCGACGGCCAGCAACGGCTCCTGATAGAGTGATCCGTGCATATCGACGTAGCGAATATAATCGTCGATTCGACTTTGTTCTGACTTGAGTAGTGTATTGAGCTCTTTTGCCTTGGAATCCGTCAATCGGCCTGAGATAGCTTTGTCAAGAAGCTCCTCCCATTCGTCTTGTCCTATCAATTGTTTATTCATTAGGCGTTCAACCCTCTCACTTGCATTTTCCCTTCGATACAATGCATCAAAGTTTTACGAACCCGTTGCAAAGCCTTGTAAGTGGCTTCCACTGATTTGCCCTGTGAAACGGCAATTACATCAACGGTCTCATCTTCGAAATAATAGTCTGTAAGCATTACCCGCTTATTTTTGGGTACTTCTGCTAGACACTCCTTCAGGTAACCACGCCTCTGGTCCAACTCAGGCACCAGCATAGACTGGCGGGAGGCGATTTCCTTCATTAATTCCTCATCCAGGAATCGATGCCAGCGGCTCGACTTTTCCCGGTGTTTCAACGTCATGTGATATGCGAACCGGAAGGCCCAAGGAGCAAAGGGACGCGTGGGATCATAGTCTTCAATCTTGTTGTGCAAGGCGATTGCAGTCTCTTGCAAAACATCTTGAGCATCCTGCGAATGGGGCATCAAAGATAGAATGTACCTATAAATCTGCTTTTCATGGGAAGTGAAAAGCTGAATGAAGCGGCTTTGCGGATTTAGTTTTTCAGTGTCTGTCACGATGACCCAAGACGGAATATCTTTCTGAAGGAGGTTACTAGATTCAACCCTTTTCTGGACAAAATCGTCGTTTCAAAGTTAATATGAGACGGTTTTTCCAAGTTTCTATATTACATCGTTAAGCTTGCTAAACGAGCTTTGAATGGAGCGTATTGTTGGTCTTTCTGGGAACTCTCTGATTCTATATTCATAGCATCAATCATAAGGCTCAACTGTCCTTATTTCAGGCAGGCGTTGTTTGTGGGAGATTCTCCTTGGTAGCATGACCTCGGAGTGTAGGATCTTTAGAAATCCTCGCTTATTGGCTTACATTTTCGAGAAACCCGCACAGGTAACCTCAACACGATGCTGCCAAATGCCTTTGAGAGGTCCCAGGGAATCTACTGCGAAACTAGCTTTAGCTTTTGGCCTTTGCGAATTTTGTCTCTTAGATTCACCTGATTCATAATAGCGAGTTCTATGTTCTCGAATCCCCAGGGCAGCTCGGTTGAAAGATAGGAATCGAATTCCGTTTCCCTGTCAGCGGATACAACATACAGGCGGGCAGGTTGCAGGTTTCGAATCGCCCTATCCTGGACCGGGCCAAAACTCCCTGTAACTTGATCGAAAGCGGGGCGATAAATATCAATTTCCTCAACCGACGCATAACTTAAAAAACTGAATACGCTCCGACGGTGAGAGAAGAAACGGTTTCTCATAAAAACGGGTCCGTTCGACGTAAACACTACGCCTCCGACTACATACCCTGGACTGCCTCCTAATCGTGAGGGTTCTAAGCGGATCGGCTGAACCTTCGACGATGCCACAAAACTTCGTGCAGCCACTTCGGGCGTATCCCCTTCTTCCCCACTAAGTATTATGACTCCTTTCCCCAGACGGTCAACCAGAGTAACCCTGCCCGCTTCATTCTTGACCCGCCAACCTTCAGGAATGCTGAACTGGAAATCCAGAGCCGGGTGATAGAACTTGCCCCTCAATACAAAGCCCTGTCGTGGGTTTTCACCGACAACGAGACCATCGATCCGCCTCAAGTATTCTGTCTCTCCCACTTTTAAATCTCCGTATTTCTGCCTCATCTCTAATGCGAGCTGATTAATCAAATTTTGCCGCTCACCCGAATCCGGGTGGCTTGACTGCCAAGTGGGAAGGCTCTGACCAGACTGTTCCGAGATACGGCCAAGCGAATTAAAGAAGGCGGCAGACTCACCTACCTCGTAGCCGGCTTTTGCCGAATATTCGACTCCGTAAATGTCAGACTCCCGCTCGGCGTCTCTTCCATACTTGAGATTCAGTATCTGAAACACACTTCCACCCAATCCTAAAAACTGGTCGGCGAAACGCTCATTCCCAGTAATCCCTTGCCCAATCACCGCGCCTGCGACCAAGCCAATTTGACCCCATTGTTCCTTGAGTGCTTGCTGGGACGCATGACGGGCTGCGACGTGAGTAATTTCATGCCCAAGAACAACCGCCAACTGGGCTTCATTGTTCAAGTGGGCCAGCAGTCCTCTCGTCACATACACGTAGCCACCCGGTAATGCGAAAGCGTTCACCACCGGACTATCCATCACTCGAAAAGTAAATTTCAAATCCCGGTAGATTTCAGGCGTATCGGGCTGTCTTAAGTTGCTCTGCGTCAGGACGCGTTCCCCTATCTCAGTGACGTAATTTGAAAGCGATTCATCAGGATACAGTCCCATTTCACGAACTAGGTCATGGTCGCTTGACTTTCCAATTTCTAGCTCTTGCTGCCAAGTGTAGCCGTAGCTTTTTTTCTCACCGGTCAATGCACTTGGTTCCGTAACACAACCTGTCAGGAATACTATGGATAGCAACAAACCAAATCCCGAAATCAGTCTCTTTTTCAAGTTCATTTCCACGAATTCCAATTTACGTTTATCAGCCAACCATAGACCAATTCCAAGCGGGAAATCAGTCCGACAAGATTGAAGCGACAACGTTTCCTTTAAATGCAAGGAATCGTCGAGATGTGCCGCTTTGGTGTTAGGTACAACTTAAGGATCTATCGGCAAGGTCAGACGAAATCAAGTCCTGCTGGGCGAAGATTCAGCAAGAGTCAGCTCACCTCCGTGGGCTCTGGCAAATTCACGGGAAAGATTGAGCCCCAACCCGAAGCCTTCAATTCCACGATTTCGGGCCGAATCCACCCGCGGGAATCGCTCAAACAGGCGATCTTGTGCCGACTCCGGAATGCCATCCCCGCCAGTGCCTCATTATTTGCTCGCCCTGATCGCCTCCATATGAGCGAACGACCCAATACTGAATATGTTGTCGTGGAAATTGTCGCGGAATACGACACCAACTCAGACAACGTCATGGATGCGGCAGAGTTGGAGTCCGCCATCATTGGGATGAATGAAAAGCGCGTCGCTCGAATTAAGGAGTTCGCCGAAGAGCGTGGTCTGGATAGAGAACGTCCAAGTGACAGAGGGGTTTGAAAAAAAAGAGGCTCTCCCGATCCATCGACAGTCGCTTCTCGCCTCATCAGCAATTTTGACAAAAATAGTAATTGGGTGTTGGATACATTGGAGCTTATGGGAGCGGTCCACGCCCTACACTCGAGAGCCCACGATAAAGGGAATCACGCGGTCTAAGGCGTAAAGGCGGACGAACTCCGGCAGACGATAGCATTGAATAATGCCCTAATATTTCACGTTACCGATATTTTTCACACGCGGACACATCAAACACCACTAACGGATTCAGCTTCGGCTGGGCCCGTTTTCCTTTGCAGATCCTCTTTCCAATCGTATTGATTTTAAATTCCGTCTTGCCATCGCTGCGCCGTCGATCCAATCCGTCCTGCAAACAAAGCGAATGAATCCGAGCGACAAGGCAGACCTATTATTCAACAAAGTCCTTTCCTACGCTAACGGATATCGCGAGCTCGGGATGCTCAAAGAGTCCCTAGAGGAGCTTTCCCATCTCCCCAAAGCACTTTCTGATCGAATCAAGGCGCTCCAGATGAGACTTGCGGTCTACTTCGATGCAAACGATTGGCCGGCCGCCGAGTGCGTCGCCAAGGAAATCACTCTCAGAGAGCCAAATGATCCGGGTCACTTCGTAAACCTCGCATTTGCCACCCGACGAACTAAATCGATACAGGAAGCAAATGCGATTTTGCTAAACGCGGTCAACCGCTTTCCCAATGTGTCCCTCGTACATTACAATCTAGGCTGCTATGCCTGCATATCCGGCGATCTCGAAACGGCGAAGGATCGCCTCGTTAAATCTATATCTCTGGATCCCGCCTATCTCGATACCGCCAAATACGATGAAGATCTGGTTGCACTCACTGATTGGCTGCAGAATCTAGAAATCGCTTAATGGCGCTAACGAATATCCTTCGGATCGATCCGCTTCACCTTCTCCAGCTTCGCTCGAAATAGCTCATCCATCAAGGCTCGGGCTTTAGCGGGGACCTTCGCAATCGCCTCTTCGAGAGTCGGCAGAGAATCGTCATCCTTACTTGATTCACCGTTGGTGACCTCCGCAATACCGGATGCACCTAAACAGGCGGCCATTTCCTCTGCCGAAGGAGCCGGTTCATCTTCTACGAGATCTTCGCCTGAGTTAACAAGGTCCTCTTTTTGAGCAGGGCTGGTCTCGACGACCAGCTCGGGAGCGAGCTTTTTTTCAGGTGCTGCTTTCAGCGGAACCTCAGAAACGGCGGCCTCGGGCTCAATCGAGCTAGGTGTTAAGGCTTTTTTTTTTTCCTCAGGCAGCCCAGCTGCGATTCCCGAAAGCTCGCGAATGAGACCATCAATGGCTCGGGCACGACATTCTTCGGAGGCCTTCAGCAACGCTACCTCGAAATTCACCTTTTCGTTCAGTCCAAACTTCAAGGCGCTTTCACTTTGACGAAGGCTGTCTAACAATCGGGTAAGCGACTCCGTTGTCATGGGTGCACCGAGCGACGATCCAGTACCACCGGCCTTAACGGCCTCTAGGAGGGCTTCTCGCACGCGAGCTTGCAAATCGACCAGGACTCGAAAGAAGTCCCGCCCCGAAGAATCGAATGAATCCACCAGCTCCAGAATCTTTATGTGATCGCCCGTGGCAATCGCGGTTGCCAAGTCTGCGGTCTGCTCCGCTCCCACCAATCCATAGACCTGCAGGACATCTTCCTCCGCGATAGACTCCCCGCAAAACGCAATCATCTGGTCCAGGATGGACTGGGAATCGCGCATCCCGCCATCTGCCATGCGAGCAATCGCCTGCAATGCGGTATCCTCAGTGGATATTCCCTCCTGCTCGCAAATATAGGCCAAGCGATCTTTGATCAGGTTTTCCGGGATCGGCTTAAGGTCAAAACGTTGGCAGCGAGATACGATTGTCGGCAAGACTTTGTGAGCTTCCGTCGTCGCAAACACGAATTTCACATGCTCCGGTGGCTCCTCCAAAATTTTCAGCAAGGCATTGAACGCCTGCGTCGATAGCATGTGAACCTCATCGATTATGTAAATCTTGTACTTCCCTTGACTGGGCGAGTACTGGGCGTCTTCGCGCAGGTCCCGTACCTGCTCCACGCCATTGTTCGACGCACCGTCAATCTCCAACACGTCCATGCAGGAACCGTTCATGATGGATTGGCAGATCTCCGAATCCTCCGGTGGATCCGCTCGGGGGCCGCTTTCGCAATTCAGGCACTTCGCGAACAATCTAGCCGTAGTCGTTTTTCCAGTACCCCTTGGACCTACGAATAGGTAGGCATGGGCTATCCGGTTCTGCTCGATCGCATTTCGGAGCGTCCGGACTACATGGTCCTGCCCGACGAGATCATCGAATTTCTGCGGACGCCACTTGCGGGCAATGACCTGATATCCAGTGGTTGACATAAAAATGAGGATTAACCGCAAAGCACGCGAAGAACGCAAAGATTTTCTTCGCCCTAGCGATGTAAATTCTTCGAGAGTGTTTAGTGATGGCGCTTCGATCGCTTCGCGTATGGGTGGGACTGATTATCCTTAGTCAGCCGAGCCAATGAGCTTTCCCGAATTCGGCTGACTGAGAATATGTCAGCCCCACCATTTAAAATTCGGAAAACGGCATATTGGACACCTCCTAAGAAACCTCAGGCAGCAGGAGATCGCCGATCGCCCACAATCGAGAGTCATTTCCCATGGGCAATTGGCGATCGCCCGTTACCCCTTTCAACTCCCCCCTTTAACCTGCCTCAGGAAAAAAAAAGGTGGCCAGGCACCCTACGGCGCATGTGAAGCGTGACTACCGTTGCTACCTTCCGGTCCTGGCGGAATTCGCCCGCCCATCATCGCATAGGACCTGGCCGACGGGAAACCTGACGTGCTTTATCCTCGAATCAATATCAAATTTGGAGAAGTCGCGGATTTAATTGCTCACTCTCCGGGTGACCCCTCCTCTGCTTCAATGGGATCAAAATAATAGCGGCGATGCGTTCGCTCCACTTGAATCTGCAAGGAATCGATCTGGGCCGGCGGTTTCAGGATAGCCAGCGTTCCGACCTCTGGATGGGCACGGAAACCAGAGGAAAAGACGATTTTCCACTCATCTGACGTTCTAACGGCAAACTGAAACCGAACCTCCTCAATATTATTAGGATCAAATTGGATATCCCCACCGAATCCGTATTCCAAGGAATAGGTTTCATCCCCCACTCGAGCCAGCAGAGGAGGTCCTGATAAGTTGAGAAATCGCAACTTGCCCGCCTCAAACTTGCCCGGACTCTCGTCCGCCACATGGATGGTATAGGGCAGGTTCCGTCGAGTATCTCGCTTCGCCACGAAAACAATAAACGCACGCGACTCGATCCCTTCAAGATTCGCCACCGCGATAGTTTCTTCACGCTCTTTTCCGAGCCTATCAGCCACTAAACGAACAAACGCCACCTCCGTTGTGCCCTCCGGCAAATTGTAGACCCCGATTCTCTCGTAAGGACTGAATTTTAGCAACGCCAATTCGTCTTCCGCATCCTTGAAGTAAATCCCGTCGAAATAGTCGTTGCCAAAAGCCCGAGTGGTGAATTGAAACGTTTTTTCCTCCGATTCCTCCTGAGCAAGCAGCCCGCCCGACCCCAAGATAATGAGGCCAAAGGTGATCAAACTTCGGATATTGGATTTCATATTTCGTCCCCCGTCAGCCACCGGAAAGCGATGATGCGAAAGTCTCTTCCCAGACTACCAGCCGTGTTGTCCGTGGTGCTCCTTGGATCCGCCAATGAGGCGGGCGACTCGGTTGAATGCTTTTCATGCACTCGCTGGACGATCGCTTCGCAATAGGCCCGGGCCACCACTTCCGCATCGTCAAAGGGATTCACAGCATCTCCGTACGCCCGAATCAGAAAGGTGTCACTACGAACCGTTAGATAAGGGGCGATCGTAGTAAGGATGTCTTGCTGGGTAAGGTAGCTGGAAGCGTAAACCAACGGCTTTCCGTCAACCTCGATCGCACTATTTAAATTCGCATTAGCGATCGCCGTTTCCAGCACGCCCGAATCGATGAAGTCTTGTAAACTAGCAAAGGGTCCCATAGGTGCCGAAATCTCCTGTCGCCGTGCTCTTATTGCTCGAATAATCTCGGTTACCAGAGTCGCAATTTCAGTATCCGTCAGCGATCGCATGCCTTCTCGGAAAAATGCCCGCGATTTGTCCAAGTCAGTCGCGGTATAGGAACCGAGCCAGGTTTCTTCCGCGGTTTGGGAAAAGCGGAAGAACTGACTCTCATCCATCAAATCGACTTCGCTTTGAAAGTCAACGGGGGTCGCCCCTAGCGGATCGTCGTAGGCCCAGGTCCCCAGTCTTACCCCTTTCAACATCGCCGTCCAAGCTTCGAACGAAGTAGAGTTAACGTTAAAAGCTCCATTCAGATACAGATGTCCGGCTGAGTCGGGATCCTGCAAATCAGATAAAATCGCACCGGTAGCCGGCTCCATCCGACTATTTGGCAACGGATCCCCAACGGTCCAAGTCGTCGATCCGGACTGGGGCACCGTTGAAAGGAAGAAACGGTCGAAGATGTCGTTGATCGATGGGGTCGGATTGATGCTTGCAATTGAAGCCCCCAAGTGAGCTTTTACCTCCGATGGAAACTCCGCCATCTGCAATCCGGCGAGCGAGAGGTAATCCTGACGCGGGAGCTCGAAAAGAGGGATATTGTTTTCGATCGAAGCGTCCTCGTTGTGGCCTAAAAGGTCGAAGGATGACCCTTGAAAAGAGTAATCGTTAGACGCTTTCCCTCCGGGAAACTCAAATTGGGACATTGAACTTGCCAAGTACCCAGGAGGTGGATCCACTCGGTCAAAATTGTCCATAATGACATCCGCCGTGATTGAGCCGGAACGGGGATCATAATTCGTCCAAGAGGAATCTGGGTTTCGGAGCTCCCACTTGTACGACAAATGGCGCTCCGCAGATGGAGATGGGTAAACTAGAGTGGGAGAACTCCTCATTTCATAAAAAGATACGCCGTCCAAAATAAACCGATACAGTTCGTCTCCATCACTTGTCCGCAAGGAAATTTCCGGAGTCCAAGCCGGGCCCACCAGTTCTAATCGGTCAGGTGCGTAATCGTCATCCAAACTCTTAAATTTAGTTACTGGCGTAGATAGCTCTGGTATCGGGTAATAATAGAAAGAGCCTGGTGGGATCTCAGTTCCCTTAGTAAGATCCAAAATGCCTGCTCCCGGATTTCCCAGTACCGGAACGTAAGATCCTCTAAAGACGCGTACCTCCCCAGGCTTCCACCAAGTTCCTGACGTGTCTAAAGTAAATTCAGATACGCCATCCATTACGTCTTCCAATCCAAAATTTGGGATCTCATGGGACGCAGTGGGAAGATCACCATAATCCCAGTTGTCGTAGTAGTTCACCATGAGTCCGTCTGCATGCGGGTTTTCGATTCGAATCCGTAATTCGTCTCCATTGATTCGGCTCGTATAGGGATTCCAAAGCTCGACTACGACCCCAAATTGGCCGTATATATCGCTCTGTCGCTTTTCGATGTCATCGGCTCCGACCCCTAATTCCGGAGCCCACATCTGAATCACCATCCGAAATTCCGTAATCAAAGGCGCGATGGCTGGCGTGGGTCCACCCCCCCCAAACGTAGTATTCTTCGGGGCAATCGAATAGGCTCGCCTCAAGTTGGTGGGCGTCGTCGGAATGTCTGACACATTCAGGTAAGGCATCAAGTAGTTGTTCACCAAATCGTCTACGCCTGCGTCTCCGGTACTGACTCTGTGGATATTTGACAAGTCTTCCTTCAAACCACCGCGAGCCGTATCAACGAGGAGTCCTTTCGAAAGACCACTGAAATCGTGATACCGACGCAGCACGTCATTGTGCGTAAAACTGCCTAACAAAGAATCTCCCGAGTCGATTTCTTCGCTGATCGCGAACTCGCTGACGATGGTGCTCAGCCTTAGGTCGGTCGCGTCCATCAAACGAGGGCTCGCTGAAAGGCCTTCCATCTCCAAAAAGTAGCGATGGGCCGCCATCTGGCTGAGCCTGCGATTTTCATAGGTCGCCCCACCACTGTCGTAGATGTCGTGAAGCACCTCTGGAACGTTATCTTCGAGCAGATAACTCGCTTTCACTCCATTATCGCCCACCCAGTAAGCGTAGTGCCCTACAGTCGATTCTTCGGACGCTGCCAAACCAACGATTTCATCAGATGCCACAAGCTCTTTAGGTACATAAATATCGTACTCATCCTGCCCAGTCCCCGGATTTTCGGGCTTGGCGGACTCAGCCCCAACCAGTTTAACCAGTGGCTTGCCAGCCCCATAATCGCTAACAAAAGGATCGGCCTCCTGGGTGCCACTATCAAGAGCATATGTCGCGTCCAGCGGTCGTGTTACGAGCCAAACGGGATTGTCACTCGAGTTGTCTTTATTCCAAACCCCCGTCCAGAACGGCTGATAAACTCCATTCATTGCGGGGTCGGTCGCGTCATTAAAATTGTCAGCAATATAGGCTCCCGATCGAGCTCCATCTGCTGTCGCGGTGATCCTCTGGTCCGGACCTGCAAACTCCTGCAAGTCGCCGATCGCCATGTCTAAGGCCAATCGTGCATTCGCCCGCGCGAGGTGCATGCCTTGGTCGTATCTGCTGGATGCGGTTTCAATCTGGGTAAGCGAAACAAGGGACAAACTCAAAAGCAGAATAATTGCCGCTAAAGAGAAAACCAGAATGAGAGCGAAGCCTCTCTTCTCATGGAGCTTGCGAAGCCTTGGCATTCTAGAGACCTCCCTTTCCACGCACGACTATAAACCGGCGGTACAACTTTGAATTATCGGCGACGATCTCTTCCCACTGATCGTTCAAGCCGCTTTCCTCCATCGCCGACAACTCGCTAGCCCCTTTTTCATCCAGAATCCGTATAAAAATTTCTACTACGTCTGGATATCTATTCTCATAAGTCGTGCCGAGAAAGGTGTTTGCCCGATGCCGGAGTCCCGCCGGGATCGCAGTTTCTAACCGACTGGAAGCGTCAGCAGGAAAAATCAGCCTCAGCCCATCCGGGGCATCATCGAGACTGGAATCCGTTGACCGATCTTCATAAACATAGAGTCGGGCTCCGAAGTCCACTACATTGACCGCTAGAATGTTTGGTCGCTTCGGAGTGATAACATCCCCGTTGGTTGTGTAAACCGCCGAAGTTAGATCGAAACCGCTACTGATAGAATTATCAACCGTATCTTCGACCGTAACGACATTTCGATAGAGCATGTAACATGGAAGCCCAATCGCGTCTTTAATCGTCGATCGAATGATCTGGTATCCTACGGCATTGAGTGAAGGCGAAGCGCAGATGAGCCGAACCCAGCACCCTGCCCAGCCGTATTCATGGTTGGCCGCATCGAATCCATCGCCTGAGGGTCGCTCGGCAGAGCCGGTCTCCCATTTTGCTCCGGCATTAGAGTTGTCGTCCAATACGTCGATCGCAAACATCACATCTGAACCTTCTCGGAAAAAGGCGGATTCAAAATCTCGGGTTATGGCATCTAGAGCACCGCGGGCCTCGGTTTCGCGAGCTACGGAATTCCCCACATTGTCCCACGCAATGGCAAAGTCCCGCCCTATCGAAACAAAGAAGTAGCCAATCACCGCCGTAATCCCCAGCGCGACTACCAACTCAATGAGCGTAAATGCTTTCCGTCCTGAAGTCATTTTCTCAATACAGTAGGTAGCACCATTTGACGCAGCCCTTCGGCGTTGTCTTCATTGTCGACAAAAACCCCACCCGTTCCTTCCACATAGGCAGGCCAAATGATATTGAAGAGAAAAACGCGATAGGCTTCGTCCGAGTCGTAAACGTAGTCCACCGGGACGGAAACGCTTACCTTATAGTACTTTTCCTCATCACTCATTCCGGCTCCGTCTTGTTCGAGTTCTTGGAAATCCTTGGAGGCGTAGAAAATGACTTCATTATCTAAGAAATCTGTATGGAATACATCGTATTCCAGATCTTCCCCGACAGGTCCCGCTCCCACATCGACAACCACTGCCCCCCTTAACTCCAGCTCTAGCAATGACTTGATCTCCACGGCGTTCGGGGCCGCCAATTCAGTGCTCGTATTCCGGTAAGACAAAGCCACCAAACCGATAGCTGGCACAACCACGATCGCAAATACTGCCAACGCGAGTACTGTCTCTAGAAGTGTAAATGCGGATACCAGTTTTCTTTTCATCTCACATCGCATCAGTATCGTTTACTGCATAGCTCACCCCATTTCTTCGGAGGATGATCCCGAGGGCGTTCTCGCTTTTTTCGAAACGCAAATCCGTTTCCGACAAGCGCCGCGCGGTGCCCAAGATGATATGATTACTTTGAGAACCATCTCCCGCGCTACACGCACTGAAGTCCACCCCCTTCACCCGACCATCGGGGCCGAATTGGAACCCAATCCAGTCATGCTCGTCGCCGGTCGACGCGTCGAGGGAAATGGTCATATTAACAGGATACTCGATCGCTCCAATTGCGTTTGGAGAAGCCACGACGTTACTGCAATTGTACTGGCTTCTGATGTCTGGATCCGCACCATCCGCTGGCCATGCCGCGTCGAACGAAAAACCATCGGTAGTGCCATCTACGATCTGCGGAACGAAAAACACACCCTCCGGTAGGTAGACGCCTGAATGAGCGGCGTTCCATTTTCCAGAATTGTATTCGTCCTCTACAATGACACCGACATAGCGGAGAAATTTCTCTGTATCCGCTTTTTCGTAATTTACGATCAGTATTGAATTGCTGCCTTGCGTGATCGCCTGCTGTCGGGCGAAACGTAGCATTCCGTGAATTTCATTTCTGGCCGCGCTGATCACTCCTGGCGGAAAGCTGGATTGGTAGCCTACGATCCCCAGCGTCGCTAGAATCACCATGATTGAGAGCACGACCACAAGCTCGATCAGCGTAAACCCTTTCCTTTTGGATCTTCTCGCCATTTCAATGATACTAGAGCTCCCCCGCTCTACTCAGCGTAGATGTTGTCCTGGTTTCCTGCACCACTTTCATTTATCTGCCCCTCAGCAGTCACGTCCGTGTAAATTCCATTGGGCCCCGCTGAAAACAAGACATAGCTGAAATTTTCCCAACTCGCATCTACAGGATCATAGCGATACTGGTAAGGGACCCCCCAGGGGTCGAGAAGTTGATTATTGGCCAGAGCAGGCGTACCGCCCACTAAAGGAAAATTAGTTGTCGCGAAACTTAGATTGTTTCGATCGAGCACCGAACTGAAATTACCAAGCTTCCCGTTGGAAGCCAACGTGCCCATGAGGGCGTTGAACAAAATCACCTCCATCGAAGGATTAGAACCGCCTACGGCTACCTTTTTGGGATATTCGCCAAAGCGGGACTTATAAGCCTCCAAAGCCTGCTGAATCAATATAATCTCCGACTGAGCCGCCTTGCTGTCCGCCGCCGGGCGTATACCGCCCAATGACATCACTAGCATGGTCATGATGATCGTGATCACCGCCATTACCCCAATGATCTCAAATAAACTGAATCCGCTTTTCAGATTCGCTGACCGTTCTTTGGACCCCATTTACTTCCCTTATCACCTTTTACAAGAGAATGCACCCCTCGGTTTTAGGGATGGAGCACGAAAGAGTCGGGCTGATTCAAAATTTCAGCCCTTACGCCCTTCACGCTTAATCCTTGTTTGCCTGCAACTGCTTCACCACTCCAACATCTTCCAAAGTGGTGGTATCGCCATGAATCTCCTTGCCGGCAGCGATGTCCTTGAGCAGGCGACGCATGATTTTTCCGCTACGCGTCTTAGGCAGGGCTTTGGCGAACCGAATTTCGTCAGGCTTGGCGAACGGTCCAATTTCTGCACCGACATGAGCCCTAAGCAGCGCTCTCAGTTTATCATCGCCATTGAATCCGTCTTTTAGCGTTACGAAACAAACGATGGCGCTGCCCTTAATCTCATGAGGTCGCCCTACCGTCGCTGACTCCGCCACCGAATGATGGCTAACCAGAGCGCTCTCGATCTCAGCCGTTCCCAATCGGTGTCCTGATACATTCAATACATCGTCAATCCGACCGACGATCCAAAAATACCCATCCTTGTCCTTACGGCAGCCGTCCCCGCAAAAGTAAACGCCCTCGTACTCGCTCCAATAGGTTTCTTTGTACCGTCTGTTGTCACCGTACAAAGTTCGGAGCATACTGGGCCAAGGTTTAGTCAATACTAGCTTGCCGCTGATACCTTTGCGAACTTCCTTGCCGGCGTCATTGAATACCTTCGGAACCACCCCGAAAAAGGGCAGACCAGCGGATCCAGGCTTCGAGTAAACGGCTCCTGGGAGTGTTGTGATCATAATCCCGCCCGTTTCCGTCTGCCACCAAGTGTCCACGATCGGGCAACGACCTCCTCCAATGACTTTGTAATACCACTTCCAGGCCTCGGGGTTGATGGGCTCTCCCACCGAACCAAGCAAACGCAAGGAACTCAAATCGTGCTTTTTGATATGATCGTCGCCCCACTTCATGAAAGCCCGGATGGCCGTCGGCGCAGTATAGAAGATCGTCACTTTGTGGCGATCCACGATGGACCAAAATCGGTCCGGACCAGGCTGGTTGGGAGCGCCTTCGTAAATAACATTGGTCCCCCCATTGCTTAGAATGCCGTAGACGACATAGCTGTGTCCTGTGATCCATCCNATNTCTGCGGTNCACCAATANGTATCACTNTCCCTGAGATCAAAGACATACTTTGAAGTCATGGTCGTCCCCAGCAAATACCCGCCNCTAGTATGTAGNACTCCCTTGGGCTTGCCCGTACTTCCACTNGTATANAGAACGAANAGAGGCGTTTCNCTATCGAAGGCCTTGGCTTTGTGCACATGNGANNCNGATNCTACTAAGTCATGCCACCAAAAGTCGCGNCCTTTCTTCATGTNAACCCGATTAGCAGTCCNCTTTAATGTGATAACACTTTCCACCGACGGACAGCCTNTTAGGGCCTGGTTNACGTTNACCTTAAGATCGATTATCTTNCCNCGACGCCACCCCCCATCCGCAGTNATNACNAGTTTTGCCGNGCAGTCGTTCACTCGATCCTTGATCGATTCAGAACTAAATCCGCCAAATATGACTGTNTGNACGGCCCCTATGCGAGCACAGGACAGCATCGCCACAACGGCTTCGGCGACCATGGGCATGTAAATTGCCACTCGATCCCCCTTCCTGATTCCCANGGACTCCAAGGCATTAGAAAACTTACAAATTTCAGTGTGCAACTGCCTGTANGTCAGTGTCTTCTGATCACCTGGCTCNCCCTCNAAAATAAGGGCCGCCTTGTTCTCCCGANGCGTCCCTAAGTGTCGGTCNACGCAATTCTCGCAAACATTTAACTTGCCACCTACNAACCANTTGGCNTGNNNTNCNTNCCACTTGAGGGTTTGNTTCCAANGCTTCCGCCAANNGANCAAATCTTTTGCTTGAGTATTCCAGAACTTTTCTGGATTCTTNACNGACTCCGAGTAAAGCCTCTTGTATTCGGCCNGACTTTGGATGGCAGCCTGTTTCCTNAATTCTTGAGACGGNGGGAACTTTTCGTCTTCTTGAGNNACTGAAGTAATCTTGTTTGCCACTAATNATCCTTGATTTAGAAATAAGTTAANNGGNGAAAAGTCGAATACCAGCAACTTAGCCCANTAGGGTCAAGCCTCGGATNCAATAGCAAACTCTCAATTAGGATATGTGAANANACAGAGCTTTTNCACGGCAGTCTCTTACTGCNCATGTATCCGGATTTAATTACATNAGCTCCTNTAAACTCANAAACCNCTCCCCTAACGCGAAGCGTATGGCAGACGAAANNGAAAACAATAACGAACAGACCGTACAGGTTGAAGGTGTCCTNGAAGTNACTAAAAANAANACCGGNCAACTTCTCGATCTGAGNAAAAACGGGCGTCAGCGCCCGACCGATCCCTTTATCCCNAAGGAATTNNTTCGGCGCTTCAAGCTGAGAACNGGCAACCATATCATTGCCCAGGCAACCGCCGACCCCCGATTCCAGAATCCAAAGGTTAGATACATCGACACCGTCGACGGGCTCACAGTAGATGAGCGACGCAAGAAACTGGATTTCATGCAACTNACAACCATCACTCCGGAAGAGCANATCAAGCTAGAGACGACCANGGATCGTATGACNACGCGAGCTATGGACCTNTTCTGCCCGCTCGGGAAAGGGACNCGTGGGATTATTGTCGCCCCNCCANGGACNGGNAAGACAACGCTTCTCACTCACATCGCTCAAGGGATTAAAGCCAACCATCCCGANATTCNGATATTCATTCTTCTNATCGACGANCGNCCCGAAGAAGTTACNGACTTCCGGCGNAATATCGATGGAGAGGTTTGGGCCTCATCCAATGACGAAGACCTGCCAAGCCACCTGAGAGTCGCTGACCTTTGCNTTGAAAGGGCCAANCGCCANGTAGAAGTNGGCAACGACGTCGTCATACTAATGGATTCAATCACTCGTCTCGCNCGGGCTCACAACTCAGCTAANAAATCGGGTCGGACCATGTCTGGCGGTCTNGATATNCGTGCTTTGGAAAAACCTCGCCAAATNTTCGCCGCCGCCCGGAATACCGAGGANGAAGGAAGTCTGACNATTGTCGCCTCTGCNCTNATTGAAACCGGCAGCCGCATGGACGANATGATTTTCCAGGAGTTCAAAGGCACNGGCAATATGGANATGGTGCTTGATCGCAAAGTCGCGGANATGCGCCTGTACCCAGCCATGAACATCGCTTCATCAGGAACNAGACGCGANGAACTACTNATTCCNGNAGACGTNCTCGATGGTATTCACTTTTTTCGACGNGCCTTGGTGCAGCAGAAAACCGAAGACGCCACGGAAACCATGCTCACNCGNTTGTCGAAGACCGANAGCAATCAGGACCTGCTCGATTTGATTAGCCGNTAGTNTTCACCCNCNGTGTNTCTTTNTANAACCNATTCCGTCANCGNTTGAGCCATGCCCAGAGGNGATANNGGNGATTATNTNGNATAATGCCNACTTATCGCTTGAACTAGCTAAAAGTGCTGGCAGAANAGACTGTTTCNTCTTNCCGAGGCTATCGGGGAGNTCCTCTTNATTCTGAGTCTTTTATGGAAAGTTTCTCACAACAGTGTCTCGACATGGCTCGCTCCATGCTCAGCCACAATTTGNATTCCATCAATCAAGATGGCACGATTACACCTGTNGAAGGTGAAGAGCCTCGCCTCGACGAGCCCGGACATGCGGCNCTTGCGATTGGGGAGTTCTANNGGGCTACTGGCGAACCAGAACTNGACGGCAAGGATCTCATTGACCTCGCGGCNCGGTGCATCACCCAACAAGTTTTCCGNGATCCTCCNCANGANAANGGNTTGGCTTNTGCCGCCCTNGCCCTCCTTTCTTTCGGACCTTCCAAGGAACGGAATCCNGTCTGGGAACGCCTNGTGNAAGAAACTCGCGAGCGTTTNGACAAACTNCTACTGAACCGAAGCGACTANNACAATCACTGGCAAACCTTCAACATTGCGAAGGCCGTATGNCGCTTCAGCCTNGGACTTTCGAAAAAAGACGAAACNGGTCGCCTNATTGAGCGTTTCTTGGATCGCATCGACCAGACAAGCTCGAATGGCTACTTTGATGACNTCGANGACGGCATNGGAGGCTCCTACTCNCTCTANGGAGTGATGTCTTTCGTATTCATTAGGCAGTCGCTTCAGCTTCATTCCAATNCTGGCTTGAGGGAGCGTAAGTTGCCTAGCCTTCGCACNNACGCNCAAAAGTANATNAAGATTCTTCCCGACCTTGTNAGAGANGACGGACTGGGCTGGNCTTTCTCAAANAGCTCCGGTNCCTACGGACAGATGCACTTGATCTCGCTTCTNCTCCAGGGCTTTCGCGATGGATGGGTTCCCGATGATCGCCAGCAAAAGTACTTCGACCTTTTGCGTCGCCTGTTTTACTTTTTCTACGTCACCTTCCTTGATCAGGAACATGGATATTTGATCGTTCGCGATCAGGAACGCACNGCTTTCGCTGGACATACCACGCGCCTNTCNAACTTTGANGGAGCCCGGTACCTGAGCCAATGGGCTAGACTCTCGANAGATATCAAGGCACCGNCTGGAGCNCCNGCCGATCCATTNAAGTCNGGGTGTCGCTTCGTCATTTTCGANAAGTCTAATAANAANGAGCAAGGNCTACTNNTNTACCGAAATGTCGATTCNGGGCTACAGATTCAAATGCCGCTGGTTTCCTGCGGAGCGAAACCGACTNCAGACGGCCTCCCCTTCCCTCATTCNCCGGGGGTTTTCGATTGGCCNAACAATACTTATTTGCCGATTCTGATTCCGGAACTNACGTTCCNNGGNGAANAGTACATTCCGGCATTTTACGGCAAANGNTGCACCACGGGCCTCGGNTTNAAGCGCTCTTTCTACTTTCGATACGAGCAGCCCGACCTAATCAGCACNAACGAGAAANTTGCTAANAATATCGGTTCNTGCAAAGTTAGCTGGACCTTNGCAGGCAACAAAATCACNAGCGAGTTTATCTATACCGTAAAGAATCAGATCACTATGGATCGNTTCCGCTATATGCTGGCGATNGGCTCNCCCCACTCAAAGNANCGGGTGGATTCTTCTCCCATGCTTGGTCANGAAGGGCTCCGCTGCCAAGTTCTNAAGGATGACTTNCAAGGTACCTGGAANGAAACGGAGGTTGTCACCAACGANCCAACTTACCGGGCTAACTACGGCAACCTNCACTACTTNCAAACCTTGGAACGAGACCATCCGCTCATCATGCGACCTGGTCAAACCTACCGACTCTCAGTGTCGTTTGATCCAGACATCATTGCNGTAGGAGANACGGAATAAGCGGCATTCNCGAGGCNCTCANNTACTGGTAGCTCGAATCGTCGCCATNCTCACATGCTGGCAAAACGAATCATTCCATGCTTNGACGTNCACGCGGGGCGGGTCGTCAAAGGAGTAAAGTTCAAGGAACTCCGTGATGCCGGTGATCCCGTATCTTGNGCGAAAGCNTACGATGAGCAAGGNGCCGACGAGCTCGTGTTTCTNGATATCACTGCATCGAGTGACGAACGCGAGATNATGNNCCACGTCGTCGAGCAGNCGGCGTCCNAGTGCTTTATGCCACTCACTGTTGGCGGTGGCTTGCGCAACCTCGACAACATTACCCAAATGCTTCATTCGGGTGCAGACAAAGTAAGCCTGAATACCGCCGCGATCAACGATCCGAACCTTGTTCTGGAAGCTGCCCGTAAATTTGGAAATCAGTGCATCGTTTTGGCCATCGACGCGAAACGCGATGGTGACAGCTGGCGCGTATTCACCCATGGGGGACGCAACCCGACGCCGCTCGACGCCATTGAATGGGCCAAGAGGGCCGTATCTTTGGGTGCGGGAGAAATCCTGCTCACAAGCATGGATGCGGATGGAACACTGGCGGGCTACGACATCGAGTTGACGCGTAGCATTTCCGAAGCAGTAGAGGTTCCGGTCATTGCTTCGGGTGGCGCCGGAAACTTGGATCACCTGGTGGATGTACTTGAGAAAGGCAAAGCCGACGCCGTCCTGGCTGCCAGCATATTTCACTTTGGCACCTACACGATCTGCCAAGCGAAACGGCACCTGGAAGACGCTCACGTCCCCGTGCGCCTCTAGAATACAAACGGGTCTCGTTCGGAATAGATTTTCGGCATCCACGCTTGGCAATTGGGAGCAAGGTCGCTTTACTCCCGCACCATGATCAAATTTCTCCATACTCGCATTCGCGTAAGCGACCTTGAACAATCAGTCGACTGGTACTGTAAAAACTGTGGGTTCACGGTTTTAAAGCGTAACGACAAGAGTCCTTCTGGTAATCAGATCGTCCACCTCGCACTGCCTGGTAATTCCCACAATCTCGAGCTTACCTATTCGCCCGACTTTAAGGTCGAGTTTCCCGAAGACCTGATGCACACCTGCCTGGGCGTCGACGATATCGTGGAGTATTGCCAAATGTTAGAAGACAATGGTGAAGACGTTTGGCCGGGTGACTGGAAAACTAAATTCACTTCTGGCGGTCTAAAAATGGCCTTTGTCACAGATCCTGATGGATACGAGGTGGAAATCCTGGAAAACTAGCCCGGCAACAGGCTCTTCCCTGTAAGGCCAGCTCTCGCACTGCACCGAGTTATCAGTTAATCCAGCATACGCACAATGCGGCCTTCCACAAAGTCGGCTGCTACTTTTTTTAGCGTCACCTCAGCACAGCGGTTTGCTAGGTCCTCTCCGTTCGTACTGTCACGCGGAACGACCACTCGAATGTAGTTGTCGGTATAGGACGGCCAAACATCCGGACGTGGGTTCTCAAACAAGACCCTCATCGATTGGCCTAGATGCGCTTCATAAAAGTCATACCGCTTGTTTGCCGATAAGCGTCTGAGTCGAGCGCTGCGTCTCTGACGTTCCACGATTGGCACTTGATCCTTCCGCCTTCCCGCTAAAGTCCCTTCCCTTTCAGAGAATGAAAACACATGGCAGTAATCGAATGGATTATCCAAAAAAACGCTGCAAGTTTCTTCAAATTCTACATCCGTTTCGCCTGGAAAACCAACCATGATATCCGTCCCAACATAAAGTCCGGGTACACTCTCATGTGCGAGCGACAGAAAATCCAAGTATTCGCCTATTGTATACCTTCTCTTCATCTCTCGCAAAACCTTGTCGCTCCCGGCCTGTAAAGGAATGTGGAAAAACGGTAGCAATGCATGATCTACTGATTTCATCCGATCGAACAGTTCTGTTGGAATCGTCGTCGGCTCGATACTGCTAATCCGAATCCGGTCAATACCCCTAATTCCATCCAAGGCATCCAATACGGTCAGCAAGTTTCCATCCTCAGACCGGTAGGTCCCAATATTGACTCCCGAAAGAATAATCTCGCGAACCCCTTGGCTCGCCTTAGCCCTGCCCTCTTCAACCAGATTTTTGAGATCCCTTGACCGCGAGGCCCCTCGAGCGAAAGGGATGATGCAAAAACTGCAAACAAAGCTACACCCATCCTGGATTTTCAAATTCGCTCTTTGATTGAAAGGCGCGTCTCCAAAAAAGCTGATCGAAAAGTCATCCTGGCTGATTCTATCCCGTATGATGACAGGCCTTTCATTTTTTCCTTGGCCAATAAAGTCTACCACGCTCATTTTGTCCTGGTTGCCTATTATGAGATCCACCCCTCCAATTTCAGCAATTTCCTTGAATCCCATTTGTGAATAGCATCCGACAACTGCCGTGTAAGCCTTCGGGTTTTTCCGCACAAACTGCCGAATGCTCTGACGGCATTTTGAATCAGCCAGATTAGTCACCGTACACGTATTGATAATGCCCAAATCCGCGACCTCGCCAAACGGGACAATCTCGTAGCCCTCGTCTTTCAACCGTTGTTCGATCAACATTGTTTCCGACTGATTCAAACGACACCCCAACGTGTGCAACGAAGCCTTTTTTTTAACTCTAGATACCATTTCCGAGGTGGAAAAACCAAACGCACCAAAACCAGAATGTCATCAAAATTCCGTTCACCTCGGCTCAGCAATGCTACAAGGCCATAAAACTTTAGATGGTTCTAAAGTTTTATGGTCCTATAGGCTGCCTTGGATTCGGGTTCTTTGACGAGTTTCTTTGTTTTTGAACTCGCTCCTCTGGATTTCCCAGATTTGACTTCCGCTCGATCAAAATGGAGCTCCTTGAAAAAATACGAAGCGGCAATCGATTGGCCAAATGGAATATCAATCCAATTGATTTTGGGCTCTTCATTTGCTTCGTTCTTACGGGATCCTTTCTTTTGTCAGGACTCTTTGCTAGTGGCTACGCATACCTAATTGGCGAAGAGCCAGACCTCGAGTCACTACCAATAGTCATCGCCTCTGGATTTGGACTTCAATTGAGCAGCGTGCTGGCCTGGCTCTTGTTCAAGTTTTTCGTAGCTTATGAAAGTGAGGATCGACCGGATAGCTTCAAAAAATCGGTTAAAATCGGAGTTGCGGGATTCATCTGCATTTATCTCGCCCTCATTCCATCCATGCTGGTCTGGAAGGCGCTTCTTGACGCACTTCAGTTCGAATATGAGTACCAGTTGCCCGTCCTGCTCGTCCAAGGCGGAGGATCGCCTCTCGAGATGAGCCTGTTGGCACTCCTAATCGTAGTAGTGGCTCCGATTTGCGAAGAGATCGTTTATCGGGGATTCCTCTTTCGCTATCTTAATCGCCGTGTATCCCTTGGTGTCGCAATCGCAATTTCATCCGGCATCTTCGCCCTGATGCACTTGAATCTCTACAGCTTCCTCCCCCTTTTCATTCTGGGAGGGGGACTCTGTCTCGTTTACAGGCTTTCCGGAAATATTGTATCCAGTATTACAATCCACGTTTTGTTCAATTTAGTGAATCTACTTATGATATACTTTGTTGAACCTATTCAGCTATGAACCCTTTCGCCCAATCCCGCCAAGACCGCGTAGGCTCTTTAGGCGAGACGGTATTGATAAAACGGATCAGCGAATGGCTGGGGGTAGCCAGTCCGGATCCTCCTGCTGGCATAGGTGATGATTGCTCCGCCGTCCATCTCCCTTCAGACAAGTCCTATCTACTGACCACCACCGACCCAGTCATCTATCAGCGCCATTTCGACGGCCATTTAAAACCTGAACAGGTCGCTATCAAACTCCTCAATCGAAACATAAGCGATATCGCTTCCATGGGAGGAACTCCCCGACACGCCACGTTGTCGCTCGCCCTTCCAAACCACTTATCAATTGATTGGTTGAGGCGTTTTTATATCGGCCTCTCCCAGCAGGCCTATAAGCTCAATATTCAGGTCAACGGTGGCGATGTAACCCCCACCGAAGATTTTCTCGGTGCTTTTATGACCTTAGTTGGCTACGGTAACGAACGAATTTTGAAGCGAAAGGGTGCATCCGTTGATGCTCTTGTTTTTGTCACTGGCTCGCTCGGGGGTAGCAGGCTCAAAAAACACTTCAATTTCGAGCCGAGACTTCCCGAAGGGCAATGGCTCGCAACTCAGGTAGGGGTATCGTCTTGCATGGACCTCAGCGATGGACTCGGAAAAGACTGCGCAGCCATTCTACTCGATCACTGTAATGCCACAATCGACGCTAGCCGAATCCCTGTAAGCGAGGATGCTCACGCGTTATCGCAATTAAGCGGACTTTCCCCACTCGATCATGCAATCAATGACGGTGAAGACTACGAACTCCTTTTCACTCTGGAACCAGACCAAGACTATGATACGTTTGTCGGCCATTGGAAAACTCGATTCAAGACGAACGTCACTCAAATCGGCATTATCTCAAAAAGAGTAGCCAGTCATCCCAGCGTAGTATTTTCCAACTTGGAGGAAAAAATAGAGCCCACAGGATATGACCCATTTAGAACGCCTTAAATCGGGTGTCGAGACCTCCAGTGCCGCTGACACAATTCAGTTGGCAAAAGAACTCGGGTCTACTTTTCCAGAAGAATCCGTACTCACTCTTGAAGGAGACTTAGGAGCGGGCAAAACAACCTTCATAAAAGGGATCGCGATTGGAATGGGTATCCAAGATGTAATCACAAGTCCCACTTTCAACATATTCAACACATACCGTGGCCCAAAGACTCTCCTTCACATGGACGCCTACCGACTGGAAGGGAGTCCTGAAATCATTGATGAACTCATGCTGGAAGACTTTATGACGCCCCCCTACTGCCTTGCGATTGAATGGCCAGGGCATTTAGGGCAAATCCCCTGGACCGTTACGCTTTCGCTTCACCTTTCAATCCTTCCCACCGGCAACCACTGGATACGCACCGTATGCTAGTATATTTTTCAGTGGAACAGTCACTCGTCTAAGCATACGGCACTTCAGTAAATTCCGGCACAGCAAGGCAGTGCTGACTATCCCTAGTCAGTCGACCTTTTTGTGGTTACTCGGGTCCTGTTTGCCTGGTCTTCCCTAATTCCCAACTCGATCTACGCCGCTCGCTGGACCGTCGAGCCCCACCTTTGCAACCCTACTCAGGATGAAAGCCTTAGGCCAGGTGCCGGACCTAACAGTCACCTATTGTCTACTTTCAAATCCCCAGAGAAACTGGAGGCCTAAGCTTAGGCTTTCGCTTTTTCAGCCCCGAGGCCTTCTTCGCTTTCCTCCGACACGCTCACCGCCGGTTCTTCTGAGACTACAGGAGATTTCTGTGGAGCAAGGGGATCTTCGACTGTTTCATTAATTGGCTCAACCGCTTTGGCCTTCGAAGCTTCTACAGTCGTATCAGAGGCCGCAACCGCCTCTGCCGTTTGCGGCTTAGAGTCCTGGTTATCATCCGCTTCTTTAGCTTCGATCGCCCCTTCCGGCTCATTGGAAACGGGTTGAGAGACTTTTGCTTTCTGTTCCACAACTTCCGTTTCGACTACAGCAGTTTCAACGACTTCCTCGCTGGTAATGGTTTCAATACCTACCGCTGACTCTTCTTGCTCGGAAACCTCAGCTCGCGCTTTTTCAGAATCCGCTTTCTCTTCCGAGACTGGATCGGAAGAAATCGCATTTTTAGATGTATCCGATTTTTTGGGGCTTACCACATTCTTAGGTTCGTTGTCTATCACTGGTTGTGCGAACAGTGAGTCATCGCTAAAATGGCTCACGTATCCATCGGCAATTAGCCAGTGCAGGTCCTGAGAAAGCCTCTTTTCATCATGGGAAACATCAGGATACTCTTCTTTAAGCCACGCTTCATATTGCATGGACAATTCCTTCGCCTTAATTTTCTGATGTTCCTCGATAAAGCGTATCAGCCGATCGAGAGAATCAGACATCACTTGCCCTTTTTTGCGGAAATTTCGTCGTGTTGCGCAAATAAGGGTAACGCCTTTGGAGCCCTTCTTATAAATACTGAATTTCTCACGGCGCAGGCGACCTCGAATAGCATTGGCGGTTTCGAGTGGAAATCTCTGCTGACGTGCCAGCTCCCCTGCCACGGCCCGGCTGGCTTCTGTATCCGAAAACTTATCAAGGACCACTCCTGATACGCGAGCATAGTTGACCGCCTTCACGATCTGCTCTTTTTGATTCGTTCGCAAATAGCCAATGGCATCATTCAGAGAATCGAATGTTTGCGGTTCTATCCCTTCCGCTGCCTTGCTGGTGTAGCTGGTACTCTTCTTCATCGACTCCAGCCACTCGTTGACCGCCTCCTCTTCACGAACTTGCTCTATCGACGCCTTGAATTTCTCGAACGGCGTATTGGCGAGCTGTGTCTTGTGGTGCAGATTCAGAAACTCCTCATATCGGTGATAATTCGGCGGACCTATCAGCTTTTTCGTGATGCGACAGCGATTCACAAACGGGAAGTTCCCTGTTGGCGGTTCGACTTCCACTTCTTCCGTTTCGAAAAGTTCATCCGCGTAATTGGCGACCGCATGTTGAATGGCTTCCTCTTCCGTTTCGAAGGGCATCCCATCAGGCACCGAAACATACACTCGTTCTGGCTTCTCACCTTTAGCTGCTTTCCGCGTCACACTCGCGACATATCGGTCGGACTTCTCTAGGAAAATCTTGGCCACATGAAAAAGCTCATAGGTAATTTGGTTCGTCCTCAATGCCTTGATAATGGTAGAGAAGCCCGCATCATCTGGATAGAAATCTACCGCGAACACTGCACTTTCATAGGGTCGGAAATCCTGAAAGCGACCGCCTCTTGGGTGTTCCTCTCCTCCGCCACGATTAACTCGGCCTTGGAATCGTCGATCCCCAGTCTGCCCCTTTCCTCCCTCTCCTCGCGGAGACCTGTCCGCAAACGAAGGTTTCGGAGGCCTCCGGTCCTTTCTAGGGCCACCGGCACCGCGGCGATCCGGTCGTCTTCCCTGGCCTCCACCACGCCCGAAGCTTCCTTGGTCGTCGCCTCTGGGCTTCTTTCCGGCATCCGTCCATTGGGTGCCAAAGTTAAAACTCTGAAGAGCGGATAGATCGAGGGATTTGGATACCGGCTCTTCAGTCGGCTCCGCGGGTTCCGTAGGTTCCTGGGAACTGGGTTCGGTCATTGGATTTTTGTAAAGGAAACCACGTAGGATCCCCTGAGTTGATAGTTTCTCTAAGTCAAATTGCGTAGCAATCCTTAATCTTTGCCTTTTTAATTGGAAAACACCTTAGAATCAACCCAATTGACGCAATAAATCAATTTGTTTGTTTTGGCGCTTTACATCAACGCCCATCTATCGTTTTTTCTGCGACTTCCTCAACTGCTCAGGTGGTGGAATTGGTAGACACGCACGCTTGAGGGGCGTGTGCCGAAAGGTGTAAGGGTTCGAGTCCCTTCCTGAGCACCA
>PBMN01000047.1:0-20176 GCA_002722675.1 Opitutaceae bacterium
AAAAGCGTCCCGAAAATACCTATTCCACATTTCATATTGATTTGCCTTTCCGCCGTTCTAATCTGCATTAGATTCTACTAACGCAGAGGACTTCCGCCATGATCAACCCATCCAGTCAAGAGCTGGAAAAGAAGGATACCCTCCTACGTCGCAAAACGTCTGATAGACTACGGATTCCACGCACCGGCAATGTCCTGGCCCGTTCAGGGGACAATGATGATCGAGCCAACAGACAGCGAATTCAGAGATGAGCTCGATCGACTTTGCGACGCACTCATATCGATTAAGTCAGAGATTGAACAAATTGCTAACGGCGAGTGGCCACAAGACGATAACCCTCTCATGAAAGCACCTCACACAAGTAGTCGAGTTGTATCCGACTACTGGAGTTCAACCCATGGCAGAGAATTGGCGGATTTCCCTTTGACTTGGACTAGAGACTGCAAATATTGGCTAAGGGTTGGACGAGTCGACAACGTCTAAGGCGATCGGAATCTAGTCTGCTCTTGTGTCTTTATGTCTGAGTACGAAAATGATTGATTCACTGTCATCCAAATGTTCAAGACCTTTTTTATCTGACACAATAAGAATATACCTATGGCATTCATTCAGTGCGATTTCTACTCAGAGATTCTCGGAACGCGAACATCGCTCAACGCAGTCATTCCTTCGCGTGATGAGTCTGGCCAGGAAACTCCTCGAGAGATGCCTCAGCAATTTCCGGTACTGTTTTTACTGCACGGATTGCACTCTAACTATTCTGCCTGGTCTCGCTACTCCTCAGTCGAACGTTATGCTTCTGAAAAAGGGCTTGCACTTGTCATGCCTGACGCTGGACGCAGTTTTTACACGAATATGCATTATGGCTACCGTTACTTTGATTTCTTTTCCCAAGAGCTCCCAAAGGTGGCTAATCGACTCTTTCCTCTTTCACGCGACCGATCCCAACGATTCATCGCTGGGGTTTCCATGGGAGGGTACGGCGCTTTCAAGCTAGCACTTTCCCATCCCGAGCAATATGCCGCCGCCGCAAGTATATCAGGAGCGCTTTCGCTAACCCAGATTGAAGACCCCGACCCGCTTCTACCTGAATGGCCCATTATTTTCGGAGACAATTCGAAGATCGCAAACTCAGAAGATGACCTGCTTCATTTAGCAAAACGCTACTACCACCAAAAACATTTCCCTTTACGCCTTTTCCAATGCTGCGGGACGGAGGACTTCCTCTACCAATCCAATCAACATTTTCTTAAGAACGTAAACGATTTAGGGTTAAACCTTTACTACGAGGAGAGTCCCAGCGGTCACGAATGGCAGTATTGGGACGAACAAATAAAGAAAGTTATCGAATGGCTTCCCATTGACAGTAGCAAAAGTAAAAAGGTCTGAAGCTAATCTCACTCAATTAGCGACTACTAACTTCAACACGTCCTAATTACAATCATTCCATGAACAAAAGCTTAGTCACTAACTCTTTAGCAATCGTTGTCTGCATTTTAGGATACGCAATGCCTGAAAGCAGCCTCCGTCCCTTCGTCGTCAGTGCGGGACTGTTTTCCCTATCAGGTGCACTCACCAATTGGCTTGCGATTTATATGCTTTTCGAAAAGATTCCTGGTCTCTACGGCTCTGGCGTAATCGTCGCTCGGTTCCAAGAATTCAAAAGCAGCATACATTCGCTGGTACTGGAGAATTTTTTCAATGAGGAAAACTTCAAGCAATTTGCCGATGCCGCAATTCATCAGGGATTAAATTCTGAAACAATCGAATCCGTGGTCGATATGGACCAAGCTTTTGATGGTTTTCTGGATGTGATAGGAAGATCCAAATTCGGAAGCATGCTTGCCTTTGTGGGCGGACTTAAAGCTATCGAACCCCTCAGAGAGCCATTCAAAGCCGAGTTTTCGGCCCGATTTGTCCAAGTTATTGAGGATCTCGATCTCACCAACAGCAATATGCATTTCGAGACCTTTCGTCCCACAGTTGAGAATCTCGTCCGGGGAAAGCTCGATCAATTGAAACCACAGGAAGTAAAAACCATTTTAGAAAAGATCATTCGCGAACACCTGGGATGGCTGGTCGTATGGGGAGGCGTTTTTGGTACAGTCATTGGCATACTTCACGCTCTTGCCAAAATCTGACTAGGAGAGATTACAGCGATTGCCCTAGTCCCGCAGCCCTACGCCTGATTCAGCAAGTATTTCGGAATACTAATATCTTGGTCGAGGGAAAACGCTTAGGAACATAAATCCCTCAAAACATTGTGACTTGAAGTAAATCTCAGCGTTAATCACTTTCCTCCTTTCTATCGAGAAGAAGTACAAATTGACCAACCGAATCTACATCGTCGACGACCATCATCTATTAAGTTGAGACTTGTTCCAAATCGTGGCCATCGAGGCCAAAATCGAAAGTTGTGGTGAAGCTGAAGATTCACCTGCCGCGATCAGGAGAGTTAGATAAGCTATTCCTTAAGCTATCATCGTAGACGATTAGCTCAAGCGTGCCAACGTTCTTGAGCTTTCAACAAATCTTATAGCCATTCACGAAGACATTCCCATCATCGAGTTTTCCATGTAAAAAAATCCATTTACGCCCAGCGAGCCCTCAGAGCCGGTCCAAAGGCCTGTTTAATTAAGAAAGAGTCTTCTTCCAAGGTCGTAGATGCGGTTCAAAAAATCATCCAAGGGAAGATATGTGTGGGCCCTTTGGTCGACGACCAAGTTCTGCATCAAATTGTTATTGGACCCGGGAACGATTTAAATTCTCCTGTCGAATGATTAACCGACATAAAGTTGGAATTGGTCCAGCTTATTAAGCGATGTCTTTCTGACCCCGAGCTGTTGGTCGTCTCAGATATCAGTCAATCGATGGACAATCGAGAAATTGCTAAGCAAGTGAGTAACAACAGCAAACCGATTAAATATCATAGCTCTCGCATCAAGTCAAAGATTGAGATATTTGGTCCATCCAAACTGTTCAGATTCGCCTTGCGACTGCAAAACAAGGCTTTTTAGACTATTTCGATCAAATATACAGGATCGTACTGACGGTAATCTAAAGTCATTCGTCGATTGTGCCATTCAGATCGATTTTTGTATTGCACTGCCCAAAAAATCGATTCTTTTAACCAATCTACGCTAGAGGTCGGCGAGGCAACCGCCCTCCTCCGCGGAACCTTCAGGACCTTCCTGAGCAGTAGCGGTTAGCCCAGCGACGAGCTTGGCTAGCGATTTCCCTCTCGGGCAATCATCGTTTCCGTGATCTCAAAAACTCATATGCCACACAGCAAAGCAATCGATAAAACTAAAATCATAGGCGACTACAAGACGCACGATACAGACACTGGATCCTGCGATGTTCAAATCGCTCTTCTCAGTGCCCGGATTAATCATCTGACAGAACATCTACGAGCCAATCGCAAAGATTTCCACACCCGCCGCGGTCTGCTCGCAATGGCTAGCCGACGCCGCAAATTGCTCAACTATTTGAGAAAGAACGATCTTAGCAAGTACAACGAGCTACTGCAGCGCCTAAATCTGCGCAAATAGTCGAAGCCGCCTCAAGACGCTGTTCTAAGTTGCCAACCGATCGCATCAACCAATCAGGTAAAGCGCGACATTCCCAGAATCCGGGCCTGCATCCTCAGTCATGAAATCTAGAGGATCGGGCACTTTTTCATAAATAGTAGATACAACAAAAGTTCCCTCCAATAGAAANCTNGGCGAACAGGGACATTTCCGAATGANATCGCTACTGGTCTCATCCGGAAATCTCTCTNANACGCCATGTTTTCGTCGNNCNCGANNATGTAANAAATATAATGATACAAAAACATAGTGTAANGATAGATGCTCTAAACATGACCATCTCNACTGGAGANCTTGCTCAACTGGCAAGNGGATCCGTAACTGTAACCGTTGGCGAAACCTGTGTNTTCGTTTCCGCCACNGCNGCGAGNACCGTCCGNGAAGGCCAAGACTGGTTTCCTCTTACCGTCGACTACCGNGAAAAGTANGCAGCTGCGGGACGCATCCCCGGTGGTTATTTCAAACGTGAAGCNCGGCCNACNGAAAAGGAAATTCTCACTTCGCGCCTTTGCGACCGCCCTTGCCGTCCGCTTTTTCCAAAAGGCTTTTTGAATGAAGTNCAAATCATTGGCTTCCTTCTNTCAACGGACAAGACAAACGAGCCTGACATTTCAATGCTCAACGGAGCATCGGCTGCNCTGGCCATTTCAGACATACCTTGGAATGGTCCTATCGGAGCTGTGCGTGTTGGACGTATTGATGGCGAATTCGTCACAAATCCAACTTTGGAAGAGCAATATGCATCAGAACTCGATCTAATCTATGTCGGAACTAAAACCGACATGCTGATGATCGAAGGGAGCGCTGCTCAACTTCCGGAAGATGATTTTATCGCCGCACTTGAGTACGCTCACGAAGCGATTCAGCCAATTATAGCTGGCATTGACAAACTGGTTTCAATCGCAGGCAAAGAAAAGTCGGAATTCCCACTCGTAGTGCTGAATCCCGAAGTACGGGAATTCGTTGAAAACCTGATTGGTGAAGACGTTAACGCCGCAGCTCGTCTTGGTGACAAGCAAGAACGCAACGCCAAAATGGACACGCTCAAAGAGAAGGCTGGCGGTGCTCTCAAAGAAAAGCTGGGTGAAGAAAGCTACAATCACGCTCAGCTTTCGATGGCAATGGAGGAAATGCAGGAAGCGGCTTACCGGGCCCCGATTCTCGAATCTCAGGTCCGCTCCGGCGGACGCGGTCCTACAGAACTCCGCAAGTTGCATAGCGAAGTGGGTCTCCTCCCACGTGTACATGGTTCCGCCCTATTCTCCCGCGGAGAAACGCAAGCGCTTGTATTTGCGACGCTTGGCCCGACGAACGAAGCGCAGAGGCTTGATGCGGTAACGGGAGGTCCAGAATCCAAGTCATTCATGCTGCACTACAACTTCCCTCCTTTTTCGGTAGGAGAAGCAGGTCGCTTTGGTTTTACGGGTCGACGCGAAATTGGGCATGGTGCCCTGGCTGAACGCTCTCTGCTTCCCGTAGTTCCCGCAGAAGATCACTTCGCATACTCGATTCGAATCGTATCCGAGGTTATGGCATCAAATGGCTCCACGTCGATGGCTTCCATCTGCGGCGGGTGCTTGGCTCTAATGGATGCAGGAGTACCTATATCAGACCCCGTTGCAGGGATTTCCTGTGGACTCGTAACCGAGAACGGATCTGATGGAAAAATCGCTAAACACGTACTTCTCACCGATATTTTAGGTGAAGAGGACCACTTTGGCGACATGGACTTCAAAATCGCTGGTACCCGCAACGGCATCACTGGATTCCAGCTGGACCTCAAAATCAACGGTCTACCTTTCGACATCATGCGTGAGTCAGTCGCCCAATCGAGAGATGCTCGCATCGCTATTCTCGATTCCATGGCGGAAGCTATCGACAAGCCACGTGAGAACGTCAGCGAAAACGCGCCGCGGATTACCACGGTTCAAATTAACCCCGAAAAAATAGGTGCTCTCATTGGCCCTGGCGGTAAGAACATCCGCCGTATCGTTGAAATCACCGGAGCACAGCTGGATATCGATGACGACAACAGCGGCAAGGTGAACATCTACGCTACTAGCGAAGAGGCGATGAATCGCGCTATCCAGGAAATCGATCTCGTTTGCGGCGAAATCGAGGAGGGAAAGATCTACCGTGGTGTAGTCAAAGCCGTTAAGGAATTTGGCTGCTTTGTAGAGGTATTACCGGGTCAGGAAGGACTGGTACACATTTCCGAGTTGGCTGACTTCCGCGTCAGGCGCACAGAGGATGTATGCAAGCCTGGCGACGAGATGGTGGTCAAATGCATTGGCATCGACGAGAAAGGCCGCGTACGCCTTAGCCGTAAAGCAGCCCTGGAAGAACTCGAAGCCCGCAAAGCTGCTTTAAGCGAAAGCGAAGGGGAGCCAGAAGAATCGGACTCAAGCGAAGAGGTCGAAACTGAAAAGGCTGCTGAATAATAAGGTTACTTGAAGCTTTAAATCTAATTAAAGGCCGGAGCATGATGCTCTGGCCTTTTTTTGTAACACCTAATTGCCTGAAACTATGAACATCCTTCTCTCGAACGACGACGGTATCGACTCGCCCTTTCTTAGAATTCTAGCTGAGGTGATCTCAGAAAATCACGACGTTGTAGTAGCCGCTCCCGCAAAAGAACAGAGCTGGATAGGAAAAGCAATGAGCAGAAGCGGATCGGTACAGCTCGAAGAAGTCGCATCATTTCCATATCTTGCCTACAAATTAACCGGTACTCCTAGTGACTGCGTCAATATTGCATTGGAGCACCTTTGCATAGAAACGCCAGACGCAGTCGTCTCAGGCATAAACGTTGGCCATAATGCTGGCCTTAGCTTTATCGCGTCATCGGGCACAATTGGAGCGGCACTTGAGGGGGCCTTGCAACGCTTACCCGCGATAGCGGCATCCATGTATCTCGATCCGGAACAATTCAAAGCAATTGGGGAAAGCGAAAATCCTCTAACCAAACAAATGGAAAACCATGTCCGTGCCGCAGCAAAGATTATAGTTTCTTGTTTAAAGGACATCATCAAGGCTCCTACAGCCCCTTATGGAATCGTACACAGCTTCAACTTTCCCTGCCGGGATATCGAAAAGGCCCGAATCGTAAAGGCGCGGGCTGCGAGAACCATTTCTCGGTCATTATTCAACCGGCAAGGAAACTCCTTCCAATTCGAGTACCACCCTCTGGAAACGATGAATTCAGAGGAAGCTTCTGACAGAGAGCTCATACACGGCGGCGACATAAGCCATACTGTAATCAACTTCAATTCCTTAGACAATACAACGTAATAAAGCAACTGATACATATTTTATACTCTCGATCATTGACACCAAGGTTCCAGTCCATTAACCGGCACCCTTATTTTTTGCAAAACGATGAAACCAACGCATAAACCAAGTCGCCCGTTTTTCTCCTCTGGGCCCTGCTCGAAAAGACCTGGCTGGTCACTAGCCAACCTGGAAAACGCTCTCGTTGGGCGATCGCACCGAGCAAAGAACTCGAAGGCGAGAATCCAGGAAGTGATTGATCGGTCGAAAACGATTCTCGAAATTCCAGACGACTATGTTTGCGGAATCGTGCCGGCGTCCGACACGGGCGCGGTTGAGATGGCTCTCTGGTCGCTTCTCGGAGCAAGAGGGGTTGACATGCTCGCTTGGGAATCGTTCGGAGCAAGCTGGATAACCGATGTCGTCAAGCAACTTGATTTGGAAGATGTGAACACATTAACCGCCGACTATGGTAGGTTGCCCGACTTTACGAAAGTCAACTTTTCGAACGACGTCGTCTTCACGTGGAACGGAACCACTTCTGGAGTCAAAGTACCCGATGGAGATTGGATTTCCCCAGACCGAAAAGGCCTAACAATTTGTGATGCCACGTCAGCCGTTTTCGCAATGGAGCCTGCCTGGGACAAGCTCGACGTTGTGACCTGGTCATGGCAGAAAGTTATGGGAGGAGAAGCCGCCCACGGAATGATCGTCCTCAGTCCTCGTGCGATCGAGAGAATAGAAAGTTACACTCCCTCCTGGCCATTACCTAAAATCTTTCGCCTCACAAAAGGAGGTAAGTTGATCAAAGGGGTTTTTGAGGGGGCAACGATCAACACCGTATCAATGCTATGTGTAGAAGATGCGCTTGATGGACTGCGTTGGGCCGAAGAAGTTGGTGGCCTGCCTACATTGATCGATCGATCCCAAGCGAACCTAAAAGCGATCGAAAACTGGGTGGCTTCCAATGATTGGATCGATTTCCTAGCTACGGACCCTTCGCAACGGTCCAGCACATCCATATGCCTAAAATTCACTGATCCTTGGTATGAAGCTCTTTCGGACGAAGAGCAAACTAGCTACGCAAAAGGACTCGTGTCACGGATAGAGGCAGAAGGTGCCGGCTTTGACTTTGGCTCCTATCGCGACGCACCTCTGGGCATCCGCATTTGGGGGGGTGCCACTGTCGAGACATCCGATATCCAAGTCTTTCTCCCCTGGCTCGATTGGGCGCACAACGAAGCGAAAAACGGCTCATAGACTGCACTTCCCGACTACCGCTTCAAAATCGGCTTTTTGTCCCACGGCAAATGGATCGCAACGGGGGTCTTCTTCCAAACGTGATAAGGCTCGAATACCTTTCCCGGATTTAGTATTCCATTCGGATCCAAGGCCTGCTTGATAGCTTGCATGGCAGAAATTTCAGCGGTGTTCCGAGCTATTCTAAGAAAGGGGGACTTCGCTAAACCAATCCCATGCTCCCCTGAAATGGTTCCTCCCAATGAAACAACCGTTTCCATCAGATCCTGCACAGCCCCTTCTGCTCGAACACATTCTTCACGGATTTCGCGATGAAACATAATATTCACATGCAAGTTTCCATCCGCGGCATGACCAAAAGTAGGCATTGGCAAATTCCATTTTCTCTTTAGTCTCTTTAACGATTCTGAGAATCGAATTTGGTTCTCAAGCGGAACAACGATGTCCTCGTTCAACTTGGCATTCCCAAGAGCGTACATGGCCCCGCTACACTTCCTTCGTACTTCCCAAAGGTTTTCCGCCTCGCTTTCCGAACGAGCACTTTTAACGGCGATCGCCCAACGCTCGGCCCAAGCTTTTAGGCGACGTTTCGAATCCTTCAACTCGCTCGCACTGCCGTCGAACTCAATCAAAAGAAGTGGCTTTCCCTCCACCTTTTTGAACAGTCTAACACCTGCAATCTCTTCCGCACAGTAGATCGAATCTTCATCCAAGTATTCAAGTATCGACGGGGTCAGTCCTTCTCCTAACAAAGCCCGCACAGCTTGCAGCGCCTTCTTTTCAGAATTAAAAGCAGCAACGCTCGTCCATCGAGCATCCGGTTTCGGGATGAGGCGCAGGACCGCTTTCGTAACCACTCCTAAAGTCCCTTCACTACCAATCCACAAATCCCGTATATTGTATCCGGTTGCAAATTTTTTGTATTCTCCTCCCCATGACACTTTCTCTCCATTGGGCATAAACCCTTCCAAAGCCAAGACGAAGTCACGCGTAACCCCATATTTCGCGCACCTCATGCCACCCGCATTGCAAGCGATATTGCCTCCAATCGTGCAATACTTAAGCGAAGAAGGATCTGGCGGATAGAAGAGCCCCTCTTTCTCTGATACCTTCTGAATCTCACTTACCACTGCCCCCGGCTGCACAATCGCCATGGCTTTGTCCTTCTTGATGGCGATCCGCTTCATAAGGCTTACATCTAAAACCCAACCGCCCTTAACTGGGCTCGCCGAACCAGTCAGCGAGGTACCCGTTCCACGCGGTGTTACGGGAATCTTATACTTATTTGCCAATTTCAGAGTCTCGCGGACGTCGTCCTCTGACCGAGCACGAATCAAGGCGCTGTATTCGTACGACAGCTTGCTGCTATCGAATGATGCCATAAATTTCCGTTCGCCACTCAAAAAAACTTTTCGATGACCCAGTCGCTTGAAAACCAGACTTGTCCCTCGTGCATTTGATTCACCCTTTTTCATTTAAACCTTTCAATAGCTTCGACCCTTGCTTCCGAACAAATAGCGAGCAGCGTTAATCTCTCTTACTTTTAAAATCCTCAAGGCCATAAAATATGCTGTGCCTCCAACGGGCACCGATACAGCCAATCGAATAGATGGTCGTACATCGTCCAGTGCCAGCTCTAACGAGCACACCACAATTGCCAAAACGATGCAGCCAACTAAATACTTCACCATAGACGGCATAACTTCCGCCAATCGAAGCGAAAGGTCTAATCGGCACAACCGAAGATGCATGAAGGCCGCCTGGACTACTATAGCGGTGTTGCTGGCTATTACTAATGCTTCTATCCGCCCGAGCAGCCTCAGCAGGGATATACTTAGGATAATGTTCACTATCAAGGCCAGCGTAGATCCCTTGACAGGAGTCTTCGTATCCTTGTTAGAATAAAAAGCTCGAGTATCGATAGATACAAAAGCGTAGAAAGGCATGCCAATGGCACAGATGATCAAGATAGGTGACAACGAACTCGAGTTCTCCGCACTGAATTCTCCTCGCTCAAATAGAACGGCAACAATCTCTGGAGCTAACATTGAGAGCCCAACCGCAGCTGGCAACGTCAGCATCATAGACAACGATATTCCTTCACGATAGGTTTTTCCAAACTCAACCCCTTTCCCTTTGGCGATCGCTTGAGCCATCGATGGAAAAATAACGGTAGATATTGCTATAGTGAATACACCCAAAGGAAGCTCAACCAGACGATTTGCAAGGTAAATGAAAGTCGCTCCGGATTCGTTGAAGTCCAAAGCAAGAAAGCGGGAGACCATCACATTGATCTGATGTGATGCCGTACCGTAAATACCCGGAAGAGTCAGGAAAAGCACCGATCTCAACCGAGGAGAAACCGAGAAATCCAATCGTGGCCTCCAGCCCTCCCTCACAAGAGCCAGAGAAGGCACCATAAATTGAAGCAGTCCTCCCAAAAGAACGCCCAAACAGAGGAAGTTCATCTTCTGTACCTCACTCTCCACCCATAGCCAGGTCCCAATTCCAAGCGAGAGCATCATACAGCTATTCAGCCAAATTGCCGTCATCGCGGGAATGGCAAACCGCCCCAGCATGTTTAGTACGGCAGCAACCACGGCAGCCAAACAAACCGGGATAATGTAGGGAAACACTAGCTTCGCAAGACCGGCCCCAATAATCCAATTTTCCAATACCGCTGACTCTTCAATCCAAAACAATACACCATAGGCCAATCCCGTGATAAGCACGCAAATGACAAGTAGCCACGACAAGGTTTTGTTAACGAGTCGAAAAACGGCTTCCCGTCCGTTCTCCTCCATTTCCTCCGACAAATTTGGCATCAATGCTGCCGTCAAAGCGCCCTCCCCTAGTAGTCGTCGGAAAAGACTCGGCATTGTGAACGCTGCCGTAAATGCGGAATTGAGGAGACTCGCTCCGAATACCGCCGTAATAAACATATCCCTAAACAGGCCAAACACCCGCGACACCATGGTCAACGCGGAGACTACGCCCATTCGAGATATCATTTTCGACATTTCCTAGATCACAGAGAAAGACTGCGGACGAGCAAGACATTTGGTCCGGAATCGAATCACGAACATTGACACTCTCGGCTTCAAACCTACTTATCGAATCTCAACTATTACCTAAAATCCAACTTCACGCAAATTGCTAATTAAGCGAACAAAAATCCTCAGCGTCTCAAAAACTAGCAAAACACTTTAAGCAATGAATTTGATCGAAACACTGATCGGTAAGCTGCAAGCCCATCCCAAGCGATTTGTATTCACTGACGGGAATGACCCTCGAGTCCTTCAAGCGGCCCGGCAAATCGTCACTCGAAAGATGGGCGCCCCCATATTGATTGGCGATAGAGCGTCAATCAAAGTAACGGCAGCCAAACTCGACATTAATACTAAAGGGATTCGAATAATAGAACCGGAACGCAGCTCTGACATCAACCAGATGAGGGACTTACTCCGATCCCTTCCTCGATTCGCTGGATTAAGCGACGAGGAGATCGAGGCTAGATCCGTGGAGCCATGCGTGTTTGCAACTTTATTGCTAAAGAGTAACCGTGCCGACGCACTCGTGTCAGGAGCTACAACGAAAGCATCAAACGCCCTCAGAGCACTCTTCCAAGTAATCGGAACCCAGACAGGAGTGAAAACGGCATCTTCCCTGCTCGTAATCGACATGGAAGAAAAGGAAGTCGGAATTCACGGGGCGCTTTTCATGAGCGACTGTGGAGTGATCCCTGATCCTGATGCCGAACAGCTTGCCGATATAGTGATTACGACCGCATCTCTCGCCCACCATCTAACCAACGAACGCCCCAAGGTGGCGCTATTGAGTTTCTCGACCTACGGAAACCCTCGCAATCCCTCGGTCGCCAAGGTTCAAGCCGCTACTGCCCTAGCGAGGGAAAAAGCTAAAAAGATAGGCCTCGAGGCAGACATTGACGGAGATCTTCAAATCGATGCCGCCTTGGATCGAGCGACTGCTCAGCTGAAAAAAACGGAAGGCAGTTTGGTAGCGGGAGAGGCTAACGTCCTCATTTTTCCCGATTTAAACAGCGGAAATATCGCGACAAAGTTAATCCACCTTCTTTCCGGAGCAAACAAATACGGCCAAATCATTATGGGTCTCAACAAGCCCGCTGTCGAAATCAGTCGCGGCGCTACTGCTCATGACATTCTCGGAGCAGCTGCAATCTCAGGATGCCAAGCCATTGACCATCGCCTCCTTTTCGGAATGGGTGAGAACCCGGACGTATTCTGACGGCTTTTTTAGATATGAAGGATCGCAAACTAAAGACGCGCCCTAAAAACCATACAACGCATCGCATTTTCGTGGCTGGCACGAGAATGAACGACGGGAAGACGACGACCTGCCTCGGCCTATTCGCCGCTCTTCAACAAAAGTACTCAAAAGTTGGATTCATTAAACCGGTTGGCCAAAGGTTCGTAAAAATTGACGGACAACTGATCGACGAGGACTCAATTCTTCTTGAGAAGACTTACAACGTTGAGACCCCCATCTCAAGTATGAGCCCGATCGCAATCGATGGCTCCTTCACCAAACGTTACCTCGATGATCCAGAAAAGATGGGTGCAGACTTAACGGATAAAGTTTGCAACGCTTTCGACCGAGCCTCTTGGGAGAAGAACTTTACCTTGATCGAAGGAAGTGGACACGCAGGGGTTGGGTCCGTATTTGAACTTTCGAATGCTAGAGTCGCTAAGTTGCTTGGGGCTAAGGCGATTATCGTAAGCAGGGGGGGGATCGGTCAACCCATTGACGAGATTGCCTTAAACAAGGCCCTATTCGATCAGGAAGGGGTCGAAGTCGTTGGCGCGATCATCAACAAGGTAGAGGCCGACAAAATGGACATGATACGGAAGTATACAAGCTTGGCCCTAAAACGTTTGGGCATTCCCCTTCTTGGTCTGTTACCCTCAGAAAAAGTGCTCACCTCACCCAATCTAGAGCAAATCCGAGAACGAGTGAACGGAACTCCCTTGAATCGCGTCGACGAGATCCGTCCCAGAAGATTCAGTCACATCGTTATTGGGGCGATGACGGTAACTGGCTTTTTGGATACAGTGTCTGCCGATACCCTTCTAATCACTCCGGGCGACCGGGAGGACATCGTTCTTGCCGTATTATCCCACGAATCTCACCACACTTCAGGAACGATCTCCTGCATCATCCTGACGCGAGGCATTCGGCCGAGCCCTGCACTTCTTGAACAAATTGGAAAGAGCCGTATCCCCTTTATTTCGGTATCGACAGACAGCTACACAGTAGCGTCTCGAATTCATAGTATGACTGTAAAAACACAGCCTGGGGATGACGACAAAATACCCCTAATTAAAAAGATTATCCAAGAGAACATCGACTTGAATCAAATCATCGATGCCTTTAAACTGGCCGAAGACTAAAGAGCCAAGACGATTTGGTCCTCTAACAATTCAATTTCACGAATAGCTCCCAGCGAACTTTTCACTTCAGTCGGCAGTGGAAACATTGCCTTGTTTGACTCAAACAGGTTTTCAACCAGACCACCAAATTTCGGTATTCTGAGGGAGTTTAAAAGGATTTTGTCAATTTTCATCTTTACCCCACTATCTCCATTCTCAAACCGCCCAAACGCTTGCATAAGCACTTCGAAGCGGTCTTTTTGTGGATTGACGATAATTTTGCCGCTCAAAACGAAACGATCGGTCTCGATTCGTACGTTAGGGGAGGAAAACGAAATATTTGAAGGAGTGCCATCCTCATTCGTATCCGCATTCTTGAACTGGCTCAAGTAGTGGTTGATCTCCATTTCTGTAAAGGGGATGGAACCAGGTATCTGACGTCCCAGCCTACTGGTCCGAGACTTGACCGTCGCCGACTCCGCCGCCGCTGCAGACCCTGGTGAATAGTAGGCCGCGTAGTCTCCAATTTTGCCGGATTCGGCAGGTTCGATTCCGCTCAATGGCACTTCTCTTAGCAAAATGAAACTGCCAAGCAGAATTCCAAGTGAAACCCCGGATACCGCGGTAAGAATCATGCCAACAATAGATGGCTCTTTCGGCAGTCTTCTTTTCATTTTCTAACTAACCTCTATCAGCTCTTAGCTGGAGGCTCTTAAAGACATTGCCCATAAAATAGAAATAAATAACACCTCCTACAAAATACATAAAAGGGAGTATGTACAAGAGCCCGATATACGCAATCGTAGGTACCCAGTAAGCATGGATTCCGGCCTTCATCAGCCCAACCAGAGCTTGGAAATTGAAACAGTTCTTAAAATCTTCATTAAGCAAATAGAGATATAAAGCAGCGCTCGGGAGCGGAACCGCGAAGAAAAGAACCGGAGCCATAGGAATCTTCACAAAGACCGAATCCCACGGGGAAATGCCCACCAAGGCACTCATCAATGCGACTGGAATAAATCCGAACAGGAAAAAGATGAGGAATAACTTCAAACCATCAACGAACATCCCTTTCCAATCTCCCCAGTCAGGAAGAGAGATCTCGCGTTGCGCTTTCCCCTGGGCAAACAGGCGGTATAAGTACCCAAAAGCTACGAAATGAGCGATTGGAATTATCGAGAAAACAACCCCTAACATACACTTGTTAAACCAATTTGGGTCAGACGACAGCCGTTTAGATACTTGCTCAATTGTTTGCATTTCGGAAAGTTCAGGTGATCTTTAACCTACAATCGCGCATTTTGCATGGAGTTCAAAGAGAAATTAGCAGCATACGTCCGAGACGTTGAGCGAGCACTCGACGAGTTGACCCCGTACTCATCGACACGCCCGAAACGAATCCACGAAGCCATGCGATATAGTCTTTCCGCAGGAGGAAAGCGCATTCGACCTTCGCTGCTGCTCGCATCCAGAGACCTTTTCGACAACGAAATATCTGCTGCCCCAGCTGCGGTCGCGGTCGAATGCCTCCACACCTACACCTTGATTCATGATGACTTGCCTGCGATGGATGATTCCCCGCTTCGCCGCGGAGTCCCGACCTGCCACATTCAATTTGACGAGGCCACGGCTGTATTGGCAGGCGACGCTCTCTTGACGCTCTCCTTCGAGCTATTGGCAACCCACTACTCCAGTTATCCCGAAATCGGGCTTGGACTCGTGAATATACTTTCCGAGACAGCCGGTAGCCAAAAGCTGATCGGAGGTCAAATGGAGGACATTCTTGGGGAGGATCAACAACTCAGCGGGGATGAACTGAATTTCATACACCTAAACAAGACTTCTGCCCTAATCGAAGGAAGCCTCAAGATGGGTGCTACCATTGGGAAAGCGAGCAGGGATCAAATAGAGCGAATTGCCGATTACGGACGCTGTATCGGACTCGGGTTTCAGATAATGGACGATATCTTGGACGCCACAAGTAACTCGGAAACGATGGGTAAAGAAGTGGGTGCCGATGAAGCCGCTAACAAGTCCACCTATGTATCCATTCACGGGCTCCAATATTCGCGTTGCAAATTGGACGAGCTAACCGAGAAGGCCTACCAAATCTGTGCCGATCTGAACGCCCCCTTCCTAGGAAACTTCGCCCGCTACCTGAACGAACGAACGTTCTAGTTCCCCATCAGGAGCCATGTCCGAGTCAACGATATCCTTCATCATCTCCGTGCACAACTGCGTCGAACTCACGCGGAAAATGATCCAGACACTGTTTGACACCGTCAATTTGGAAAACCACGAGGTGATCCTGGTCGATGATGCGTCCACCGACGAAACGCCCGACTTTCTGGTAAGCATTTCTCACAGGTGCCGGGTGCTTCGTAACGCTGAAAATCTTGGTTTTAGCAAGTCCAACAATCGAGCTGCACAAGCTGCGACCGGCGACCTACTACTTTTCCTAAACAATGATCTCGAGCTCGTACCCGGTTGGCTCGAACCAATGCTTAACCTCAATAGACCACATCTCAAAGTCGGGGCCGTCGGGAACATTCAGCGCAATTACGCTACGGGGTTGGTCGACCACGCGGGAATATTTTTCGACCTGAATGGAATGCCAGCACATGCCTGGAAAAACCGGAAAAGACTACCCCCTCATAAATGGAGCGAGCGAACCGCCATTACCGGTGCCTGCTTTCTCATTAGGCGATCATTGTTCAGTTCTCTGAACGGATTCAGCGAGGACTATCGAAATGGCATGGAGGACGTTGACCTCTGCGCACGGATAAAGGAGCAAGGCTACAGATTGCTCGTGTCTCACGAGAGCGTAATCCGGCATCATATCAGTCGCTCACCGGGCAGACATGATCACAACAATCAAAACTCGAATCTATTTAAAGAGCGATGGTCTCAAACCATGCGTTCCTATGGTTCCAGGGAATGGCCAAGCCAGTACTTCCATCGGTATGCCCGCTACTGGTGGCGAATGGATCCCAAGCTAGCATTAAAGGCCCTGTGGATGTTGCTACGCTTCCGCTCGGCATAAACTCGCGATTTTTCTTCATATTTCCTTACAACTGATCAACAGTCCTCACTACATTCCAACTAAGGCTAATTTCTACATGATTCGTTCCTTGATCAAAAAGACCAGTAATCCTATCCGAAAGCGCTGCGACAACGATGACTTCACACGTCTCAGAAAGCGCTATGAGATCTGGTACAATATTTTGCAGGAACAGAATGGTACCCGAGTTTTCAGAGACGGAAAGGAACTCGTCATGCTGGCGAGCAATGAGTATCTTGGATTGTACGATCATCCGAAAGTCATCGAAGCCGGAAGAAAGGCTCTCGAAAAATGGGGTGGTGGCACAATGGGTGCCCGATCCGCAAATGGCGGTAGAGCCTTTCATGTAGAGTTGGAAGAACGCCTCGCCGCATTTTTAGGGAAAGAGGCCTGCCACGTAACATCGGCTGGATATTTGTCCTGCATGTCGTCCCTAACAGGCTTTGCGAGAAGGGGTGACGCGGTGCTAGTTGACAAGAACATGCATTCCAGCGTGTGGGATGGTATTCGACTTTCAATGGCGGATGTTGAACGGTTCAGCCACAACAACCCCAACCACCTGAGATCTCTCCTTGAGCAGCTAGACCCAAATGTAGCTAAAATAATAGCGATTGAGGGGATTTACTCGATGGAGGGGCATATCTGCGATCTACCAGAATTCACATCCATCGCTCAGGATTTCAATTGCTTCACGGTCATGGACGACGCCCATGGGATAGGTGTATTGGGTAAAAAAGGACAGGGTACAGCAAATCATTTTGGCCTTACCGACCAGGTTGATATCATTACGGGGAGCCTTTCCAAGTCACTTGGCAGTACCGGAGGATTTATCGCTGGGGACACAGCTTCGATTGATTACCTGAGGACACATTCAAAACAAGTGATTTTCAGCGCAGCCCTCTCACCCTGCCAAAGCGCTTGTGCCATCGCGGCTCTCGGTGTTATGGATACAGAACCGGAGTGGCTCGAAAGGCTTTGGGCGAACACGAAGCGCTACAAGGCTTTCCTCGACGATCTGAAACTCGACACATGGGACAGCGAAACTCCAGCCATCCCTATAATCATTGGGGATAGAGAAAAAGCCTACCATTTTTGGAAAAACCTTCGAGAAAAAGGAGTCTTTGCCATTTTCGCAACCGCTCCCGGCGTTCCCCCGGGTAAGGATTTGGTTCGCACCGCGATTTCAGCCAGGCATACGGAAGAGGATTTTGAAATCATCGAGAACGCGATCCGCTACGCTGTAAGTAAAATGTAGCTTCTACGGTAAAAAACTAAAGACCACCCTCAGTTACGATCTGATCTACAATGTCCGTGACCGTATCATTCCATCGTGGAAGCATGTCGGTCTGGATACTATTCGTGAGATTTCTCAATTTCTCTCGATCTGAAATTAACTCGCGAAGGCCGGAAGTGAGGGCCCCAAAATCGCCGGTTTCAAACAACTGGCATCCTCCAAAGCGGGCATTTTCGCGGACGGAATCAAGAGAGCTGCTCAAAGTAGGCACCCCCTTCCACAAGGCTTCCAGCACGGGGAGTCCACACCCTTCCGCAAGCGAAGACAATACGACCAAATCAGTCTTTGCAAAGAGATCCCTCAGTTCTTCATCCTTCAATTGTCCATGCAATTGAACTGCGTAACCGCATTTTGCAGACTTTCTGAGACTTCGTTCGATTTCTTTTCCGAAATAAGGATTGGTTCGACCAACAAAATGGTAGTCGAAATCCATACCCTCGTCCCATATTTTTTTTGCTGCCTCGAAGGCTAAATCTTGGCCTTTCCTTTTCTCAAGAATAGCTAGCGTTAATAATTGAATACGATCATTATTTTCCCGTTTCGGATTTGACGGCTCTTTGAATACCCCATCGGCGCCGAGCTGAATGGATCTCACCGAAGGCGTTTTCTTTAGATCAAGCCACTCCCAATATTCCTCCAAAAGAATTGCACTGTGACTGGACACCGCAAAAACACCCGAGAAAAGGGCTAGCATTTTCATATAGCTCGGATGCCTTTGAACACTGTGCGGCCAAGTGAACTCTGGATGTTGCAGCGGAATGGCGTCATGGAATATCGCATACGAGAGACAAGGAGATTCTTGCAGGAAGCGCTCGATTCCTCTGCGCTCGTACTCACAAAATAATTCACAAGTCAGCAATACATCATTTGCGTCCAGTTGAAGATCAGTCGATTTTTCACGACGCCTAAAAGCTTTGTTTTTCTCGTCCCAAACCACTTCTACCAGCGAATCTCCAAGCAACGCTTTTAACTCCCGCCTCAGGCAGCTAGAAACTCTTGCGATTCCAGACTTCTGACGCTGCCTAGATGCCTTTGTGACATCGTAAAGAACTCTACCTTTAATCATCAAGTCGAATATTAATCAATGTATTCAATGATGAAGGAATCTCAAGAAATTAAGAAGCCATCTTCATTCGCTTACGAACTTGATTGCTGGGCGAGCAATTGAAGCAAACGACCGGAATTACGTGAGGCGAGAAACTCACGTTCAGCCCAATTCCGAGCATTGAGTCTTAACGTCTCACACAAACCATCATCCGATTGGATTCGGCGACACCGATCCACCCAAGCACTCGCATTCTCTACTTCACAAAGGAATCCTGTTTCGCCGTCCGTAATCGCCTCCCCTACTCCGGATACGGGGGAGCCCAAAACAACGGTGCCCGACGCCATCGCCTCTGGAATAACATTAGGGAGCCCATCCCTGTCCCCATTGCGGGCGATGATTCCAGTGTGAATCAAAATGTCTGCCCAGCCCACATTCTGAAGCGTTTCTTCTAAAGAGAGCCTCCCTTTCAAAGTAACACGATCCCCAAGGCCTCGCTCACTAATCCCCAACTGGATTGATTTTGTCATCTCTCCCTTCCCAATTATTCTTGCCTCAAATTTAATTCCCGCGGATCGCAAGGCTTCATAGATCGCCAGTTGGAATGGAAATCCCTTTTTCTCCACTAGTCTTGCGACGCAAACGATCCTCAAAGAGTGCCGATTCATTCTGAGCTTCTTGAATTCAGGAAACCGGTTCATCCCTCTTCTAATTAGATGCACTTTGTTACTCGATACGTGATTCTTTAGCACCATAGCCGCTGAATTTGTAGATGTATGGATGAATGAAGCATCACGGGCTTTTGACTGCAAAAGCCAGTCGCCTCCTTTCTCAAATACATCATAAGCATGGGCTCCCATCGAAAATGGAACTGAGACAAGCCGTGACTCAAGCCACCCAAAAGCCGCTGGAGCACTTGACCAGACACAATGAATTATTTCGGGTTTCTCTTCTCGTAGTGAAGACTCTCTGACTATGGCCGCTCCCAGCCCTAACATGTTTTCCCAGAAATTGAGCCAATAGCTGGGTTTTGCCCCAAAAAGATCACTCAGATATTTCCGGAACAATTCGAAACGAGAGAGGATTAGCCAAGGAAGCAGCCATAAGAGCTTCATTAACTCCCATTTACTAAATCGGTCGATCTCAAATCCTTCAAATTCGGAGTCCCCTCCATGAAGAGATACGATACGCAAGTCCGCTCCCAATTCCTTCAAAGCACGAACCTCCCTCTGCAAAAAAGTCTCAGAA
>PBMN01000005.1:0-26070 GCA_002722675.1 Opitutaceae bacterium
CAGATTTCCTTAACCCCTGTCCTTCAATACGTTGCCTATTTTCTTCCTTATTTTTTAACGCAAAATTAGTAAGATCCGAGGGGCCCAATTTCAAGGAGGCGGCAGTTTTTGCCGTATGATCTTTCGATTCTGAGTCGTCTTCCAATACATCGATGCGCTCACGGTTAGCATCCTCATCGGCCCTAATATCCATTATGCGGCGCTCATACCAATCGTCATCGACTGCAGATCTCTCCAAGCGTTGGTCCATCGACCAATCAGCTAACATCATAGATAGAAGCTCATTAGAGTTTTCTCTTCGAATTGAAGTGGCGATACGGTTTAAACTCCTGTTCTCAAAATGGGGAGCTGAATTCAAACCTCTATTTTCAGAACGCAACTCCGTATCGTGCCGTCGCTCTTCTTCCGTCTCTAAGTCTTCACTTTTACTTAGCTCGCTTCGTTCTGCTGCATCTATGCCAAAAAGTTTCTGAGCACCGACAAACGCCTTATCCCAAAAACTGTTGAATTGCCCATCCTTGCTTCCCGTTGCGCTTCCTTGCGTTTTGCTCCAAATATTTCGTTTTGAGCTTATTTCACTATCGCGTACCACCGGGTTGGATACGCTTTTCGTTTCTATGGACATCTATATTATATATTACTTTTTCGCCTGTAAATCGTCTCTTGATAATCTGAGTATGTTGGACAATTTCGCAGCCCGCTTTATCATCGCTTCGTTTCCGCCACCCTGTTGAGCCATCTCCTGAAGAATGTCTCCAATTGTCGCCGGCTTCATAAATCTTAATATTTTGGCTACTGTAGCGTCGTCCAGTTCTTTGAAGATACTTACGGTTGCTTCAGGATCCAAATTCCCATAAGTATCAGCCAAGGCTTTCAGATTTTTGCCTTCCCAGGCCTCAATTTCGACAACATCTTTCATTAGCGTATCGCGCATTCGCTCTATTTCCGCCTTTATCTCCTCAATCTCAATGCGATCAGATTGCAGCCGTGCTTCATAAGTGACGAGGTTCGCCTCCCTTTCGGCAATTTTCGCCACTCTCTTATCGAGATCCGATTTCAACCGCTTGAGGTCATCACTAGAAAAATTCCAGCCAATCGGTGAAGGGTCCTCACGTTTTATGACCAGCACATCCTTGTCTGCCGGGAAAATTTTGTCGCGATAAAGTACGTACGAACCCACTTGAGTCCCAAGCATTATAACGAGAGCCAAAACGGCTAAGAACCACGATTTAGTTAGTAATCCACTCATATACCTCTCCTTTCGATTCTTCGTGCATTGTAAATATCCTCAATTTCGATGGTCTTCTGCCGCATTGCTTCTGCGTGATACTCCTCCAATCGACACTGCTTTAAATTCGCTACCACCTTCTTTTTTCGAGCAGCTTGCTTCATTCTCGAAAGAGCTTCATCTCGTCGTTTTTCCGCTGTCACCAATACATCCCTAACTTCTTTGGAAGTCTGACTCGCATCGGCAATCGCTGCATGGAGACCGAGACGTTCATTTCGGGAAAATGAGCGAGTGTGCGACTTGTCCCAATCCCGGCAAATTGAATCTTTCTCCTCTTCGACTCGTCTCGTCTTGTCTTCGAGAGTGGAAACATTCTGAACCGTCTGGCTAAAATCTTGCCGGGCTAACTGCTCCTCCCATTCCCGCAGTTTCAACAAGGCTCTTAAATTGAAAGAGAACTTCTTCATTTAATCGCCTCCTTCAACAATGAAAAGGAATCACCACTTGGAATATGCTCCGAATGACTTTGCCGCAGCATTTCCATGATACGTCCGTGAGCAGCTATCGCATCATCGATACGCGCATTCACACCTCTCGTGTAAGCCCCCAAGTTGATGATGTCCTCGTTTTCTCGGTACAGAGAAAGGTAGTCTCTCGCCAATCCAGAGAGCTCGACTTCCTCTTTCGAAGAAATGTCATTAACCAAGCGACTAATACTCTCCAGAACATCAATAGCCGGGAAGTGATTCGCCGTCGCTAAACGACGGGATAAAATGATATGGCCATCCAATATTCCGCGCACGGAATCCGAAATCGGTTCGTTGAAATCGTCTCCCTCCACAAGTACGGTATAAAAGGCGGTTATGGACCCCTTTTCCGAATTGCCCGATCTTTCCAATAGCTTTGGGAGCTTGGAAAAGACCGAAGGCGTGTAACCTCTACTAGCAGGCGGCTCTCCAATCGCCAGCCCAACTTCCCGCTGGGCCATCGCGTATCGAGTCACGGAATCCATCAGGAAAAGAACTTTCTTACCCGACTCCCGAAAGTTCTCCGCAATTGAACTCGCGAGATTTGCTGCCCGTAGCCTTAATGGGGCACTTTGATCAGAGGTTGCGACTACAACGGCCGTTTTACGTAAGCCCTCTGGTCCGAGATCCTTTTCAATAAATTCTCTCAGCTCTCGTCCCCGTTCACCCACTAAGGCGATGACGTTTACGTCTGCGTCTGAACTTCGAGCTAACATTCCCATCAAGGTCGATTTACCCACGCCACTTCCCGCAAACACCCCTAATCTCTGCCCTTCTCCAACAGGACTAAAAAGATCTATAGCCTTAACGCCTGTCTCGAAGCGCTTTTTGATCCGCCTTCTCAACAAGGGATTGGGAATAGGCCGGGACCGAGATGGTTCTTCTCTGTAACGGATAGGGCCAAAACTGTCTATGGGTTGCCCAAAGCCATCTAAGACTCTTCCAAGAACCTCTGAACCAACTGGCACACGATTGATACCTGTGCTCAATTTTACATGACAACCCGGATGAACCCCTTCCATGTCTTCAAGCGGCATCAAAAGAATACGATTATCCCTAAAGCCTACGACTTCTGCATGAATCACAAGATCAGAGCTAGGGGATACGATATCGCAGATATTACCGAGACTAGCTTGTGGGCCCTCAGATTCGACAACGAGTCCGGCGACTTGGACAACTTTGCCCAATCGTGCCACGGTATCCGCCGTATCCACTCGGACTCCAATATCTTCAGCCCAGTCTGGAAGCAATCGATTCATCAGCTTGGTCGCAGTCCGTCCTTTAGCTGGTTTAGCTTGGTTGAAAGAAGCCCGTCGACTTTGCCAAATCGACTACTCAGCAAACAATCCCCTCTTTGAAGACCTTTGTCCTCGGCAAAATCCAACCGAGGGTGTTTCGACCTCATTCCCGCTTCAAGATCTTCGAGCAGTGCCAAGTCTAAAGGATTCATTCGAACCTCCATTTTTTCGTCATCCAAACCAGATTCCTCAATGACGGAATTCACGATTGAAAGAATAGTTTCAGAATCAAATTCTACGCCACCGAGAGTTCGGCTCACACAATCATGGGTTAGCGTCATGAGAGCCTCACGAGCTTCTACGACGATCTTACCAAACTTGTTTTCTAGGTCGAAAAATGTCTTTTCCCTCAAGGCATTCACTTCGGATCGAAAATCTAGCATCTGTTGACTATACTGCTGATTAGCCTCGTCATAACCTTTTTGATACGACTTCTCGATCTCCTCTTCGAACACCTTAGCATCCACCCGCGGAGGCCCATCATATGAGACTCGTAGGCTCATCATTGGCTCAACAAGATCCAACTCTAATTTAGACTGTCTGGCTACCACCATCTAGGCTGATTTCCTCCTGTTCTTCCATTCGACGCACGACTTGGATTACGCGCTCCTGAGCTGCCTCTACTTCTGTCAATTTGACAGGTCCCATCATTTCCAACTCTTCCATTAAAGTTTCCGCTGCTCTCTTGGAAACCGCCTGCATAATGAAATCGCGGAGCGATTCGGATGCTGATTTTAGAGATACCGTAAGATCTCCCGAGTCGACTTCGCGCATAATTCTTTGCAAGTCGGGAAGATCGAGGCGAATGAGATCTTCGAAGCTGAACATCTTCTTTCGGATTTCGGATCCCAGAGTAGGATTTCGCTCTTCGACATTCGAAAGAATCTCTTTCCTGTCGTCTTTTTTTAAAGTATTGAGCAAGTCCGCAACCATCCGAACACCTCCACTCCGGTTCATGGTAACCTTTCTTCCCGTATCCAGATTCTTGCTGAGCGAATTAGCTACTTTGTTTATGATCTCAAGAGAGGTGGGCTCCAACATCCCTAGACGTTCGAGCACTTCCCCCCGCAGTTCCTGATTGAACATGCCTAAAATCGGTCCCGCCTTGTCATTCTCCAGATAAGAGAGAACAAATGCAATTGTTTGGGACTGCTCCGTCTTGATCAAATTAAAGATCTGACTAGGCTCCATTTGCTCAATTTCCTTAATAACTTCTGCTGAATTACTAGAAGGAGCGATGTGCTCAAGAATGCTAGAAGCTTTGAAATCCCCTTTCGCTATTTCTAGAGCCTTACGAGTGTAGAAGGGTCCACCGAGCAACGAGCCGTAGCTTGATAGAATCACACTCGAGAATTCTTCAATTGCTCGCTTTTGATCCACCTCTTCAATTGCGTTGATAGAGGTCATTTCCTTGCAGAGGATCTCTACATCTTCATCTTCAAACTGCTTGAGCAAATGGGCCGCTGCTTCTGGACCAATTACAATGAGAAAGGTCGCCAGTTTTTGCGTGCGCGTTAATCTGTCGTAAGTTCCAGGCATATCGATTATCTGCTTTCCGGTTCAGCTATCCATTCGCGAAGAGACACGCCAATATTAGCGGGCTTCTGCCTTATCAACTCATTGAGCATCTCTGGCGTCACCGTTCCATTGTCTTCCAACTTCCGGTTTTGGAGGACTTGCTCAGGTTGAAGAACTTCGATTGATATCTCCTCGGGCTTGGTCTTCTTAAGCATTTGTATGAAAAATACAATTACTCCTAATCCTAGCACCAAACCAACCAAAATTTTCCCTAATTCAATCCACTTATTTAAGTCGAAACCCTGGTTCATAGATTGTGTTTGCAAGGCAAGTGGATCGGCAGCAAAAACCATTTCGTTAACCGTTACCAAGTCCTGAGCGACTTCCCCTTCTTTCAACTGAATCCCCAGAGCATTGATCACAATCTGACGTAATTCCTGGAGTTCCGCTGGCTCTCGAGGCAAAGCCCCTCCCTCTTCATCCGTTCGCATGGATACCAATAGGGAAGCTGTTAGACGTTTGATTGATCCGGGACTTTGAACCCTATTGCTAACAACTTCACCAATCTCGTAATTTTCTGTCTTCTGCTCCGTGGAATCTTCACGATCGGTGAATGATCCTCCTGAACCGTTTCCAGAGCTGGGGATATTGGAAGTGGATCCCGCCACAGCTCCAAGCGAACCACCTGATTCCTTCTCAACCGTCTTTTGCTCTTCGACCACCGACGAACGTAGCACCCCTTCTGGATCAAAGCTTTTTTCTGTCGTTTGCACTGAGGATGTATCTACATCTACCGCCACTCGCACTTCAGATTGATGCGGCCCCAATACACGATCCAGCATTGACTGCACTTTAGTTGTGAAATATAATTCCAGTCCTTTTCGATATTTTATGACGTCGTTAGAAAGGCCTCCATTCAGCCCGTCGCTCTTTAAGTCCTCACTTAGTACGACCCCCGCACTATCAACAACGACCACATCGTCCGCCCGCAGGGCCTGAATAGAATTTGCTACCAGTTGCCTGATAGAGTTAACGGCCGCTAATGTCATTGTGCCATTTGTATCCACAAAGACAGATGCGCTTGCTCGATCTCGCCCTTCGCTGGTTACAATAATTCGATTTTCAGGCATCACCACCATCACACGTGCGGAACGTACTCCACTAAATTGAGTGATCGTTCTTTCTAGTTCGCCCTTAATCGCTCTAAGATAATTGGTTCGCTGAACAAAGTCACTAATTCCGAAACTACCCTTATCAAATAGCTCAAAGCCCGGCCCCGTACCGGATGGCACCAGTCCCTCCGACGCAAGCTCCCATCTTATTCGATGCACTTTGCTGGACTCTACATAGATCGAGTTGCCATTTTTGCCGTTCTCAAACTTTTCCCCCATCCCTTCAAGCTTGTCTACGATGTCTCCTGCTTCCTCAGCATTCAAATTTCCGTAGAGCAGCTGCATGTTAGGCTGGCTCGCCCAAATCATCAAGGCGATCATCGCCAATGCGACAAGCCCACCAGACAATATTAGTGATACTTTCTGGTTTGCTCCGAGCGGATTCCAAAGATCCTTAAATTGATTAACTAGTCCCATTTAAATAAGTCTCCAAAAAATCTTACACAGGCATCTTCATCAGTTCCTGATAGGACTGTACGAGCTTGTTTCTTACCTCTACTAACATAGTGAACGCCACACCCGATTCCTGCATGGCTATCATTGACTGGTGGATATTGTCGGTTTCACCCAAAAGGAGCCGATTTGTCTCCTCCATCGCTACCTTGCCCTTCTCGTCAACCTTTTGAACAAGGTCACCGATCATGTTACCAAAAGACTGACTCGAATCGGCCTTGGATATTTCGCCTAACTCTGAAGGCTGGAAGGCTTTAGTATTCTTTAGAGACTCAACAAGTGGCTGATTGAGAGCCTGTTGGGAACCTATACTTGAATTTAGCTCGATCATCGTTTTTCGCTATTCTGAATAATCAAAAGAATTTCTATCTCCCTATCCTCAACGCATTCTGAGCCATTTGTTTTGCGGTTCTCACCACTTCAAGATTAGCCTCATAGCTCCGCGAAGCAGCAATCATATCAACCATTTCGTGGGTAAGGTTCACATTAGGAAGACGCACCATTCCTTTTTCATCGGCATCAGGGTGACCTGGATTGTACACAAGGGGACCTGATTTCGGATCAGAGGTTATTGACTTCACACTTACTCCCGTACCCATCTTCTTACTACCATCCGAGTTAGTCCCAATTTCCATAAGCTTCGTTTCAAAGCTTACCATCTGCCTCGAATAAGGCTTTCCGTCAGGTCCCTTGGTTGTATGGGCGTTCGCTATATTCTGACCGATTACATCCAGACGCACTTTTTCCGCTGCAAGAGCAGAGGCAGTACTTTCAAGTCCCGGCATTATATTCATGATTAGGTTCTCCTTAAAATTACAATTACTGCACTCGGCCGGTAATCGCGGTCTTTATTCGCTTCATGGAATTCGCCGTGTATTGAGTCAGGAACTCATACTGCATCGCGTTTTCACTCATTTTCAGCAGCTCTGAATCGAGTTGCACATTGTTTCCGTCTGGTCTGACAATCGGAGAGTTCAGATCGGTCTCTAGCCTGGTTTGAAGCTTCGAAATCGACTCAACATCGTTGCTTTCGGCAAGCTTCTTCAGCTCATCGGGAAAATTCGCTTTTATGTCCACTCGCTTATATCCCGGAGTCTCTGCATTTGCCAAGTTTCCGGATATCGCTTCATGACGAGCTTGAGAAACGTCCAGCATCTTTTTCGCTAGGACATAGTTCTCGCGCTCTAAAATTTGATCGATCATGTCCTGCACTTAGCAAAACGCATGCCTACCAATTTTNTAAAAAACCTAAGTCACTGTANATTAGNAGGTTAAAAATTTTANAATTCTCNTCTCAAAGGAGTTCAATCCGGCTANGGAATTTATTGCCTANCCTACACGCTAAAACCNATCTGCACCTAACGACGCGTCAATGTTTCACAAGAGCACTCGCGCGATTCTGNTTATAAACGCACGGAAATCGAAAAACTNAACACGCGGTCCCGTAAAAATTAGACTTCCGATTCTGGTTTCCACTCCAATGCGTATCGATCCAATAGCAGAAGGGNATCCGGGTTCCCTTGAGCCATCTTCAGTTTGTCAATCATGTCGGAAACGTTCTTTTCTTCTTCAACCTGCTCATCAACAAAGCATTTCAGGAATGAAACAGTTCTAAAATCCGACTCATTCTGGGCGATCTTGTAGAGGTCGTAAATATGCCGGGTTACCTCCCTTTCCTGATAGAGACTCGCCTCAAAAACCTTAATAACCGAATCAAAATTCCATTCTGGAGCGGGAATGCTAGGAATTCGAGCGACCCCTCCAGTATCGATAAGATACTGTTAGAACTTCATCGCATGCATATGCTCCTCTTCGCTCTGCAGGTGCATCCACTTTGAAAACCCATCAAACGCATTTCGCTCGAAGTAGGCTGCCATCGAAAGATAAGCGTAAGATGCCGCAAATTCTATTCCGATCTGCTCATTTATCGCATTTTCCAGCTCAGTGCTAATCTCTATCGATCAGAGAGTAACTTCGACGGTTCAATGGTCCAGCCTGAAACTTTCTCCTAGTTCATTTATCACTTCGGTCCTCTGAATCGTTCGCTTCGCGGTCCAGGCATAAGGGCATTGCTTGCTAAAGGGAGGCACGCTCGGCATGGACAATCGTTGATAATCAGGTCCTTCCGCGAGCATTTTCATCGCAGGAGCAAGATCCGCACCGGCACCCGTGACTCGCAGCTTTTGCCCCTCTCCCTCAAAACAAAGCCCAAACAATGTTGGGCCTAGGTCGAGCAACGAGATGAGCAATGGATCACGACGGGAATCTGAGAAAAATTTCGGCCAAGAAAATAGTAAAGGAACCCTGACCGACTCCTCGTGGGGCCAGCCTTTTCGGAACTGCCCATGGGAACCATGCATGTCCCCATGAGCTGAGGTAAAAACGAACACGGTATTCGGCCAATCCGTATTCTCCTTCAAGAAGGAAACGAGCCTTCCAATGGCTCGATCAGTCGCCTCGATATGAGCATAATAGCCCGATAGTTCCTCCCTCGCAATGGAGCGAATTTCGAAACCGTCCGGAACTTCCTCGGGAAGAATCAACGATTCGGGGTCAATGGGACTCACTCCTGAAGCAGCCTCTCTGTAGGGGGGATGCGGGGCATCCAGACTCAGAAAAGCAAACACGGGTTTATCGCAATTTCGCTCTTCTAAATAATTTCTGCAAAGATCCACAACCACATCAGACTGGTAGCCCTCTATTTTCTTTGGAGGTCCAATTTTGGACCCATGATAATACCCGTCATTGAGTAGAAACCCCGATTCAAACCCTTCCCAATAGGAGAAACCACCTCTCCGGTTCTCAGGGACTTCGACTAGCGCATGTTCAATACCCATTACGGGAGCCTTTCGATCTCTCTCGAAAAGCTGCCACTTACCGAAGAACGCAGTGTCATATCCCTGATCCTGATACAAATTCGCCAAGGTCTGGGCATTCTCTGGTAAGGGGTCATAGTAACCGGCGATTCCATTATCAGGACAAGCGATACCAGTCAGAAAGGCAGCCCTTGCAAAAACGCCAAAAGGGTGAGGCGTGACCGCTTGAAAAAAGTCAATCGACTCTTCTGCCAATGAGTCTAGAAAGGGAGTGCTCGCATTACCATCCCCACCATACCCTGTGGACTGAGCTCTCCACTGAGTGGTCATAACTACCACTACATTCGGATTCCTGTTCTGAGAGCTCATCAATGGCGAACTTCAGCGTTCGGCTATTGATATCGCAAGAGAAATTGAGCACGTTCCTCTCATGCAGCCCACTATCCAAGATCCAGTCATTCGTTCCGCAGAGAAAAATGACGTTCCAAGAATATTCGCCATGATAGGAGCAATCGCGGAATATGAAAAGCTCGCCCATCAACTTGAAGTGACTGAGCCTGTCCTAGAAGAAAGTCTGTTTTCGGACAATCCTACCGCTCGAGCTTTAGTAGCAACTGTAGACAATCAAGCGATAGGCTACGCGATTTTCTTCTACAATTTTTCTACTTTCATCGGAAAGAAAGGCATTTATCTGGAAGATATTTATGTGGAAAATGAATACAGGGGCAAGGGTGTTGGAGATAACCTCTTTAGAGAAGTTGCCGGGATCGCTCTGAGCGAGGGCTGTTCTCGCATGGAGTGGGTTGCCCTTAACTGGAACCAATCCGCAATTGATTTTTATAAATCCCGCGGGGCTAGTAAATTGGAGGAATGGAGACTTTTCCGATTCAATCGCTCTGACCTTGAAGCCCTTTCAGACTCCCAATAACTACTTAGATGAGGGTCTGAATAGCATAACCTGGATTACCAGGCTTTCTCTCGATGCTCCCCTAGTCCTCTTTGTTTGGCAACATCCTGTCTCAGCCCACTACTCTGTTAGGCTAAACATGCACCATCGTGTCCTAGTGTTTCTCACGGTATCGCTTGGACACACAGCCGACCGTTGATTTGACGCTTCGAGACATAAGGAAAATGTCACTCATCGAAAGAATTTGCTCTAACCTTGGTTGGAGTTTTGCCTATATCAAATCGAAGACCTATGGCCCTAGAAATTGTTCACTACGGAGAAGAGGTTCTCCATCAAAAAGGCGTGCCCGTTACGCTTTTTGACGAATCTCTAAAAACATTGTTCGACCAAATGGTCGAAACTTGCATTGAAGCTGAAGGTATCGGCCTCGCCGCCCAGCAGATCGGTAAAGCCCTCATGTTTTGTGTAGTCGACCTGCGGGGTTTGGAAATCGAGTTCGAATACACGCTTGATGGAACCAAACCTCCTCTTGAGCTCTTTAATCCGATTGGTCTGTGCAATCCCAAAATTAATGTAATCGATTCTTCTAAAACCGTTTACGAGGAAGGATGTCTGTCATTCCCAGATATCCGAGGAGAAGTGGAAAGACCCGACTGGATCCAGTGCGACTATCAGGATATTCATGGGGGTTCTCACACACTGAGATGCAATGGCCTTCTGGGTCGCTGCATCCAGCACGAAGTGGATCACCTTAATGGCATCCTTTTTACCGACCGCATGAAGAAAAAAGTGTTTAAGAAAATAAAGTCTGCGGTGATCGAAATTCGGGCCCAAACCCTCCAGAGAAACCGTTCACAAACCTGATAATAGTTCCGGAGCTACAATAGATCCGCCGCTAATTCCGCGATAGGCGAACGCTCTCCCTTTGACAACTGGACATGGGCGAAAATCGCCTGGCCTCTCATTCGATTAGCACAATAAACGAGCCCATTGCTGCGCGAGTCCACGTATGGATTGTCGATTTGGGCCGGATCTCCTATCAGGACGATTTTCGATCCTTCAGATATGCGAGTGATTACCGTCTTCACCTCATGAGGGGTCAATTGCTGCGCTTCATCGAGAATGAAGAAACGCCTAGCGATTGAACGACCCCGGATAAAGCATAGCGCCTCAATTTCCACTAAACCGGTATCGAGAAGTTTCTGGTAGGGCTTTTGGACCGGATCTCGATCACGCGGGGACTCCTTGCCATTCTTGCGCTGGCGCTTGTTTTCAAACTGAGGCTCTTTCGGCTGTTTTGAGGGAATCAAAACCTCCAAGGCGTCGTAGTAAGGCTGAAGCCAAGGATTCATCTTCTCTTCCAAGGATCCTGGCAAAAACCCAATTTCCTTTCCTACTCCAATCACTGGACGAGAAATGGAGAGCCCGTCATGTTGGCTATTTGGGGAGACGATTTGCTGAATTGCGGCGACCGTGGATAGCAAAGTTTTTCCTGTTCCCGCCTTACCGTAACAGGTTATAAGAGAAATCGAGTCGTCCATCAGCGCGTCTAGAAAAAACTGCTGCTCCAAGTTTCGGGCCCGGATGGGAATCCCTCCTGGAGCTTTAAGCATATTCGGAACAGAAAGCTTTCGAAGGACCTTTTCATTATACAAGCGGGCTGGCATCGTCTTGCCTTCCTCCGTGAACAACAAAACATACTCATTAAGCACCAATTTTTTTGCTACTTCTTCGGATAGCTCAAATTCACCCTCGGAAGCAAACCTCTGAAGATCATATTTGGAAACAGGAATGCGATGATAACTCTGCTCATCGGGTTCCTCCACAGCTTTATCATTGAGGTAGTCCTCCGACTCGAGCCCCACTGCCCGGGCTTTGAGCTGCATGTTGATATCCTTTGTCACCAATGTGGCTGGAGGAGGAAAATTCTCCTGAACAAAAAGAGCCGTCGCGATGATCCGGTTATCCTTTTTCTCAAAATTCAGAATAGATCCAAGAGAAGCAATCTTGGCGGGAACTTTAGCGGTGCCTTGTAGGTACTTGTTGATGACAACAGACAAGGTGCCTCCACTATCCAAAGGAACCCCCTCGAGCATTGCTCTCGAATCAGGAAGCAGTTCCCTCAGCATACGATGAACGCGGCGAGCATTCCGTCCTCGTTCACTAGATTGCTCCATTTTTATCGCGTCCAACTCCTCCAGAGTTTCAATCGGGATAACTAGGTTGTTGTCATCGAATTTGAACAAACAGTGGGGATCGTGAAGCAAAACGTTTGTGTCGAGAACGTAGGTTTTTGCTTTTTTGCCTATCTTCAGGCAAGATTCGTGCCGAGTGGCACCGGATGACGATTCAAGCATGTAGGTACTCATTTACTACATTGTTCTGAAATGTCTACTCGTCTATTAAACGTTTTCGCAAAAAAGAGGCGGACTGTCTACCCCTAAACAGCCCGCCGTTGTTTTCTTCTTTACCCCAATGACCCGCTGTGCGGATCTTGCGAATGATATGGGCTACGGATCAGCCCTGGCAAACTCAAGTAAATGTTAGATGAAATAATAGCACTACCGGCATAGTAGAAGCTCTACTAATGCCGACGATAACGTTCCCAAATCCCAGTATCCAAGGTAAACGGCTATCCCTCAAAACCGAACTCTTGCAAGAACGCGTCCACGCCATCTGCAAGTGTTAAAGGTCCACTAGAAGCGCTTAGTTCCCCTGCTGCACAAGACAAATAGCCCAATAATAGATCCAAGGTAGAAGAGCGGTTCTGCTTGATTAAAAACTGAAGCGTCCGCTCTAGCCCCATCAGCCACTCATCTGTTGAATAACTCGTTTCTGCGGCGCATTCCTCGACTCTTTCAACGAAAGAAAGCCGATCCGGTGGGCGAACTTTTCCAATCGAATCGGTGAGCTTTTGAAGGCTGGAAGCGGCCTCAAAGGAATTCAAAATAAACACTACTGAACGTTCGTCCAGACCGGATACGACCGCTTGTTCTGTGGCATGCATCCAAGCCTGGTGGAGAGAGACGACCTTTCCCGACTTTTTCTCTACCTCACTTTTTAGTCTCGCTGACAACACAATGCTCTAGCGATTAACAGCACTGCAATGGCAGTCAATAAAGGATGCTCACAATCGATGAAACTCCTTCCGAGAGAGCTAAAGGCTGCGAAATAGCCTTAGCGATAGCTCGTCCGCATCTCCCTCCATTCGGTAACCATCCGTCTGTAGCGTTATCCTCGATACCGTGCCGGGATTGAAGAATGTAGGAATTTCACCCAAAGAAGTCTGCCCCGAAAACGCGATCGTCGTCAAATCGAGTCTTCCCTGAACTCCTTGTTTGTTCTCTACAACATCAAAAAAGCCCGTAAAATGCTTTGTCGAAGACTCTTCCTTTTCAAGCCTCAACACTCCTTTTATCACTTCCCCATCGTTGCGGGTTTCGGTTATTATCAATGATACCTCGCTCGCATCAGCACCCTCGTCACCAGCGATAACCATCCCTTTGAAATACGACCCTTGCGACAGTGACATTTTCAGATTCTGCCTTTCCTCTTTGGCTTGCTCTTCGGCCTCATCCAACATCGCGAGATACTCTTTTTCTGCAATGGTGACCTTGTTCAAAAAATCCAAGCCAGTCTTTTCATAGGCCTTAAATGAAATCATAAATCGATTAGAGCTGATGTCCATTGCGCTCTCTCCAAAAAACGCTTTGGGGTGGCCCTGAGACCAGGCGAAACCATGCTCGCTATGTCTCATCCTCATTCCCGAAATCTCCCAATTCGAGTCCGTACTGCTCTTAAGCACTCGGTAGGAAACACTGAAGGGAAATAACGCCCCCTTCGACGCAGAATGCCTGTAGAGGCCGTTCCATCTTTTTGGCGGGATTGAGATATCATCGCGACCGATCAATTTCATGTTCTTCGCAGCTTCGGTTAGCTCATCTAAGTCAAACGGGAGTTTTGAATAAAGAACTACGTCGTCGACAGCTTGGTAAAGATCGACTTTCAGTTGTGCCCCAATTTGAACTTCTACGAGCAACTCACGATTCGAAACCCGCTTAATTTCATTTTCCATCCAAGCCATCTCGTAGGGAGAATCAGGACCGAGTTGATCGAAGAGCTCGTTAGTCGCCCTTGCAATGCTACGACTTAGGGAACTTCCTTTTGTATCACCGTTTACCGCCCATTCGAAAAACTCGTTCTTGAAGCTAAAAGCGGCCAGGCCAATGCCAAGAACCGCCAAGGCAGCGGCAAATGGCAGCGATTGAATTGCTGTCTTTAGAAAGCCATTTTGGGAGGTTGACTGGCACTCACCGGGTTCGTCAGAGGAGAAACCTGAGAGATTGCCTAAAATTTCATTTTCGGAGTCATCTTGGATCGAAACAAGAAGATCATTATCTTCTTCATCGTCCATGAGGAATGAATCGTCTTCATCCAGTGAAGAGTCTTCCTCGTCCTTTTCTTCGGATGGATCATCCCGAGCAAGATCAACCGGCTGGACTTCTTCCTCAACTACCGAGGCCGTCGTCAGAGCTTCTTCCGGCGTCTCTTCTTTCTTATTAAGCTCGATTTTTTCAGCTGGGAATTCTTTTGATTCACTCGGACCTTCCTGTTCCTCCTCTTCTTCTACTTCCAGAGCACCGCCATTCCCCCCTGAAAGCTCCCTCTCAATTTCTTCATCCTTCAGAGCTCCGGGAGCCGGAGTTGGAGGAGGTAGGTCTCCCGCATGTTCCGCGATGTTGGCACGTCCTATTTTTTCGGCCTCATCAATTTTTTCGCTCGCTTCCTGCATCAACGATCGCGGATCTGGCATAGCGAGCAGCTCACACTCATCAGATACGTCGGTTCGTGGCTTCGATTCCGCATCTCCGTTCGGCTCGCTCATCAGTGATTGAGGATCGGGCTTTAAAATCAGAACATCTTGGTCGCCATCAGATTCAGTTTCCGAATCCAATTCGATCTCAGGCAGTTCCGTATATCCTCCCTTCAGGATGCTTCCCGCCTTCATTAGAAGATCATCGGCAGCGGATATCTGCGGTTCCTCAGAATCGGCATTCGGTCTTTCCCATCCTTTTCAAGTCCCTTGGCAGGCTCAATTTCCTCTGCGTCAGAATCGTCAATCTCTATAGAGTTCAGCATTTCATCCACTTCGCCTTGAAATGACCCACTACCAACTGCACTGCTTTCAAGATTGGAAGCAGCCTCACTTTCGAGATTAGAAGAATTAGATTCCTCCTTCTCGGGACGTTCGGATTCTGGTGGGACCATATAAGGTTTTGCTTATACCGCCAATTCGCGATTCAACAGACTTGTCACTTATCCTTATCGGTTTAAGTTGCAGCGGCCTAAATGCATCGTAGAGGATTAACTCGGATCAATATGCTTCTGAAACCATTGGAAATGAGCGAATTACCTAAAGAAGAACTAGAATCAAAAATCGCCTTTCTGGAAAGGCACATTGAAGAACAGGATCGGGAGATCCTCAATCTAAGGAAAATCTTAGATAAGGTCTCGGAGGATGTCGAAAGTCTGCAAAATTCAGTGCAGCAGACTTCCCAGCAAAACTCGGATCCAGCGACCGAAAGGCCTCCTCACTACTAGTTTTACTCGGTTTGCAAGTAGAGTTCGATTATCTCGAACCCAGCATCATCAGTGCCCCTACGTGACTCGACACTGTAAGAGCCTGGACCTAAGGATAGGGAGAGAGCCGAATCCTTACTGTTTTCCGATAAGGGAAACGCTCCCAGTCGATTCCCCATTACTGAAGACTTTTCAAAGTTTTCAGCAATAGCCCAGTCGTCATTCTTCCATGATTTCAGCCCATGCTGATAAACGGAAAGATTCGGATTTTCCGTACACTCCGAAACATCGAAATACGCTAAACCGGGCCCCACGCTTCTCACGAGAGCCTGGATAACTCCCTCTCCGGCTAGATCGAACCCAAAGTGATGATCTAAGTTTCGGGAATCCCTATGATAGAAAGTGGACCCGTTTACCACAAAGATGTCATTGGAGTGAGCAAAATGCGCCTGAGTTGCGATTTCCGCAGAGAGGGAAAAGATGTTTGAGAGATTTGCAAGATAGGTGCCACTAGGGAGCGTAGCATCTAATCTACCTGACAATGAAAGGCTGAACTCGGGCTCATCTGGGTTTTTGGAGCGCATGAGAGGCAAAGAGGGAAACAACATTCGCCACTCATTGTTCTCATCTAGCTGATAGAGCTCGATCGAGATGGAATTCAAAGTTTCCCAATCGAAAACGCTCCTTATGTCGATCGATAGTTCTGCCAGTATCTCAACCGGCATACTTCCCTCTCCCTCGGTTATGAAATGCAATCCATCCTGGGGACTTTGGGAGGATTTTACATAGGAGTTCCAAGCCTTCCTCAAGTAAATGGAGGACGTATCTACATCGACTTGATTCTCGTTTGCTACCTGGAGTAATCCGCCTCGACGACCATCCGCCAGAACATAGCGTGGCGACAATGAGCTCGTTTGAAATTCGAATCGATCGCCTTTCTGGGAACGAAACGAGAGTAGTCCCGAGATTTCATCATATTGCAACGTACCCCCAAAAATTGAACCTGAGTGATCTATGAACAAGGCGTAACTTAGGTCGTTCTCACCCAAAACCAGATACAGTTCTCCATCAATTTCACCCTCCAGCCTGTAGCGTTCAAGCTGAGCACTCGTTCTAACAAAAGATTCAAAACGTAGATCCGAATCAACAAAACCACTTTCTAAAATCACATCGGTTCCCTCGGTAAGAGCTCGACCTACTCCCGCAGTTGGCACGAGGAAGTCTGAACCTTTGAATTTAGCGAGACCACCAAAGACAAAGTCGCCCTCTGAATTCCAATCGACCTGAGAAGAAAAAGCTCCCAACTCGGACTCTTCATCGAAACCAATAAATATTCCACTGTTGGCAGTTTTTAGAAATGCCCCTTCTATCCGTCCGCTTCGTTCGCCAAAAGACCCCCAATAGGCCTCCACTCTTTCAGATCCAAAAACCGAAAAATCAGGCATCGAGGTACAAAGACACACCAGAGGTACTCGCAGTATCAAATGAGTAAAATTTGGTGCAGACCTTAGAGGATTCATGATTTGTAAAAAAAAGATGAAACATAAAAGCCCCTACTGGGCAAGATTATAGTTCTCGCTCATTTTCGATTTCCCTTATTTCGGAATCCAAAAAAATCTGGACCTTGCTCAAATTCGTAAAAAAGCCGAATTCCAGCTAAACCCAGTATTAACCTATCGCTATCTAAAAGCCTTCGTATCTCAATACACAGGGGGTTCGCACTTTCACACGAAAGTACGATCTCTCCAAATAAATCTAATTAGGCCCTTGCAGAAAAAACCGTTTCAAACGACTGAAATATACTCAGAAGATCGCGAATCTAATTTTTTGAAACGTCGACTTTTCGCTCTAAAATCATGTTTCTCAAGTCACTCATCCGAAAATTGTTTTCAACGAATGACGCATCGCCAGTCCTAAACGGCAGTCCAATTTCGACGGATTCTGATTGTAGCGATGAAGACCACAAAGCTGCGAAGCCGTCCGCCTTTAGAGACTATCCTGCTTTTTGCGCTGATATGGAGCCTCTGGTTGAGGAATATCACCGTAACTTCAATATCAGACTCCCTAAGATACCCTTTACTCCACTCATCTCCGTCATACTTCCCGTGTACAACCCAGAAATTCAATGGCTCCGAGCCGCCATTGAGTCTGTCAAGAACCAGCTTTATTCGAATTGGGAACTATGTATTGCCGACGACGCTTCAACAAATGCAGGGGTTAAGCTTCTGTTAGAACAGTACCAACAAGATAATCCGAATATCAGAGTCGTCTTCCGCAGCGATAACGGCCATATTAGCCACGCTTCGAATTCAGCATTGGAAATTGCATCCGGTGATTACATCGCGCTATTGGACCACGATGATGAAATTCCTCCGCATGCACTCGCACGTGTCGTAGACTGCCTAAACGAGAAACCCGATGCAGCTCTGATCTACACTGACGAAGACAAGATCGATGAAAATGGAGTCAGGACTCAGCCTCACTTTAAGTCCGACTGGAATCCTGATTTGCTCCTTGGTCAAAACTTCATCAGCCACCTCGGCGTATATCGCCTTTCCCAAGTCACAAAGGTCGGTGGGTTTCGANCAGGTTTTGAAGGAGCCCAAGACTGGGACTTGGCCTTAAGAATATCCGAAACAATAGAACCAGANCAGATNGAGCACATTCCAGAGGTATTGTACCATTGGAGATCGGTTTCAGGATCTACAGCTAGAGACATCNATGAAAAGNCGTATGCTCACAATGCAGCGAAAANAGNGATTGAAGACCATTTCAAGAGAAANGATATCNCAGCTACACTCGAACCTGTAGATCGCTACTATTGGCGACCNTGCTANAAACATNCNAGCCCANCNGTGGCCATTGTCATTCCTACGCGAGATNGAGTCGAACTNTTGCAGGAATGCATTGAAAATATACTTACAAAAACCAATTACCGGAACTATCAANTAGTAGTCGCNGACAATGNCTCTGTCGAAGAGGCGACNCACAGCTATTTNGATACGCTAGAATCGNCNGGNANTGAAGTTCTCAAAGTTCCCGGTAAATTCAACTATTCGCGTATTAACAACGNCGCAATCCATTNTAGNAANGAGGATGTCATCTGCCTCCTCAACAATGATACAAATGTCATCAATCCAGANTGGCTTGAGGAGTTAGTTATGCAGGCTGTNCGCACCGAGATTGGNCCAGTCGGTGCAAAATTGCTNTATCCCCACGAGCACGTTCAACACGCAGGCATCNTACTTGGTGTAGGAGGGGTCGGTAGCGAGGCGTTCAAATTCATCCACAAAACCGATGACGGTTACATCCACCGCGCCTTTCTAATTGGAAACTATAGTGCCGTTACAGGAGCCTGTATGNCATTTCGTAAATCTGTTTGGGANGATGTAGGAGGATTCAACGAGNATGATACTCCTAANGCCTACAGCGACGTCGATTTCTGCCTTAGNTGCNGGGAAAANGGATACCGTTCCTTATTCACACCGTATTCACTTCTATACCATAATGAGTCGGCATCANGAGGANCAGACGATTCCGGAGAGTTTGAGAAAGCGACCAAGTATATGTACCTTCGGTGGGGCGATAAAATCAAGCGAGACCCCTTCTACAATTCAAACCTAACATTGGATCGAGANGACTTTACATTTGCCCAGGTGCCTCGANATTATTCGACCCGATGATGGTTTCATTCATNATTCCCGTTTTNAACCAAATAGAACTAACGCTTCAATGCNTTAGNTCNCTNCAGGANACGGTNANAAAAATTNACTANGAAATNNTCATTGTAGANGATTNCAGCAACGACGAAACGGCNNCCCNACTACGTACACTGANAAGNGATACCATTCATGTTTTTCGAAACAACGNAAATCTTGGATACGCAAAGTCCAACAATATAGGTGCACGAAATGCNAAGGGAGACTNTCTCTTCCTTCTNAACAATGATTTGGTCTTTTCCAGAAAATGGATAGANCCCATGCTTTCGGGGCTTCGAAAAAGAAAAGTCGGAATCGTCGGGAATGTTCAGTTAGACGCCATGATTGGAGAGATCGACCATTCTGGATTTCTTTTCGACGGGAAAGGCACTCTTCGGCACAAAAAGACCCCCAACCTCAAAGGCAGCTTTACAGAGTTCCTCGCAGTGACCGGAGCTTGCTTAGCAATTCGAAAAGATCTGTATCACGAACTAGATGGGCTCGATGAGCGATACGAGAACGGTTGTGAGGATATCGACCTATGTTTTAAAGCTAAGGAGATCGGTCTAAAAACCATCGTCGCGAACGAAAGTACAATTAATCACTACGTCAGCTCAACGCGGAATATAAATACCTTGCACAATGAGAGCAACATGCGTCTTTTTCAAACCAAATGGCGTTCTCAAATATTTACTGCAATGGCCAGAGGGTGGCCTGCAGCCTATTTGCAGGGTCTCATCGATGGGAGCGAATCTGTCTCTTTGAAAAAAGTCGGGGAAGCCGTATCTCATTTTTTTCTTAACAAGAAGCTACCCCCTAGTGGTAAATTAATCGTAGAAGCAAAGCTCAAACGAAACGAGAGGCATTGGATGTCTATTCTAGATAATAAGACAGACGAAATGATCAAAAAAAGCTACCATATCGATCAAGGTAAATGGATAGGAAATCAATTTTCACATTCCGGGTTTGAAACAAATCTAGACCGAGAAAAAGGAAAATGGATTAAAGAGTACGCCAAACTAAAGCTAGGGGCAGGATTTTTTCTTTCTAGCATCCAAATTATCGGTACAATTCGGCCCCCAACAAATAACAANGAGACGCACGGCAAACTCGGCCTTCGGATAACGACCAACTCTNCCGAATCAAAAGANTTCTTTCCATTAGAATCTGGTCNATTNNCGATCAACNTNGAGGATGTCCCCGCCCTNCCTGANANNAATTCTCAAATTGATATCACACTCTTGGGAGTATCGAAATCCAACGCCTATGCCTNTCTTGGNAGAAAACTGAANNACTGGTTTTTGATCCCAAAGGCATTGCGACACTATTGGGGACGATTTCGAGCCCAAAAACTCAATCAAAGACTCTTGATCAAGAATGTGCTGATCAANCANGAGATGCTTCTNGACTTTGATTCTCAGTCGGGTTCTCCCGCAAATTTTGATTTTCTCCGGCGAGCGTCAAACATCGGAATTAACTTAATCGGNTGGTTTGACGCTGAATTGGGTGTTGGGGAATCNGCCAGGCTNGCTGCTAAAGCCATGGATACAACGTCGATTGGCACCGCTTTNGTTCCTCTTAAAGTCAATTGNNTAGCNAGTANAGAAGACCACTCCCTTAGCANCCGTTTAGTCGAACATAATCCCTATCCTATCAATGTATTCCACATCGACGCCCCNCAAAGNNCTGACANTGATCACCATCATGGTGAAANTTTTCGNAANGNAAAACGCAATATCGCATACTGGGCCTGGGAGCTACCTGATTTTCCTGATAGTTGGATNAAATATTTCAAATACTACGATGAAATTTGGACCCCTTCNAATTTCGTCCNAGACTCAGTAACGATGAAATCGCCTCTACCGGTANTNACNATNCCNCATTGCATAGACTTCGAGACTCCTCAAAANCCAGACCGAGAGAAATTTTCCCTTCCGTCCGACAAATACCTATTTCTTTTCGCCTATGATCTNAATAGCTATCAGCCTAGAAAAAACCCGAAGGCTACTATTAGAGCATTCAAAAAGGCGTTTGCTGGTAAAGAGGGACAGGATGTCGGTCTGGTCATNAAGACACATTCNATCGAGNGGAACAAGGAGGCTTATANGGAACTCCAATCNCATCTGAAAGGAATCGAAAATGTATACCTCATNGACAGGAGGCTCTCCCGAGAGGATGTNTACAANCTAATGTATTCAGTGGATGCCTANGTATCACTNCANAGGGCGGAAGGGTTNGGNCTTACTGTGGCCGAATCNATGTATNTGGGGAAACCTGTCATATCAACTAATTGGTCNGCCACAACTGAGTTTCTAAACCAATCCAATGGCTGTCCTGTGGACTTCAATCTTGTAGAATTAGAGAAAAACTTCGGTCCCTANACCCAAGGACAGATCTGGGCGGATCCTAGCTCNNAACACGCNGCTGAATTGATGAGGAAACTGTTTAAGGACCGCAAGTTCGCAAAAGACCTTGGCGAAAAAGCGGCTATCACCATAAGAAATCAATTCTCGCCCAAAATNATCGGNAAAATTTACGANAAACGTCTCAAATCATTNGCACTNTGGTAGATGTAAATCAACGAGTACANAGAATAGACATCCTCAATAATATAAATGAGTGAAANGGTACTAATAACCGGTGGGTGCGGATTTGTAGGATCCCATCTGGCGGACGAATATTTGANANAAGGCTACCAGGTACGNATTTTGGANAATCTNGATCCAATAGTACATGGGNACATCAAAGCNCCCCCTTCNTACGTAAACAAAGAAGCGGAGTTTGTTTACGGGGATATAAGGGATACGAACTTACTAGCAAAGTGCCTTGAAAAAGTTTCTGTAGTATCGCATCAAGCGGCAGCGGTCAGTGTGATGCAGTCGATGTGGAATCCAACCAGGTATGCAGAAGTAAATACCTTGGGAACGGCCAGACTACTCGAATTACTCGTCGACCGAAACCGTTATCCGATAAAGAAATTGATCATACCCTCTTCCATGTCTATCTATGGTGAGGGGTCATATAAACAAAACGATAACGAAGTATTCCCTAACCTTCGAAAGAGAGAGCAACTCGAGCGTGGAGCTTGGGAATTAGAATGGGACACAAAACCTTGTACCCATGTACCGACCCATGAAGACAAACCTCTTCGTCCAACATCAATCTACGCTATTACAAAACGTGATCAGGAAGAAATGGCGATCTCGATAGGCAGGGAATATAGCATTCCTGTTGTCGCTCTTCGCTACTTCAATATTTACGGGACACGCCAATCCCTTTCAAATCCGTATACGGGTGTCGTCGCGATATTCAGTAGTCGAATCCTCAATGGTAATGCACCGGTTGTATTTGAGGACGGGGCACAGCTGCGAGATTTCGTACACATAAGCGACATCGTTCGAGCAAACCTGCTCGCAACTCAGAAAGACGCAGGCGACTACCAGGTTTTCAATATCGGTTCGGGTCAGCCGATATCCATTTTGGAGGTCGCGAAAAAAGTAATAGATTCATTCGAAAAAGATTTCTCAGCAAAAGTAACAGGAACCGCACGACCGGGAGACATACGGCATTGCTATGCCGATATATCGAGAGCGAGAAAGATCCTAGGCTATGCTCCGAATGCCAATTTTGATTCTTCAATCCAAGAGCTTATCGATTGGGTAAAGACCCAATCAGCCCCAGATAATTTTGAAACCGCTTACAAGCAATTCGGAATATAACCCTGGGCCAAGAAGACATTTTTACCAGAGCTAGGAGTGGATAAATAACGTGGCTCTAACCTTCCGTAACGCTTGTGTCCCACAAACATCTATTAGGTCGGCAATGTATTTCCAGTCCCCCTCATATGTGTTGTCGTTCCAACCAGCCTTGAGAGCCGTTTCACTCCGCGCCATCACACATCCGCAATCGATAAAGGAATACTCAAGTCGAGTTTCTAAGTTTCTCCAGCTATAGTATTCATGAATCATGTCACAATAGACTGCATGGGCGTCATCATCAAAATGCTCTAGCATTTTCTCAATATAGCCAGGGACATGATAGTTATCCGAATTCGTAACCACTAAAAAGTCCCCCATACCCCTTTCCCGAATCTCCTCAAACGCTATCTGCCTTGGGGTATGACCCCAATCATTTGCCCTTTCTGCTGTTTCAATAAAGCTTATCCGGTCGTCTCTAGCAATTATCGCCTTTGCTATTTCTTCTAGATCATCCGCAGGGCCATCGTGAACGAACAGCAGTTCCCAGTTTTTATAGGTTTGCTCCATTAGCGATAACGCTAAGAGCGGGAAAGAATTATATATCGGAGAAATGAATACAATTTTAAAATCTCCATTCTTAATACTATCCTTGTACACAGGAGCAGGAATTAAATCGCGGGTTCGCCTTAGCATCTCCCAATGCCTTAGCTTATTTCTAAGATCAATAATCGGGCTATGGTCTCTGAGCCAAGGTGGCAGGCTGCTCAGTAGTCTATAAGCCAACTCCGTTAACATTCTCATCTCAAATAAACGCAATTCACGATCAACTCCATAATAACCTCAATGGAGGTTCCAGATATGCTTAATCCTAGCAACTCTTAAATCCGTATTTAATTATAATATACAGGGCTCTGAAACCGTCTTTAGGACGAATTTTCTTTCCCTCGTTAAAAGTTCGTTGCTTGTAGGAGATCGGCACATCCACGATGGTTAGATTCGCCATGGCCGCCTTTGCTGTCAGTTCTGGCTCTATTCCAAATTGGTTTTCCTCGAATTCAACCGATTTCAGAAATTCGCTCGGAAAAAGTTTAAAGCAGGTTTCCATATCTGTAATTCGGTATCCGGTAAAAAAATTCGATACAAGCGTCAGAAATCCGTTCACCATTCGATGCCAGAATGGACTCACTTCAGACAGGCCTCTGCCTAAAAATCTAGATCCATAAGCCGCATCCGCACCCGACTTTCTTAAACTGTCGATTAGTGCGCTGTACTCATTGGGGCTGTACTCCAAATCGGCATCTTGAAATATTATATGAGAACCTTTCGCCATCTGAATACCCGTTTTCAAGGCCGCTCCTTTTCCCATATTTACTGAATGGTGAACGACTATATCAACTTTCGCACCAAGTGGTCCCTTGAGCAAGTCGGCCGTGCCATCGGTTGATGCGTCGTCTACTACAACGATTTGCAAATCCGGAACTCCACAATCCCTAACCGCGCCAATCAACGACGACAATGTTCCCACTTCATTAAAGGCAGGGACGATTACGGATAGCTTCATTCAAAAGACATCTTCAAAATTGCCTGAATAAGATGAACTCTTTTCCTCAAACCGGCAGAAATTAACATATAATTGATCCGATTGCAGCGAACTTCAAATCGGTTAAGCCCGAATATCTCTAAAAAAAATAAACCCGGTTCTTCTCAGAGGCAAACCGGATTTCGAAACTCGCTGAGATGAGGAGCTGTTCAGTCAGCGAGGAAGACTTCGACTAACCCAATGCCAGTGCCATCACTCACACCCGACATTACGAAACTGTATAAACCGGGTACCGCATCGATCAAAACTATCGAGTCTTTAGAACCGGAGTCTAGTACCGCTGCTCCAACTTGTCCGGATATAGCGATTATCTCATCAATTTTGCTAACATCATCTTCCCAGTTGTCATTCGTCGCGACTTCAATTTGGGGAAAGCCAGGCTGAGTAAAATCAGTACGGAACAACGTTATCGTCGGATCCTCAACCGTTAGACCGGTTAAACCGGCAATCGACGGTCCCAAACCTCTCAATAATAGCTTGGAATCAACCTGGCCATCAACAATAAAGCCAGCAATCAACACTTCGTCGCCTGTACCGACATATCCACGAGTAGCCACATTGACGAGTCGATTTTGCGCATCATTGGGAGCGACTCCATTACGCGACGTTCCCGTGGCATCGAAAACTTCCACGAGGCCTACGCCATCAGCATTGCCACTGTCGTTGACGGTCGCGGTGAACAACTGCGTGCCTTCTGGCGAAAACGCTAAAGCAGCGTCCTTCGATGCTTGGTCAGTAAAATCGGTAGCGAAAGATCTCCCAACGAAATCATTGATTTCCGTAAGTTGCGTGTTTCCCCAATCGTCGTTCTCCACATCTGGAGCAGTTGCGCCAAAGGGAAACAGGGCAATTGTCGGATCCAAGGCGAAATTGGTAATGCCCACGTTCGCAAGCTCCGGACCTTTCGCCGTTGCTAAGATATCGATTGGACCAGCCCCCTTAATCACAAATCCTAGGATCAGTGCCTCAGCCCCACTTTTTAGGACTCCACGGGTGGCGATGTTGGCGAGGCTTGATCGTAGCGATTGTATCGAAGCTTCAGAGCTCGCAACGGAATCAAAGCCGTTGATGGCCACCAATCGATATTCATAATCCTTCCCTCGACCTACTGTAGGGTCGTCGAAACTTGTTTCTCCTGCTTCCACAGTACCTAATACTATCCAGTCTAAGCCGCCAGCCAGCTTTCTTTCAATTCGATAAGCTCCTGCTGGGGCACTAGCTCCCTCCCATTCGAAGGCGATGGTACCGGGATTGTCCTCGTTGGTTGCGACTGTTGTTGGAGCAGTCGGAGATCCCGCTGATTCGCCGACTCCAAGTCCTGCAGCCGCTAGTATCGCAGGCACGTCGCTGCTTTCGACGAGTGGATTATCGCCTTCGGTGAAAAACTTTAAACTGTGCAAGAGTGTCCCATCTTCTGGAAGTTCCCAAACGTCGCCCCCTCCGCTAAAGGAAGTGTTCCGGTAAAATCCGTAAGCCTCGCTTGCGGCCGGAGATTGGTTACTCACCGCTAGATTCGGAAACCAAAGGATCGCGAGATCGTCACCCAATGCCCAAGTTTCGTCATAAGCAACTTTG
>PBMN01000006.1:0-25094 GCA_002722675.1 Opitutaceae bacterium
CCGGATTTCGCTGACTTGGCTGGTAACACAAATGTCACCGGCATCCGCTTTAGATCCTTCACCACCTCCAACGGCGACTTCATCGAAGGAGCTGAATCGGGTATCGGCGACTTGATCGTGAGTGTGTTTGGAGGCTACAACGTTATTGACGAGAGCTTTGCGAGTACGGGTAGCTCGGCCTTCCATCTTTCAACGGGAGAAATCGGAACCACTCAGACGATAACTTCTCCCTATGCCTATCTAATCGGCGACAGCAGTAATCTTTCTTTCCAAAGCATGGTACGCGCTGCTACCGACACCCAAATCGCGAAGGTTAATATATCGCTGGATAATGGCGTATCTTGGATTAATAAATTTTCCCAACCCGGACTCACTCCACAGGGAGTGAGCGGTGGACCTGACGAAAATTCGTTTTCTGAAAAAAATATCGATCTTTCCGCGTACGAAAATCGCACGATCCACATTCAGTTTGAATACGACCACTTGGGCGGATTCGCATTTCCCGGTTCAGATTCCAATGTCGGCTGGTTTTTTGACGACATCAATCTAACCGGTGTTCAAGGTATGAATTCGATCACGACATCGGATCTCATTACAGAATCTACCAGCATTAATTTCAAACCTGGCGCCGTCGGCGACGTATCTTTGCAAGCGCAAGGGATGCTGCACGATTTCTACGAGATGGAGTGGGGAGCCGTCCTTTCGGTATCCGCTGTGGAAAATGTAACCGCAAACGACGATACCGATTCCATCAATGAAGGCTCTACTTCGGTAAGCGGCTCCGTTACTACGAATGACGATAAACCCACAGGCGAGACCCTCGCGGTGAATCAAGTAAACGGAGTTCAGGGGAATGTGGGTAATCGTATCGCAACTACATACGGGCACATAACTATTTCAAGCAATGGAGATTACACCTATGAACTCGACAATACGAATTCTGAAGTCGCCGACCTTCTTGACGGTGAAGCCCTCGAAGACTCCGTCACCTATCGCGTGAGCGACTCCCAAAACCTTAGCGACAGCGGAACTCTGCGGGTCACGATCAACGGGGCATCAGTTTCTATCAATAACGACGAGGGAGCCATCGATGAAGGAGAAGGATACATCAAAGGATCTGTTACAGAAAATGACAACAAGCCAGATGGGGAAACGCTCACCGTTACAGAAATTGATGGCGAAGCCAACAATGTCGGGATTCGTATCAAAAAGGACCATGGTTACCTTGTGATCGCAAAGGATGGAAGCTTCGCTTATCAGGTCGATCCTGATGACCCCGATGTCGCTAACCTTGATGATGGTGAGACCCTAGAGGACACGTCCACCTACGCGGTCCAAGACTCACAAGGGAACACAGACGTGGGAACGCTACGTATCCGAATCGATGGTGAGACAACGGTTGAATCCACTGGAACTTCGCAGGTAGTGAATATTTCGACTCGATCTGAAATCCTAACGGGAGCCAATGTAATGATCGCTGGATTCACAGTCATTGGGAGCGATCCGCTGGATGTATTGATTGTTTCCGAGGGACCCGAACTTTCCTCGCTTCTTACAGGGGCGATAGAGAATCCAAGAATCGAACTGTTCAAAACCGACTTCACCCAAGAAGGTTTTCCATCGATCTCAGTAGATATCCCTCAGAATCCGAACACTAAATGGGGCGGGGCGGCAGAGCTTTCCGATTCCATGACCTTATTAAGAAACCGATCACTTCCAGTAGACTCATTGGATGCCGCGATGCGAGCAAAGCTTACGGAGGGAGTATATACTCTAATTGTTAGTGGAGTTGATGACGGGACTGGTATCGGAACAGTCGAAGTATACGATGAATCCTACCAGACTAACCCAGACTCAGACGGTTTCCTCTTCAATATTGCTACTAGAGGTTTTGTGGGATCTGATCAAGACTCCGCCATGATCGCCGGATTCACCGTAATCGGGGACAAGCCGCAAAAAGTCTTGATTAGGGCCCAGGGTCCAGGCATCGGGCTGCCTCCCGGAACAACCGCCCTTGCCAATCCCAAAATACAGGTTCTTGAGACATTTCCGAATGTCGAGGCCCTCCACGAAAACGACGACTGGGGAGATGAGGAAAACAACATGGCGGAAATCCTCCTCGTGGCTGCTGCGGTCAATTCGCAAGGCTACGTGACGGGAAGTCTAAACTCAGCCATGGTAGTCGACCTGGAGCCGAATAAGGTCTATAGTGTGATTCTATCTGGGGGAGCCGGAGAAAGCGGCGTCGCCTTGGTAGAAGTCTTTGTACCCACCGATCTTTAGACTCCGAGAGGATTCAATACTCAATGGCCTCGCTGCTCTTGGAGCAGCGAGGCCTTTTACTTAGTTCAACTGTCTTCCCAAAAGGCAATCAGTACGCCAAAATAACGATCGATGAGCTAGTTGAGTTCGAACTTAGGCCTTCTGATTTAAATGGGATCCAACGTTCTCTTGAGATCCAGGCTTCTGGTTTGAACCGAAGCCCGAATCATCCGAAGCCGTTTCTCCCCCACTCGCGGTCGGCTCCGTTGACTGGGCAGTAATACTCGATGCGTCATTACTCATATTCCCCATCGGGTTGAGAGTCGCATTGACTAGGCTCTGTATCGCTGGAATATCCATAGCTTTAATCCTCTACATACATTCTAACAGATTTAGGTCACCGATTTAAATAGAGAATGCAGCTCATACCTCAAAGAACAAAGCTCACATAACAGGAAGGCCTTAGTATATCGGCCTCTATGGAGCACCCAATTCCTGGCAAGGCAACGCTCGCTGGAAAATCTGTGCAATTGCCATTGCAATTCGATCTACTCTGAAAGATGAAACGATAATTATGAGCAAAGTTGTAATCATCGGGGCCGGAGGTGTCGGTCGCGTCGTGGCCCATAAGTGCAGCTACCAACTAATATTTGACAGTGATTACAGAGCTATGGATGCGTTCGGCACCAGTTACGAAAACAAAGGGCACGGAAAATTGCCTGTTTCTTAAGAATTCCTAGTAACACCTGAGCTGGAAATCAGTTTCCATTAAGTGAACCCAAACTACAAATACAGTTTTTTTCGATTTGTTGTAGCCGCAACCAACTCAAAAGAGCATTGACCCCAATTTACAGGTAATTCTGCAAATCAAGTCATGTCTACCGGCACCGTCGCCAACGCCTCTGGCAAGGTTGCTATACCGTCCTTAACCTTAAGTAAACTGTCCTGATGGAGTGTTTTCATTCCTCCACGCATTGCGATTTTTTTAATTTCGGATGTCTCTTTCCCTTTGTTGATCGCTTCGATCAGCTCGTCATTTGTAGCCATCAACTCGTGGATGCCGATTCGGCCTTTGAATCCCGTATTGCTACACCGAGGACAACCTTTGGGGTTTTGCTTGAATATCGTGCCACTCCAATTGATACCTGTCTCTAGAACCCCCTTCTCACGCCCTTTTGGCTCATATTGAATCCTGCAGGTCTTGCAAACGCGGCGCATCAATCGTTGAGCACAGACACAGAGGAGCGAAGACGAAATCATGAAGGGCTCAATGTTCATGTCCGTTAAACGCGCAATTGTACCGGGCGCGTCATTTGTATGCAATGTGCTGATAAGCAAGTGACCCGTCAGAGCGGCTTCAACCGCAATATTTGCGGTTTCCGTATCTCGAATTTCTCCAACCAAGATGATATCTGGATCCTGACGCAGGAACGCCCGCAATGAGCTAGCAAATGTCAGACCGATCTGGCGATTCATCTGCATTTGATTGATCCCATTCAATGTATACTCGATCGGGTCTTCCGCCGTTCTAATTACAATACGAGGGCTATTAATCTCATTTAGAGCTGAATAAAGTGTCATCGACTTACCCGATCCGGTCGGACCACAATGGAGGATCATACCGTAGGGTTGCTTGATACTTTCACGGTATTTGAGAAGATTCTCTTCCGCAAATCCGATCGCAGGCAGAGGCATTGTCGATTTCTGCTTATCGAGAATACGCATGACGATCCCTTCACCGTGGTTTAGGGGAGCCGTGGCGACACGTAAATCTATGTCTATGTTTTTTCGATTAAACTGCTTAAAAATGATGCGGCCATCCTGGGGCAATCGTCTTTCTGCAATGTCCAAGTTCGCCATTATTTTAAGACGCGCAACCAGCGAGCCAGCCACCTTACTAGGCAACCTCAATTTCTCCTGGCAAACACCGTCAATACGATAGCGAACGACAAGCTCCTTTTCCTGGGGCTCGATGTGTATGTCACTCGCTCCCAGCCCATAAGCATCCTCGACAATACGATTGGCTAGCTGAATGATCGGAACCGACTCCTCGTCATCAAGACTGTCATCATAGAATTCTTCTACGGGGCCGAATTCAATCCCAACCGCTTCAACGACATCGTCGAACTGAGACTTTTTCCCAGAATTGGCATCCTGATTGAGCACTTCCTTTATATCCCTCTCAGGACTCAGAAGCGTAAGCACCTGTTTTCCGCTAATCTCCGCGATCTTGCTCGAAATCGTCAGTTCAAAAGGATTCGAAAAAGCGACAACGATATATTTTCCCACGCAACTCACAGGGACTACACCGTTCTCATTACAAAACTCCTGGTCTAGAATCTCCCAGGTCCCTCGGTTAACGTCTAGCCCCTTAACATTGAACGGGGCGACTCCATAGGCCTTGGCTTTGGCTACGTTTAGCTGATGCAGCGATACTCGGTACTCCCCTAGGAGCAACTCATCAAATTCGCTACCATTAAGATCCGAATCAATTCCCTTCAGCTCTTCTAGCTGCCCGGTATTCAAATGCGAACGTTCCGCTAGATTATCGAGAATCGCTCCCTGAAGTCTTCCTAGTGCCATGATTCTCAATTCGTAACCGCTCCGACCACTGATGATTCAAAATTTTCCAGAAAGTCCGTCAATGACTCCACCGTTGATGCAAACCAGACGACGTGCCCATCCAATTTTTCCTCCCAGTAAGTTCGAGCTGCTGGACTCAAATAGAAAGCACTCGCTAAATAGGTGGTATCTTCGAGATGATCAAACGGTACGGTCAATGTCGCCCAGCAAACTTTCGTGTCGAGAGTCTTCTTTAAAGAATCCGGATATTCCACATTTCTCACATCTACCAGGCCTAGCCCGTGATCCTCGACGAGCAACTCGAGCAGGTCATCCTCGCTGATCGACTGCTTTTCAGATACCAGAATAGACAGCAGACTAACCTGCATAGAGTTGGAGTCAGACGAACTGAACTCCGCAAGCCGATCGCTGGCCTCGTTAATCTCATCAATCGAGACTAGCCCTTTCTCCACCAGACTGGCTCCAAGGAGCCGATTGGAACGCACAATAAGTGGCTTGAGACTGGCCATTGAGGGATTGGTTAAGGCTTAGATGCTTGAGAGTCGTCGTTAGCGGTTTCCGCTATTTGAACTCTCGGCTTCTTTTTCCTTAGCTTTAGCCTGAGTTACCTTTTCCCATATAAGTTCTTTTAGTTCAGCTAATCCCTCCTCGGTCAAACATGAGACTGGCTGGATGGCAACATCGCGAGTCTTCTCGAATATTTTAAGATTCTCTACCGCCGATTCTTCATCCATCTTATTGGCTACCAATAGCTTAGGTTTTTTTAGCAGCTCTGGATCATAAGCCCCCAGCTCTTGTATAAGCTGGTCATAGTCAGCCCATGGCTCCCGACCATCAATTCCCGACATGTCTATAATAAGGGTAAGTAAAAAACAGCGTTCGATGTGCCTCAAAAATCGATGCCCTAAGCCTCGGTTTTCGCTCGCACCGTCGATGAGTCCAGGAATATCAGCTATTTCTAGTGTCTTGTAACGTTCTGGGTATTCGATAACTCCAATTTGAGGGTGTAGGGTCGTGAACGGGTAGGCCGCCACCTTGGGACGGGCATTCGTTATCAGACTCGTCAAGGTTGATTTACCCGCATTCGGGTACCCCACCAAGCCGATGTCCGCGATACTCTTAAGAATTAGCTTAAACTCTCCCGACCCACCCGGTTCGCCCGGATTAGCTCTTCTGGGGGCTCGATTCACCGAGCTTTTGAATTTTTTGTTTCCCCACCCTCCGTTGCCTCCCTCAAGCAGTACCTTGGTTTCGCCATGCTCGAGGATTTCGGCCACAACTTGGGCCGTTTCCAGATCCACTACTATCGTTCCCGGTGGCACCGTCAGCACACAGTTTTTTCCTTGGGCACCGCTCTGATCTGAACCCCGACCATGTTCGCCACGACCGCCATTCCAATGCGGCTGAAAACGATAACGGGTGAGGTTGTTCTCGTTGCTGGAACCCTCCAGAATGACGTCTCCTCCTTTACCGCCATCTCCCCCATTGGGTCCTCCGAAAGCTTCATACTTTTCACGACGAAAACTTACACAGCCTCCGCCGCCATCTCCCGCTTGCAACTTCACTTTAGTCTCGTCGACGAACATGACGCAGAACCAATAGGACACCCTCTACATAAAGCAACCCCTGCATAGGGTTAAAGTGATCCGCTTGGACTTACACGGATTCTCAGTGTAATCCAAATTATCTTAGTTCGAATACTTCGATCAACGCTATTCCTTCATCTCCTTCGTATCCTCTCGCTATACCCGTATACAGGCCCGGTTCCAACCAGACCAGCATCGCCGAGTCCTTCGAACCGAAATTCAAAGGCGTCGTGCCCGAGGATTCAAAGGCACTCATTAAGCCCCTCGCGGGTCCCCTTACCGCACTCCCATTCAAACTCGGCCAAGATCCTTCGCTCCAGTTATCATTGGCAGCGATTGGAACCGACTCGGAATACAGTTCGAGCCAAGGATCTGCCAGGGGTTCAGAAACTCCACGCTCACCCAAGGCTGGTCCGAGCACTCTGATCAGGACTAGTTTAGGCTCGAATCCTGAAACCACAAAACCGGCAATCAAGGGACTCTCTTGTCCCTTTACCTTACCTCTCGTGGATACATTGGACAGAGAGGGCTCTGATTCGCCTGGGTCATCGAAAATCTCAAAAAGTCCATCACCTGCACCTCCATTAGAATCGAGGAAAACCGTGTAGAGCCCAGGTTCTAATTCCAAAAGCATCGCCGCATCCATACTCTCGGGAGGAAGCGGAGAAGCCTGTACTCGGTTCGAAAACTCAATGAGCTCCTCCAAATTGGGTTGGCTACTCCAAAACTCATTAACCGCGATTACCTCACTTCCACTAAAAATCCTGATTCGCGGATTCTGAAGAAAGTTTACCAATCCTCTATTTTCTAATTCAGGCCCTAAGCATCTAATAAGCACGGTTCTTGGCTGAGTTCCAGCAAGGACAAATCCACCAATTAACACATTCTCCCCTGAGCTGGAAAAACCTCTCGTTGAGAGGTTCACGTATCGGTTTACTGGATCAAGGTTACTTTTTCGTAGATAAATGCTACGGGCTTCATCTCCAACGCTAACCTCACCTCTAACTCTCCCATTTCCTGAATCTATTCTTCCCAAGATTGTTGCACCGTCGTTAAACAAAAGGCTAAAAGTTCCATCTTTGGCTACAACCCCTTGGGTTAATTCCGATTGAGCACCCGTTTGCCAAAGATACGCTTCTCCGTTTTGCAGAACTTTGAGGTCTAAAGACCGTCCACCATCACCGATAGCACCTCCAGAATAGAAGCCATCAAAACCAGTTACCAAGTTGCTCGGTTTAATATTATGGCCTAAAAAAGTAATTTTCAAATCCTCTATCTGGCCAACGACCTCACCATCAATCGTACCCGTAATTCGAAAAGAAAGAAAAGGATCTGTCTCAAATTCGCCAAATGGATCAATTGAAATGGGCTCCCGAATTCTAAAGACTTCGGCATCTTCATCAAATATAGTGATATTTCCCATGCGTCGCCCTTCCTCAACCTCAACCCAAAGGGTTCCGCCTGTAGAAGTAGTTCCCGTATAAACCCCCGGTTCAATTTTAGGAGGATCGCTTACTAGATTGTATCTATAATAACGAACGCCGAAGGAGCTGGAAGCCTTTAAAACAATGCTTGTATTTAGATTTTCTGGATTCCGCACTTCGACAGAGGATCCATCCGCATCGCCCAAAGACACTCCGATAGAATCATCAACGAGACTCCATTGGAAATCGGCATTGGGCGCATTGCCAGAAGCATCCCTCAAGCCCAAGGAAACTGAATCACTCAAAACGCTATTAGGCAGTTCCGATATCGAATAAGCATCCCAAACTGCAGACGCGTATCGAGCAGCTAGCAAAGAGACTTCCTCTTTATCTACTAGACGATTAAAGACTCGAACCTCGTCCATTTGGCCATCCCAGGCCCGAGTTCCGTCCGCACGATCCCCGAGATAGGATTCACCATCTCCAATCGTCTGCTCACCGACGGGAATCCTCTGCAACCGCACCTTTTGCTCCACTCCATTTATGTAGAGCTTCGGTGTATTTGCCGTTTCTCTACTATCGTAACTCGCTAGGACGTGCATCCACTCGCCTTCAAGAACCGTATCTGGTGGTGAATTCCAAACTCCGAAGTCTCCTGTCCGATTCGAATAGAATTTCAACGTATTCGCATTACCATCAGGCACATCCGAAATTCCTCTGGTTGAAAAATAAAGGTAGTAGTCCGGCATGTTAATGATTCGCGGATGGGGACTTGATAATAAGTCATCCGCTTTCACAAACGCAGACAGTGTGACGATCGGCGCGAAACTTGCGTTAAACCGGGCAAAACTGGAGGTACCATCGAAGTCTATACCACGATCTAGTGGCGTATCCACGCGTGTGGCGCCTACAAGCTCCGCATTACCGTTTCCAATGCTATCCACTAGCAGGGTTCCGTTCTCTTTAAAGTTCCACGAATGGAGGAGACCTGTAGTCACATCAGGTATTGCTCCTGGATCCACAACCACTATCTTCTCAAGCTCTCTCACTATCCCAAGTTTCTCTGAGGTGAATCTAAAACGATATGTTCCGGGAGAGCTGAATTGAATCGAATAGGTTCGATCGGAAATCTCTTGAATCCGGACATCACTTTCCGCCCCTAGATACTCAAACGCTACATCCGCTTCGCCTAATGCCTCTAACTTAAAGTCGACCGTAAAATCACTATCAGGTAGAAGGATCAAGTGTGGCTTATGGCCTTTGACTGAGAGCGTGTGTCTCGCTAAATCCATTTCTAGCATCGCAAGCAAATCGAGTCGTCCCCCAGTCGAAATTTTTCCTGATAAGCTTTCCAGCGGCTTTGCGGTATCAAAAACTCGCTGACGCATTTCGTTTGCCGACAGTCCAGGTTCGTATGTCGCTAGCAAAGCTATTGCACCCGCAACAATCGGCGACGCCACAGAGGTTCCCGTCAGAAACTCATAATCGTCGTCAAGGTAGGTCGAATACACTTCTTGACCCGGTGCAGCGATATCGACACTTTCAATACCATAATTCGAACCGAAAGACAGTTCATCTCCTTGAGTGGAATTGGCTACCGAAATAATGTTTGTCTCTGGAAATCCTGCTGGATACTGGGAGCTACTCACCGCATCTATATTCTCACCAGCATTTCCCGCTGCTGCCACAAAAACGATTCCGATTTCCTCATGGACTTGAATCGCAGCCCTCGCGACACTATTAGGAGAGCTCGACCCGTAAGAATTGTTAGTAGCGACTACATTTACTCCTTTCTGTTTCAAACTCGAAACATAGCGTAACGCTTCCGCGATAGCGGAGCTTGAAAGTCCCGTATTATCCCCAACCTTAAGAGGTAGCACTTTGATATTCCAACCGACACCCGTCGTCCCTATTCCGTTATTTCCCCTTGCCCCCACTATTCCTGAAATGTGAGTACCATGTCCGGTCTCATCGTTCGGATTCGCATCGTCATCCAAAAAATCCCACCCTCTCACATCGTCAATAAAACCATTACTGTCATCATCGATTCCATTGTTGGGAATCTCGTCCGTATTCATAAAAATATTTTCAACCAAATCTGGGTGTGAGGTGAGGCACCCCGTGTCAATAACCGCGACAACGACATCATCTTCACCAGTTGAAAACTCCCAAGCATCTGGGGCTCTAATCTGATCAAGGTGCCATTGGAGAGAGGGCAAATATTCCGCTGGTTCCGCTGAAACAAAATGTAGATCGTCCCGCGAAACGACTGTATTCGGAAATTTAATGCGCAGTCCGCTTAGCAGATCGCGATAGCCTGAAATACTAGGCTTAAGAAGCTTTATCTGAACAAAGCTCGAGAGTCTTGATTTCCTCGATATAAAACTATCCGCTAGTTCTAAGTATTCTTCGAGAGCTACTTTATCCACAAATAGCGGGTTCGCATCAAACATCACTTCATCCCCAACTGAAGCGTACTGATTAACTAACGACAGTTCGCCTCCGGTTTCTTTTTCATAAATTTGCTCAACGAGCACCAGACGTTTTCTATCTACACCACTATCAACTAGAAAATAGGCAATGACTTTATCCTTTTCCGAACCTTTTGATTCAATTAGTTTATCAATGACCCGACTGTTTTCAAAGCGGCCTGTTGGAACAAACTGTTCTTCGATTAATCCGCTGTACTCTTTCGCATCCTCTTGTATGGAATGACCAATAGAGTCCAGCCTTGTTATCTCGCCCTCTTCAATATGAGACTCAACGAACTCTCTACTTTGATCGGGTAATACGACCCCAGTCCAGACCCACGACCAATAGGCTAGGACGAAAATTGTGGCGGTAATCGAGATTGCAAGAAACTTTCTTCTCATCTAATTCCGCTCTTTATTCAGTCTGGCTAATTCAAACAGATCAAGGGACCTGACAAAAAGGTTATACGCTCATAAGGCAATTTCGTATTCAAAAAAGCCGCGAGCATAAACTCGCGGCTGATAAGATTTGATCTGTTGTTTCAGAAAGGACCCAAAAAAACAATCGGTCCGTGTTCCTCAACTTGATTCAGACTCAGAAGCGGTCGCCTCTGCCTTCTCTATGCTTGTGAACGTTAGTTTGTCTCCATCGCGGTCAATCGCCACACAATCCTCTTCATTGATTTCACCGCCAAGCAAGGCTTCAGCTAATTGATCTTCAAGCAATTGCTCGATCGCACGACGAAGGGGTCTCGCCCCATACTTTTCATCGTAACCCGTATCGATAATGAGTTCTTTCGCGTCTTTCGTCAGTTCAATTGAGATCTTCTTTTCAAGCAATCGAGACTGCACTTTCGCAATTTCCAGATCCACGATTTTGAAAAGGTGCTCCCGCTCCAAACTATGGAAAACGATGAGATCGTTAATCCGGTTTAGGAATTCAGGCTTGAAGGTTTTCTTCGCCTCCTCGGTAACGTTCTCCTTGATAGACTCGTAATCGTTACCCAGAGATTTGGCAGCTCCAAAGCCCATCTTGGTCTGACGCTGAATAGCGGCTGCTCCAACGTTGGTCGTCATGATTATTATGGTGTTACGAAAGTCGATTTCTCGACCTAAGCTATCCGTAAGACGACCCTCTTCGAAAATCTGAAGCATGATTTGGACAACATCTGGGTGGGCCTTTTCAATTTCATCGAAAAGCACAACGGAGTAAGGCTTGCGGCGAACCTGCTCGGAAAGCTGTCCCCCTTCTTCGTGGCCGACATATCCAGGAGGCGAACCTATCATACGCGAAACGGAAAACTTCTCCATGTATTCAGACATATCTACCTGAATAATCGAATTGCTATCGCCAAACATCTTTTCAGCCAGCGTTTGAGCAAGAAACGTTTTTCCCACACCGGTCGGTCCAAGGAACATGAACGCACCTATTGGACGATTCGGATCCTTCAAGTCTGCCCGACTCCGACGAAGAGCTTTTGCAATCGTTGAGCACGCCTCTTCTTGACCAATAACGGTCTGTTGAAGTTCGGTAGCCAATTGAAGCAGACGTTCTGTCTCCTTCCTTTCCATGCGGTTCAGTGGAATTCCAGTCCAGTCAGCCACGACTCTCATCATGTCTTCTTCGTCCACCGTGATTCGATTTTCTTCGCGACTCTTCTTCCAGTCTTCCAAGACACTTTCTTGTTTAACTCTAAGCTGCTTCTCCTCGTCACGAAACTTAGCAGCTTCCTCAAAATGCTGCTTGCTTATGGCTTCTTCCTTTTTCGCGCAGACTTCTTCAATGGTCGTGGTCAACGACTCAATTTCCGGAGGTCTCGCCAAAGAAGCAATACGGGCCTTCGAACCCGCCTCATCCATAATATCAATCGCTTTGTCCGGGAGGAACCGTGCGGTGATATAACGTTCGGAGAGCTTTGCAGCCGCCTCTAGCGACTTATCTGTAAAAATCGCTTTGTGGTGCTCCTCGTACTTATGGCGGATGCCTTTCAAAATCAGTATGGTGTCTTCAACGCTCGGCGCATCGACTTGTACGCTTTGGAAACGTCGATCCAGAGCACTGTCTTTTTCGATGTACTTGCGGTGTTCGTTTAGGGTGGTTGCCCCAATACATTGAAGTTCACCTCGCGAAAGTGCAGGCTTGAAAATATTAGACGCATCCATGGCACCTTCAGCGGCACCCGCACCGACGATCGTATGGAGTTCATCGATAAATATGATGATATTCCCCGCTTTTTTGATTTCGTCCATCACGGCTTTTATCCGCTCTTCGAATTGTCCGCGGTATTTTGTACCAGCGACCATAAGAGCCAAATCAAGCGTAATTAGACGCTTGTCTACGAGTATTTCCGGGATTACCCCACTTGCGATTTCTTGGGCAAGTCCTTCTGCGATAGCCGTTTTGCCAACTCCTGCTTCCCCGATAAGAACAGGATTGTTCTTAGTCCGACGACACAAGATCTGTATCACACGGCGGATTTCCGACTTTCGACCGACCACCGGATCCAATTCACCATTTTTGGCAAGCTCCGTTAAGTCCCTGCCAAAGGCCTTTAATGCAGGTGTCTTGGTATCCTTCTTTTCGTCTCCAGATTGACCTCTTGGAGCCGCAATCGCATCTTCCGTTTCACCTGAGAATTGAGGGTCCAATTCTCTTAGAATTTCGTTGCGCGTTCGTTCTATATCTACTTCGAGCGATTTGAGAACCCGTGCTGCCACCCCTTCCCCTTCACGTAAAAGACCCAACAGAATATGCTCTGTCCCTACGTAACTGTGATTAAGAGCCTTCGCTTCCTTTCCAGCCAGTGCGAGCACCTTCTTCACTCGAGGCGTATAAGGAATGCTTCCGGAAGCTTTTCCCTCCGGTCCTGAGCCCACTTGCTTTTCAACCGCACTTCGAACGGTTTCCAGATCGAGGCCCATTTTCTGGAGTACACTAACCGCTACTCCCTGGCCCAACTTAATAAGGCCCAGAAGAATATGCTCGGTTCCCACGTAATTGTGATGGAATCGATCCGCCTCTTTCCTCGCAAGAGCGAGTACTTGCTGCGCGCGAGGGGTGAAATTGTTCATAGGTTCCATAAAATTTTATTCCTTTTCTCCTTTGCTTGAATCCGCCTCCGTTGAGTCTTCCCGCTTCTCACCTTTTTCCATAGAAAACAACGGTCTTTCGACATTCTCAAACTGTTTTCTTAAATATTCAGACCGGAAAGCGTCGCGTTCACCCGTATCGATGGATTTCCCCGCGAGGTGTTGTATGTGCCCTGGTTGACATTCGATAAACATTCGGTCGACTGTGTTCCTTGTTTCTTCAGGAAACATTTCAAGATCGACACCGAAACGGACAAGTGAAGCCAAGTTCATGCACTCACTGGAGCTGAGCAGGCGGCTGTTCTGAAGAATTCCATAGGCACGGCCAATCTTGTCGAAAAGCTTGTTGGGGTCTTTTTCCAGGATTTTCTCCCTCGCATTCATTTCTTGATCAATGATCGTCTTTAGAACCGATGACAGGCGCTTGATGATTTCCTCTTCAGACTCGCCCAAAGTGGTCTGGTTCGAAATCTGGAAAATACTGCCACTCGCATCAGACCCTTCGCCAAAAAGACCGCGTACGGCAATTCCGAGCTGATTGACGGCCCGAACAACTTTCTCCATTTGATTGGAAATCACCAGCGCAGGCAAATGCATCATCGCTGAGGCACGCATTCCAGTGCCAACATTAGTCGGACAGGCGGTCAGGAATCCGATGCGGGACGAAAACGCGTAGTCGAGCTCATCTTCGAGAGTGCTATCCACAACATTTACAGAGTTCCAAGCTTGTTTGAAACGATAACCCGATTTGATGACCTGAATCCGAAGATGGTCCTCCTCATTTATCATGACGGAAACCGACTGGTCTTTGCTAATGACGACCCCCGCTTTTTCTGGAGTGCCGGATAGCTCGCGACTGATTAGATGCCGCTCGACTAAAATCTGTTTTTCCAGTTCAGAAAGTTCCTCAACCTCTGCCGTGATACCGCTCTTCATTTGGTTTAGCGACGCCACGGCGGGTAAACATGTCTCAAGTACCTGAGTTCGCTGAGGCAGTTTGGCCCAACCTGGAAAAGGAGTTTCACTTAAATTTCGTGCCAATCGAATACGCGTCATCAATACTACCGGGCACTTTTTAGCACTCCCTTCAGTCATCTCTGACTTACCGTCAAATATACTTTCGATCAGCATCGAGCCTTACGCGGTTTCCTCCGCTTTCTTGGCCTTTTTCAATTCAAGGATTTGATCCCTGTATCGAGCCGCCTCCTCGTAGTGCTCCTTTTCAATCGCCTCTTCTAAATCACCTTCTAAAGTACCTAGTCGGTCTTCGAAGCTCTTACGCTCGACCGCACGCCCAGGCACCTTGCCCTTGTGATTGTCCCCTCGGTGCATCCCCGCTAGGGCGGGCGAAAGAAGGGGCCCAAAGGCCTCGTAACAGTGCTCGCACCCCAAACGGCCGGTTTTCTTAAACTCCTTCTGCGTGTATCCGCATTCCGGACATTCTTCGAACGAATCCAACACTTCCGATGAGCTCTCGCTCTCCTCACCTGGCTTGACCAAGAGATCCGCCAGAGAGTATCCGTTTGGATCCGTTATGCCCTTTGATTCAGCACACGATTCGCAAAGATCTATCTTNTGAATCTGGTTATTGAGAATCTGCGTCANATGTACCGTTGCAGATTCGTCACAAAGATCNCATTTCAGAGACTTAGCCATNNTTTATTGGTACCTTAGTTTAACCTTAAAATCCAACAGTAAAACGCCCACGTTGGTACAAATTATAACGCACGAGATGTGCCAACAATTTCATCGAATGAAAATTCGTTGACTAGAACGCCCCAAGCAAGGTAGATTCTGACTGCTTTGCCCTCATCTTTTGATCTTTTTTTTACGCTAATGTTCAAGAGTTAAAGTTACGGCTACCCTGCAAGGCAATTTTTTCCCGCCCTCCGAAGTATTTCAAATTAATCGAGCATCGTGCCCCGAGTCGAAACCTCCTCATGAAACGCCGCATGTAAGCTTTGAGTCACTGGGCCCGGATTGCCTGTCCCAATTACGCGGCCGTCCAAATTGACTACTGGGATTAGCTCCGCTGCGGTACCCGTCAAAAAGCACTCGTCCGCATTCCATATTTCATGGCGGGTCAAGTTGCATTCCTTGACCGGAATGTTCGCTTTTTCTGCCAGTTCGATAACGGCACTCCGCGTAATTCCCCTCAATGCCCCGTTCGACACATCCGGAGTATAGAGCACACCTTTGTGAATGATGAAAACATTGTCACCCGTGCACTCCGCCACGTAACCTTGGTCGTTCAACATAATAGCCTCCAACGCTCCGTTTTGGGCCGCCTCCATTTTCGCCAGTATATTGTTCAAGTAGTTAAGTGATTTTATGGCAGGATTCAAGGCAGCTGGACCCGACCGACGCGTAGGCACCGTTACGATTGAAAGCCCTACTTTATAGTGATCCTCAGGGTAGAGCCGGATCGTATCCGCAATGATGATGACTGACGCGCGTGAGCAGGAAGCAGGAGAAAGCCCAAGATCCCCTTTTCCGCGAGTCACTAGTAACCGGATGTAGCCATCCTCGATACCATTTATTTTGCAAGACTCACAAATCGCCTTCGACAGTTCTTCAGGAGCCATGGGGATGTTCAGTAAAATGTCTTTGGCGGAATACCAAAGCCGTTCAAGGTGCTCGTCTAGACGGTAAATGCACTTACGATAAACGCGAATTCCTTCAAAAATGCCGTCTCCATAAAGGAGGCCATGATCGAATACCGATATTTTTGCGTCGTCTTTGTCAACAAAGGCTCCATCCAGAAAAACTTTCATCCGGCTTATATCTGTTAGTTCAAGTCCCGCTTGCAAAGAAATTCTGACCGGCAGAGAGAAATGCTTTAGGCACACCCGTTTTACGGCCAAGATCAGGGAATCCACTAGAGACCCCTAAGAAAAACATCAGACCCAATCCTAATACCAATCCGGTTAAGGTGTAAATTCACTCAATCTTACTTGAACTATTACCCTTTCGGCCTGACTTACTGTAGCTTCTTCAGTTGTATTAAGGCTGGATCAACCGACAAAGCTCAGTTAAATTTCCTAGATGAAGACCAGTAACTCAATGCTCAAACGCTCAAAAGGTTTCACCTTGATCGAGGTTCTCACGGTAATTGCGATCATCGCGATTCTATCCGCAATTCTAGTCCCGACGGTTACACAAATGCGTGAAACCGCTAGGAAAACCAAGGACCTAAACAATCTGAGACAAATTATCAACGCCTCTCTTTTGTTCGCTAGCCAGAACAGCGAGCGATTCGTGAGCCAAAACAACAGTGTAGACTCAAATGGAAGAATATTACCAACTGGCGGCTCAGGCGATCTTGACGACGTTATTGCCACTTTAGCAGCCGGTGCGGGCCTGAACGAATTAAACACCTGGGTAAGTGACAGTGATGGAGCAGCAATTCAGTTGAATGGACCCGTTCCGGCACTTACTGGAGCCATGGGGTCTGTTACTCTAAACGCAGCTTTGACCGGTCAAACTGTCTCTTACGAGTACGCATTGAATCTTACGACAGCTTCCCCATCCACCACCCCTCTAGCCTTCTCCCGAATGACAGATAGCTCAGCATCTGAATGGGGAACAAACGATATTTATGGCATCGATGGTGGCCATATTGCTTTCGTAGGTGGTAACGTTTCATGGTACGAAACATTAAACGGGAATCTCGTAAATGGTGTTGGATCTACTGCAAACAATTTAAACGCGGCCTTCGAATCTGTGCCTGGACTTCAATCTCCTGGAACGATCTCTATTGCAACGAATCCTCCTCCTCCCCCTCCTTGATTCCATAAAACACTTTCGCCCAAGCTCCTACACCCTTCATCGGTTGAGGAGCTTTTTATTTCCGTGTTTTGACCGCCGTTTTCCGATTCGGATAGAATGTCCTGCACAAAGGGCAAACCGTCCCATCGCACCCTCTTGCAGTACAATGCTCCCGTCCATAATAGATAATCTGCAAATGCAACGCGTTCCAACGCTCAATCGGGAAAAGAGCTTTTAAGTCCCTTTCTGTCTGATCAACGTTTCGTCCCTTCGTAAGACCCCAACGCTGGGCCAGTCGATGGATATGCGTATCTACCGGAAACGCCGGGTGACCAAATGCTTGGGACATGACGACCGAGGCGGTCTTATGGCCGACTCCGGGTAATGCTTCCAGGTCATCGAAACAAGCCGGCACTTCGCTATCAAACTTATCGACCAGTATCTGAGAAAGATCCCTTATCGCCTGAGACTTTCGGGGAGACAATCCGCAAGGTCTAATGATTTCCCTAATCGCTTCCGCCTCCACCTTTGCCATATCCACCGGATTGTCTGCCAGTTTCCATAGTGCTGGGGTCGTCTTATTTACCCGAAGATCCGTGCACTGCGCAGAAAGCAGTACCGCTACCAGCAACGTGTACGTATCCTTGTGTTCGAGAGGAATTGGCGGATCCGGATATAGCCGATCCAACTCCCTATCCACAATAGCAGCTCTCTCTTTTTTCAGCATAGCCGACGTTACTGCCAACAAACAGGAATCACGCAACGGCTTTTTTCTCCCCTACGAAATGGCGAGCGCTTGCCCTACACCTTGTTGCTTACCCTCTTGGCTAGATTCTTTGCGGCATAGCGCGAGCGCTAGCCCTGCGAACGGATTTCCATCTATTGAAAAGTGCCCCGGAAATATCTATTCCACATTTCATATTGATTTGCCTTTCCGCCGTTCTACTCTGCGATCTATTCCACTGATGCAGGAGACTTACGCCATGATCAACCCATCCAGTCAAGAGCTGGAAAAGAAGGATACCTTCCTACGTCGCCATATCGGGATCACCGATAAAGAAGCTTTAAAAATGGTCCACACGCTCGGGCTCGATTCGCTCGATTCGCTTATCAATCAAACGGTTCCTTCAAACATCCGAATCTCAGGAATCGACGGCCTTCCCAGCTCAGTAGGTGAGCATGACATGCTCGCTGAAATTAGAACGATCGCCTCCAAAAACTCCTCCATCAAATCGCTCATTGGTCTTGGATATTCTAATACGATCACACCCCCTCCAATCCTAAGAAACATCCTGGAAAACCCAGGCTGGTATACACAATACACTCCTTACCAGGCCGAGATTTCCCAAGGTAGAATGGAAGCACTTTTGAATTTCCAGACAATGGTCTCAGACCTTACCGGAATGGACATCGCCAATGCCTCCCTTTTGGACGAAGGCACTGCTGCAGCGGAAGCGATGACGATGGCGTACGGGCTCAATGGTCGACCCAACAAGAAGACAGTGCTCATTTCGTCCTCATGCCATCCTCAAACGATTGAGGTCGTGCAAACGAGAGCTGAACCACTTGGCATTGCCACCCAAGTGGTCGACCTCAGCAGTCAGATCGAACTGAATGATGCATTCGCGGTTATGATCCAGTACCCAGATACATTTGGAATTGCCAAGGACTTTTCAAAACTGGCCATGAGAGCCGGCGAGAACAAAGCTCTCGTTATTGCGTGCTGCGACCTTCTTTCGCTTACCTTGCTAAAACCTCCAGGGGAATTCGGGGCTGACATTGCTGTCGGGTCTGCCCAACGTTTTGGAATACCAATGGGTTTTGGCGGGCCGCATGCGGCATTCTTTGCTACCAAAGAAGCCCATAAACGAAAAGTTCCTGGTCGTATCATTGGCGTATCCAAAGACTCAGACGGGAACCCCGCCCTTCGGCTCGCCTTGCAAACGCGAGAGCAACATATTCGCAGGGACAAGGCGACTAGCAACATTTGCACTGCTCAAGTCCTTCTAGCGAACATCGCAGCCGCATACGCCATCTATCATGGTCCCACAGGACTGAAGGCGATTGCCGAACGTATTCGCAAAATAACGCTCACATCCATTCACCTACTGAAAGAATGGGGATTCTTTATTGAAGATGGTGAACGTTTTGACACAATCACGATAAAATCCCCTCGAGCAAAAATGGACGATGTTATGCAATCCATCGAGAATTGCGGGTTTAATGTTAGAAAAGTCAGCAATGATACCATTGGTCTTTCCTTTGACGAAACGGTCTCGGTCAACGAAGCAGTATCGGTTCTCAAAGCCTTCGATCCCGTTCGCTCGCTCACGGTTGATATTTTCGAAACCGCCGCTTCCTCCCTTACAGATTCTATAACACCCTCGCTCGAACGTGCCTCCTCCTTCCTCGAGCACGAAGTGTTCAACAAGCACCAAACGGAAACGGAACTTCTTCGGTACCTAAAACGGCTTGAGAACAAAGACTTGTCTTTGACGACTTCAATGATCCCGCTCGGTTCATGTACGATGAAGCTAAACGCTGCCGCCGAAATGCAACCGGTCACCTGGCCCGAGTTTAGCAACGTTCATCCATTCGCTCCCTCTCATCAGACAACTGGATACATTGAGCTGATCAATCAGCTTGAAACCTGGCTGGCTAGAATAACAGATTTCGCCGCAGTTTCCATTCAGCCCAACGCGGGATCACAAGGTGAATACGCAGGACTGCTCGTCATCAGAGAGTTTCATCAAAGCCAGGGACATACCAACCGAGATGTTTGCTTAATCCCCAATTCGGCTCACGGCACCAACCCAGCGAGCGCTGTCATGGCTGGTATGAAAGTCGTGCCGGTTAGCTGTGATGACTTCGGCAACATTAATGTGGAGGATTTAGAGAAAAAGGCCGAACTGCACCGCGAAAACTTGGCGGCATTGATGATCACTTACCCATCCACCCATGGCGTATTTGAATCCTCTATACAAGAAATTTGCCAAATTATCCACAACAATGGCGGACAGGTCTATATGGACGGAGCGAACATGAACGCCCAATGCGGCCTCACTAGTCCGGGATTTATTGGAGCCGATGTCTGCCACCTAAACCTGCACAAGACATTTTGCATTCCCCATGGGGGCGGAGGACCTGGAGTGGGACCGATCGGAGTAGCGGAGCACCTCAAGCCATTTCTTCCAGGGCACGGCCTCAACAAACAAGTGGGAGGAGAAAAGCCCATCGGAGCGATTTCCGCAGCACCCTATGGAAGTGCTGGCATATTACCAATATCCTGGGCGTACATTCGGATGATGGGAAGCAGCGGACTCACCCAAGCCACTAAGATTGCAATCCTCAACGCCAACTACATGGCTAAGCGACTGGAGGCGTATTTTCCAATCGTTTACCGGAGCGAAAATGGCCTCGTTGCCCATGAATTCATTATAGACTTCAGACAGTGGAAGGTGCTTGCCGGAATCGAAGTTGAGGATGTCGCCAAACGACTGATGGACTACGGATTCCACGCACCGACAATGTCTTGGCCCGTTCCGGGGACCATGATGATCGAGCCAACCGAAAGCGAATGCAGAGATGAGCTCGATCGACTTTGCGACGCACTCATATCTATCAAGTCAGAGATGGAACGAATTGCTAACGGCGAGTGGCCACAAGACGATAACCCTCTCAAAAACGCGCCTCACACCAGTAGTCGAGTTGTATCCGACAACTGGAGTTCACCCTATGGCAGAGAGTTGGCGGCTTTCCCTACGACTTGGACTAGAGACTGCAAATATTGGCCAACGGTTGGGCGAGTTGACAACGTCTACGGCGATCGGAATCTAGTCTGCTCTTGTGTGCCCATGTTTGAATACGAAAGTGATTGATTCTCTGCCATCCAAATTTTCAAGACCTTTTTATCTGACACAATAAGAATATATCTATGGCATTCATTCAGTGCGATTTCTACTCAGAGATTCTCGGAACGCGAACATCGCTCAATGCAGTCATTCCTTCGCGTGATGAGTCCGGCCAGGAACCTCCTCGAGAGATGCCTGAGCAATATCCGGTACTCTTTTTACTGCACGGATTGCACTCTAACTATTCCGCCTGGTCGCGCTACTCCTCAGTCGAACGTTACGCTTGTGAAAAAGGGCTTGCAGTTGTCATGCCTGACGCTGGACGCAGTTTTTACACGAATATGCGTTATGGCTACCGATACTTTGATTTCTTTTCCCAAGAGCTCCCAGAGGTAGCTAATCGCCTCTTTCCTCTTTCACGAGATCGATCCCAACGATTCATCGCTGGGCTTTCCATGGGTGGGTACGGCGCTTTCAAGCTGGCGCTCTCCCATCCCGAGCAATACGCCGCCGCAGCAAGTCTTTCAGGAGCGCTTTCGCTAAACCAGATTGAAGACCCCGATGCGCTTCTACCCGAATGGCCCATTATTTTCGGAGATAATTCGAAGATCGTAAACTCAGAAGATGACCTGCTTTATTTAGCAAAACGCTACTACCAGCAAAAACAGTTCACTTTACGCCTTTTCCAATGCTGCGGGACGGAGGACTTTCTCTACCAATCCAATCAACATTTTCTTAAGAACGGAAACAAATTAGGGTTAAACCTTCACTACGAGGAGAGTCCCGGCGGTCACGAATGGCAGTATTGGGACGAACAAATAAAGAGAGTTATCGAATGGCTTCCCATTGACAGTGGCGAACGTAAAACAGTCTGAAGCTAATCTCACTTCTTTCGCGACCACTAAATCCAAAACGTTCTACTTAACATCATTCCGTGAACAAAAGCCTAGTTACTAACTCTGTCGCAATCGTTGTCTGTATTATCGGATACGCAATGCCTGAAAGCAGCCTCCGTCCCTTTGTCGTCAGCGCGGGACTGTTTTCCCTATCAGGTGCCCTAACCAATTGGCTTGCGATTCATATGCTTTTCGAAAAGGTGCCTGGGCTTTACGGCTCTGGCGTAATCGTCGCTCGGTTCCAAGAATTCAAAAGTAGCATACATTCGCTGGTAATGGAGAATTTTTTCAATGAGGAAAACTTCAAGCAATTTGCCGATGCCGCAATTCATCAGGGGTTCACTTCTGAAGCAATCGAATCCGTGGTCGATATGGACCAAGCTTTTGATGGTTTTCTGGATGTGATAGGAAAATCCAAATTCGGAAGCATGCTCGCCTTAGTGGGCGGACTTAAAGCTATCGAACCGCTCAGAGAGCCATTCAAAGTCGAGTTTTCGGCCCGTTTTGTCCAAGTTATCGAGGATCTCGATCTCACCAAGAGCGATATGCATTTCGAGAACTTTCGTCCCACAGTTGAGAATCTCGTCCGGGGGAAGCTCGATCAATTGAAACCACAGGAAGTAAAAACCATTTTAGAAAAGATCATTCGCGAACACCTGGGATGGCTGGTCGTATGGGGAGGCGTTTTTGGGGGATTCATTGGCATATTGCACGCTTTTGCCAAAATCTGACTAGGAAAGATTGCAGCGATTGCCCGAGTCCCACAGCCCTACCACTGCTTAAGAAAGTATTTCGGAATCCGAATATATTATTCGAGAGAAAACGCATTCGAACATAAATATCTCAAAACATTGTGACTTGAAGTAAATCTCAGCATTAGTCACTTTACTAGAATCCATTACGAAGAACTGCAAAATGACCACTAGAATCTATATCGTCGACGACCATCCTCTAGTTAGACACGGCTTGTGCCAAATCGTGGCCAACGAGGCCGATATGGAAATTTGCGGTGAAGCTGAAGATTCACCTGCAGCGATTAGGGGAGTTGGAGAGGCCAATCCTGACGCCATCATCGTGGATATTTCGCTCAAGGGTGCCAACGGTCTTGAGCTTATAAAAAATCTTAAAGCCATTCACGAGGACATTCCCATCCTCGTGTTTTCCATGCATGACGAAACCATTTACGCTCAGCGAGCCCTGAGAGCCGGTGCAAAGGCCTATGTAATGAAGAAAGAGTCTCCTTCCAAGGTCGTAGATGCGATTCGAAAAATCATCCAAGGGGAGATATATGTGAGCCCTTCGGTCGCCGACCAAGTTCTGCATCAAATCGTTAATGGACCCGGAAACGTTTCAACTTCTCCCGTCGATCGATTGACCGACAGAGAGTTGGAAGTGGTCCAGCTGATTGGGCGAGGTCTTTCCAGCCGGGAAGTCGCTGAGAGCCTTCATTTGAGTGTTAAAACGATAGAATCACATCGTGCTCACGTTAAGGAAAAGCTGGGTTTGCGAAATGCCACCGAACTTGTCCAATTCTCTGTTCAATGGGTGGACCAGCAGGTCATGTAGCTATGCTAGTTCCGGTTTCGGTCTAGAAAATGGCTATTGGATTCTTCTGCATAACGGGCAAGTTCTCGCCTTCTGACCGGCGGCGTCAATCTACTCATCCGTTGATTTAGAGGATACTACTCATACCTTAAGCACTTTTATTCAAGGGGCTTATGAGATGAAATATCCTGTTCGACAGATTCACCCCTTACCCTAAACCGGCTATGCCCCGATTGATGTGACCCCCATTAAATAATATGATCCACGCAAACCTCAGAACGCAGCGTGGAACCACAATCAAACTCACCAAAGAAAATCCTCTTCATCGACGAGCAACCGATTTGTCGGCTAGGAATGGAATCTCTGATAGAACGGCACCCTCAGTTTAATCTCCTGGGATTCGCTACGAAATTAGATGACGTCGAGCCTTCGTCCATTTCGCCTGACATTATCGCTATAGACATCGTCGTGGCTAAGACCAATGGTATCAGAGCCCTCAAGGATTTGAAACGAAAGTTCTCACACGCTTCAATACTCGTGGTCACCTCCCACGATGAAACCTTATTCGCGGAACGATGCCTACGAGCAGGTGCAAAGGGATTTTCGATGAAGACTGCGCCCATAGAGGAGCTTATTCAGGCTCTTGATGATGTTTCGAGGGGTCGACTCTATCTGAGCTCTAAAATGAGGGCCCTCATACTGAACCGGATTAGCGAACATGAGGCTGAGAGAAGCCGATCCCGGTTTGAACGCCTTTCCGACCGCGAACTGCTAGTCATTCAACATATCAGTCAATCGATGGACAATCGAGAAATTGCTAAGCAAATGAAGATTAGCATCAAAACGATCGAATCTCATCGCTCTCGCATCAAGTCAAAGCTCCAGCTATCTAGTCCATCCGAACTGGTCAGATTCGCGATGCGTCTGCAAAACAAGGCTTTTTAGACGATTTTGACCAAACACCCAGGATCTTACCGAGGATAATCTACAGTCATTCGTCGATTGTGCCATTCAGATCGATTTTTGTATTGCGCTGCCTAAAAAATCGATTCTTTTAACCCACTTACGCTAGAGGACAGCGAGGCAATCGCCTTTCTCCGCGGAACATTAAGGACCTTCCTAAGTAGTAGCGGTTAGCCCAGCGACGAGCTTGGCTAGCGATTTCCCTATCGGGCAATCTTCGTTTCCGTGATCTCAAAAACTCATATGCCACACAGCAAAGCAATCGATAAAACTAAAATCATCGGCGACTATAAGACGCACGATACAGACACTGGCTCCTGCGATGTTCAAATCGCTCTTCTCAGTGCCCGGATTAATCATTTGACGGAACATCTTCGTGCCAATCGCAAAGATTTCCACACCCGCCGCGGTCTGCTCGCCATGACTAGCCGACGCCGCAAATTGCTCAACTACTTGAGAAAGAACGATCTTAGCAAGTACAACGAGCTACTACAGCGCCTAAATCTACGCAAATAGTCGAAGCGGCCTTGAGCCGCTATGCTAAGTTTCCAACCGATCGCATCAACCAATCAGGTGAAGCGCGACATTCCCAGAATCCGGGCCTGCATCCTCAGTCATAAAATATAGAGGATCGGGCTCTTTTTCAAAAATAGAA
>PBMN01000007.1:0-31800 GCA_002722675.1 Opitutaceae bacterium
GTTTTGTGGAGCTGGCTTTCTCTCGCCCTTTCAGCCAACCGCCTTGAAAAATGGCCCGAGCTCGAGCCCCTATTTAGCCAATCAGAGGAACGAACCACCAACTCGGGCAACAATAAAGCGAGTGTCGAACTGAGCCAGTCATTTGCTCAAGTGGCACGCTCCCTGGAAAATTGGATAACTCAGGAATCCGCTTTTGAATCACAACCTGAATCGCCAGGAGAGATGATCTTCAACCACTCAGGGACCCAAGCAGTTAGAGGCCTCGTTGGCGAATATCCCGTTGCGGGTGTCCTGGCTCCTCGAATCAGCGGCGCAATTCGCTCACCCGATTTTTTAATAGATGGCAAGCCCATCGAGCTCCAAGCAAAAGGCTACTCAGGTACGGTCCGACTCGTGATTCGCAACTACGAGCTCACTGGCCGAGGCCCCACAACGGCCAAACTCTACTATGCCGTCGATGGTGATCATTGGCAGGATATCTGTTTCGAGACCTACCTGTGGGAAGGGGAAACGGCCTACCTTGAGGTGATGCAGAATGGGAAGTCCACCAACGCAATTCATCCGACGAGGGACACGCTCACCCCACCCGACGACAATGCTTACATCGCCATGCGCTTTGACGATGGCATTGGCTGGGCCAAATACTGGGAAGCTGAAACTACGGAACAAAATCAATCGAAACGAGACCAGGCGATCGCCAAAAAAGTTAAGTCTGTTTGGCAAAGTGCAAGTCGGTCAAGTCTTGATAGGGCCGAAGTCGAATTGCTAAGCGCATTGTTCGCAACTGGTATTCTTAGTTCCGATACAAAACAAGATCCCAAGCTATCTAAGGCGATGTCTAAATACCGAGTATTGGCTTCGTCGATCCCACAGCCCTTATTCGCGCGAAGTCTTACTGATGGAAGCTCCCACCAGGAACCGGTTTACATTCGAGGTAGCCACAAAAATCTGAGCCCGGAATTCAATCCACGACGGTTTTTGGATGGACTCGGCGGCACTCCCATAACGAGCGAGGGAAGCGGGCGACTTGAATGGGCTGAGCATGTGGCTAGCAAGGACAATCCCCTCACCGCACGGGTAGTCGTTAACCGCCTCTGGAATCAGATTTTCGGAAACGGGATTGTCGAAACGACAAATGACTTTGGGCAGATGGGGGGCCTGCCGAGCCATCCCAAACTAATCGACTATCTTGCCAGTGACTTGATGGAAAATGGCTGGTCGCTCAAACATGTGATTCGGAAAATCGTTCTCTCCCAGACTTACCAGATGTCATCCGTCCCGGACCCCAAAGCATCTTATATAGATCCTAAGAACCGATTACTTCAGCACATGCCCATTCGTAGGCTTGAGGCGGAGGCGATCCGCGATCATATTCTTGCTTGTAGCGATCGACTCGTTACGACCCTTTTCGGCCCCAGCGTCCCAGCCTATGTGGAAGACCATCCCGACAGTCGAGCAAAGCCAAAAACCGGCCCGCTCGATGGTAACGGACGGCGCTCCATTTACCTAGAGATGAGACGCAATTTTCTGCCTTCTTTTCTAAGAGCTTTCGACATGCCTAACGCGACGGAGGCAATTGGCAAGCGACTCGTCACGAATGTTCCAGCCCAATCACTGGCATTGATGAACGATCCCTTCGTCCATAGTCAGGCGAAACTATGGGCTGAAAATTTGGTGGAATCTGATCTTCCTATCGACGCCCGTATCGACCACATACATTTGACCGCATTCAGTCGAACGGCACACGATTCTGAGCGCGATTGGGCCAAAAGAGTGATCACCGAGCTCGCAGCAGAACACGGATGTTCAGAAGAGGATCCTCAAGTCTGGACAGATCTCTGCCACCTTATCTACAACCGCAAGGAGTTTATTTATGTATTCTAAAGAATCGAAATTCATGGGAGCGCCTCTACCCCGTGATAAGAACCCACTTCAATCGCAGCACAAAGGCGCATCTATGGGGATTATGTTGTTACCATGATTACTCGACGGGAGTTTCTCCAGAAAAGTGCTATGGGATTTGGCACACTCGCTTTGTCCGGCACGATGCAGCAGGATCTCTCAGGCTCAACAATGCCTTTGTATCCTAAAACTCCTCACTTCGCACCCAAGGCGCGTAGCGTTATTTTCCTTTACATGGACGGTGGTATCTCCCAAGTCGATAGTTTCGACCCTAAGCCCCAATTAGCTAAGGAAAATGGCAAGAAGCCAAAATTCAAAGTAGACCCAACCGTATTCAACAACAACGGCAACATTCTGAAAAGCCCCTGGGAGTTCAAGCACTACGGAGAGAGTGGTATCCCCATTAGCGATCTTTTTCCCCATATCGCGTCCTGTGCGAATGACCTTTGTATCATTCGTTCCATGACAGCATTCTCGCCTAACCATCCCAACGCCAACTACGCTCTGCACAGCGGGCATATTTTGTCTGGACGTCCCAGTATGGGAGCATGGGCCTCCTATGGCCTCGGTACTTTGAGTCAAAACCTTCCCAGCTATGTTGTCATCCACGGGGGGCAAGTCCCTTCCGGAGGAATGCAGTGCTTTGGCAGCGGTTTTCTACCGGCCAATCACCAAGGCTCGATATTCCTTTCCCAACATCCCGTCCTGAACAACACGTCCTTCCAGGAATCTAGTGCGAATCTACAGAAGAAGAAACTGGAGTATCTCGGCGAGATGGACGGCGCGCTTGAAGCAAGGCTAACGCATTCCGAGGCAATCGAATCAGCGATTCAGAATTACGAGCTTGCCTACCGGATGCAGATGGAGGTCCCAGACGTTACCAATATTTCCAACGAAAGCGAGGTGACTAAAAAACTCTACGGAATTGATGCTCCCTACGAAAACACCCGCTCTTACGCCGCCCAATGCCTTATGGCACGAAGGCTCGTTGAGCGAGGCGTTCGCTTTGTGGAGTTGACTATCAATCCCGGGAACGGGGATCGCTGGGACCAGCATAGTAGGCTCGTCGATGGCCATCAAAAAAATGCGATGGCCGTTGATCAGCCAATTGCGGCGCTCATCAAAGACCTCAAGTCACGTGGCCTTCTCGATAGTACGCTGCTCGTATTCAGTGGTGAATTTGGCCGGACGCCTTTTGCTCAAGGCACAAATGGCCGCGACCACAATCCACAAGGATTTAGCATGTGGATGGCCGGTGGCGGAATAAAAGGGGGTACGATTTATGGGGCTACCGATGAGTACGGCTACCGCGTGGTGGAGAATAAACTAACGGTGCACGACATGCATGCAAATATGCTCCATTTGCTCGGAATCGACCACACTCGCCTCACCTATCGCTTTAGCGGGCGCGATATCCGTTTGACTGATGTCCATGGCGAGATCGTTCCCGAGATTCTAGCCTAGTTTCACCCTATTAACATGAAATCTATTTTCATACTCACACTTTACCTAAGCTTCTCCTTCACACTGCCTGCCCAAACAACTTTCGATTACGATACTGATATCGCCCCCGTTCTTGAGAAATACTGCGTTAAGTGCCATGGCCCAGAAAAGCAGAAGAGCGGGTATCGCTTAGACTCTTACGAAGCACTGATGACTCCAGGCGAAAGTGAGGAAGTCGCCATAGATGCGGGCTTCCCAATGACGAGTCCACTGATCGAATACCTCCTCCTTCCTCCAGAGGATGAATACGCCATGCCGCCAGAGGGTGAGGACGCTCCCAGTGGAGACGAAATTCTAACCGTCGCTCGCTGGATACACGGAGGAGCCAAAAGCAAGTCGGCAGGCCAAGGAAAGCTATCGCTCGAAAAGCTCCTGGGTGAGAATGCCTTTCCCGCCGTCGAACGGCTCCGAACCAAAGGCGCCGTCATCGACAAGCTAGCAGAAAACTCATCCAACCTTGTAGTAGATCTGCAAAGGCTTGCTCCCAAAATTGACGCTTCTGCCATTGAGGACCTGAAAAGCGTGGGCCCTTATGTACATGAATTTAGAGCTGCGTTGCTTCCTAGTTCTGCCAAGATTTCTGAGTGGATTGGAACCTTTGAGAATGCCACTCGGCTTGATCTAAGCCATGGCAAATTTGGAGATGAAATTGTCGCCTCCCTAAACCGACTTGGTGGAATCAAGTATCTGAATCTATTTGGGACGCAACTGACGGATTCGGGACTCGAAGATCTGCAAGTGCCGAAAAGCGGTCAGTTATTCTTGGGCAATACGAAAGTGAGAAACGCCGCGTTGGCGAAGGCGCGGGCTGACAAGCCAAACGTGACGATCTACGGAAATCCAGACGTCAACCAAACTCTGGGTATTACTGAAAAGGCTTGGGGCAACTCCAGCACGTTTAATCCCATTCCCTAAGTCGCCCACGGACGTCAAGTAAGTGATAACGGTATTCGCCATTCGTTTCTCGTATGTGGAAAGCTAACCGCAATCTTCAATGAGGAAAGCGAAGTGGTGTGGCTCGGGCCGAGCGGTTCCCGCGATGGTATGGTATTGGAAAACGGGAATGTCCTCCTTTCGGTTAAAAACAAGGCTAGAGCATTCGAGAAGGGTGGTCACAAAGTGGTCTGGTCCTATGAGCTAGATCCCCGTAACAAAGAATTGGGTACGGCCAATCGCCTCCCTTCTGGAAGCACACTCGTCATTGAGCGTGGAGAACTTCCAAGGCTTCTAGAAATTGACCCACAAGGGAAAATCGTCGTTGAAGTTCCCCTGCAACCTGAAACGGACAATGGCCATATGCAAACTCGCATGGTGCTGAGGCTTTCCCATGAAAACTATCTCGTCCCTCATCTCCTCGCTTTCAAGGTAAAGGAGTATACTTCCTCGGGTAAAATTGTGAGTACGATCAAAACCGACCTCCCGGAACTGGGTGGGAGAGATGCCAAAAACTGGCCTTTCACCGCGATTCGACTACCGAATGGGAACACACTCGTCAATTTGACCCATGGCGACCAATCCGTCGAGTTCGCTCCCGACGGTTCGGTGGCCTGGGTTTGCAACAACGACGACGGTGGGCACTTTGCGGATCCTTGCGGCGGACAAAGACTCCCCAACGGAGATACCGTAATTGGCAGCTGCGGCCAGAAAGATCCAGAGAGAGTTAAAATCTTCGAGGTAAACGAAAAGAGGGAAGTCATGTGGGAATTTTTCCAACCAGACGCCAAAGCCCATCAAGTTCACATTCTCACGACGAATGGGAAGCCCGTATCCCCTATCTATCGCTAGGAGCGTATCTAAAAATTCGTACGCGTAGGGCCAAAGCGCAATGGTACAATTCTAATCAAGGCATGTCTGGGATCGCCCGCTACCTGATTCAGAACTAAGGCAACGGCACGGAAAATATCACCGTAAAGACAAACTCGGAGCCTAGGGAAAACAGGATTGAGAGCTGGGCAACGGGCAGCAACTTCTGTTTATTCCATTCTGCAAGATTGATTCCAATAAGGAAAATCGCGGGAATCGTCGCATACACATAGGAGACGCCCAGTTGTAGGCAGATAATATAGGTGAGAAGTATTGCGACTATGAGGATGGCCAACTTACTATTCTCAGAATCTGTATCTGAAGTTTTGATGTGATTGCGTCCATACTTCAGAAAGACCAAAGCAGCTAAGCAAAGCACAATTCCAATGATCCACGCCGGGAAGTCAGGCAATCCCGATGGAGGGCTAACCGCAAATCGCTTGAGCGACTCTTTTTTAACCTGTAAGTACCGTTCTAATTCTTCCCCAACCCGATAGTCAGGGGTAATGGAAAGCTTCTTAAGCTCGGCTGTCACAGTCGGATCCTGCCTCGCCGCATCGAGTATTTCCCGCAGTTTGTCGACGGCGGCCTGCGGCGTTCCTTTAGGAGCAAACCAATAGTACGAGTTGCCATTGTCGATCGCGAAACCTTGCTCCGTTGCGGTCGGAACTTCAGGGACTCCTGGATTTCTTTCGGCGGTGAGAATCGCGATCGCCTTTATGTTCTGGTCCTTCGGCGTACCTTCGGGCGAACGGTAGCCCACAAACTCACCCACCGAAAAGATCCCCACGTCCAAATGTCCGCCCAAGATGTGGGAGTATCGCTTTTGTCCTCCTCCTGTGGAAATATAGTTGAACCGGCTACCGGGACTAGTCTCTTCGAGTTCTTTCGCATAGAAGTATGCCGGTGAGCCAATGTCCGCTCCGAAACGGACGCTATTCGGGTTTTCCTTGGCCGCTTCGAGAAGGGAGCGGAGCCCTTGGTATGGAGAATCTTCGCGAACAATCAGAACCAGGGACATCGTGCCCAGCTGAGCAACCGGAGTAAGCTCTTCGTATCCAAAATTTGCGATACCTGCAAGCTGGGCCGCAATAAGAGCGTCGTTGTTGCACAAAAGTCGGTAGCCATCGGGTCGGGATCCCATAACATATCTTCCTCCAATCGTAGATCCGCCCCCAGGCTGGTTTAGGATGACAAACGGCTGAGTGAACTTCTCGTTGGCGGCGATCGACTTTTCAATGATCCGAACAAACGTATCAGTACCGCCTCCCGCGCTGTAGGGTACCACAACCTGGATTGGCTGGTTAGGGAATTGCAATGAACCGCTACCACTTCTCCAATTCAAGGCCTTCCACCCAATGAGCCCGCAGATGAGAACCGAGCTCACTATCGAAAAAAGTGTTCTGCTGGAGCTCATTCGGAGACGAGGGGTTCGTTGTTGGAGCCGAGGCCCTTTTTCTTGAGCATAGGAAGGATGAGCATCACCAATGAAACGGCTAGAAAGGCAATCGAAATGGGGCGCGTAACTATCGGGAGCCAAGAGCCGTTCGTCGCCATCAACCCCGCAGAGAGATTGTCCTCTGCGATCGGGCCCAAGACGAAGCCGATGACGAAAGGAGCCAGAGGTATCTTCTTCGATTCGAGAAAGAAGCCCAGCCCTCCAAAAGCGACCATTACCCATATGTCGAAAATGCGGTTCGAGAGCGCAAACGAACCGATTACGCAGAATACCAATATGACAGGTAATAGATAGGAACTAGGGATCCTCGAAATCCTAGCGAGCCAACGCATAGAAAAGCCCATGATCATGGCCATAGCAATGTTGGCCAGGAGCATCGCCCCCATAATAGTGTAGACCATCTCCGGATGCTCTCCAAAAAGGCGCGGCCCGGGTTGCAGGCCATGGACTACAAGCGCTCCCAGGAGGACCGCTTCCACCACCGAACCGGGAAGCCCCATCGCCACCAAGGGAATGAGCGCTCCCCCGATCGTCGCATTGTTAGCGGCTTCAGCGGATACGATCCCTTCGTCGTGACCCGTGCCAAACTTCTCCGGTGTCTTGGATGAATTCTTGGCAACTGTATACGCCGCGACCGAACCGATGTTCGCCCCAATCCCCGGAAGAAGCCCTATCCAAGTTCCAATGACAGAGGAACGAATCATATTGAGACCCTGTCGGCGGAAATCCGCCAGTTTCAAGGAAAGCCCCTTGGTTTCGATCTCCTTCGTTTGGGATTTCTTTTTCAAATTAATGATGTCCCTAAAAATCTGGTTGATAGCGAACAGCCCAATCAAGACCGGGAGTAGCTTAAAGCCGTCATTCAATGCGTTGATGCCAAACGTAAGTCGAGACTGGCCCGTCGCTGCCGCGATGCCCGGCATAGAGAGCAGTATGCCGAGGAATCCGGATAGCAGCGATTTCGACAGCGACTTGCCACCTACACTAGCGATCAGAACCAAGGCCATCAGAACCAGCGTAAAATACTCAAAGGGCCCAAACTTGGTAGAGAGAGTAGCAATGGGTTTCGCTAAGAGAACCAGGAATCCCCACGAAATCACTCCCCCCACAAAGGATGCCATAACCGCCAGCCCGAGCGCCCTTTCAGGCTGCCCCTTTTGAGCCATCGGATAGCCATCGAAAGTTGTCACGATCGATGCAGGGGTTCCCGGCATGCGAAGAAGCGTCGCCGTTACCATTCCACCGCTAATCGCACCGACATAGATGCTGATCAGCAAAGTGAGGGCGTACTGGGGGTTTGCTCCATAGGTAAGTGGCAATACAAGAGCAATCAGCATCGTCCCTGTCAGGCCGGGTATTGCTCCCACAAATACGCCTAGAGAGGTACCGAGGAGTATCAGGAAAAGGCCGGTAGGCGTAAAGAGTAGTTGAATGGCTTCTTGCATTAATTGGGTCTTAGGAACGCCTTCGAGTTGGGCATTGAAGGGGGAGCATTGTCAAGAGTTCGAGGGAGTTTCCAACCCTTTCTGTGGATCGACCCACAAAGCAATTCTTCGATGAGAATACTGAGCAGTGTCTCCTATTCAGCACTTGGGCTCCATCGGTGGCTTCAATCCCCTGTTTCTCCATTCTCTCTGGCATTTCAGCGGCCCTAAAATCTCTCCAATGCCAGGAATGCGGCGATTGTTGGGCTAGGCCCGAAAAACTCCTTCTCAAAGACAGACCCTCTCCAATATTTTAATTGAAGCAACCACTGCAAAGTAGAATAGTCGTCGCTCACTTCCATCAATCGCTATGCAATACATAAAAACAATCACCTCAATCGCCCTACTTTCCTTAGTAGCGTGTAGTGGACCAGACGATACTAGCACCTCCAGCATCAAAAAAACGAAGCTTTGTTTCATCACTAATGTGTCCGCAGACTTCTGGACCTACGCGGAAGCAGGAGCAAAAGCCGCCGAAAGGGATTTCGGAGACATCGAAGCGTTGTTTCGCACCGGCGACGGAACCACGACCAAACAAAAGCAGATTGTCGATGATCTATTGGTAAGCGGAGTGAAAGGCGTAGCCATAAGCCCTACGAGCGCGAAGAATCAAATACGGATGATCAATGAATGGGCAACCGATACCCCTTTGATCACCGTCGACAGCGATTCTCCAGATTCTGACCGAATTTGCTACCTAGGAACTGATAACATAGAAGCGGGACGGCAATGCGGCGAACTGGTCAAGGAAGCACTCCCAAATGGAGGAAAAATAATGGTGTTTGTCGGAATTAAAGACATGCAAAACTCAATTGAGCGATTCCAGGGGCTAAAGGAAGCCGTAGCGGGATCCGGAATCGAAGTAGTCGATCTGCGCACTGATGGGGGGGACGCCTCTAAAGCGAGAGCCAATGCGGAAGACGCGCTCACCGCCCATCCCGATCTTGCCGGGATGGTCGGTCTATGGGGATACAACCCACCCGCATGCCTAGAGGCCGTTCGCGCAGCGGACTTGATCGGAAAAGTCCAGATCATCGCATTCGACGAATCGCCAAAAACCCTTGAGGGGATCGATGCCGGAGAGATATACGGCACGGTTATTCAAAACCCCTATCAATTCGGCTACGACTCAATGGCCTTGCTTCGCGAGTTGGTGCTCGAAGGAAAATCACCGAATGAAGCCGGTATTCCTGAGAACAAAATCATCCACATAGCCACTCGAGTGCTCCGTAAAGGCGAAGGGCTTAAATACAAGGCCCAATGTGACACTTGGAAAGCATCGATCGCCAACTGAGGTAGGGCTGCTCAGCCGTTCGGCTGAGCTCACGGCCGTGGCCTTAAGCAGCCGCGACGGAAAAGTTCGAATTCGGCCGCTTAAGGATAAGAGGCCCTACCATTGACTAAAGAACCAACCTCACCCAATTTATTTGTTAAGCATTCAACTTTCACCCTTTAGCCTTACCAATTGCCCCCTCTCCTCCAACTATCCCAAGTTTCGAAATCCTTCGGAGTCGTCCAGGCACTTTCGAGAGTAGATTTTGAGATATCGGCAGGAGAAATCGTCGGACTGATTGGGGAAAACGGGGCCGGCAAATCAACCCTCATGAAAATCCTCGGCGGTGTTCACCCGCCGAGCTCTGGCCAAATACGCTTCAATAAGGCCCCCGTAACCATTCAAGGAGCAAAAGTGGCGGAGCAGCTCGGCATCAGCTTCGTTCATCAAGAACTCAACCTGCTCGACAACATAGATATCGCGGGGAACATTTTCCTAGCTCGCGAACCCAGACGCTTCGGTTGCATAGATCAGGGGGTGCTACATAAAATGGCCCTGCCCATTCTCGAAGAGCTCGGGCTCCATCTGGATCCACGAACTTCCGTCTCTCGATTGACTAATGGCCAGCAACAACTGGTGGAAATCGCCAAGGCATTGTCGATGGATGCCAAACTTCTGATTCTGGACGAGCCCACTTCAAGCCTTTCTATCCAAGAAGCCGATACACTCTTAACTTTGGTGAAGAAAATGAAGGGTCAAGGCATGGCGATCATTTTCATTTCGCATCGATTGTCGGAGGTCGAGAAAATCGCCGATCGAGTGGTCGGGCTTCGCGATGGAAAAAACGCGGGTGAACTGAACGCTGAAGAGATCAGCCGGGATCGAATGATCTCTATGATGATTGGCCGTGACTTGAGCGAAGTGTATCCAGAAAGCAATCCGGTTAATGCCGAAACTGTCTTTTCAGTTGAAAACTTCAGCACTCGAAGATGGCCCAAAGGCAATGCCAGTTTTTCGGTCCGAGCCGGAGAAATCCTTGGCATGGCAGGTCTTGTAGGGGCCGGTCGATCAGAGCTTGCTCAAGCCTTGTTTGGCGTCGATTCCTCGCCCTCCGGGACGATGTCTGTAAACGGGCAACCGCTTACCCGAGGAAAAGTGAAAGAAGCGATCGCTAATGGCGTCTTCCTCGCGCCCGAGGATCGCAAAGCCAGCGGATTGATTCTGGAGATGACCATCCGTGAGAACATGACCCTAAATTCGCTCAGCCAGTTTAGCAGACACTCTCGTATCGAATTCAAATCCGAGCGGATCCGAACAGATGAATGGCTACGGGAATTCGGCGTTAAGGCTCCGACTGTCGAACTACCCGTATCCAGTCTTAGCGGAGGAAATCAGCAAAAGGTTGTCCTTTCAAAATGGATGACTCTTGCCCCCAAGGTAATGATCTTCGACGAACCCACACGCGGAATTGACATGGGGGCCAGGCAAGAAATTTACCAGGCGATCGTCCGTCTAGCCGAGACGGGATGCGCCATTCTGATGATCTCCAGCGACATGGAGGAACTTCTTGGCATGAGTCATCGGATTGCCGTCATGCGCGAGGGGGCGTTGTCAGGCATTCTTGATCGGGACGCATTTTCAGAGAAAGCCATCATGACCCTGGCCGTGCAGCGGAGTACCGCAACGAGCACTTCCTAAAACAATATGAACACACCCATATCCCGCTTTTTCAACCGATACCGCAAAGAAGGCTGTCTCGCCGTAGTGCTTCTCTTTGTCGCATTCTGGACAATCTTCTTTTCCCGCAATACCGAAGCGAATGGCTTCCTTCAGTCCCTCATCGAATCGCGATTCCTCTCGCTCAGAAATTTGGAGAACCTCTCCCGCCAAGTAGGCATGTATGGAATATTCAGCCTTGGGATGGGGCTGGTCATCATCTCCGGGGGGATCGACCTCTCAGTAGGATCACTGATGGCTCTTTTCGGGACAGTCTTTTTCTTCTTCCTCACGGGATCGCATGCCTGGATTCCCGGCATACCTTGGGCTCCCGCGATTCTGGTGCTCATTCTTTTTTCAGTAATGGTCGGAGTCCTGCACGGCTGGCTTATCGCAAAAATTCGAATGCCTGCTTTCGTCGTTACCCTGTGCGGATTACTTGGATACCGTGGGCTAGCCCAGACCATGACGCACGACACAGCAATCGGATACTACGATGCCAAATTCAATGTAGAGGGGCTTGAACGTCTCTTGACGGGCGAGATTTTCGGATTACCTGCGGCTTTCATCACCTTCATCGCAATCTGTCTTATCGTCTACTATCTTCTCCATCTTTCTGTATTCGGACGCTACCTACTCGCACTGGGACGCAATGAACAAGCGGCCCGCTACTCTGGTATCAATACGATTCTAATCATGGCCTTTGCCTACATCATTTGCAGCGTGCTGGCTGCCGTTTCTGCTCTCTTCTTCGCCCTCTACACCGCTGATGTGGTTCCTTCGATTCATGGCAACTTCTTCGAGCTCTACGCAATCGCGGGAGCTGTGCTCGGAGGTTGCAGTCTCCGCGGTGGCGAAGGAACCGTCATTGGGATTGTTCTCGGAACGACCGTGCTACTCGTTCTCCAGAATATGGTCAACCTTCTCGGATATGATAGTTCGTTCAGCAAAGTCATCACCGCCCTCGTCATTCTCGGCGGGGTCCTCGTTGACCGCTTCGATATTTGGAGGCTTCTTTCCCGGCCGAAAAATGCGTCGGCGGCTTAAAGCCAGGGTGGCGGCTCGGCTGACCCCCGCAAGTCGGTCTACCGTTCTCCCCAAACATCAAATCGCTCCAACTACGCGAATAGCCAGTCCCTATTTCAGTTCACACTTAGGGCTAGCACTCCCGCTACACCGCGTAGTTAGAGTCGCGAATGGGCCAATGCGGGATAGCGCAAGCGCTAGCCCTACGTTCGGGATGTGTAGGAACGGTTTTTCACCGCGATCCCAAGACAAATTCATTCCATTAGACTTCCGTTATCTTATCAACTAGCCCATAGAGGAAGGGGTCGACGGCCCTGCGATTCGCCACTCCAACCGACACGAGACGTCGGCCCCAAACACAAATCAGCAACCCAATGAAAATTCCCCCCAAATCCCTCATCCTCCTTCTTAGTTCGCTCTTCTTCATCATCAATTCTGCAACCGCGGCCCCTCCCAACGTGGTGGTCATCTTCGCCGACGACCTTGGCTACGGCGATCTAAGTTGCTACGGTGCCACCAAGATCAATACCCCCCATATCGACCAACTCGCCTCAGAAGGTCGCCGCTTTACCGATGCCCATTCTGCCTCAGCGGTTTGCACGCCTTCGCGGTACAATCTGATCACAGGTGAATACGCCTTTCGGGGGAATCACTGGACACCCGTTTTCCTAAAGGTCGGGTTAATCATCGATCCAAATCAAACGACTGTCGCCGATGTGATGAAACGCGCCGGCTACAAGACGTCCATCATAGGCAAGTGGCATCTAGGCTTCGGCGAAGACACCCCCAACTGGAACGGCGACCTAAAGCCCGGTCCCTTGGAACTCGGATTTGACTACTACTTCGGCGTGCCGGTTGTGAACAGCCACCCGCCTTTTGTGTATGTAGAGAATCATCGGGTAGTCGGACTGGTTCCAGAAGATCCGTTCGTCTACGGCCAAACGGCCAACACAGAAGTCTTTCCGGAAAAGAGAAAACTCGACGATATCGGTGGGGCTGATGCGGCTCACGCCCTTTACAAAGATCGCGAAGTGGGAACCAAGCTCACGGAAAAATCGGTGAAGTGGATACGCGAACACAAAGAGGATCCGTTTTTCCTGATTCTTTCTACCACCAACATTCACCATCCCTTCACTCCTGCTCCCCGCTTTCAAGGGACCAGCGAGGCGGGTCGCTATGGTGACTTCGTACACGAACTCGACTGGATGGTCGGCGAGGTAATGGACACTTTGAAAGAAGAAGGCCTAGACGAAAACACTCTGGTTCTATTCACCAGCGACAATGGTGGTATGTTCAACGTCGGCGGGCAGGATGCCTGGAAGGCGGGGCATCGCCTGAATGGGGATTTGCTAGGATTCAAGTTCGGTGCCTGGGAAGGCGGCCATCGCGTTCCGTTCATCGCCTACTGGCCAGGTAAGATCCCCGCCGGAACTGTTTCCGATCAGTTGATCAGTAATGTGGACCTAATCGCCACTATGGCGGCTTTGGTCGATCAACCTCTCAACAATCAGGAGGGGCCAGACAGTTTCAATATTCTCCCTGCCTTAACTGATTTCCCAGAAAAGCAAATACGCAACCACCTCATATTGAGCCCCAATAAAAAGACGAATCTAACCATCCGAAAGGACAAGTGGGTTTATATCGATGCTCAAGGAAGTGGTGGTTTTCGGGGAAAACTGGAGACGGATTACGAGCGAGGAGGCCCAGGCGCCTTGTTGTTGACCCAACACGTCAACAGCGATATCCGAAATGGAAAACTAAAGTCTAATGCCCCGCCCGCACAGCTTTACGATCTGGAAGCCGACCTAACCCAAACTCGAAATCTTTACCACCAACACCCCGAAATTGCCCGAGAAATGAGAGCACTCCTCGAACGCTACAAGAAAGCCCCCCGAACCGCCCCCGAACGAAACTGAATTTCCCCCAATCAAGGTAGGGATCGACGGACCGGCGATCCGCATTGCCTAGCATCATCCCAACGCCGTAGACCGCCGGGCCGTCGGTCCCTACGTCAAGCAACACTATCATGAAACACCTTTCCAAAGTCCTCTCCCTTTTTCTTGCATCTTGCTTCTTTATTCTCGTTTCAGCCACCGCTCAGCGCCCCCCCAACGTCGTGGTCATTTTCGCCGACGACCTCGGCTACGGCGACACCAGCTGCTACGGAGCTACCAAGGTTCGGACCCCACACATAGACCAACTAGCCTCAGAAGGTCGCCGCTTTACCGATGCTCACGCAGCCTCTGCTGTCTGCACCCCTTCCCGCTACTGCTTACTCACCGGCGAATACGCTTTTCGCGACGACCATTGGGCTCCTGTCTTTTTAAAGGTGGGACTCATCGTTGATCCCAATCAAACGACCGTCGCCGATGTGATGAAACGGTCAGGATACAATACTGCTTGCATCGGAAAATGGCATCTGGGCTTTGGCGAAGAAACACCCGACTGGAATGGGGAGCTCAAGCCCGGGCCGCTCGAGCTAGGATTCGACTACTACTTCGGAATGCCGGTGGTAAATAGCCATCCTCCCTTCGTCTACGTCGAGAATCATCACGTAGTGGGAATCGATCCGAGCGATCCTTTCGTCTATGACGAGGTAGCGGATACACCGATACATCTGGAAAAGATGGGCATCAACCAGATCGGCGGGGCAAAGGCCGCACATGCCCTATACGATGACACCTATGTCGGCACGACCCTCGCGGGCAAGGCGGTTTCCTGGATAAAGGAAAAAAAGGACGGCCCGTTCTTTCTCTACTTCGCTACCACCAATATTCACCACCCCTTCACACCTCACCCGCAATTCCAAGGTACCAGTGAGGCCGGTCGCTATGGCGACTTCATTCATGAGCTGGACTGGATCGTGGGTGAAGTGACTAGAACGCTAGAAGAAGAAGGTTTAGCCGAAAACACGCTGGTCGTCTTTACCAGCGACAACGGCGGCATGATCAACCTCGGGGGACAGGAAGCCTGGAAACAGGGTCATAATCAAAACGGTGATCTGCTTGGGTTCAAATTCGACGCTTGGGAAGGGGGCCACCGCGTTCCCTTCATCGCCCGTTGGCCAGGAAAGATCCCCGCTGGAACCGTATCGGATCAGTTGGTTTCCAACGTTGACCTTGTCGCAACACTGGCAGCGCTGACTGACCAAGAGCTCAATGACGACGAAGGACCAGATAGTTTCAATATTCTACCCGCACTGACCAGTGACCCAAAAACACAAATACGTGATCATCTAGTTTTGGCCGCTTTTCGGGAAACGCATCTTTCCCTAAGAGAAGGTGACTGGATGTATATCCCCGCCCAAGCGGGAGGGGGCTTCAGCAGTCCAGAACTCAGAACACATGGCTTTGGCGGATTTCCGGCTGTCGATTTTGCCGGACAGAAAAATAGCGATATGGAAAACGGCAATATAAAACCCGAAGCCCCCAAGGAGCAGCTTTACAATTTGAGAAAGGACTTTCGCCAAATTAACAACGTCATTCGCGATCACCCCGAAATCGCCGAAGCCCTGAAATGGCGCCTGGACGAAATTCGTGAAGCAAACGGAACACGTCTATGAGGGCCAAATCGTTCAAAATCCTGACCATCCGGATTGTGCTTACCACCATAGTCGAGAATGGGCTGATCATTGATGCAGATAAAAAATATCGAAGTCCCTGAGTCGGGCTCGCTTCGAGCCATAGACAATGTTCCATGACGATGCTTGAGTCCCGTCTCACTTGTCCTCTCCAACACGATGGAATCAAACCATACGGCCTCCTCCTTCCTAGCCAATCCCCCTTGGATCACTTCAATTTTCACCGTATTGTGTTCCTGATTATCCATCCTAACAACACGGTAAACACTACCACCCTCAAAAAGACCTCCATCGACATACTTTAGGAAGTTCGCGACTGTCACTGGGGCTTCATCAGCAAAGAGCTCGAAACGGATCTATCCCACCGTAGTCACAAGATTCACATTTATCGGTTCGGCATAGGCAAAGTTTGCTAAGCTCAAAAAAAAGGCCGCGAAGGCAACTTTACTATCGATACGAAAATGGGTCATTTCACAACTACACCGTCTTGAAAACTAAACGGTCTATGCCAAGACGAGGCAAACTATCTCGTCCGGAAACTCTCTGAATCAATCAGATCTAAGAGCAAATCCTTGAAGCCTTCCTCGTTCTCAATATTCGCATCAACAATCTTCCCAATCAGCTTTCGGTCACTGTAGCTCATGGAACGCCCGGTGGCATAGGTGAGGAGCTTTTCAGAAAGGCACTCGGCGAATGGTCTTATGTCGTTCACGAGATAGGCTTTAAGGTCTCTGATATCCCGTAGGATAGAGCCGTCGGGTAAAACGCCGTCCGTCTCGACGGGAAGGCCGTCATTCGACCTGTCCTTAGATTTTCCCGACAAGTTTGGGTAGTGGGTACGCCAACGGCCGATCGGATCGAACGACTCGAAAACAAACCCTATCGGATCGATTTTCTTGTGGCACCCCGCACAAGAGTCATCTGACATATGCGACGCAAGCATCTCACGGGGTGTCTCCGCTTTGGAAGTATCAGGGGTTAAAGCGGGAACGGCATCGGGCGGATCCCGAGGCGGATCCCCTAGAATATTCTCTAACATCCATACGCCACGAACAACCGGCTGGGTATCAACTCCGTTCGCCGTTGCGGCCATGACCCCTGCCATCCCAAGTATTCCTCCGTACCGACCCCCTTTTTCAAACTCCACCCTCTGTAGATCTTTCCGGCCTATGTTCTTTCCCATCGGAAGCTCGTATACATGGGTGCCGATCGATTCATTCGTGTAAGTAAAACCAGGATCGATAAAGTCTAATACGGGTCTATTCGAAGCCAACATCTCTGTGAAGAAGAATTTGGGCTCGGTTATGAGCGATCTCTTTTCTTCATCCCCGTACTTAAACTTCCTTGGCTCTGGGAAAAGTGTTTTATCTGGAGTAAGTTGATCTAACGCCGCCAAGTCCAACCATTGGTCGAGAAAACTCTCAATAAAAGTATTCAATTCTTTTTTACTCAGCAATCGGATTGCTTGGTCGCGCAACTTCGATGAATCCAAAAGCACTCCACTCCGAGCCAATTTGAAGAGTTCATCATCAGGAGGGCGTGAAGTTAGAAAATAGGACAACCGCGATGCTAAATCAAAAGAATCCAGAGGTCCTGATTCAAAATCTCGGTACAGAAAGTAAGGCGATGTCAAAGCCGTTCGAAAGGCAAAATGCAATCCATCCTCCATTCGGCCCGATGACCCACGCTCCGCTCCTACCATAGCTGCGTATTCATCGATAACGGACTTTTTAACCGGGCGGCGAAATACTCGGGGAAGAAACTCCTGCAAAAACTCTTCTGCAGCAGCCTGATCCGTTTTGCCTTTCAGGGATGCCGTCAGCTGNCTTGAGCGGTCTTTCCAGTATAGATCGTCCGCACCGTCAGCTAACTCAATGGGGCCGAACGCTATTGCTTTGTGGACATCCAGGGCAGGGCCTTCCTCGAAATGCTTGTACTGCAGGACTTCGGTCGTCAGGCGAAGGTTCTTTGTCACGAGTTTGACCAGCTCGTCCAGCGACTCCTCTTCAGGAGGCTCTGGAAGCAGGTCTGATTTCATTAGAGTTTTCAATCGCTCCCAGCCAATGCGACCTCGTTCTACCACCCCATCGGCTTGCTTGTAGGCCGCGGCAAGGAGCGGTTCCTCGATAAAGAGCTTTTTCACATGAGTTGGGAGTTTTTCCCTATCCTCGGCCAACAAAGAATTTCCGTACCGTAGTGCAATGGTCTCCCCTTTTTCGAGGAGCACCTCCATCGAATATTCCCTGCTGGAGGATTCTAAGATCTCGAATTCACCCAACAACCGAATCGAGTCTATTCGTTGACCAGGAGCTTCAACCGCATCAACCGCATGAACGCTGCATATAATCAAATCCCCTTCAGTAGGATTAAAGGCTGAAAGCTCCAAATTGACGCGATAAATGCCGGTAGTGCTCGCCTCGAATTTACTTGGCCAACTAGCGCTAGCCGATATGGCCTCCGAACTAGAAACCAATCTCATCACATCGTCGATAAGAAGGCCTGATGAGTAGGCATAGGTGAAATCAGCCGCAGTCAAGTTAGACTCGGATGGCTCAATCGGCTTTCGCAATGGGGGAAAAAACTTTTCAGCCAAGTCAGTCGCTACTTCTGAATACGACTGCATCAGCGCACCGGACAAGGGCAGTGCTTCGCTTTGATTATCAAAACCATGAGATTCGCTGTCGATTGGAAAGCTATCTGGAAGTACGTATTCAATATCCAGTAAGGAGTTGATGCTATTGACGTACTCTCTCCGATTGAGTCGCCGGATCACGGTACCACCAATAGGCGAATGCTTAGATAGCGATGCATCTAGCCAGCCGATGAGTCGGGCTCTTTCTTCAGTGGATGGCTGGCGTTTTTTCTTGGGAGGCATCTCACCCGACTTAAGCATTCTGAGGGCACGCTCCCAAATATCGAGCCTCTCCTTTTGCTGCCAGTTGATCGCGAGCTCCTCAAGACTAACCTCTCCTTTTCTTTCGATGTCATCGTGGCAATCGAGGCAGTAGGTTGCGAGTAGGGAGTATTCGATATCTGGAACAGGATCTGGAGTGCTTCCAATCAATCGGTCGGGTGCCAAGACAAGTATCGCTAAAATCAATGATACTGTCTGCACCGTACAAGCGCCGGCCCTTCTAGAGCTATTCCAAAACCTTGGTTCGAACATGCCTAAACCAAGTACTGGTTCATGTTCCGGCTAGCATTGGAAAACTGGCCCTGCTCGATTCCCATCTGCTGGAGCATTGTTATATAGAGATCGCCTAGCAAGGGTGCGTCGGAAAGATCCCGGTCGATCGCAATATGAGACCCGTGCTTCAAGCTGCCGCCGGCTAAAAACACAGGGAGATTCGCGTTTGAGTGGCGGCTAGCGTCACCCATGCCGGCACCCCAAAGAACAAAGGTTGATTCAAGTAGTGGCGCTCCATTGGCATCCGTCTTCGTCTTCAACTGGCCTAGGAAACCCGACAGCAGGCGCATGTGTTCACTCTCGACCTTGATCAAGTCCGCAATAAGCCCAGGATTGTTACCGTGATGCGAGAGAGCATGGTAACCCGCTGAAAGGACCTCGCCATTGATCGTAAACACTTCACCCAATCCTGGCAGGAACATCGTAATAACTCGAGTCGAATCTGTTTCGAGAGCCAATGCCATCAGATCGTACATAAGAGCCTGGTTTTCCAGCATCAGAGTGGGAGCGATGGGATCGAATTTAGGGAGTTGATAATTAACGTGAGGTCTCGGTTCATTCAAGCCCTTCAATTGGCGCTCCATTCGATTTTCGAGATCGCGCACGGATTGGAAATACTCGTCCAGCTTAGCGCGGTCCTTAGCGCTCACCGTATTTTGCAGATGCCTCGCCTCGCCCGTCACTTTGTCTAACGAACTTTTACCGCTCTTAATCAAGTACTCCGTTCGCTCAACATCGTCCGGAAGCCCAAAGAGGGTTTGATAAACGACGCTGGGCCTTTCAATCATCGGCAATGGGACCCCTTGCCGGTTGTAAACCATCTTCTGACGAAAGCTGCCGCGCCCCGCGCTCAGTTGAAGTGATGCGATACGGCTCTTAGCTCCCAATTGCTCTGCTGCGATCTGGTCAAGCGTAACATCCCCAACATTATTTCCGCAAAGGAAATTATCCCAGTTTTTGTGTCCGTTTCCAGACCGGTGATCCAATCCCGAGAAAAGCGTAAACTCCTCTTTGTGCCTCATCAACGGCTTCAAGAGTGGAGTTACACCAAAATTCGAACCCGTCTCACCTGGAAAAAACGAAGGAGCATGCAGCCCGAGGTTGGCTCCCACACAAACAAGTCTTTTGGCCTTCACCGAAGCGCCGAGAGTCTTTTGAACCGCAGAGGCTAATGGAACTGACTCCAGAGCCGGAAGGGCGAGGGTCATTCCAACCGCTCTTAAAAAATGACGTCTAGAAAGGTTGAGCTTCATGGGGGGTTGAGACTTTTGAGATTACCACTGTTTACTCTAAAAACCTAAACTCTGGACTCAAATCGATTCAACCCAAATCCAATTGGACACTGTCATTCCTAAATCAATCACGGCTCACGCTCCAACCAGTGAGCTAACAGAGGCTAGAACTTTCCGATTTCCACCTTCTGGCCACGAACCGCATACAGGTGACTGAAAAAACCGTTTTCCCAGGTCTCCTCGATCGATAGCCTACCATGGAGCGTAATGGGTACATTGTCCACCGCCAGAGCACCAGGGCCAGACATCTTGACATAGATGAACTCATTATAAGAAGGCATAACCCCATAGCAGCAGGCCATGGTATTGGCGACCAAGAGAAACTCCTGCACAACCTGGCCGTCAGACTTAATCGGCATCATGTAGCCGGTTATCGAAATACTCTTCTTATCGAGCTTGTACACCTCCTCCGGGAGGAAGCTCATAAGATAGGCCTTATCCCCTCGAACCACTTTGTCCCCCGATTCGGGTACCTCTGGCTGGTATTCAAACGCACTTAGATCAGACAGGCTCAAGGTAAGGTCCTCAGCTAAAGCGAGGGGAGTGATGATCCCGCAAACCGAAAGTGCCAAAACAGTAAAAAATCCTCCTTTCATAACAACCGTAGTTTAAACGACCTTAAGACTCTAGTGAAGTTTCCTAAAAACTCAATGCTTCCCTTCCGGGAAGTTAAACTCCACTTGGGAAAACGGCTGGCGGAACACGACGATTTCATTAATTAGGACAGGAAAACGACTCTCGCCGCTTAAACCCTCCACTTTTGCCGTGAACTGAGCGGTATCCCCTACGGTTTCTCCTGTGGCTGAATTAGCTGTTGCCTGAAAAACGGCCTCTTTGCCGTCCATCGTCACTTCGATCGCCTCTTGCTCGATCCGCACGAATCGCTCCGCTCCGCCATCAAGGATGTAGAAGATCCACTCTCCCGGTCGCTCACCAGGGACAAGCTCAAGTTGAGCGATGTGGTTTCCCAGCATGACCAAGCTACCCCCATGAGGAGCCGCGTGGTAGTGACCGCCACTTGAGTCTTCACTCGTTTCGCTCGGCTGGGAACATCCTGTCCCCAGTAGCAATGATCCTAGTAGGGCAAACAATACCCCCACATTCTTGATAGCTTTTTTGTTATTCATGATAGATTCTTAGACACATCTGTGCGATAAGCTTTTAGAGACGGCAGCAAACCCGAAAGAACCCCGATACCCAGCATTCCCAAAGGAGCCCAAATCATAGCCGCGTTGCCAGTAAAAGGATTCAACAAGACTCCAGTTTCCCGTTGTACGACTTCACCAATTGCGAATCCAAGAACCGAATACACCACAAATCCGGCCACCACCCCTGCCAAGGTCATTCCAACCGCTTCGAGTAGTGATATGGTAAATACCGTAAAACGCTTCGCACCCAATGCTCTTAGCACGGCGATATCTCGCTTGCGCTCGTTCATCGTATTATAGAGAATTGCAAGGATGGAGCCTCCAGCGATAATCGCAACGAGTGCGGCTACGGCTTGAAGGATCTTGTCGAACCAACTGATCTTGTCGAAAAATTGAACGATGGTGCGATTTGCCGGCCATGCCAGAGTCAAGCGATTGCCTTGCTTATTATAGAGCATATCCAACTGGAAGCCCGCCATATTCGCGCCTTGCTTGAACTTCAGTAAAGCCGCGCTTATGTCGGTAGCTGCCTCAGGGTCGTGGCCACTCATCGTCTGGATTCCACTAATCGGTATCCAAATAACTTTGTCTGCTGGGGTACCGGTCGGCTTGAGAATTCCGGTCACGGTATAGATCTCCTCGTGTTTCGCACTCTCATTGTAGATCAACCCGTGATAAGGATGAAAGGTATCCCCCACTTCCATCCCCAGTCTGCGGGCTACCAAATTGCCGACAACCGCATTCATCGACTTTTCTTCAAAGAGCGTTCCCCCTTCCTCTACCTCGAAATTACGGTCCTCGGCATAGCTGTGTTTTGACAGGTAGTCAGAAACGGTACCCACTAAGCGATATCCACGATAGTTATCACCTACTGCGATAGGATAGGCTGCTTCGATCGCGGGATATTTAGTCACCTGCTCAAAGTCCTTCCACTTCATCAAGCCCGGTGATTCGTCGAGGTGGTAGAGGGCGTTCAGCACAATTTGCAGTTTCGAGCCGCGTGGACCCAGTACCGCATCAAAACCGCCATTCGCCCCGGCAAAGGATTGTTCCGCCTCTTTCTTAAATGCCCAAACCAGCATCAGCAAACTGCATGCCAGCGCGACCGCCAGAATAGTGATGATACTGGAAACTCGGCGCTCCCGCACGCCCCTAAATGCCATCGCAACCGGACTCATTCAATACCTCCCCCTTTGCTGCTCAAACAGGCGGCTTGGTTCAATTCCGCCAAATCAATGAATCGCCCGAATTTCGATAACAATTGAGGATCGTGGCTGACGAAAAGAAGGGCCGCACCATTTTCCCGGCAAAGTGATTGAATGAGTTCCAGAGCTATTGCGGCATTGGTCGGGTCCAAATTCCCTGTCGGCTCGTCCGCTAAGACTAGTTTCGGCCGATTCGCCAAGGCACGCGCAATCGCGACTCGTTGCTTCTGGCCCTGCGAAAGCTGGTCGGGGCGGTAATTATGCCGATTTGCAAGACCGACACGGGCGAGGAGCTGGAGGGCATAATCACGATCCGCGCCCGCTCCAAAACTCATGCCCAACTCTACATTTTCCAGGCAGGAGTACCCATTGAGTAGATTGAAGTTCTGAAATACATAGCCCAGTGAACGCGCCCGATGGGTATCTCGGGCAGACTCAGAGAGGGAAATAATATTTTCGCCGCTCAAAACGATCTCTCCCGAATCCGCAACCACGATTCCTGCGATCAAATTCAACAAGGTAGACTTTCCCGAGCCACTCTCCCCCTGAAGCAATACCTGCTCTCCTGGTTGCAGTTCAAACGCTGTGATGTTTACAACGTCGACAAGGCCTCCCCATTCAGAAGGGTAACCTTTAACTAGATCGCGTATAGAGAGCAGGGCCATTTCCTAACGAGAACAAACAAGCTGACCCTTTCCCGGTCGATTTCAAGTCTGTACGGGCTCGCGGATATAACTCTTTTCTTCAATCTCGAATAAATACCACGACGGTTGGTCAATTCCCATCCCATGACAGAATCCGATAGCAACACTGTCCCCACTGCCGATCAGAAGTGCCTACGTTGCGGTGCCCAAACCGAAAACCATCCGAATTTCGCTAGAATCTGTGATGAGTGCTACAGCATCTATGGGTCTTGTTGCAATGAATGGGAAGACCCTGACAGCTCCAACGACTAGCTACGCAGCCACGATTGCTCGCCAAACGCTAATTTTCCAAACAGCCATGAGCCAAAAAACGAGGTCTACCCTCCGCTCAATCGTTATCATAGCCATCATTGTCCTCGCAGCCTACTTTCTAAATGCAGAATACCAATCCCATCTAGAGCAAAAAGCGATCGATACGACCGGTCTTGAAGTCCTCGCCTTCCAGCATGCACTCGTCGAATCCAGTAAAATAGGGAAGCCCGTACTGGCCGACCTTTCGGCTATCTGGTGTCCCTCTTCTCGCCAACTCGATACGGAAGTCCTCACCAATGAGATGGTAAAGTCGAAGACCGAAAGTGACTATGTTTTCGCTCGAATCGAATATGAAAGCGATGAGGGTGCTGAATTCATGGAAAAGTACCAATTTTCCGGATTTCCCCGCCTCCACCTACTAGACGGCCAAGTAAACAAGCTCAAGAATCTGCTCCGCATCTTCTCCCCGAAGCATTCTTGGCCGCCCTTTAAACGTTTGTCCCATTACCCGCAGGCCGCGAGGAACCCATAATAAGTTGAACTCTTATCGCATTCTTCACATTTGAGGGATCACAATCACGCGATGGTTCGACAATTAACCAAAAATGACACTTACTGCCCGTATAACATTGCGGAGACCTAATCTTACATCATGCGACGCTTTACAAAAAGACTGATCTCCACCCTTCTCGTTGGGTCTATTCCGTTGTCGGCAGATTTCGAACCTTTTCCGCCGACTCCAGAAGGGCAGCCGTATTCCAACGAAGTCGCTTTTCAGGCGCTTTCAAATTACGCGGACCTCGCTTGGGAGATGTATTCCGATTCTGTTAGGGAGTTGATTCGCTTCAACATGGCAGTCTACGCTTTTCGCAAGGACCCTGGTATTGATACATTTGAAAATGCGAAACGACTTTGGGTTGAAGCACGCAAAACCTATGGCCGTACCGAAGCATTCCGTTTTTCGGATACACCAATCGACGAACTGGGGCTTGAGATACTTATAAATGCTTGGCCTGTCGACGAGTCCTATATCGACTATACCCGAGAGGATCCAAATTCCGGGATTGTCAACCAACCCGACAATTATCCGAAAATCAACAGCGTGGTGCTTCCCAGATTGAACGAAAAAGGAGGTAAGGCAAATGTATCTACCGGATGGCATGTCATCGAGTTTCTTCTTTGGGGTCAGGATTTTAATGAGGCCGGTCCGGGTACACGCTCATGGACTGACTACACTACAGGCAATAACGCAGATCGTCGTATGAAGTATTTGGTTACAGCAACTGAAATCCTTCGCAGCCATCTAGTCCTTATTTCGGACGAGTGGAGCCCCTTCAACTATGATGGGCATCCTGGGGAATTCTTCTTGAGGCGCCCCTCTCGAATCATTCGAACTGCTATGCGAGGTATCGCATCTCTCGCAGGAGAGGAAATCGCGAGTGAACGCCTGGCGGCTGCACAACGCAGCCGATATCAGGAAGATGAGCATTCCTGCTTTAGTGACACCACTCACAACGATCTGGTCGCAAACATGGAAGGGCTGGAATCTGTACTATTTGGCAAATACACAAGTTCCTCGGGGAAAGTGACCATAGCCGAGAAGGGAATCATAGATGTCATCGCTTCTGCCGACGCGACCTTGGCGGGGACAATTAGATCCCAATTTTACACTGCCAAAGAATACATTGAAACCATACCTGCACCCTTCGACCAAGCGATTGTTGCACCAGAAGAAAGCCAAGAGTATCAATCCATTCGAAAAGCCGTCGAGGCGCTCTGGGAGTTCGTCTACTCAATGTCAGATGCCGAGGAAGTCATGGGGCTCGATTTAAGGATTCGATGAGAGCCGATTCAATCCGTTTCCTAATAGCTCCGACACTTATCACGAACTGGTACATGCGGACTACTGACTGCCTGGGGGCGCCACAACTGTATTCGAAAAATCTCGCGAAGCAATCACGCAACCCCTTGAAATTTGGACCCTAGGTCCCTGGCAAAGTTCTTTTCCGGTGATACTTTGTTCAATACGAATTGGGTAAACGCTTCGTCCGTCGTGACGGGTCGAGATGGACTCGGCCCGCTTTTCAATACGCGATCTTGTTCAGCCTGCCACTTTAAAGATGGAAGAGGGAGCCCTCCCGCCGCCGGAGAAATTCCGAATGGACTGTTAATCAGAATCAGCTCCACTGGAGACCAAGTTAATGGAGCCCCCTTCCCTCATCCCGTTTACGGAAATCAACTAAGTGTCCGCTCACTTCCAGGCACTAAACCTGAGGCAGAGGTTCTGGTTTCATACAAAGAGATTGTCGGCAGCTACCCAGATGGAATTAAATTTCGTATCCAAAAACCAAGCTACTCCTTTGAAAAGCCCGAATATGGACCGCTGGATGATTTTCACTATTCCCCCCGTGTCGCGCCGAGTGTTTTTGGATTAGGGCTACTCGACTCGATTCCCAATGAAATTCTACTACGACAATCCGATCCAAACGACGCCGACAACGATGGAATATCAGGTCGGCCCAACTGGGTATGGAGCGCTAGTCAAACCGCCAAATCAATTGGTAAGTTTGGTTGGAAAGCGAACTTACTAGACCAAACTGCCACCGCCTTCCAAGGCGATATCGGTATCACCTCCGATCTCTTTCCTTCGGAGAACCACACGGATCAGCAGACTGAACTCGCGGAGTCACCAAGCGGAGGAAACCCTGAGATAGACGGGCTAGATTTAGAGGACGTCGTTTTCTACCTTCAGTCACTAGCTCCTCCCGCAAGTCGTTTCGAAACCGAGGCCGATTACAAGAAGGGGTGTGAGCTTTTTACAGAGACTAAATGTACAAGCTCGAGCTGATTTGATTCAATTTGTTGAATCGTTGTAAATAAAACTTAGGTACGCTTAAACCAGCAAGGCCAATTGGATGGTCGCATCCCAAAATGGGTCAGCCATTAGAGCCCCCCCTGTCGTCCAACAATTTCTTTATCATATCGATATCCGATTCCGACAACTCCTCATTCTCAATGAAATCGAGCATCATAGGAGCAACCTGACCTCGAAAGACTTTGGAGAGGAATTGGCTCCCTTCGAAACGCCTACATTCCTTCTCCGTGTAAAAGGTACGGTACACATTGGCTCGACCAGCTCGTTTGGAAGTAATGACCCCCTTTGTTTCGAGTCGAACGAGAAAAGTGTTCACCGTTTTCTGTTTCCATTGGTCGTGTGGCAATCGAGCAAGTACCTCAACCGCTGTCATCGGCTCATGATCCCAAAGGGCTTTCATCACCTCCCATTCGGAGTCTGATATTTTTGGGGCGTCGGGCATAACAAACGAAGGAGGACTAGAATTGACTACGGTTGTAATCAATTGTCAAGTGTGAACGCACAGATGCCTGGAGCCGCTGCCCGAAGGCTAACTCGACCTTTACGAAAAACCTAGCCCTTAAGCTCGTTAACTAGCTCCGAAATCGTCGCTTTCGCATCCCCGTAAATCATACGGGAATTATCCATGACAAAGAGTTTGTTGATCAAACCGGAAAAGCCTTTTCCCTGTCCACGCTTTAAAATAAAGACAGTTTTAGCGTTGTGGGCCTCAATGATGGGCATCCCATAAATCGGACTCGACTCATCCTGAGAGGCAGCAGGATTAACGACGTCATTTGCTCCAATGACAACCGCAACATCAACTGTGGGCATAACTGGGTTGATATTGTCCATCTCCACCAATTGATCATAGGAAACATCCGCTTCCGCAAGAAGTACATTCATGTGACCCGGCATGCGCCCTGCCACCGGGTGGATGGCAAAATTCACCTCTGCTCCATTTTCTTCCAATAGCTCCCCCAGTTCTTTGACAACATGCTGAGCTTGAGCAACCGCCATTCCGTATCCAGGAATAAAGACAACAGAGCTCGCTGCCTCTAGGACGTAGTAGGCGTCTTGGACACTAATTGATTTCGGTTCACGGTCATCGCCATCCCCTTCGGATTGGCTAGTCGCCCCAAAACCGCTGAAGAGTACATGCCCCAGTGAGCGATTCATCGCCTTGCACATTATCGCGGTTAAAATCAATCCGCTCGCTCCTACAAGGCAACCTGCCACAATCAGTACGTTGTTTGCTATAACAAATCCCGCCGCTGATGCCGCTAGTCCCGAACAACTATTTAGTAGCGAGATAACCACCGGCATGTCTCCACCGCCAATTGGCATGACACCCATTACCCCAAAGATCAGAGCAAGCACCACTCCGGAGATGAAAAGCTTGTTCGCTGTGTCCAAATCACCACTCCAAGCGAATAAAACACCCACCACAAGTATGGCGATCAGCATCAGTGCATTAATTCCTTTTTGCCCCGGAAATACTTTGGCTTGCCCAGACAACCTTCCAGAAAGTTTGCCATAAGCGTACAGGCTTCCCGTAAATGTGATCCCCCCAATGAGCATGGCCAGGTAGATAACAAATGAGCTGAAATATGAAGAAGTCCCCATCTCGATGCTGTAGGCCTGCCACCCGATCCCGCGGACCTTCTCCAGTTCAGCCCATGCCACAAGTAGACTAGCGAGTCCTCCAAAGCCATTGAACAATGCGACAAGCTCAGGCATCGAGGTCATTTTTACTACCCTAGCTGAAATCCCTCCGATGAGGGTCCCCACAATCAGCCCAGCGACGATCCACTCGTAACTCATCCCCTTGTTCAACAAAGTCACCACAATGGCGATCAGCATACCAATGCCGGAGATCATGTTCCCGCGTCGCGACGTTTCCGCGGACCCCAGCATCTTAATGCCAAAGACGAACAGGGTAGCGGCGATTACGTAGGCCAGATTTATAATACTATCAAAACTCATGGCTTACTTGTCCTTCTTTTTAAACATTTGAAGCATTCGGTCCGTTACCATGTATCCGCCCACCACATTCACGGTTGCGAATACAAGGGCCAGAAATCCCAAAACCATTCCGACCGTTCCCGATTCATTTACCCCGGTCGCCACCAATGCTCCCACAATTGTGATTCCTGAAATCGCGTTCGAGCCCGACATTAGCGGCGTGTGGAGCTGGGACGGCACTTTTGAAATCAGCTCAAGCCCTAGAAAGGCGGCGAGCACGAAAATGAAAAACAGCAATACGAGGTCCATTGGCAAAAATTAATATGTAGATCGTGAGATGAGTCGTCGGATTCTCCTACTTAAAACGTTCATGAACAATCGAGCCTCCATCAGTGATGACGCAACCCCCGAGAATCTCATCCTCTAGATCCTGGTTTATCTGTTTTGATTCTTCGTTCCAAAAGTGTTCGATGAAATTGAAAATGTTGGCAGAGTACATTTGACTGGCATGCACAGCAACTCGATCTTCCAGTGCCCCAATTCCAATGATCCTAGGGCCATCTTTTACCTGAACTTCCTCATCGAGTTTCGATCCCGCGACATTCCCTCCTGACTCAACGGCAAGATCCACAATCACGGACCCAAATTTCATCCCGCTGACCATTTCTTCAGTGACTATCTTCGGGGCCAAGCGGCCAAACAGCTTGGCAGTTGTGATAACGATATCCGACTGTGCGCAAATTTTTGCCATACCTTCTTGTTGCATCTTGATCTGATCCGCCGTAAGCTCCTTAGCATAGCCCTGTTCAGTCTGACCGGTATCACCCAGATCGATCTTGACGAACTTGGCACCCAGAGACCTTACCTGCTCTTCGACTACTGGTCTCGTATCAAATGCCTCAACACGGGCTCCCAGTCGCTTTGCGGTAGCAATCGCCTGTAGACCCGCTACGCCCACACCGATAACAAACACCCTGGATGGTGAAATAGTTCCAGCCGGTGTCATCATCATCGGCAAAATTCGATTGAGCCGCTCCGATGCTTTTACTACCGCAAAATAGCCCGCCAAGTTCGCCTGGGAACTGAGCGCGTCCATCTTCTGAGCGAGGGTCGTTCTCGGAATCATTTCCATGCTAACCGCCGTCACTCCCGCACCAGCGAAAGCGTTAATAAGATCTCTTTCATTGAAGGGATCCAGAAAGCTGATATGCATGGCGCCTGATTTCAAAAGGGGTACTTCCTCAACCGGCGGCTTTCTCACTCTCGCAACCAGATCGGCCTGGGCTAACTCCTCTTTGCGGTCTTCAACGATTTCCGCTCCAGCCTTTTCATAGTCAGTATCGAAGAAATAGCTATTTAGTCCAGCGTCCCTCTCAATTGAGACAGAGATACCCATAGCGGTCAGCTTCTGAACCGATTCTGGAACAAGGGCTACTCGAGTTTCTGACGATAACGATTCACTAGGGATGAATACGCGCATGTTCGAAATACTTAGTGAACCAAATTCCAAAATCAACAAACATTAACGACTTATCGCCTTTTTCCTCAAATTCCGGAATAACCGGTCTCTTCTAGCCCGAGCGATCTCCAGCGATCGAGTCCTGAGACTCTTGCGCACGCGTTCGGAAGTGACCGCCGTAGGATAGACCGTGTAGTGCAGCCACCAAACACCGTTGTTGTTCCATAGATGGTGATTCGGGTTATCTCGAGTCACCCGCAACGGTAGCCCATATATCTTATTCATTGATGCAATTTGCTTTAATTTTAGCTATGCACCCAGAGCCGCCTTAGATATCCGAATTATATCAATCGAATGTATCAAATAGGTTTTTTCATCGAAACAAGCTAGTCCGCCTGTTTTAGATGCCCATCCGACGCGAGGGCGTCGAATCCACCGTAGATCCCATAGAACTCGGTTGGCAGGTAACGGAAAATCCGCGACCACTCCTGATGCTTTTTAAGAACGAAACTGCAGTGTGCTCCAAATTAGCTGCTCATGGGAAGCTTTTTTAGTGTCATAGTACTGCATACTGATCGAATGACAGGCCCGCTTCTCAAATTCTTCACGATATCACGGTGTCGGGCTAAGTGACTCGCTCGTAAGAGATGTCTACCTGGAGGTCTGAGGCAATCGACTCAAGTTTTTGCCGAAGCGCAAACGTATCGCAGGATTCAGGAATGCAAACTCTCGCTTTCGCCTCGAACAAGTGCTCTCCCGACATGGGGGCACTAAAGCACTGAGTAGATAGCTCCTCGACATTTACACCGCCAACAGTGAACGCATTCGCAATATGCTTCACAATCCCGGGACGATCTTGGCCCACAATCTCAATGCTAGCCACCTCCATACAGTGAGTGTCCGAATCGGTTACACTCTCGTGGATAACGATCTCAAGCCCATGCTGTGCCAGCTCTTTCAGAGCCTTTTCGAGGTCCTCGCTCCTAGCACCTTCTATCTCGACCTGAAGCAACCCCGCAAATTGCCCTCCTAGATGACACATCCGACTTTCGAGCCAGTTGCCACCGTGATCAGCGACTAGCGACGCCACAGAATCCACTAGCCCGGGCTTATCAGGACCGATTACCGTCATCACGAGGGGGGTCTTCATAAGGGGACAAAATCTGCTCAATCTAAGGCGAGTGGCAAGTATCAACGCAAACGGACCGCAGCTAAAGGGCTACGAGCCACACTTTTGCTTGGAGGCCCTAAATTACAAATTAATGAAAATCTTTTAAGATGCCTTTTTGCCCGAAAACCGACGTCCTAATCCCAAGACTGCGAAAATAGTGGCTATTCCAAAAAATCCTAGAGGGGAATCAGGAACCGGGTTGAGCGGGTTCAGGCGAAGGTTGCCCACAGTTAGGACGTAACTGCCCAAAACCAAATTTGTTGTCGACGATTTTATGCTGAGATCATATGATCCCGTTTCTAGAAACCGAGATACGGTTCCGGATGATAAACCTTCTCCTATTCCGTCATGGAACGTAGATTTTACATCATTAATTGTAAAGAAGGAGGAATCTACCATATCCGACTGGTCGGTAACAGACCAATCAAACGCCAGCTCCGTTTTTCCGTTAATAACCAAACTACTATTGCGGGTCGATGTATTTATCGCCACAAGAGGTATTCCATTGAATCGCAGCGCTCCATTACTCAAATCAGATACGTATTCGACGGACCCGTAGTCGACCACAAATGCGACTCCTCCGAGTTCAGCAGATCCGTTGGGGCCGACCGTGTCACCAATCGTAATTGCATGCGAAGTAGCCACTAGAGCCGCAATGGCTGCCATCTTCGCGAAGGTTGTAATGAGGGTTTTAGTTTTCATCTGGCTATTCGGTTGAGATTCCTACTCCGGCACAACCTAACCGAATCTAATCAGACTGTCCATAGGGCTACAACACTTTAGGGGCATAATGGGAACTACTAGGTAAAAGGACTCA
>PBMN01000008.1:0-25794 GCA_002722675.1 Opitutaceae bacterium
GGCCGTATCGCAAGCAAGTAAGGACAGGTGTTGCTCTCGAGCTTTTTTACTCGACGGCCAAAACTTAGCGTGCCCGAATGTTTAGATTCTTTCAAAAATGAAGTACTACCAGCACCAGTTTGATAAAGTAACGAAGTACCTCCATCACCGCCCTCCTTATTTGCTTGTCGATAAAGTTGTCTCGATCACGACGAACGAGGTAGTAACTCAAAAAACAGTAATCGGCGAAGAAGAATTCATCCAGGGGCACTTTCCCGGAGCTCCGGTTTTTCCCGGTGCGATGATGCACGAGTTAACGACGCAATCGGCAGGCATATTGATAGCATCCCAATACAATCCGATGAGAGACTTCGACACCGGGGATCCTAAACACAACGAGTACGCTTTAGGGGTCCTTGTGAAAACCGATTATGCAAGATACAGGGGATTTGCGAGACTAGGTGATGTACTAGTGGCGACAGTTTGGCTGAATGATCGAGTTAGCGAGATGTTTGATTTTTCTGGGACAGTATCGGTTAATGGAAACACGATCATGAAGAATCGCTTCCGCTTGATGAATATCAAGTCTTCCGCCCTCCAAAACCCCGATTGATCGCAGTTAGCGACATCCTTGCTCTGCGAGGCGTATCTTGCAAAATCTCCAAAGCTGCTATTCTTTCATTTGTGGTTTTCGCATTCAAAGCGCTTCTTATTCTTTCACTTTCATGGCTAGTCGGCTGATCAAACACCTCAGCGGAGCCGAAGATAGAGGAGCCAATGCTCACGTTCATTGAAGACTTGGGCTTCTCCCAGGACTCTGAGGAGGACGATGGCGAGTGGAATGATTGAGAGAAAGTACATGCAAAGTTCACTGCTCAATGGTACGTAGATCCAAGCCATCCTGAATGGGGCTGGAATATTGAACGCTTAGGATACGTCCTGCGAGAACGGGAGGTGTTTTTGGATGGGGCCTGCCCTGTCATCAAGGAGCGAGATGAAGGCAAGTGGTCTATTCGATTGTTTAGCCCAGGGTACAATTTTGGGGAAGACTGGCTTCCCGGCGACTACCTCCTCTCCATCAACAAGTACATCACGTACGGCAAGCCTTGGTGCAATATATCATGGAACGCGAACTACGAGGGAGAAGCCGCTTACAACAGTCCGCAATGGACTCTAGGAGAAGATTTTCAATTTGATCGAAAGGAAGACTTATCCAACTTCACTCTCTTCAACGATCTGGTGAAACTCGAGGTGAAGCGAATACCCAGCTTCAGCAAGGCACCTTACGTGCATCCGCTCATAATTGAGGACTTTGTGGGATCGGGAAGCGACAAAGGTGTCATCATTCAATCGGTTGATCTGCTCAACGCTGTGAACAGTAACCGTTAATCAGGAGATATGGAGACGAGACAGGACGGAAACACCTTATGGGTTTCCAATGGGATAGAGAAAGCCCATTGGTACCTTATTGGTGCCCCTTAAAAGGAAATTGGGTACTTATACATCAACTGCCCCCGGAAAAAATTTTCGTCCTAAGAGTTTCTGAGGCTAGAAATTGCTTACCCCAACCTGGTTAACATTAAAGTGGGTGCTCGTTGCCTGGTTTCTTCGAAACTGCTCAATACTTCGCGGGTGATGGTCAGACAAATTTTCTATACTTTGGATAGAGTCTGAAATAGCTTGCTCGGCCGATGTACAAACTCAGGACCTACCAACAGGAAGCGGTTGATCGCACCCTTTACCACTTTCGGAGGAAACGGACCCCAGCGGTCATCGTTTTGCCTACGGGGGCAGGGAAGAGTTTGGTAATCGCTGAATTGGCCAAAATTGCCAAGGGGCGCGTCCTCGTACTCGCTCACGTCAAAGAGCTGGTCGAGCAAAATCACTTGAAGTACGAGAGCTATGGTCTGCAGGCGGGGATCTATTCCGCGGGCTTGAATCAAAAGGACCGCGCGAGGAAGGTGATCTTCGGCAGCATCCAGTCCGTCGCGAATGCGGACGACGACTTCTTTAAGGACTTTACGCTCCTCGTGATCGATGAGTGCCACCGCGTTGGGCTGGAGCCTGACAGTCAGTACGCTAAGGTAATCAAACGGCTCAAGCAGAGCAATGAGCGTATTTGTATTTTGGGCCTTACCGCCACCCCTTATCGGCTAGGAATCGGATGGATCTATAACTACGCGATCCGTGGAGAGTTGAAGACGCAGGAAATGCGCTTCTTTAAACAATGCATCTACGACCTGCCCCTTGAGTACATGATACGGAACCAATACCTTACGCCTCCAGTTAAGGTAGATATTCCAGTGACGTCATATGACTTCTCTGAGCTAACTGAGGGGGGCATTGCCTATACGATGGCCCAACTGGAGGAAGTGCTCCATCAGCAAAGACGCCTGACGCCCCTGATTATCAAAAATATCATTGATATCACCGATAGCTACAAGCGTCAGGGCGTGATGATCTTTAGCTCCACAGTGAAACATGCCCAAGAGGTGATGGAGAGCCTTCCGAAGGGACAGGCGCGGCTCGTCCTGGGAGAAACTGAGGCCAGCGAGCGGGATCAGATTATCGATGATTTCAAGAGGAGAGCGTTTAAGTATTTAGTCAATGTATCTGTCCTGACAACCGGGTTCGATGCCGCCCATGTCGATGTGATCGCTATTCTACGTCCTACGGAGTCGATTAGCTTGTATCAGCAAATCATCGGCCGTGGTTTGCGTTTGGATACGGATAAAAAAGATTGTCTAGTCTTAGACTATACCGGAATGGGGCATAGCATTTTCAGCCCAGAGATTGGCGAAAAGAAAACCGTACCCGAATCGGTCGCCGTGCAGGTACCCTGCCCTGAATGCGGTTTCGTGAATGACTTTTGGGGAATCGTCGACTTTGATGGAAATATCATCGAGCACTTCGGTCGCAAGTGTCGCGGCGGGCATCACAATCCGGATACCTACGAGTTTAGACCCTGTGGATATCGGTTTCGCTTTAAGGTCTGCGACCAGTGCTCAGCCCAAAACGACCTCACTGCTCGCGAGTGCCGCACCTGCGGCAATGTACTGATTGATCCTGACACAAAACTGAAACAGGCCAGGCTTTCAAAAAACGCTCACGTGCTTACGCCAGATTCGATCGAGATGCTCGAGCGCTTCGACAAAAACGGGACCCCCTACCTACAGGTAAAGTACTACGACTATGATGCGCGACACCTAGCGGAGATTCACTACCTCGACAATCAAACCAGCCTTAAGAAGTTTAATGTCAATTTCTTAAGATCGCATCTAAAACGGCCCGAAATGACCCTCAACATCCATTCGGTTAGCGAAGTAGTTGAAATGCAATCACAGCTCAGGATGCCTGCCTTTTTAATTGGTCGCAAGCAGGGCAAGTTCTGGAAGATTACCGAAAAAATATTCGGCGAGGAGCTTTAACTCTACTTTGCTAGATTTCGAAATGTTTTTACTAGATAGAGCAATCGCTTCCCGAGCGGAACCGCCGCCGTTTCCTGCATGTTAAGGTAGGGCTGACTATCCCTAGTCATCCGGTTTTCCCTACAGTAATTTGCTACTGTTTAAGGACAATCTACCCTACCTTCGGGAGTCACTCAGAGCCATATTAACTTGGTGCCAAGGACCGCTACTCTATTCCGACACTTGCCACCGAGGATTGACTAGTCTGTGCTGTGTTCCAATGAAGCCCAATGTAACGCTCGCTGAAACCATGACGCCCAACGGCGCCCGGATGACCCTCGTCGAGCACGACGGCAGCTTTTGTATTCGGGTGAACGGACAGCAGCTCATGCATTCCAAGGTAACGACCTCCGAGATCAAGCTTGGTACTCTTGGTTGCGAACGGCATTCGGCTGAAGATCTTCAGCCCAAGGTACTGATCGGCGGACTCGGCTTGGGGTTTACCTTGAAAAGTGCCCTTCAAACGGCCGGGCCAACGGCGACGGTTCACGTCGTCGAACTATTTCCAGAGATTGTGGAGTGGAACCGCACTTTTATGGCCTGTCTCAATGGAGACGCCCTCAAAGACGAACGCGTGAAAGTACTCACGGAAGATGTACGCTCCGTGATATCGCGCTCGGTGCAGACGCCTTATGATGTCATCGCGCTCGATATCGACAACAACACAACGGCCATGGTGAAGGTTGAAAATCATCTGCTCTATAAGAAAGGTGGGGTGCAACAAATCTGGGAAGCGCTGCGTCCCGGCGGCCGTGCGGCGATCTGGTTCGCAGCCGCCGATGTCACGATTGAACGACTCCTGAAGAAGGTGGGCTTTACCGTTCAAGCGATCCCGGCCAAGCTCTGCGGATCCTCCAAGCGTGAAACCTACATGATCTACGTCGCCGACAAGCCACTGACGGCAGCGATGGAGACGAAATAACGGTATCCAAATTAGTTCACTATCCTAAATCGAGCGTGATCTAAAAAATTTGGAATACGTAGCCAATTAGACAATACGGTATGGCGTAAACGCCAACCCCACGAAGAGACTCCGCGGGCCTGATGTGGGCCAGCGAACTAAGTCCTAGCCAAGACTTGATGGTTCGGACGAGGACTGGATTTCTAAACCAGAGCCGGCAATTCTTTGCCGAGAGGTACGCTTAGAATTTCCGGGCCGTCTTTATTGATGATGACGGTGTGCTCAAAATGTGCGGACCGGCTGCCATCAGCGCTTATGGCAGTCCACCCATCGGACGCCATTTTTACGGAGTACTTACCCATGTTCACCATGGGTTCGATGCAAACGACACAGCCTTCGCGGAGCTTGGGTCCATTGCCAGGCTTTCCAAAATTGGGAATTTGCGGTTCCTCGTGAAGGTTTCGCCCTACACCGTGTCCCACGAAATCTCGGATCACCGAAAAACCGCCCTTCTCAACCACTCGTTGCACGGCATGGGAAATCTTGCCGACACGATTACCGAGACGAGCCGCTTTGATCCCTTCGTACATCGAAGCTTCGGTAACGTCGAGGAGTCGTTGCACATCGGGAGCGACGCGAGCTACCGGCATCGTACGGCAATTGTCGCCGATGTATCCGTTGTACCGCGTGCAGACGTCGACGCTAATGATATCGCCTTCGCGCAAAACGCGGTCGAGACTTCCGATGCCATGGACGACCTCGTCGTTTACTGACAGACAAGTGTAGGCGGGATAAATCCGCGAACCAACTTGGTACTTGTAGCAAGCGCTCTCAGCTTCCAGTTCATCGATAAAGCGACGCCCCGCCTGATCAAGGTCATAGGTGTTCATGCCCGGAGTTACCAGCGCACACATTTTGTCCAATACGGTTGCGGCGACCTGTGCCGCTTCGCGTATCGATTTCATCTGTTGCGCATTCCTGACAATCATACTTCCTCTAGATCAATCTGTGACCTCCCTACCAACAATAGCCAACTTTTATTGATTACAATAAAATCCTTCTAAACCACCCGATTTAGTAAGTGTGAAACAAAAGGGTAAGCTCTTAAAATGCGGCGTTCCATCCTTCGCGAACGTTGCGAAGTACTGAAAGAAAGCCGCTCTGACGGCTACAGATAGCCAATGGCTGCGAGACGGCTCAGGGATCGTTCCGCTCGATAGTCGGAGGAGTATCTCAGAGACGGAAGGTCATTGCTCTACCCTCTTGACACGGGCCATGGCGTAAGCTTCCGCCTTACGGGTTCGACACATTAATTACTCTCGTCGGTGTGCTCTTCTAAAAGAGAGTCTTCGACAGCAGCAGGAGGGAGCGCCTTCTTTGCTTTAGCCCCCAGCGTCTTGATATCTTCCACGCTTTTGACGAGGTTTCCTCTCCCTGTTTTGAGTTTGCTAAAGGCGGCATCGTAGGCCTCTTGGCTTTTGCCGAGGCGTTTCCCTATCTCCTCCATATCGGCGTAGAAGCCCACAAACTTGTCGTACAATGCCCCACTGCGGCGGGCTATCTCCAGCACGTTTCTGGTCTGCTTTTCCTGTCTCCAAATATTGGCGACGGTCCGCAGCGTAGCGAGTAGCGTGGATGGTGTCACAATGACTACACCTTGACCAAAGGCGAAGTCAAAAAGGGCGTCGTCGGCCTGCATGGCCATGGTAAAGGCCGGTTCGATCGGGACAAACATGAGAACAAAATCGGGCGAATTGATCCCGTACAAAGATTCGTAGCTCTTCTTGCTGAGACCGGTGACATGAGTCCGGATACTGAGAACGTGCTCCTTAATTCGCTGTTCCGATTTTTCCCTATCCTCCTCATTTGCACAAGCCTCGTAAGCAACCAGGCTAACCTTTGAATCAACGACGAGATGACGCTCTTCCGGCAAGCGTACAAGCACATCAGGATGATATCGTCGCCCCTCTTCGTCGGTTAGATGAGCTTGCGTAATGTACTCCTGTCCCGCAACCAGTCCTGACTTTTCCAATACACGCTCAAGAATCATCTCACCCCAATTCCCTTGCGACTTAACCTGCCCTTTTAATGCCGTCGTGAGATTTTGGGCCTCTTCCGTCATTTTCCGGTTCAGCAGGTGCAAGTTCTTGAGCTGCTCATTCAGAGCGGCCCGGTCCTTGATCCCCTCTTCGTGAACTTTATCCACTCGTTCGCGAAATTCCTTTATCCGTTCACTGAATGGATTGAGCAGCTTGTCTATGGTCTCTTTATTCTGAACGACAAATTTCTTGCTCTTATCGTCCAGAATTCGGTTGGCCAGGTTTTCAAATTCAGTAGTGAGCTTCTTCTGAATCGCAGCGAGCTCCTCCTTTTGCTCAGCGAGTCGTTTCCCTTGCGATTCGGCCCGCTCTCCCGCGGCCGCCAGTTTTCCATGGAGGCCTGTATTCTCTTCCCGCAATACCTCCACTTCGCCTTGGGCTTTGGACAAGGACTGGTCCAGGTTTTCCGCACGCTCCTTTAGTCGGGCCACCGCNTCNGTTTCTGCCGTCCGCTCGCGCTCCGATTCNTCCAGTTCCTCANGAGTCGGCATCTTTGCCATGCTCAAACGGTACCGCTGTATTACCCAAGCCGCTACAAACCCAAGCAGTAGAGCGACCGCCCAGTCAAAATCTCCCAAGGACTCAATCACGCCGTTCTACCTGAATTTTTCGAGCAGCAGGAAACCCCATAGTGTATTGGCTACCGTCTGCGAATTGCAGCGACAAGATCCCTGCATGTCCATCCCGAGCCAACACCAAGACTACGATGCCCGGAGTCAAGCCGTTCGATTCGAGATACTGGAGAAAGCCCTCCCCTTGGTCCTCGATCCGGCTAATGATAACCGCTTGACCCTGATCGCACTGATCCAAGGGAATCAGGTCACGCTTGGCGATCTTGCCGCTTGCCGACGGGATCGAGTCCCCATGCGGGTCCACTTTAGGATTTCCGAGTAAGTTATCGATCCGCTCGAGCAGGCGGTCGGAAATCGCGTGCTCCAAGGCTTCCGCTTCCTCATGAATCTCGTGCCACTCCATCCCCAGGATTTTTACGAGAAACAGCTCGACCAATCGGTGTCTTCGCAAAACTAGAAGGGCCAGTTTCTCACCAGGCTCCAACAACTTGACACCTACGCGAGGGATGTACTCCACATGATTGGATTTCGCGAGAGACTTGACCATTGAGGTCGCCGTACCAGGCGTTACTCCCAGCGAAGCTGCCAAATCACCCATGCCAACGATCCCCCCTTCGCCCTGTTCAAACTGGAGGGCATAAACTTGTTTTATGTAGTTCTCGACGGTACTGGATGCCATGGGAGCCTAGCGACTCGCTATTGGTGGCGAATTAAGTTCCAGATTGAAAGCCTTTAAGAAGAAAACTGTGATCAATCTGCACCGAGACGGAACGGGAGCAGGCCACGTTCACCGAGCGATCCAATTGGAAAAATGTTGTAAATCGGGGAAGCAGAAAAGCGGCCGATTCACAGAGGGTAAATCATGCCGATGTACTCCTTTAACACTATGAGCCAAAACTTAATAGTTCACATCGTGGAGGACGATCCCTCGACCCGTCGTCTCCTCGAAAATCTCACCAGCTTGCTCGGCTATGAAACTGCCGGATATGATAATGGTGACGAAGCTTGGGACGCCTTTGCCGTCGAGAGCCCTCAGATCGTAATCAGCGACTGGAAAATGCCCGGAAAGGACGGGCTCGAGCTTTGCCGGCGTCTCCGTCAGATGCGTGCGGAAAACTATACCTACTTTATTCTCGTGACGGCTCAAAGAAGATCGCGAGCGAATCTTGAGCTAGCCCTAGATGCGGGGGTCGACGACTTTCTAAAAAAGCCGATTGGCTCAGACGAAATCTGGAATCGCTTACTAGTCGCCGAACGCATACTTGGTTTTAACAGGCAGGTCAAGACCCTCGAAAGCTTAATACCCATTTGTTCCTACTGTAAAAAAGTCCGTAATGAGACCGACCTCTGGGAGCAAATCGAGCAGTATGTCAATGAGCGTACCGGAGCGGACTTCACGCATTCCATCTGCCCCCCTTGCATCGAAAAGCATGTGCGCCCCCAGATGGACGCCTACAAGAAGGAGCAAAAAGCGAAACAAGCCTTATCAGAGTTATAGCCTCCAATGCTCCCCAAGGAATCTACTTGAGCTGGACCAAGGTCGCGCCCCAGCTACCCGAACCTTCGTCGCCCAGCCTAAAGCCCTCCACGCGATCTGACTTTCGCAAAAGGGCATGCACGGTCTCCCGAAGCGTTCCCGTTCCCTTGCCATGAATCACCCTGACCTGAAGGATGCCCTTCTCTTCACAGGCATCGAAATAGTCCTCTAGTAGATACTTCACGTCGGAGGGCCGAAACGTATGCAAATCAAGTTCTCCGTTTATTGGTATTTCAATGGGGTCTGGCTCTTCCACTACTCTTTTCTCTCCCTTGATTCTATCATAGCTGAAACTTTCTTAAATCGCTCGTTAAACTGTCGAACTTCACGCAAGCAACCGTGCATTTTAAATCGCTTAGCAGTAACTTGCCTCCCTTCGATTCATCGACTCATGAAATTCTGGAAAACATCGATCACTCTAGCGACTACGATTCTGGCCGCAACGATGGTTTTTTCCAATCAGGGGGAAAACCGCAACCTCCTTCCCCCGGTTCCGATTTACAAAGTGTCGCCCAAACACCCGGACGACCTCTACGCGAGCGCAATCGAGGGTGAAGCAGTAATCGCGGTTACCGTGGATATATTTGGCGGCACGACAAAACCGAAAGTGGAAACCGAGACCCATCCTGATTTCGGAATCGCCGCATCTCAAGCCGCATCCGAGTGGATCTTCGAGCCAGCGACAAAGGACGGCGTTCCGATCGAATCACGCGTCAAGCTGCCTTTCGTGTTCGAAATCGCGTTCGAACACAAATTCAACGTTGAAATGGGTCGCGAGATATTCGTCAAACTAAACCATACCGTTGTGCCTTCGTCAGAGCTAGATAAGGATCCATTGCCTAAATACGTGCCTCCATTCTCCGACTTTTATCCGGAAAATTTCCGGGGTAGCGGGAAGTCCGCCTCCGTAAATCTCGAGTTCATCATCGCGCCCAACGGTGAAGTTCTGAATCCACATATCCTAACTTTAACTACAAATGGGTTTGAAAAAGCGGCCCTCCAAGCAATTAGCAGCATGAAGTACCCCCCTGTAGTCGTGGATGGCAAACCAGCTTATGTACACATGATTCGCCCAATCCAGCTTACGGAGTGAGGCGGTGGGTATAGCATCCAGTTGGTGATCTCCAGGTGATCATTGAGCGAATCATTTTGGGTGTTAGAAATGTATCTGCTAAGCCTGGCGAAGAAGTGAGATCGCCCGCTCCCTTTCCACGTCAGACATCAACGAATACGACTGCTGAAGACGTGTATCCATGAACAAAGTTCCGCCCACCCACAGGTCCGAATTCTCCGTTTCCGAAAAACCCGACCTGAGCTTGTGGCGTTATGAGTCGGTAGATGTTCGCCGCATCGTGGTGCTCAACGCCAAACAATCCCATGCCGCGGCCTGAACAACTGCTCAAGCAGGCCCCATAGATCCGCTTCCCTTCCAGTTGCTGACGGAGAACGGCAATCAATTCCTCAAGCTCTTCGCTAGCACCCTTTCCATCGCGGATTTGAAACTGCACGGATTGCCCAACACGAGGGAACGCCCCGACCGCCAGCGAGCCCTTTGACGGATCGGCAGCCAATAGATTGCGTACCAAAAAATCGCCCCTTTTGAATTCCTCCAAATACTCGTCGACCGCGAGCCCCACAAGAACGCGCCCTCGACTCCTGCGGCGCATCTCTTCGCCAATGCCCTGAAAAGTCTCTTCGAGAATGGTCGCGGCAGGCCGGTTGCCGATCCTCTCAAGAACGTTGCAATTGGCTTTGGTCACCGTCCATGCATCACCGATCGGTGTGCAACCCTGCGCCGTGACGCCTAACAGCTTAACACCACCGCCAAAACCCACCGCAACACCGCCATCAGCAATAACCGAATCGTTCCAAATCACGGCACTTGTTCTCGCTTCGCTATCGAAATGGGCCAATCCACCGTAGATCGGGGAATTGGGAAAATCTCGCTCCCAGGAATTGATCAACTCTTCAACACTTAAGTGTAACGGTTCAGCAAATACAATCCAACCATTTATTCCTTCGCTCCCAGGATCAAATTGCCTTCGCCAGAACCCGGGCTCATCGCATGTGATTCCCTTTTGCGACTCTTTCGCTGAAAATCCTAAATCTACTATACGCCCACCTGGGAGGCAGAAAAGCCCAAGGGCAATGCCGCCTGTCCTCTCGAACTCAAACTGATTGGAAATCACCCCATTGGAAACGCATCCCGCCAAGGTGGGTATACCCAAGGACGACCGAAGCACATCCACAATATCTTCCGCAAAATCGATCCAGTCATAAGAAACGAATACAAGCCCCAAGTCTACCTCTCTCGGCAAAAGAGCACGACGCAGCCTCAAGGCCCAACGCTTGAATTCCAATTTATCCCACGGCTCGTTCCATCGATCCGCGACGCTGTAAAACGGTTCATTCACCTCAATCCTGTTGCTCGTTGATTCTCTTCGCCAAAACCAGTCGGTTGATTTTGGCATTGTGTCGCACATCCACCGGAAACGCTCGATCGAACAGGAAAGTTTTAATGTCGCTCGTAACCGATGTCTTCGCCGCTGCCTCTTGCAGATCCTCGATAAACTGGGAACGTTCCTTTTCGGTTTGAGGAAACGCACTTTTAAGTGGCTCCACCACGATCGAAGGAATCGTGCGGCTGTTTTGCCGCAAACCAATCAGGGCCGACCGAAATACCTGAGGCACCGTATTAAAAACACCTTCACAGCAATCCGTATGGTACGTCTTGCCTCCAGATTCAACTCGCTCCGCTTTTCTGCCACAGAACCAGATTCTTCCCTGATCATCGAAATATCCCAAGTCCCCCATTCGATGCCAAATTTGTCCCTCAGAGTCGATCTTCGTCTCACGGGTTGCTTTCAACAATCCATCATATTCCCGCGTTACGCTCGGTCCTGTGGCGACAATTTCGCCGATTTCTTCGCAGGCTGCGGGCTTCTCGAGAGCCGATGCATCCAAGGGTTCGTCGCTGACCGGGATAATCTTAACTTCCACCCCCGGCAGCGGACGCCCCACACAGGTCCCTTTACCCTGGGTCGTTAAATGGGCGGTTTCACCCAAGACTTCGCCATCAGAGATTGAGGAAACGGGCAGAACCTCGGTCGCTCCGTAGGGCGAATGCACCTGCCCTTGATCCAGGATTTTTCGAAACTGCCCCATGAGCGGTGGGGGAACGGACGCTCCGGCCATGAGAATTCGCTTCAAGCTCGGCAAAGTTTCCCCTCTCTCGACGCAGTAGGCCCCAATCTTCTTCCATAGAACGGGTGAGCCAAAGGAATTGGTTACTCCGCACTGCTGGATAGCTTGAACGATCTTTGCCGGGTCGACCGTCGCCGGTTTACTCGGGTTGATCTCTGGCACAACCGTCGTCATGCCCAAGGCGGGATTGAAGAGTGCAAAAATAGGGAGCATAGGAAGATCCACTTCCCCTTCAGAGATTCCGTACTGCTCCCGAATCGCGGAAACCTGAGCTTCGAACATTCCGTGCTCGTAGCACACCCCCTTTGGAGGACCGGTCGAGCCGGAAGTGAACAGGATCGCGGCCAGATCGCGGGCCGTGGTTTCGGCTGCATCAATCTCTCCCGTGCCCTTCGATAAAGGGGCTCTCGAAAGCGGTCCCCGCGCCTTGACTCGCGTACGGAGTGACCTGAAGGAACCTCGGAAAATCCGGGAAACCCAAATCGCCAAGGATATCCCAACCAAAGCATCGGGCCTGGATCGCCGGACACAGGAAAGAAACGAACGAATCCCCATGCCCGGATCGATCACAATCGGAACCGCACCGATTTTAAAAAGGGCGAAGCAGAGAGAGATCAAGGGCAGTCCAGGTCGAGCCATAAGAAGCACACGGGATCCTTGACCGATTCCCCGCCCAATGAGGTGGCGGCCCCAGTTGTCCTGCTCTTGGGCGAGTTGACGGAAGGAGAGAACCAAATAGTCGATTCGCCCGCTCGCGTCCCGCCCTCGAGGGATTTTCAGGGCTTCTCTTTCGCCCATCTTTTCCGCCATCTCATCGAGATAACGTGAAACGTTGGAAACCAAAGAATTCGAATCGCTGTTTCCCACTCCCTAGAAACAATCCAATGTGTTCATGCCTTGGGGCACTGGTTGCAATACTAACGGCCCCTGGCTGGAAACTCGGTTCGGAAGACGGGGTCGAGAGGCTCAATCGTCCGCGATTGTGAAAAGCCCCCAAAGAAAACGTACCCGCCCGCCACTGGTATTCTTTCGCGGCACCAACTCAGAAGTCTTCACTCCAATGGTCATCGGACCCGTTTTGCTGTAGGTTTTGTTTTCCACAGTGACCCACCCCGCTAAGGTCGCTTCAGAGGAACCGTACTTCGTGGTCGCGCAGCCTGAGAACAAAGCGGCAAACAGAAGAATGACTAAAATCGATGCGAGTTTCGTTTTCATAGCGACAGCAGAGGTTCGTAAATTTTTAACAATCCATTGAGACTATCAACGAGACCCCTGATTGCATCAAGGCAATAATCCAAGCCGAAATGGGCTTTCAGCCCCCATTAATCTTCTGCAGAAGAATCATTCGATTCCGCCGACTCGATAATCTGTCCTAGAAGCTCTATCTGCCAGTCGAGCAGACCCTCCATCGCATTGGAGTCGCGGGCTAGCTGGCCCACATGGCTCCTTGTGGCAATCAAAGTAGGATCGATACCCAGCTCCTCCGCCACTCTATTTCGGTGCAGCTTGATCTTTTCCTGCCGATCCAGCTCTACCTGGCTCAGGGGACCTTTTGATTCTTCACGGGGAGGCAACTTAGGAAGTGAACTCGCATCGCGGGCCTCCCCTCGCTTCAAGGCATCCACGAGGCCTTGCTTTTTACGACGCCGAATCCCGGGAGGAAGCGACTCGAAAACGAACTCCCAGTTCCCCTCGGAAACCGCCTCAGCGAGCTTCAGCATGTAGTCGTTGCCTAGCACTTTGAAAGGGGGGCGGTCCAGTCGGCGGGCCAAGTCGTCTCGCCAATGCCACAGCTCATAGAGGGCCGCCTTCCCTTTGCCATCCAATTTGTTCGCCCGGGATATTCGCCAGGAGTGCTCGCTCACTTCCGGAAATCCGCTCTGAGCGGTCTCAATCTGATATTCACAGCGTTGCTCGAGCCAAGCATTGCGACCGTGCTCACGGATCCGCTCCATGAGGAGATCCCTGAGTCGGTGCAAGTAAAGGACGTCATTGGCCGCGTATTTCAGCATCTTCTCCGTTAATGGACGCTGTGACCAGTCACTCTTCTGACTGTCTTTGGGCATTTTCACCTCGAAAAACTCTTCCAGCAAAGCGGCCAATCCAAACTTCTTAATCCCGAGGAGTTGGGACGCTAGCATCGAGTCAAATATACTCGTAGCCCTAAAATTGGCGAATTCCTTAAACAGGCGCAAATCGAAGTCGCTACCATGCATGATGAGATGCATTCCATTGAGCGTCTCCCAGAATCGGGAGTATTCAATCTCCGCGAGCATGTCCAAAAGATAGGTTCGATCGTCGAATCTCAGTTGAAGCAAGCAAAGCTGCGTGGCATAGTGATGGAGATTGTCCGCCTCGCTATCCAAAGCGATTTCAGTTTGCGAATCCAGCCGGTCACACAGATAGTTGAGGCCTTCTTGGGTATCGATGTATTCAAATGATTCGTCTTCCATGCTCGGTTGCGAGAGCGACTAAGAACGCGACCAGCCTTTCAGGAAAGCCTCAACAAGCAAGGGTAAATCATCGCTGTATCCTCCTTCCAACGTCGCTGCCACTGGTATCTTTGCCTCAGCAAGCCAACTCCCTAATGTCTCAAAATCAATCGATCTTAATCTCATGTCCGTCAAGGGATCGAGTTCGTAGGCGTCGAATCCCGCGGATACAAGAACGAGCCCTGGCTCAAAATCGAGAATAGCCTCCCAAGATTTCGCCAAAACTTCCAAGTGGACTTCTGGCAGAGTTCCTGGTCTAACCGGAAAGTTCCTCGCATTGCCGCGTGAAATCGTCCCCGTTCCCGGATAACAGGGGTGTTGATGAACGGAAACATATAAAGCTCCCTCCACCCCTTCCAGAATCGCTTCGGTACCATTCCCATGATGCGCGTCAAAATCCCACACAGCCACTTTTTCAATTCCGGTTTCCAATGCCTCCATTGCCGATATCGCTGTATGGTTGAGATAGCAAAACCCCATTGCCTGGGTCTGCCCCGCGTGATGCCCTGGCGGACGCATGAGTGAAAATGCCTTCTCTCCACTTAGGGCAGACTCCATCGCAGCAAGCGTGCTGCTCGTGCCCAATCGAGCGATTTCAAAAATGTCATTGTGAAAGGCGGTATCCGTGTCAAACGCTCGCTCTTCCTGGAGGCGATCCAAATGAGAACGAGGGTGCACCCTCAACAGTGACAGTTCCGAGGCCACTTCAAAGGGTTCCCAAGTCGACTCGGGTTGCCTTTCCTTTAACCAAGCTACGGTTGCTGCAACTCTTGTCGGTCGTTCCGGGTGTCCTGGGGAATGATAGGTCAAGCACTTTGGGTCGGAGTAAATTTTCATGAAATTCGATGTCCGCCTGTTAAGTTAGACCTAATCCCCCTTCTGGGCAAACGGAATATTATGCCGACTGCCGATGCGACGCTCGAGCCCAACTCGAGCGAAAACACTTCCATTGTCCAAATCGAAAACGCCGCCCGCGACCAGCGCCGAATCCACGTCGTCGTTCCAAGTAAGTCGCGTTCCAAAGAAAAATCTCGATTCAAGGGATTGAATGCGTTTGAACCTCGGGAATCGAAGTGGCCCTCTAAAAGAAGCCCCGCATCAATTGTGCTGCCTCCGATGCCGTAAAGCGTGTATTCAAATCCTACCAACATGGCACTGTATTCTTCCGACGGGGTGTCACCGGCGATTTCCTCAAACTTTTATAGCCAACCTTCGTTCGCGTACTGGAGGTCGAGTCCGACTTGGTCCATCTGCTCATAGTAAGGTCGAAAGATCGAATTCCAATCAACGTCTAAACTCGGAACCAATAACGGGTCACCTCGTGTCCCACGGAAGTAGTGTAAACCCACGTCGAAGTCGACGATAATGTTAGACCAGCAAATAGCCCCATCAATATGGCTCTCTTCCGCTGATGACTCATATAGGGGCCTATCCGTATCCACCTATCGGCTACTACGCAATCAGCCTTCACTTCCAGAAAAAGGCGAGCTCCTCAAGAAGGGCTGTAATATTTTGGAGCGAGCCCAAGACCTATCAATTATACCCGAAAATCATTTCTACCCGAAGGTCTACCAGCCCCCTATTTGTATGGCCAAAAAAGTTTAGAACCTTCTAAAACTTTACGGCCTCAAGGGCGTTCTGCGAAGTTCTGGTTTTTTGATCGGAGCGACGGAAGCGAGGAAGGCACGTCCTTATCTTTTATAGTCGATCGGTCGGACTCGCTCAATACACATCTCGGCCGTAGCGCTTTTCCTTTTGCATCTGTTTCACGTAAGCAGCGGCTGCGGCCTCGGCCATTCCGCCCTGCTCAGCCACGATGTCAATGAGCGCTTGATTGACGTCCTTGGCCATCCGGCTGGCGTCACCACATACGTAAAAATATCCACCTGCATTGATCCACTCCCAGATTTGAGCGGCGTTCTCGCGCATTCGATCCTGAACATAGATCTTCTCTGCTTGGTCCCTCGAAAAAGCCAGATCCACTTTATACAGGTGCCCGGATTCGAGGTACTTCTCCCATTCAGGTTGATACAGGTAGTCGGTTGCTTGGTGCTGGTCCCCAAAGAACAGCCAGTTTTTTCCGGTGGCTCCTTTTTCGATTCGTTCCTCTATAAAGGCTCGAAAGGGAGCGATTCCCGTTCCGGGTCCAATCATGATGATCGGAAGCGATCCGTCTTTGGGCAGCTTGAAGTTGGGGTTGTGGTGGAAATAAACCCCAGCGGTCGCTCCTTCGTCCCACATATCAGAAATAAAAGTCGAGCATACCCCTTTTTTTGGTCTTCCAAAAGCCTCGTAGCGCACCGTCCCTACGGTCAAATGAACCTCATTGGGATGAGCACTTATACTGGAGGCGATGGAATACAAACGGGCCGCCAGCGGACGTAGAAATCCAGCGTAGTCGCTCGCGCAAAGGGAACCCGGTGGGTACTCTTTCACCACGTCCACCCAATCTCTCCCCCAAATATATTCCTTTACCCATTCCCTGTCCGCACACTTTTCCAGAAGTTCATCGAGTCCAGCCGCTTTCGCGAACTTTGTGAGGACTACTTTTGTCACAACACGTAAATCGAATTTGTCTCGAAGCGCCTCTCCGAAAGAGAAAACCTCTTCGCCAATGGTAAGCTCATCCGCGGCGCCGATTCCCGTCGCCGCGAGGAACGCCTCGACGAGATCAGGCGAATTCTGAGGAACCACCGCCAAAGCGTCTCCCGCGTCGTAGCTAAGTCCCGAACCTTCGATGGAGACCTCCGCGTGGATAGTCTCTTTGGCAGAGCCCTCAACATTAAGGTTGTACTTTTTAAGTAGAGGAGCGGGGAAAGGGTTGCTCTTCCCGAACACGGATTGCGTAGATTCAGCAGCTTCGCTCATTGAATAGTTGATTGGAATTTTATCGCCTGACGCCTCCTGTTTCGGCCGTCAACAAAGAAGGAAAAAGTCAAAGCCGCCCACTGAACGCAAGAACAGAAACACAGAAGTGGGTTAATACTCGATCCGACCAAAATGGGGGTTCCCTGAAGGTCGCTCCTAGGAGGCAACCACAGATGCATCTACGACTCTTCAAGATTGCTAAATTCCTTCAGGAATCCTTCCGCGTCACGGTAACCAATGAATCGAGAAACCTCGTTCCCGTTTCCATCTACGAAGATAACTGTAGGCAACGAATGAATACTATATTTTGCGGCGAGCTCGCTGTTCTCATCCACGTCCACTTTAACAGCTACTGCCTTGTCTTTCAAAGTCGAAATAACGTTTTCGTCCTTCCAAGTGGTCCGGTCCAGCATTTTGCAAGGGCCACACCACTCTGCCTTGAAGTCGATCATAACCAACTTTCTTGTCGATTTCGCTACTTTCTGCGCAGCCATTAGGTCTCCCTCGAAAAACAGATCTCCCGCCCAAAGGACCGGCGTTAAGAAAATTCCTGCGAGAAAGGAGATAAGAGCATGTGATTTCATAGTGTGCTCAATGTTCTTGCACCAAAAGACGCGACAAAACGCCTCATAGATTCAATAAAAAGTTCTGGCAATCTCCTGTTTTTGCAAACCAATTCCCAAAAAGCAGCAATTTGGTTGTATCAGGACCCCGCTCCGTATTTTTATGATTAGTCCTCGAATCCCCGTTTCGAGGTCTCCTCCAGTAATCAGAAAGTCCATGTCCTTATTCTTCATGATATTAGGCAGCTTGGGCGTGTTCCTATTTGGTATGCGCCTCATGAGCGAGTCGATCCAACAATTTTCAGGTGAGCGGCTTCGTAGGATCATGCGCTCGATGACCGGAAACCGATTTGCCGGTGTAATGACTGGATTCCTCGTCACCTGTCTAGTCCAGTCCTCCTCGGCCACCACAGTCATGGTCGTTAGTTTCGTCCACGCCCGCCTCCTGACCCTAATCCAGTCGATCGGCGTCATCATGGGGGCTAATCTCGGCACAACGACAACGTTTTGGATCATCTCGTTTCTGGGTTTTAAGTTTAGCCTCTCAAATATCGCCATTCCCGTAATCGGCGTTGGGGTTGCAATGACTTTCTTGAAGACCGCTCGCCTCAAGGAGGTCGGCAACTTCTGCACAGGATTCGGATTGCTTTTCCTCGGCCTTAGCCTTCTCAAAAACTCGGTTCCCGATATCAAGAGCAATCCAGAAGCCTTGGAATGGATCGCCTCTTTGAGTAACTACGGGTTTGGTTCGATCCTCATCTTTCTCGCGGTCGGTGTGGTTCTCACCATTGTCGTGCAGTCCTCCTCGGTCGCTGGCGCAATAACGCTAACCATGGCGTACAAGGGCTGGATCGACTTTCCTCAAGCTGCCGCGGTCATTCTAGGGGAAAATATTGGCACCACAATCACCGCCTACCTCGCATCGCTAACGGCCAACACGGCTGCTAAACGAGCGGCTCGTGCGCATTTCATATTCAATATGCTCGGTGTGCTTTGGATGCTCGCCGTATTCTTCCCCTTTATTTCTATGGTCGACTGGCTGATGCCCGGTCCACCAGAAGCTCTTATCGTAGATGGTCAAGGACGGGCTGACGCGAATCCGGATCTACCCAACCACATGGCGCTTTATCACACGCTCTTCAACTTGCTTAACATCCTTCTACTGATCGGTTTTGTACCCAAGATCGCCCAAATCGTCGAATGGTTGGTCAAAGAAAAACCCACTACTGCCCACCTTCCCACCTTCCGGTATCTGGACACTATGTCATGGGGCTCCGGGGAACTGAATTTCTCCGAAGGCAAGCAAGCGATTCGGAAACTCGGTGATCTAAGCAAGCAGATGTTTGAGCAGTTCCTTTTTATATATAACAATCCGCAGGAAGACCTTTCCGAAAAAGTGAAAGAGATCAACCGGATGGAAGAGGAGAGTAACGAAATCACCTCAGAGCTGTACGATTTCCTCATTCATTGCTCCTCCGACCATGTAAGCAACGAAACCCGACAAGAGGCTACGCGGTACCTCCGAGTGATCGCAGAGCTCGAGGAAATCTGCGACTGCTGCCACCGAATCACGAACCGGGCTGCAAAACGCTATCGGAAAAACCGCTTTATCAATAAAGAGATTGAGGACGACATTGTCCAATTCGGTGAAAACGTTCAACGATTTATAGACTTCTACCAATCCCGAATTCAGTCGAAAGTATCAGCGGCTGATATGGAAGTTGCGATCGATCTCGAAGATATGATCAACGACAAGAGGCGGAAGCTGCGAAAACGTTCTGTCAATCGGATGACCAATAAGAGTGCAGAGGTACACTCTGAGCTCATCTATATTGAGATTGTGAACAATTTCGAACGTATCGCAAATCATTCGAAAAACATCATTCAGTCATTGCCGAAAGAGACAACCTAGCTACTGAAGGGAGAAACGCTAAGATTATCCTTTGCTAGCTTAGCGACAAGACGTCCTTCATCACCTCGACCGAGGCCAGCTTGCCCGCCATGGCTCGATAGGCCTGAATGATTTGACGGGGCAATCCATAACGACGAAATCGAATTTCCAATGATGCAGAATCGAACCGAAAAACCGGTTCCAGTCCTTCGATCCGAGTTTCGCAATACTCGCAGGTAGATGGGTAGTCTACCGTTACTTCGCTCCCTTTGCAGTCTTCGATTCCGTCTATCATCGACTCCACGGAAACGTCGCGCCTGAACAGGCAGCACATTCGCTCGAACAGCGGCCCTGTCGCTTGATTGAAAGACTCGCACTCGAGCAACTCTAGGCCGCTCGCGTTCATAAGCTCCGTTTCGACTAGGTAACTGTCCGGACTGTCTTGATTCAACGAATACCGCCGCTCCAGAATGAAATCCTTGCTCTCGATCCGAGCTACCCCTCCCTCAACGAGGGACGAAATGTCTTTCCGCCTATAATCCATCGCCTCTTTATAAGCGGCGAAAAGCGATTCGCTCCATTCCACTAGTTCCGGCTCCGCAAGTCGTGCCAGGAATTGCTGGGCCCGATCGCTGGCGTACTTCGGCACGGTGTGCCGGGATTTGTCGAAACCATCGAAACGCTTCACCATGCCTTGGTACTCCCCTAATAGGGTAAGCTGGCTGATAAGCCTTTTGTCAGCAACTTTCTCAGTTTCGTCCATCGAGATTGCAGGAGATGCCGGCAGATACTTGACACTACTCAGCGACACGCAAGCCTCTGTTCCCATGCCGATGCCAGAGAAAGCCCTTACCTTTCAATCCTTGGCACCTCGGCGCGTACTTGTCACAGGCGCAAGTGGATTTCTCGGCGGGAATCTCATTCAACGGCTTCTAGATCAAGGTTGTGCTGTAAAAGGGCTCTGCCGACGACCTCAGCCTAAACTCGAAGCGCTCGGAGTAAAAATGTTCTATGTCGATCTGGCTGACGCAAAATCGGTTCGAAACGCATGCCAAGAAGCCGATACCGTGTTTCATACCGCGGCTAAAGTTGGCATCTGGGGAGAGTACCGTGAGTTTCATGATGCGAACGTAATTGGAACCCAGTCGATCGTTAACGGGTGCCGCGACTTTGAAGTAAGCAAACTGATCTATACCAGTACTCCAAGTGTCGTTTTTAATGCCGAGGCTATTTCAGGAGCCAATGAATCGTTGCCCTATGGCGATGGCATTCCCTGTCATTATCCAACGACGAAAGTAATCGCGGAAAAAGCGGTCCTCGCCGCACACGGGCTTCCTCCAGGGAACCTCAAGACAGTCGCCCTCCGACCCCATCTCATCTGGGGCCCAGGAGACCCAAATCTTATACCTCGAGTACTGGATCGAGGAAGAAAAGGGAAGCTGCGCATTGTTGGGGAGGGGAACAATCGAGTCGACCTGAGCTACATCGACAATATCGTCGATGCTCACCTCTCCGCGGAGGCGGCCCTTGACAAACTCGAAAACAACCCAGGAGGGAAAGCGTATTTCTTAAGTAATGACGAACCCGTTCTACTCTGGGAGTGGATCAATGGTCTTCTGAACCGAAACGGTATTTCCACAATAAAAAAGAAGATCAGCCTCGCCCAAGCTCAAAGAGCGGGAGCGGTATTGGAACTGATATGGAAAGCACTACGCCTGCGTGGGGAACCCCCGATGACCCGGTTCGTCGCTTCGGAGCTAGCCAAAGACCATTGGTTCGATATCGCGGCGGCCAAACGCGACCTCGACTATCATCCCAGTGTTTCCATGGCAGAAGGGATGAACCGACTCCTTGAAGCCAGCGCCCTCGCATCAGACTAACGATAAAGCCAAATTTAAGATGGAACAGACCCTATATCTCGTTCGGCACGCCCACGCTGCAGCCTTTCAGCCTGATTCCGAGCGTTCCCTCAGCGTTAAAGGTAAGAAACAGATTGAAAGAATATCTAGCGCCCTCCNAGAGAAAGGACTTATCGAGCCTTCAGTCATATGGCACAGTCCGTACCTTCGAGCGATTGAGACGGCAACTCTGCTCCACGAGGGNCTCGGGCTTTCANTGGGATTGGAAACCGTTGACGGAATCAATCCTTTCGACGACCCATCAAAGATTGCTGAACGAATCCATCCGTCCAACGAAGATATCATGGTGGTCGGTCACGAGCCGAACCTATCGAGCCTCGCATCTCTTCTCCTTTCAGGATCGCAATCTTTCCAATGTATCGTTTTCCCCAAGACATCGATTCTGAGTTTGGCTCGACTCAAGGTCGGCGACCAATCCACTCCCTGGCAAATCGCCTGGCATATTAGCCATAAACACTTCAAGTAGCAGATTTGTATGAAAATTATCCTGACAGGAGCTTCGGGATTGCTAGGGCACGCGTTCGCTCAAGCTGCAAAACGGCGCAAGCATGAAGTCATCGGCATCGTGGGATCTTATGCCGCACCAATCGCTGGACTGAATCAGCAGAAGGCGATAGACCTCAATGATCTCGCCGTACTTGAGCGTTTCGTTTTGGAGCAATTCCCCGATGCGATTGTGAATTGTGCGGCAATGTCTATTCCCGCCTTGTGCGAATCCGATCCCAGCGCGAGCGAACGTATCAACGTTCTCGTTCCCGAAAAGCTGGCTTTGCTTTCCCGGCATTTGTTTGCTCGGTTTATCCACATCTCTACAGACCAGGTATTCGATGGAGCTTCGGCGCCTTACTTCATTGGAGATCCTCCCAACCCCTCTAGTATCTACTCGATACATAAAGAGGAGTCAGAAAAGCGAACCCTGGACAGGGCATCCGAATTCGCATCCATTATTCGAATACCTCTTCTCAATGGAAACAGCCTACGTGGAAATCGAAGCCTGCACGAGCAACTTTTTGCCGCCTGGTGTCGAGGCGAGAAAGCCCACCTGTTTACAGACGAGTATCGCCAACCTTGTCTTTCCGACAACTTGGCCGACGCCATGGTCGAACTGTGCGAACGCAATGACCTTCAAGGCCTTCTTCATTGGGCTGGAGCCGACCCGCTCTCTCGTTTTGAGATCGGCCAACAGATACTGGACCACTTTGGGCTCTCGCCCGATTTTATATCAAAATCCAATCGAGGCAACCACCCCGAACATTCCCGACGCCAAGAAAACCTGGACCTGGACCTCCAACCTTTGGCAGGCAGATTGAAAACGCGTCCTCAACCATTCTCAGAACAACTGGAGTCGCTGATCGTACCCAAGCAATTTCGAGTGTGGTACAACTCCATTTGATAAAACAAGTCCATGACTCCACAAGAACTCCACGTTCTCCCCGATTCCACTCAAACCGCAGCCCAAAACATGGCTCACGATTTTCTGCTGCTCAATCGCTACCCGGACGTGAACGCGCTAAGGATCCGTCACTATGACTGGATTCGCCCTGCATTTACTTTTGGAATGAGCCAAACTTACAACTACGCCTTGTCTGAAGTCTCGGATTCCAGCGCTGAGATCTGCCGGCGTCCTACTGGGGGCGGTGTGGTCAATCACCTTGAGGACTGGACCTATTCACTCGTAATACCAGCAAGCCACCCACTTGCCCGGTCGCAACCCTCTGAAAGCTACCGCTCTGTCCACGACTGCATCGTGTCCTCCATGCATGAGCAAGGAGTGGAAGTAATTTTGAATTTCGCCTCGCCGGAACATACGGCGCCCAGCGTATGCTTCGAAAAGCCCGAAGTATACGACATCGTCCTCAGAAACCTTCCCACAAAAGTAGCGGGCGCCGCCCAAAAACGCTCCAAAAAGGGCTATCTGCTGCAAGGCTCCATCTGGAGACCCGCATTGCCAGATCTCGACTGGACCCAATTTTACAACGACTTTATCCAGTCGCTTTCCCGTCTCGCTGACGCAGAAACCCAATTTAGGTCCTGGCCTGATTGGGACGAGTTGGAGGAAGAACAGCTCATCGAGCGTTTCGAGTCGGAAGAATGGAACCAGAGGCGTTGATCTAGCTGCCTCATCCGTTCCCTTCCAATCCACGTTGAACAATGCCTGGCCTATTTCCTCGCCACCCCCAAAAAACGAAAATTCGGTGAATCAACGGCAAGAGCCTATTCAACAAATGAATGGGTTTGGACGAAAGAACGCTCGATCACCTTCATCGGCCATCGCTCGGATCTGTCGGCCATACGCAAAATAGGGACATAATCGGTCACGGTAACTAGACCAGCCCCTGGATGTTCCGATCTACTTGCCTAGTTAAATAGATTCTCCTAAATAAAAACCATGATACCCAAAAGGCGGCTCGTCGGCAGTTCCTAACGGGAAGGCATTCGTTTGATATGCCATGTCGCTTATTGACTCGATCTGGTCAAGCAAGCAGAAGTAGAAAGTACATGCTGTAACGAACGCATCGAGATATTTGAAGTAAGCTCCGCCGTCTCATGCGGGTGTTCCTCCGTATCAAATCGGTTCAATTGTACCGAACGAAGAGACACATTCATTCCTATCAACATCCACCTTAACTCCTTTCCATGCGATACTCCCTCCTTCTTTCACTCCTTCTTCCCTTAATCGCTTCAGCCTCAATGGATCCCCATATTCCCTCCCACTGGACCGAGGGCTACGTCGTAGCCAACAACATCCGTATCCATTACTGGCGCACAGGCGGAGACAAGCCTCCCATGGTTCTAGCCCACGGTTACTCCGATGATGGACTGTGCTGGACAGCGGTGGCGCAAGAGCTGGAAGACCGGTATGATGTGATTTTGCCTGATGCACGAGGCTTTGGACGCACGGATCCACCCTCCCAAACGGAATCGGCCGATGTGCAGGTAGAGGATCTAGCGGGATTCATATCTGCTCTTGAACTGGAGAAGCCAATCCTCATGGGCCACTCCATGGGAAGTTCATCCGTGGCCTGGTTTTCAGCACGTTATCCGGATATCCCCCGAGCGTCCATATTGGTCGACCCTCGACTAGTGCCACGTACACCGAAAGCACAAGCTGCGCGCAACTCTGTGCCCATGGAGAATCGGGTTCAGGCTATTCTAAATAGAAACAACACCAACTACCGAGAACTCTTCGACTCTCAAAAGGAGCGCAATCCCCACTTTAGTTTTCTAGAGCTCCACTTCTGGGCATTGTCCAAACAACAGTACCATCCTAACACCGCTTATCGAAGTCTAGGCGACCGTCCTCAAGCGAGCGACCTCTTTACCAAGACCTCCTGCCCGACGCTAATTCTGAAAGCAGACGATCAAGGAGAGCTTCGTGCAGGCAACGAATCGGTTGCCTCGAACCTGAAGAATGGCGAACTTGTCCATATAGAAGACGCTGGCCACAGCGTCCACCGAGATCAGCCAGAAAGGTTTCACCTAGCCCTGAACGCATTCCTCTCCAAGCTATAAGGGACACGGCAAAAGGTGTCTCGCTAGAGGATTATCTGAAGATTGGCCGATTCAAATCGGTTAAAAAATAAGAGAACAGCATAAGTTTTGACATCCTAAGTGGTGCCCTCGCCGAGATTCGAAACAGGATTATTATGATATTCGAAAACTGCATAACGAACATAATAACACTGCTTTAAACTGATTATCATGAGGTTGCGAACTCCTTCCCTGCCTTCAGCTTTGCAGACAACTGCAAAAGGATGCAGAAAGCGGCACTTAAATTGGCAATAATATGACAATAGCCTAGGCCTATAGGCGGGGGTCTTGTCAGTGACGCTAGAGGATATGATTATACATCGATAACCCCCGAAAAAAATGTCGTCCTTAAAACTCATTTCCCCAGTTTAGCGTAATTATGAAATCCAACACCGTCCTCACAATCACAACAGCTGTCGGTAATGCCGCTTTGCTCGCTGGACTTGTTTTCTTGATCTTTGAGCTAAGGCAGAACTCAAGTATCGCAAAATCGCAGATCAGACAGGAGCGAGTTTCAGGATTGATTGAACAATTCTCTGGTAATGCGAGGGACGGGGTTCTCTCCGATCTCTACTGTGATGTTTTCATTGATGGGCAATTTGATCTTTTAAAGGGTACAAATAAGGCAAAATTGTACCAGTTTGAAATAGACCGTTTCCATAGACTGGAAGACGTCTACTTTCAGTAAAGTAGTGGGCTTATCGACTACCAGCCATATCGATTTAGCATGGAGAGAGCCGCAAACAGACTCCCCTTTTGGGAATTTCTTAA
>PBMN01000009.1:0-58591 GCA_002722675.1 Opitutaceae bacterium
ACCCATTGTTAAAAGGTAGGCGGTTTGGGAAATTTCGGTTCGTTTTCATTACGACGGATTCGAACCCTGAATTAGATTGGCTGCCGATGGGCTACCTAAAGGTATATAGATGAGTGGATTGCAGAGGAGGTTAACCCACTTCGCCCATGCCGAGGAGCCCTTTGATCCACTCCTTGAGATGGAGAACGCCTTCCATGCCTTGAGTGATGAGAATATAGATAATGACTGAGTATAGTGCGATTGCGAGGACACCGACCGCACAGGCACCGAGGCAAAAGAGACCATCCTTTTCGGAAAGACCTATTCCAATGAGAAAAATTACGGCTGCCGGAAAAGTGTTAGTAGTGGGTATTGGAAGAGTCATAAGGGCAGCCATGACTACGACGACGAAACTCAAAAACCGAGAGCCGAAGGGACTGCTGATCCATTTCAAGCGGGGATGGACGATTTTCTCGATGTGGCCGAGCCATTTCGTGGCCATGCCGATCGCTTTCTCTGCTGAGGTTCGGGTCATTGTACGACGGGCAGCCCATTGAGGCAACCAAGGACGGTGGCGTCCAATTAGCATCTGTAATCCGAGAACGATGAATAGAATTCCAAATGGGGTAGAGTAACCAGGAGCGGGTATAGGAAGGGCACTGGGGAGGGAAAGCACCATCATTAGCAGACCAAATCCTTGCTCGTCGACGTTCTCAAGTATCCTCGCAAGGGATATGTCGGAGCTGTCGTTTTCTCCCAGCGAACGTCGCAGATTGTCCGAAAGTGAATCTTTCATAGGTGTCGGGACCGAGGTCTTCCGCTATTTATCGTCCGAATCTTGGGCGAACTGAGCATAATAGAGCTTTCCGACAGTCTTTACGAGCGACGGAATCGCCTCGACCATGCTGTCGCGGCAGGCTTCGTATTCGCTAAGGTTCATACCAAATGGGTCCGGAATCTGGGTATCCGCATTTCCTTCAATAAACGAACGCATGAGAGAGGCATTCGCGGGCGGTGGATCGATCTGGTAGGAAAGCATTGCCAAGTGTGTTTCCGTCATGGTGAAAAATACGAGGGCCGACTCTATCATCGACTCGGTGATGCGTTGGCTGCGGTGGTCGCTGATGTCGATGCCGACTTTGGCCATGGACTTGACGGAATTTGGACTGGCTGGCTGCCGATCATAAACGGATACTCCGGCTGAGGAAATTTTGAGCGATTTCAATGGATCGTTTTCAGCGGCCAACGCGTGGCGGAACAATCCTTCTGCCATCGGACTTCGGCAGGTATTGGCCGTACAAATAAAAACGATTTCGTTCCGAATATTTGCCATTAAACGCAACGGAGGATTAAGGTATAGCGGAGAGCGTGTAAATAACCGATTGTTGCGCTGCGAAAATTCAAAGGATCTTCACCATTCAGAGAGATCTTGGCATGGGTCAGCCAGTAATAATCGCTGTTCGGTAAATGCGAGGGACTCTCTTTGTGACGGAGCAAAGAATTTCCCAAGGGATCGTCTCCGCCCACTCGCTGAATTCCTGCAAACGGATCCCACCTTCCCCCTGCGGTCCGATTAGAGTGACCGAATCTCCACTTTTTACCACACCTTCAATGTCGGTTACATCGACGATGGTCTGGTCCATCGTTACTTGGCCAAGAATCGGGCAGCGTTCGCCGCTGATGAGCACGTCTCCGCGGTCGCTTAGCTTGAGAGGGACGCCATCGCCGTAGCCCGCGCATACGATGGCGACGCGGCTATCCCGTTGCAGGGTGCGGCTTCTTCCATAGCTGATGGTTGCACCTGCGGGTAGCTCCTTAACGATGCCGACGCGAGACTTGAATTCGAAAATGGGAGTTGTATCCACTTCTCCCAGCATGGAGAGCGGGTAGGGCGCGATGCCAAACTGGAGTAGTCCTATTCGAACCGCGTTGTAGACACTGTCGGGCGCAAACGTTGAAATGCCAGCACTGTTGTCAGCGTGAATCAGAAGCTTTTCGGTTTCGAGCCAGTCGACCTTAGCGATCGTCTCGGTGAAGAGCTGACGTTGCCGTCGAGTGAATTCAGGATCTCGGCTTGCGGACGCGAAATGGGTGTAAACGCCGCCTAGAGTGAGGAATGTAGCCTTGTGGAAGGCGTCGAAAAGCTCAGTAGCGTATTCGTGCCAAATTCCAAGTCGCCCCATGCCGGTGTCTATTTTGATGTGAGCTTTGAGTGGCTTTTCGTGGGAACGGGCTTTCCGGTTGAGACGTTCGACCTCTTCAATCGTTGAAATGGTGGGAATCAAGTCGTATTCAAACAAGTAGGACTCCTCATTCTCCAGTGTTGCACCTAGGACAATAATCGGCCAGCCCGTTCCAATTTCGCGAATCTTTGCGGCTTCGAGCACGTTAGCCACTGCGAACATGTCTACATTCGCTTGCATAAGTCGAGCGACCGTTTGCTGCATCCCATGGCCATAGGCGTCGGCTTTAACAACCGCAATGTATTTAATGTAATCGGGGAGGTCGGCCCGGATCGATTTTAGATTTCGCTCGAGAGCGGCCAAATCGATCTCCGCCCAGCAGCGGTATGGGGTTGTGGCGGATTGGCTCACGATTTGATTTGGTCCGCGGTCCTTGCTGCTGGTATCCACTTGGCGAATTCGATCGAGCGCAAGTCCATGGGGTTGGCGTCTGGGTTTTTCTCTAAAAACAGAGAGAATCGCGAGGACGATAAAACATTTTCAGGACGATAGGAAAGGCGTTGGATGTGGGCCTGCGTGCGCGTCCATGTCGGGAACTCGTTAAATGAGAACAGTGGAATGGTTTCCGCCTCAAGGGTAGCGTTATCGATAAACTGAACGGGTCCTATGGATACCCCTTTTACCTTAAGCGCGTTCCAGCTGTTTCGCCGCGCATCCGTAATGACTAGATATGTCTTCTCAGAAGGTGAAGAATGACGAACGAGCTCGGCCCCGATCGCGAGGCTGCTGAACGAGTAAATCTGCTTTCCTTCGATTAGTTTAACCCCTTGCCAGGCTCGGATCCCCATAATGGCAGTGCGGATCCCGAGCATGGAACCGGGCCCTTGGCAAAAAGCGATCGAGTTTATATCGGAGAGCTGCCAATCGAATTCCTTGAGTAGGTGCTTGATCAGCGGAAAGAGCGAAAGCGATGCATCCTCCTCGCTTGTCTTACATGATACAGCGCCCTTTTCGTCGAAGAGTCCGACACAGGCTCTGCGAGACGACGTGTCAATCGCGAGCATTCGCTGGAGATCGGGTGGGCGAGCCATTACGTTGAATCAGCACTCTTGTGGTGTCTCCCTCAAGCGGAAAATGCCGGGCACTTTACAGAATCGATGCTTCGAGGGATTTAGGGATGGTGAAGACCGATTGAATGACACAGCGACGAGGGGGCCAGCACTTGCACTGGTTCAACCTCCCTATTCATTCCAACGCGACATAGGGCGAGCGCCGGCCCTACAGTGCTGAGGTAGGGAACTACGGCCCTGGCGATCGGATTCGGAGGAGGACTCAAGAAGGGAAAAACAGTCGATTCATTCTCTTTGCTGAAGCGCTGAGAACTAAGATCGACCGACGCCCGTTGCCAATACTGAATTCAGGTGTTCTTGCATCATCCCTTCCAAATACATTGACCCGGTTGAATTATGTCTTCTACTGTCCGCGCTTTTCCAAGAGTAGCCATTAATCCTGAATCGTCACATCCCGTGAAAATCGACTTACAAGACGTCACCGAAACCCGTAAAACTCTAGCCGTAACGCTCGATGCGAATGAAGTGGAGGCAGAAGAAAAAGGCCTTCTTTCCCAGTTTTCGGGCATGGCTAAGATTCCCGGATTCCGTCCGGGCAAGGCGCCCGTTGCGATCGTGCGCAAGAAATTCGCTAAGGAAATCGCCGGCGAGCTGAATCAGCGAGTGGTCTCCAAGGCTTACAAGGAAGGCCTCAAGGAGGCGAAAGTGAACCTAATTAATCCGATTGACGTTAAGGAGGGTGAGATCAAGGCCGGCCAGGAAGCGGTGATTACGTTCACTCTCGATGTACGACCGGACTTCAAGGTAGACAGCTACAAGGGAATCGAGCTCGAGGGTCTTTCCGAGGAAGTGTCTGATAATGATGTAGATGAGGCGATCGAGAATATCCGGAAAGAGCGGGCTGAATTTTCTCCAGTCGAGCGTGAAGCCCAGAAGGGGGACTATGTTAAATTTTCCCACGAGGGAACCATTGACGGAAAACCGATCAGCGAAATAGTCGAGGACAAACCCGTATATGCGAAAATGCCCCAAACATGGGAAGAAATCGGGAGCGACCAAGGCCTCATCCCCGGTCTTGGCGACCAGTTGGAGGGTTTGAAGACGGGTGATAAAAAGGACCTTGAGGTTGAGTTCCCGGCAGATTTTACAGCTGAAGGGTTGCAAGGTTTGAAGGCGGTTTATTCAGTTGAACTGCTTGAGGTCCGCGAACGTAAGCTTCCCGAAATGGACGAGGCGTTTTTCGAGTCTCAGCAAGTTAAGAATTTAGATGAGCTTAAGGAGCGGGTTTCTGGTTGGCTGAAAAACCAAAAGGCCCAGGAGCGCCGTGCTGATCTGCGACGTCAGATCTCCGAAAAGCTTATGGGTTCGGTCGATTTTCCGCTTCCCGGTAGTTTGATCGAAGTGGAAACGGAGAATGCCATGCGCCAAGTAGTAACGGAAAACATGCGTCGCGGCATTCCGCAAGAGCAGTTAGAAGAAAACAAGGAAGACATCCATGCCCAGTCACGTAAAAACGCTGAGAATCGTGTAAAGCTGCAACTGATTCTGGATCAGGTCGCCGGCAAGGAGGAAATTGAGGTTACGGACCAGGATATGAGCCAATTCATCTTCAATCAGGCCTATCAAAGCGGTCAAAAGCCCGAACAGTTCGTTAAAGAGCTAAAGAAAGATCAAAATCGTTTGAGAATGGCTCAACAGTCGGTACTTTTCGATAAGACGCTTGAATTCCTAATTGACGAATCTACCGTCAAAGGTGCCGAAAGCGAAAAGAGCTGATTTGGCTTAACCATTTAATCCTTAATAATTTGCAATAAATCGTGTCATACTACTTACCACATATCATCGAAAACACGGGCCGCGGCGAGCAGTCCATGGACATCTACACCCGCCTCCTCAAGGACCGGATTATTTTCATTGGTACGCCAATCAATGATGAGATAGCTAGTGCGATTGTGGCTCAGCTGCTTTTTTTACAGATGGATGACCCGAAGAAAGATATTCATATGTACGTCAACTCCCCAGGAGGAGTCGTTACGGGGGGTATGGCGATTTACGATACGATGAATTACCTTACTTGCGATGTATCCACGTATTGCATTGGCATGGCCGCGAGCATGGGAACGGTGCTTTTGGCAGCAGGTACAAAGGGAAAACGTTTCGCACTGCCCAACAGTCGGATTATGATTCACCAGCCGTCTGGGGGTGCCACGGGGCAAGCTTCGGATATATCGATCGCCGCAAGGGAAATCATTCGCTGGCGCGAAAGGCTGAATGAAGTCCTAGCCGATTGCACGGGCAAAACCTCAGACGAGATAAAGAAGGACTCCGATCGGGACTTTTACATGAGTGCCGATGAAGCCAAAACCTATGGATTAGTCGACGAGGTGATGGAACCTGCCGGAAAATCCAAGAAATCTTAAAGCGCCGCTTCAAACAAGATACGTATGGCAAAATCCTCACGCATGACGCTTTGCTCTTTCTGCGGAAAGTCGCAGTCGGAAGTCCGCAAGATGATAGCAGGCCCGGGGGTTTACATATGCGATGGTTGCGTTTCGGTTTGCAAAACCATTATCGATCGGGAATTAGGGGGTGAAGATGGTGCTTTGGCGGAAGCCGAAGGCGCGCCGGCATTTAATCTTGCTCGGCCGACAGAGATTAAGGAAGTGCTCGATGATTACGTTATTGGTCAGCAGCATGCCAAAAAGGTTCTTTCGGTAGCGGTCTATAATCACTATAAGCGATTGAGTTTCGACGCAGAGCAGGTGACGGAAGCGAGTCTCCTGAATCCAGGTTCGGAATACGATGATGTCGAAGTAGAAAAGAGTAACATTCTTCTCGTAGGCCCAACTGGATCGGGAAAGACTTTTTTAGCCCGTACACTGGCTCGAATATTGGACGTGCCCTTTGCCATTGCAGATGCGACGACATTGACCGAAGCGGGCTATGTGGGAGACGATGTCGAGAATATCGTGCTTCGCTTGTTACAATCGGCTAACTACGATGTTGCTAAGGCTGAATGCGGGATTATCTATGTTGACGAGATTGATAAGATCGGTCGAAAGACGGACAATGTCTCAATTACTCGAGATGTATCGGGAGAAGGGGTACAACAGGCTCTTTTAAAAATTTTAGAGGGCACGGTATGTAACGTTCCGCCACAAGGGGGACGCAAGCATCCGAACCAGGAGTACGTACAAATCGACACTTCGAAGATTCTATTTATCTGTGGTGGAGCGTTCGTTGGACTGGACGGCATCATAAAAAAGCGTTCCGAAGGGATAACGCTTGGCTTTGGGGCTGAGGTCAAATCCGAGATGAAGGGGGAGGAAGTGATGAAGAAGGTCGAGCCAGAAGACCTCGTAAAATTCGGAATGATCCCTGAATTCATCGGACGTCTTCCGGTGGTGTCTGTCTTGGATCAGCTCAGTGTTGATGACTTGGAAAAAATTCTTCTCAGCACGAAAAATTCTCTGGTAAAGCAATACTCGAAGTTATTCGCGATGGACGGCGTTAAGCTGAAAATAACGAAAGACGCAATTCGGGCGATTGCTGAAAGAGCGATCGAACTGAAGACGGGTGCTCGAGCACTGCGTTCGATCATGGAAGGTGTGACCTTGGATGTCATGTATGATGTTCCTACTCGAGAAGATGTAAGCGAAGTGATTATTGATCGCGGAGTAGTCGAGGGCAGGAAAAAGGCCCAGATCAAGAAAATCCGACCTCAGAAAGTCGAAAAAAAGGACGCTGCCTAGCGTTTCCGTTTAAACACGGTCTTCAAATTAGCGGGCTTCGCTAATTCCTTGCATTAATTGAGTCGCGTTTCCAACGTTTCTCCCATGTCAACCTGTATTTACCGAACCGCTTCTGGGTTGGTCGCGTCTCGCAACGATCAATACTGCTTTTTCAATGCCGATTGGGATTTGCTTTTCAAGGGTGATGGACTCAGGAATGCTCTCGCTGCACTTTCAATCGTCGACGATGAATTGGCTCGGACTGCGGTCGAGAATGAGCTATTGCCTCCTATTGGTAACCAGGAAGTTTGGGCTTCAGGAGTTACTTACTATTCGAGTCGACTTGCCCGGATGGAGGAGTCGCAAAGTGCGGGTGGGGCGGATTTCTATGCTAGAGTTTATAACGCGGCTCGACCCGAGCTATTCTTTAAATCTATGGCTCAGAGGGTCCGAGGCCATGGCCAAACCGTTCGAATTCGCGAAGACTCGGCTTGGGATGTTCCTGAGCCTGAATTGACTTTGGCGATATCAGACAAGGGACAAATCATAGGTTATACGATTGGCAATGATATGAGCTCCCGGAGTATTGAAGGGGAGAATCCTCTCTATCTTCCCCAGGCTAAATCGTACGAAGGAGCAACTGGGATTGGTCCTGGTCTTTGCATTCTGAATACTCCGATCTCCAAGGAAACAGGAATCAGGCTCTCAATCACTCGTTCTGATTCGGTTGTATTTAAAGGACAAACGAGTTTGAATGAGATGAAGCGGGAACTTGAAGAACTGGCTGCGTACCTATATCGGGAACTAGACTTTTCGAATGGCTGTTACTTGATGACAGGAACAGGAATTATCCCGGGGACTGATTTCACGCTACAATCTGGTGACGAGATCACGATCGAAATTGATAATCTGGGGAGCCTTTTTCAAATCGTCGAGTAGATTCCCTTGGATGGCGGATTTGTCTAAAATCAATTTGCAATGAAACTTCTTCAGTTTTTTCGAAAAGTGGCTTTCGCCGAAGGCTTGTCTTATTTGGTACTGCTTTTCTTGGCGATGCCTTTGAAGTACATTTGGAACATCCCTCAAGCGGTTCGCGTAGTTGGAATGATTCACGGAGTTCTGTTTATCCTTTACATCTGGATACTCATTCGTGTTTGGATCAATCGTAAGTGGAAATTCAGCCGGGCGACCATTGCCGCGATTGCCTCGCTGGTTCCTTTCGGTACGATGATGTTTGACCCAACCCTGAAGCGCGAATCTCTCAAATAGAGGCAGGTATTTCCCGATACGGGATCCAAGTTAGGGAGGCTATTTCTAATCGCTTAGCACAAACGCAAACTCTTCCAGCACGCTGCGACTGATGTGTTGCAATGCCGCTTCGCTGGTCGCTGGAAGAATGACCATGGGAGCGACGCCAGCATCGTAGGCCTCTTTCCAGCGCAGAGCGCAAAGGCACCAACGGTCTCCTTCCTTCAAACCAGGAAAGGAATATTGGGGGGCCGGAGTGCTCAAGTCGTTTCCGGTGGCTTTTGAGAATTCCAGGAATTCGTTGGTGACGATTACGCAGATGGCATGGCACCCATGATCCTGAGGGCCCGTTTGGCATTTACCCGTTCGGTGAAACCCGGTTAGCGGGTTGTTGCTGCAACTTTCTAGTCGCCCCCCGAGTAAGTTTTTCTCTTTTTCAATATCCATTTAATCTAAACTATTTTGACAAGGCTTGGAGGTCAACGGGACAAAAAGAGAATCACTTTTAATAACCGAGCGATTATTGTGAAATTGCCAAAGTTTTGGTTTTCCTTGATCGTATTGAATATCTTGCGCTGTTCCTCATTTAGAATCTCTCTAACTTCCTCGTCGGCTGAGAGTTGCGATTCCTGCATGTTCTCGGGGTTCGAAAAGTCATCAGTCATTTTGAGCGATTGACTGTGGTAGATTGAGTAAACCTGATCTCTTTGCGTTTCGTTCAGGCAGAACTCCGGCGACGAAACATCCGATCGCCAGTAGTTTGCGGGAGGCAGTAGGGGGTTTCATATTTAGAAAGAGTAGTCCAAAGCTAGGTTGCATCTATTCTAGCAGGTTCCCTACTAATTTGTTTAGACCGACGTGAAATAGAAAGGCTGCGAGATTTCGGTTAGTCTGAATTGCTTTTTCCTATCTAGCGCAACTTACGCAGACCACAGCATCGGGCATGGCTTCAAGACGTTCGTAGGATATTGGTGATAAGCAATAAGCACAGTTTCCGTAGTCTCCTTTCTTAATGCGGTCTAGCGCGTTTTCCAATCGTTCTCTCTCTTCCCGCTGGCGTCTCTGCTGGGCGAGGTTCATCTGCTGGGATTGCATCGATTCCAAACGGGATAGTCTCCCGATGGCTACGTCCGGAGCGACCGGTTTTGACTCCGGATCATCTTCCGCGAGAAACACGTCAATCTCCGCGATTCGCTTTTCTACTTTTAGGCGAATACATACGAGCTGTTCTGGGGTCATGATGAAAAATGAGAGTGGTCCGTCGTCGAAGGCGACGCATCGGCAAGTAGTCAATCCAACCGATCAGGACGGCGAAATAGCTTCAGAATTCATTTCCAACTCGAAAAATTCCGAGTTGGAATCGATTTAAGAACCAAATTCGATAAGATCGGTGCGATTAACGAGGCGAATGAATTAGTGGGCGTTGAGCCACTCTAAGACACGCGGATTGAAGTCGTCCATTTTTTCGAAATGGAAGGCATGTCCCGCGTCATCATAGAAGTAGGTGTCGCAATTGGGTATGGCTCCTGCGACCTCCTGAGCCATCCATAACGGAGTGAAAATGTCATCTTTACCACCGATCACCAAGCAGGGCTGAATGATAGTGCCAAGCTTATCGTATACATCGTGGTTGATACAAGCCGCAGCCTGACCTTCAAGTCCATGCAGCGGCTGCGGGGCTGGAGCATGGGCGAACCCGTGGCGCCCTTCGAGCAAGCTCGCGTGAGCCTCGTCATTGTCCCAGAACGGCTTGGTGAAAATAAGAAGCTGTATCCACTCCATGAATTGGGCGGGTGACATGTGGGCAAAGCAGGCCTTCATATGCTCGAAGATCGAGGCGGCATAGCGGTCGCAACGAGCCCAAGGACACATAAGAACGGTGCTCTTAACTTTGGATGCGTGACGCAAGCAAAGTTGCTGGGCGATGATCGAGCCCATGGAAACACCCACGACCTTGGCGGACTCGATACCGAACGCATCCATGAGTCCGGCGTAGTCATCGGCCATCATGGCACTAGAATAGTCACCTTCGGGCTTATCGGTCTGTCCGATCCCTCTATTGTCAACCATGATGCACCGATAGTTTGAACTCCAATGATCCACATGGGCCTCCCAGACCGCTCCAGGCGCTGTGATTCCCATTATTAGAATAAGCGGTTCGCCGGTGCCGCGTTCCTCGTAGTTCATTTGGATTCCGTTCGTTTCGATAAGAGGCATAGAATTGAGGTATTGATTGTTTAAGAAATTAAATTGAGGAGAGAGTTTTGCAAAGTACCTACAAGTCGAGCAAGCCCTTAGTTGGAGAGAATCGATTTGGCACTAGCCTGACGAGAATTTCGCGATTTTACGCTTCCATTTGAGCCTAATTGCCAGATAGTAGTGGGTAAGATTCTAACACGTGTTAGGCCGTTGTGTTCCTCAAATGAAGCCAATCAATAAATTTCTTTTAGATAATGAGATCAGGATCTCGAGAAATCCCTGTGTGAGTCCGGACTTCTGTCTTGACTGGGAGGTATTGCAGTCAAGTTTGCGGTCGAACCAGGGGATCGATGTATTCCCTTTGAGCCATTTCGAAACGGGAGACGGAAAGTGGTCCTTGGTAAGCGATGAGAGTGGAGACCACGCTTGGAGGCTTGAAAGTGTAGGTGATGCGGCAAGCGGTTGCGGTTTGCAAGGGCGAGTTGAGATCGATGGTGCTACTTACTTTCCTGCTAGCTTTGAAAATCTAATCGCCATTAAAAATCGGATACAGGAGTTCGAATCCGAGAGCTCGATTTTTCCGACCGCCGAGGGCAGCCTTGGCAAGAGCACGTTGGGGATTGGGGCCCGTTTTACGACTCTTCATTGGCCTGGAGTCGATTGGACTATGGCGAATCTGGGAATAGGATTAACGGCCAATCAGAACAGCATTCCCAGAGAACTCGTTTTCGATGTAGACGTAATGTTGGCTAACGAATTAGACAAAGTGCCGTTTCCATTTATTGGAACAAGCGTTCCAGAAGGTCACCAAGGACAATCGGTAGAGGGGATGAGTCATGGTTGTGTTCTCTCGAAATTGAAGACGGGATTCCATAGCCACAGAATTGCCTGGAGTTTCAATGCGGATCATCAGCCGATTGGCGGAAAATTTGATTCTAGAGAAGATGCGCTGGTAGCTGGTTGTTTGTTTGCTTCCTATATCACCTTTGATTTGTCGCCCGAATTGGCTGAAACCCAAATTCCTGAAACTGAAGCAGAGCAACGATCATACGTTGATGTCGAGATTGATTCGGACCTCGTGGCCAAGGTTTCAGAACGCGTCGCGGCAGCAGGGATTACTTTGGATGAGACGGAGCGGGACGCGTTGCTGTGCTATGTCTGGCCGGCGATGAAAAAAATGAAGGCACGTGATGGAAAATATCGCCGCGCTCGTGAGGCAGCATTTACGACGGAAGTGGGACGAGCGTACTTGCGTGAGCTTTCCATCGACGAGCTTCCTGGACTGACAAAGCCGGAGACAACAGGGATAATGCTAGCGCTTTGCGAAGTTTTGGGGATGCCGGTACAGTTTGTCGCCCCAGCTTTTGGCTTCCAGAAAAACATGCCGTATCCGAGTAATGGAGAGTTGAAAGATCTGATAGCTCGACAATGGAAGATTTGCGAAGCTTTTGGAGTGAGTATCGGATTCCATTCGGGTTCGGGCAAGTCGGCAGAGAACTATCAAGTGATGGGTGAGGTCACCGGTGGAAACTTGGAAATCAAGACGAGCGGGCGTTACACTTACGAAATGGGATTGGCTTTATCCGAGTCCAAGCGCGAGGTTGATCAGGCTTTATGGCGTGACTGGTATGCGTTTAGTTTGGAGCTTGCGGTGGTGGGCGCCTTCAGTTTGGAGGAAACTGAGCGGTCTATGGCGCGGGATTTCATAGTGAATGCTTTGGAGTTAGAGGGAGCCGCGACTCAGGTATTCGATTCGCTCGAAACTTGTCGCAGCGCCTTGGAAGCTCTTGTTCCCAACCCGGATCACATGTTCTGGTTCGAGTATAATTTTCTGTTCGTGCTGGCGAGGGAAGGGCTACCGAGAAAAGAGACTTTGGGTGATCATTCTGCCGCGGGTTACCAGCAGCGAGAACGATTTTATTCCATTAGCGATGAAGGCCGGCTGAGGTTTTGCCAAAAGGTGGCAAGCTATATTATCTTCCTGGCGCGGAATACTGGGTTGGCGAAGGAGAGAGAGTGCGACGCCGCACAGGAAAAACTAAGTGCGTACACCGACTATTCGGAATTTCTAGAAGGCATTGCCAATCCGAATCTGTAAACAATCCTTTAATACGAGAATCTCATCATGTCATTTATCACCGACGATTTTCTGCTTCAAAACGATACCGCACGTACGTTGTATCATGAATACGCTAAGAACGAACCCATATTTGACTATCATTGTCATCTTCCCCCAGAAGACGTAGCGGGCAATCGTCGCTTCGCCAATTTGTTCGAGATATGGCTGGAGGGGGATCACTATAAATGGCGCGCGATGCGGGCTAACGGAGTCCCTGAGCCGCTTTGCACAGGAGACGCTGATCCCTATGAAAAATTTCTGGCCTGGTGTAAAACAGTGCCCCATACGTTGCGTAATCCGCTTTACCACTGGAGCCATCTAGAGCTCCAGCGATACTTTGACATTGATCTTCCGATCAACGAGGACACTGCCAAAGAAATTTGGGAAACCGGTAATGAAACGCTGAAGTCAGATGATTTGAGTGCTCATGGAATCTTGAAGCGTTTTAAAGTGAAGGTAGTCGGTACCACCGACGATCCCACCGATTCCCTGGAGAACCATCAGGCGATTCAGTCGATGGATTTGGATACAAAAGTGATTCCGACGTTTCGGCCAGACAAAGGGCTCCAAGTGGATAACCCTACCGCCTTCAACGAATGGGTCGGCCGGTTGGGAGAGGTAGCCGGCATTGCCATCGATTCTTTGAGTTCCTTTTTGGATGCACTGAAAAAGAGGCACGACTTTTTCCATGAGATGGGCGGGCGGCTGACCGATCACGGACTTGAGCGTTGTTTCTACGCTGAAACGAGTGAAGCAACCGTCAGTAATGTGTTTAACAATGCTCGAAAGGGAACGGCTGCTACGAAAAGCGAAAGAGAACAGTTTGGCTTCTTCCTGATGCGGGAAGTAGGGCGCTGGAATGCCGAGAAAGCTTGGACTATGCAGCTTCATTTGGGAGCGTTGAGAAGCAACAATACCCGTATGTTTAATGCGGTGGGGCCGGACACGGGCTTTGATTCGATTGGCGACACGCCGCAAGTCGAGACAATGGGAAAATTTTTCGACAGTTTGGACCAGACGAATCAGTTGCCTAAAACCGTCGTATACAATTTGAATTGGTCAGACAATTATTCGGTAGCGACGATGTTGGGAAATTTCCAGGATGGAGTGGTACCTGGGAAAATGCAGCTTGGCACCGGCTGGTGGCATCTGGATCAGAAGGAAGCCATGGCGGCTCAGATGAATGCCCTTTCCAATCTAGGTCTGTTTCCGCGTTTTGTGGGGATGCTAACTGATTCCCGTTCCTTCCTTTCGTATCCGCGACACGAGTATTTTAGACGGATATTATGCAATTTGGTTGGCACCGACGTTGAAAACGGTGAGCTTCCCAAGGATATGGAGTTGGTGGGTGTTATGGTTAGGAACATTTGCTACCAAAATGCAGTCGACTATTTTGGGGTAGAGGGTCTCTAATGTGTTTGTGACCGCCCAAGTCGATCTGCTTAGAAAGAGTTTTTTCAGTCCCGCTATTAACTACGTAGCTATATAAATAATCTTCTATTTGCAATCTCAACGATATGCCTATGAAACCGAATAATTTCTCAATCGCTGCATTGATCGCTCTCGCGGTAGCAATTTTCCCGGCTAGCCTGGCAGATGCAGGCTTTTCGATAGAAGAAACTGACTTTGGCCTCACGGTTAAATATGATGGCGAACTGGTCACAAACTACATCGTTGATCAGGCGAACAAACCGTACCTGTGGCCTTTTATTGGTCCGACGGGGAAGCCGATGACCCGGGCCTATCCGATGAAAGAAGTCGATGGCGAGCAGTTTGATCACCCGCATCACCGTTCGATTTGGTTTGGGCATCAAAGCATCAATGGATTTGATACATGGCTCGAGTTGCGAACCGGGACTGAAAAGAAACTCGATGTTGATAAGCTGACAGCATTCAAGAAGAAGATAGGGCGAACCGTTCATCGGGAGTTTTCCCAAATTGATGCGAACGAGAAGCGAGCAATTGTTAAAACACGAAACGACTATGTGGGCAGCGATGGGAAAAAGCTCATGTCAGATGAGCGTACCATCGTGATCCGAAAGACGAAGAATCAGGTTGTTCTCGATTTTGATATTTCGTTTATCGCGGAATATGGCGATGTGCGGGTTGGGGACATCAAAGATGCGGGACTGAGCGTCCGCATTCCATCTGCAATGGCCTTGAAGGAAGGAAAGGGTGGACGTATTTTTAACAGCGAAGGTATCCGCGACGGTGATACTTGGAGCAAGCGAGCTGCCTGGGTCGATTACCACGGGCCTTTAGAAGGAGATCATGTGGGCATTGCGATTCTGAATCATCCGTCAAGTTTTCGTCACCCCACCCCCTGGCACGTTCGAGACTACGGGCTTTTTACGGCGAACCCTTTTGGGTTTAACAGTCTGGATAAATCTCGAGACGATAAAACGTTTACTCTCACCGAGGGAACACGGTTCTTTATGAAGCATCGAATTATCTTTCATAAGGGCAACACAGAGCAGGCGAAAATCGCCCAAGCGTTCGAACGCTACGCGAGGCAGTGAGCCGCTTAGGCTTAATTTTGAAAGCTTGAATCGTGGCGGGTTTAATCTGCCTTCTCAAATTCCACCGCAGGTTCTGGAAGTTGGCGTTTAATTTCGCCGACCCGGTAGCCGAAGCCGCTGCCTTGAATTGTGCTTAGATCAAGGATACCGCCACGACGTTGAAAAATGCCGGGGTGAACGGCTTGCTCCTCAAGAGAGGCGGCTGGGTAAAACTGCATGCCATTGCTTTCCACACCCATGATCGTACCAGCGTGATTGGCAAGTTGGACATGAGGCAATTGGGCGAGCATAGGGTTTGTTAGGTCCTGAACCATCAGAGTCATTCCATGTTCTTTCGCCCAACAGAGACTGAGCAGGGCGCCAGTTTGAGTCTTGCAAGTTTTTAGGGCCACTCCCGTCCAACCCAGTTCCCATCCCAGGCGAACGAGTTTCCAGTCGTGAGCACTCTCGTCCATAAAAAGTGGTTTGCGGGCGCTGACGCTGCGAACATCGATTTTATGGGTCTCGATGTCGTAGGGGAATGGCTGCTCGACGTAGAGGATCGACTGATAGATCCTCGGATTTTCGTCTTTCAGTTTGTCTAGAATTTTATTCACATACTCCGGTTCCGTTACCGCACAGTTGAAATCTGTCGTGAGCCATTCCACATCTTTTTCCAGAGCGATTTTCCCAATTGCAACGAGCCGGTCGTAGTCCCATTCAGAATCGTCCCCACGTAGTTTTATTTTCAGACAATTCAAGCCGTCTTGGTCGATCCAGTCGCGGATTAAGACTGGGTATCCATCATCGGGTTCGCTACCGTCGAGCTGGCTTTCCTCGATTGGATCCAAGCCACCAACAAGGTGCCATACCGGGAGTTTTTCTTTTGGTTGGGAAAAGTAGTCGGAGGGGAATTTGCCTTTGAACCGCTCTTTAGGTTTCAGAAAATGAGATAGGTCCATGTTGAGATATTCGCTCGTGTAGGTTTTGTAAACCGGCTGGTCGCAAAGGTTCCCATACGCATCATGGAGGGCGATATCCAAGGGTGAAAAGCAAACGAGTGCGGCTAGGTGAGGAAGGTGATGCGATTCCTCCCTTTCCGCGTTGAACGCTGACTGGAGATCCAATAACCGGGTTTCCATAAACGAATGGCCAATTACGAGGGCATGGCCTTGACAGGGGAATTGTCTGAATTCCCGGGTGAGTGTTTTGGTGAATGTTTGGAGTGCGGATTCGCGGGCTTTATAGTCGATTGTAGAAGGCCAAACCCATCCGACACTTAAAGGCGTTTCGCCCCAGCCGACCGCGGTTTTGCCGTCAGTTCGTTGAACCTTCAAGCATGCCCTGGCGCAAACGACTTTGGTCAGAACTTGGCTCCCGAATTTCAAAGGTACCCGCATCTCGATAGGAAGGAAATGGAGGCTTGCGTCGATGATCTGGACTGAATGAGAGGAAATATCCATGGTGGTAGTTACGGAGGACCCTGATTGGGGTCAAGTGCCGTGAGGTAAAATTGCTTGGATTGGCAGGTGAGACTTTAGGACTAAAAATGCGATCGAAGGCTAGAGATTAACGATCGCCTTTGAAAGGTATTGAAGCCAATCAGAGAGTCCGCGAGCACGGATTCTCGGTGGGAAATGGTTTGCGTGCGAACTACTCGGTGCCATAAGTCGAAATCGTTATGTTATCCTACAGCCCCACTAAAATCCTAATCATTTTCCTGTTTTCGGCTTTTGCGGCAAAGGCCGAGAGTCGACCAAACATTCTCCTGGCCATCGGGGATGATATTTCCTGGCATCACATGGGTGCGTATGGATCGGAATTTGTGAACACGCCGACCTTTGACAACTTGGCGAAGCAAGGCGTGCTATTTAATAACGCCTATTGTAGCGCTCCCGGTTGCAGTCCTTCGCGTGCGGCTTTGTTGACAGGGAAATACATTTGGGAAATCGAGGAGGCCGGGACCCACGCAGCGAATTTCCCAAAGCATTTGAAAGTGTATCCAGAGTTGTTGGAAGCCGAAGGATATTTCCCCGGGTATACGGGCAAACCTTGGGGACCAGGTAAACTGCCTGAAAGGGATCGAAATCCAGTAGGACCAGCGTTCAATAACCGGACCATGGATTCGGTTCCTGCAAAGGGTATATCGAACAAGGATTACGCAGCTAATTTTAAAGATTTTCTAGATGAACGTCCAAAAGAGAAACCCTTTGTGTTTTGGTTTGGGGCTCATGAGGCGCATCGTGTGTTTGAGCAAGGATCTGGGGAGAGAAATGGAATCGACCCTAGCGATGTTACCGTGCCCGCGTTTTTGCCTGATACTGAGCTGACCCGCGAAGATGTGGCGGATTACGGGCTAGAGATTCAGTGGTTTGATTCTCATTTGGGGCGGATGTTAGCAGAGCTTAAAAAACGTGGTGAATTATTGAATACTATCGTAGTAGTGACGGCTGACAATGGCATGGCCTTTCCGCGAGCGAAGGCGAACAACTACGAGTATGGCGTGCATATGCCTCTAATAATTGCTTGGCCAAAGGGGATAGAGTCGGGGGAACGTCGACTAGACGATTTCGTTAGTCTCATTGATTTGGCCCCAACGTTTCTAGAAGCCGCTGGTGTCGAGATTCCGAGGGAGATGAGTGGCCGTAGCTTGATACCGCTTCTGAAATCGGTAATGGATGGGCGAGTCGATGTCACGCGTAATTTTGTTTTGTCCGGAAGGGAGCGTCATACCCACGCGAGAAAGGACAATTTGGGCTACCCCATTCGAGCAATTCACACAGCGAAGTACAATTACATCCGCAACTTGCACCCGGAGCGATCGCCTACTGGAATCGAGTACAAGGATGTGGATGGGAGTCCCTCCCATTCTTTGATGCTGGAGAATATGGATTCGAAGCTATCTAAGCTCGCTTATGGAGCCCGTCCGTTGGAAGAATTGTACGATAAGGAGAGCGATCCCTATTGCCTGAACAATCTTGCTTTTAATCCCGAGTACGCCCCAATTCTGGAAAAGCTGGGGGCACGACTCGAGGAAGAGCTTCGCAAAGGTGGGGATCCTCGCATTTTGGGTTTCGGAGAGGTCTTTGACAGTTATCCGAGGTACAGCAGCACTCGGAATTATCCAGGGTTTAATGAAAGCGGAAGGTACAATCCGGAGTTCGTGAAGGAGGCATTGGATAATATGAAATCACTTGGTATTGAGAATCCTGCTTACGAAGGGCGAGTCTTCTATAATAAATCGCAGCCCAGTCGACCCCCTTCAAAGGACTGAAGCGTCATCTTCAGGTCAGATCTGGATTCCGACCCGCAATAGCATGCATGGGTCTCTACGTAAGGGCTTTATAACGGGCGCATCGTCAAAAAGAAGGAAGGTCAAGCGACTGGGAATTGGAATTGGCGGACTTTTGATGCTTGGATCTTTGGTTGTGCTTTTAGGTTCCGGGTTTTCAGGTTGCAAGTTATTCAGTATCAATGAACAGGAAGCAGTAGAGCGGTTCCGGGCCCGTGATTTCGATCCGCCAGTTTTTGTCACAATGAAGACGAACACGGGTGCGATCCGCTTCGCGTCGATTGGAGAGGGTGAAAACACGATCTTCTTTGTTCACGGTCCCCTTGGCAGTTGGAGTGCGTTTATACGCTTCATGATGGATGAGGACTTCCGGGATTCGGCACGGCGGATTTCTGCGGAACGGCCTGGGGTTGGGCAGAGTCAATCTCTCAAAGCAGTATCCTCAATCTAAGGGCAGTCTAGGCGAGTTCATGATGCTCTCTTTCAATCTTTTGTAACTAAAAAAATAATGCTCTTGGGTCATTCGCTGGCAGGAAGGGTGATAGGGCGCATGGAGCTCGACCACCCTGAATTCGTTAAGAGCCTATATTGGTGGTGCCCTCAATGGATCCTGAGCTCGAGAAGAGAAAGTGGTATAATTATTTGGCAAAGTTTCCTCTCGTCTAATGGAGTATTTCGATAGATAGGGTGCATAGTAACGAGGAGATATTTCCGCATAAAGAGGAATTGATTGAATTGGCCGAGATACTACCCAGTTTACATACACCCAACATCGCTATCCAAGGAATGGAGGATCAGTTAGTCCCTAAAGGAAATGCGAATTATCTCGAGCAAATGATGAGCGGCGCGGATCGGCTTGAAATTTGGAGAATCGAAGGGCTGAACCACTTTGCTCCCTGGAGTCGACCGGACTCGATAACAAAGGCGATTCAGAAGCTGACAGAGAAGTCGGGAGCATTGGGTCTGACGCTTTAGAAAATTGGGTGGGATTAGGGCAGTTCATAACCCATTAAATCTTCGCAAAGGAAACTAGCAACGCATCCTGCATCCTGAGCAATTCTCCCTTGCCTTGAGGTAATGTGAAAACCTAGATTACCGTTTTATGCCATCAATCCGCAAGACTCCACTCGACAGCCTCAACGTTAAGTACGGCGGTCGAATGGTGGATTTTGCCGGTTGGAACATGCCGGTCCAGTACAAAAGCATCGTTGAAGAGCATAAGAGCACCCGTAGCGCGGCAGGATTATTTGATGTGAGTCACATGGGCGAGGCTCTCGTCTCTGGACGCGAGGCAACCGATTATTTGGACTTTGTTTTGACCAACGATGTTTCGAAGATGTCAATTGGCCAAGCCCTTTACACCCTGATGTGTTTCGAGCACGGAGGGGTCGTTGATGACTTGCTCGTGTACAAAAATTCGGAATCGGAATACCTTTTGTGTCTTAACGCATCGAATACGGAAAAAGACTTGGACTGGCTCGAGTCGAAGCGAGATCGGTTCGATGCGTGTTTGAGTGACGTCTCGAGTGATTACGCCTTGCTGGCATTGCAGGGACCAAAGGCGTTTGATATCCTCCAAGACCTCCAAACCGAAGGAATCGGAGGGCTGCAATACTACCATTTTGCTGAAGGTTCAATTACGGGAGTTCCCTGCCTGATCAGCAGGACTGGCTACACTGGCGAAAAAGGTGTCGAACTCTTTGTCGCACCCGAAAACGCTGCTGAGCTGGCGGAATCAATCTTGTTGGCAGGGGAGAGTCACGGCTTGGTCTTAGCTGGTTTAGGCGCCAGAGATAGTCTGCGACTAGAAGCGGGTTATTCCCTCTACGGTCATGAGATCAATGAAGGTATATCGCCGATTCAGGCGAATTTGATGTGGACGGTTAAACTGAACAAGGCGTCCGATTTTATCGGTAAAGCCGCTCTGACGGCGGAGAAAGAAGCGGGCCCAAAAAAGAAAATCGTATTCTTTAAAACGGGCAGCCGACGGATTGTGAGAAGCGATACTGAGGTGCAGGCGGGGAACCGAGCGATAGGTACGGTTGTTTCGGGCACGTTTTCTCCCGAGCTGAATGAGGCCATTGGCTCAGCTCTGATTGACTCAGAATATTCAGAAGCGGAATTATCAGTCGACATGCGCGGTAAGACTATGCGATTGTTTCAGACAGATCCCCCTTTCATTAAATTGAAGCCGTAGGACTTAAGTCAAACGCAACGCTCAAAAGACCGCACGAACTATTTGAGTACTTTCATGAGCCTCCCCGAGAATTTAAAATACACCAGTGATCATGAGTGGATCAAACTCCTGGATAACGATGAAGCTGTCGTAGGCATCACCGATTTCGCGCAGCAAAGCTTAGGCGATATCACCTTTGTCGAAACACCGGAAGAAGGAGATACCTTTGATAGGGGGGCGACATTTGGAGTGGTCGAGTCGGTCAAAGCGGCCTCAGACCTTTACATGCCCGTTGATGCAGAAGTCATCGAAGGCAATTCGGGTCTAGAAGACGCTCCTGAACAGGTGAACCAGTCGCCATTTGATGAAGGTTGGATCATTAAGATCAAGATACTGGATGCCTCTCAGATAGGAGAGCTTTTGGATGCGTCTGCCTACGCGGAATTAGCGAAAAATTAACGGGTGCCCGGTGGGCGTTTGTTGGGATCGGCGGAAGAGCTTTTGAACGGGCTTTTCCTAGAGTGGACCGCTCTTATTTGTGTATTCTGAAGCTGGCGCTCGATCTGCAATTTTTTGGATGCTTCCTTAACTTGTTCTTCGGTAATAAGTCCAAGAATCTTCTTGTAACCGAAAATAGAGAATACGCGTTGCTCTCCTATGAGCTATTAAGCTTTCCATTCAACTTTTTGAAAATAATCCTCACTTATGGCAATTATGCTGATCAATATACAGATGCAGAAAACTGGTTCGACTTCGGTCGATTCGGCTTGGGAAAGAAAGTGTGCTAAACGGCTCTTTCTTCTATCTGCACTAGTCGGATTGTTTTTGTTCTCTGGCTGCTACACTGCTCCAAAGGACCAGTCCTCGAAGCTCGAGATAGATACTCCGAACAGCTGGAACTCTGCCGAGACTCAGGGCAATTTTGAGTCTCAGAATTGGGTGAAGGATTTTAACGATCCGATGCTCGTAGCGATTATCGAGGAATCGCTGGCCCACAATTATAACTTGAAGGCTGCCGAAGCTCGTCTGGCTTCACGGATAGCGGGGTCACGATTTGGATCCTCGGTAATATGGCCCTCCTTAAATGGAANTGCNANCCAGAATCGGAATAAGCGAAGNACGGCTTCAGGGATTACTCAAACGCCTACGGCGGAAACCTTTGGTNTCAATNTCCGGTTTAACTGGGAGATNGATATTTGGGGAAAAGTCCGCAATGGATACCGGGGNGATCTTGCCGACATTCAGTCAGCTAAGGCTGACTATGNCGCGGCCCGATTGTCTATCGCAGGCCGTGNAGCNCAGTCCTGGTACAACGCTGTGGAGGCTCAATTGCAATANGACTTGGCCGTTCGCACGCAGGAAGCCTTGGAAGCGGGTGCTCTAATCGTGGAAGAGAATTTCAAACGCGGGATCGCTCGAGCCTTNGANGTGCGACTNGTGCGGGCNAACGTGGCTTCCAATCAAAGTACATTGGAGTCTAGNTTACGGCANAAGAACTCATCNGCTAGACTATTGGAAACCCTGTTGGGCCGATANCCNGCGAATGAGCTAATGNCGATTGGCCAGCTCNTTACCAAAGANGAAGTTCAGGCTTACAATGANAGAATNGATGAAGAAATTGCGGAGTTGAGGATTGAATTGTCGGCTCGTGAGTCGGAGGCGATCGANAAATTNCGCAAAGGGCANCTTTCNAAGGTNCCNAAGGATATTCGGGCAGACATGGCTGAAGCGATNGAAACGCCAGANAGNCGTCGCACCGAAGTGCACNGATATCTACTTAATAAATACGAGGAAATTGCNNNNGNTGATTTGGAGCGNGNCGAAAAAGATGACAAGAAATTCNGCAATTATCGNGAGGACNTGCAGCGGCGTATAAGCNTGAANGTGGCCCAGAAAAAACCCATTCCCANNGGGGAGATGGCGATCAANCTTCCTGACATTAGCGGCGGTATTCCAGTGGGACTACCTTCGGAACTGCTGCTTCGCCGNCCTGATGTAATCTCGGTNGAACGAACCCTGGCAGCAAATGAGCAGAGGAAGTTTGAAACCAGCAAGGCNNGGATCCCTAGNATTAATCTAACNATGTCTAGAGGAACGAGTACGCGNGANNTAGACGACNTTTTTGATATTATCGACCGTAGAGTCTGGNGTCAGGCACTGAATTTTTCCCAGACGTNGTTTCAGGGAGGGCGACTCAGAGCCAACTTCAGANGGGCAAAGGCGAATTACGANCAGTCNTTGGCCAANTANGCGAGTACGGTGCTGACCGCCTTTAGNGAAGTGGAGAGNGCNCTAAGNAATCAAAGCTCTTACGAGCGAGACTACGAATCCCNGAAGATNGCCGCCNAGGAATCCGCCGCNGCGGAAACGCTGGCATGGGAAGAGTATGGTAGAGGTCTNACGGGCATAACGACCGCTCTTGATGCGGTTCGCAGAAANATNACCGCNCAAAGATCTTNNATNCAGGTGNCAAACCAGCGNGTTCAAGCACGCATCGACCTCTACCTCGCTTTGGGTGGNGGTTTCGATTTAAAACCTGANGCCTAGANCTAGTAAAATCTCCAAATTTTNTTATCCGCATCTGATCATGATTAAACGTCTCCTTCAAATTATCGTTCCGGTTGCCTTCCTGGCGGTNGGTCTANNGGTCTACTGGTANCTGATCCACACGGCNCCGGAACCAAGGCAGCGGCCTTCCTTTGNTACGACGCCAGAAGTAGTCGCTCGAAAGCTCAAACCGGAGCCNTACACGNTNACTCTCGAGTCTCAAGGGACGGTTCGNGCACGCACGACCAGTAACTTGATTCCGGAAGTNCGNGGTCGAATNACAAATATNAGNCCTAATTTTCGTGAGGGAGCNTTTTTNGAGGAAGGCGATGTACTACTTGAAATTGACGATAGTGACTACCAAACGGAACTCATTGTTGCGGAGGCGAATCAAGCCCAAGCGGAGTTGCGAGAGTACGAGGAGTTGGCTCGATACGAACAGGCCAAACTCGATTGGGAGCGATTGAATCCCGGCCAAGAAGCGAATCCGTTGACGCTTCGCGAGCCTCAGCTGAAGCAAGCCCGNGCCTCAACCGCTTCCGCGAAAGCTCGNGTTACAACTGCCAAACGCAATTTGGAACGNACCAAGATTAAGGCTCCTTTCGCAGGACGAATCCTTTCTAAAAATGTAGACATAGGCCAATACATTTCACCCGGNAATCAGCTAGCTCGCCTCTACGCNGTNGATTTTGCNGAGGTTAGGCTTCCNTTNACCGCTACTCAGTATTCNTTCTTGAATCTTCCCTCGGTATACCGTGGAGAAAATCCAACATTCAGGGAGGGTCCCATTGTAACGCTGAAGTCATCAGTNGGAGGGGACACGCACGAGTGGATAGGAAGAATCGTTCGGACGGATGGCTCNGTAGACGTGAGCAGTCGTCAAATTTATGTAGTCGCACAANTACGCGACCCNTATGGAGGGTCNGTGGAAGGCCGCCCTCCGCTCAAAGTGGGNAGCTTCGTACAGGCGGAAATNGCCGGTAAAACCCTTCAGGNTGTGTATGTAATTCCNCGCGTNCTTTTGCGTGAGAATGAATACGTNCTCCTNGTCGATAGNGACAACTACNTGACCAGAAAAAGTGTCCANCTTGCCTGGGAAACGGATGAGGTAATNATTGTGGAAAGCGGNCTCNCTCCAGGAGACAAATTGTGTNTGACGGAAGTGCCGTACGCGCTTGAAGGATGGCCGGTCAATGTTATTGATGAAGANGGAGTCACGATNGTGGCAGAGGNNCCCAAAGANGACGANCCNACTCGAGCNAGGCCTCCTAGGCAACCANCTGGCGGNGGCTCNGGNAGNATNGGAGACCTCATTGATGNGCTTATTGNCGCAGCAGGCGACGGAATNCCGGAGGAGCTTAAAGCCAAGCTGCTAGCTGTTAAGGAGTCAGGNGANTTCTCGAAAATGCGTCCNGCAATGAGCGANCTTAGAGAATGGGCGGAGGCCAATGGAGTTGAGTTGCCCACTGGAGGTCGAGGNGGTCGAGGGGGNGGCGGTGGCGGCGGTGGCGGCGGGGCCCGTGGTTTTTAGTNCTCTAGCCGACAGTTTCTTCGCCNTNATTCNTCATATACCGTCTTTCNAATANCACGNTNACNATANAAGCGTNNCCNAGNCCCTCCNNGGGAGGTATCNNCCCCTATTTTTAANAATCAAANTCAACANTCATAATGCATCGTTTAATTGACTGGTTCACCCGCAATGGAGTAGCCGCCAACATCTTGATGGTGGCGATAGTCGGGGCAGGGATNTACTCGGGACTTAATAAAATTNTTCTTCAGGAGTTCCCTGATTATCCATCGCGNACGATTTCGGTAGATGTCCAATACCGCGGTTCTACTCCAACTGAGATCGAGGAAAGCATTGTGCTTCGTCTNGAGGAGAACCTCTNCGANNTNGAGGGAGTGGAGGAAATNGATGCGAGAGCNAGCTCNAACANTGGGNTNGTGTCGCTTACGATTTCGGACAATTANGATATGAATCGNGCCTTGGANGAGGTGAAGAACCGAGTTGATACGATCCGAACCTTTCCCATCGAAGCGGAGCGCCCGAGAATCACGCTCCGAAATTTTGAAGAACGCGTAATNACCGTCGTTATTGCGGGCGACCTGAGNGAGGGAGANATGAANGGGTTGGGTGANAANATCCGCGACGAAATTGGTAGNCTAGAAGGTATATCCTTAACTACNTTGAANGCGGTGCGTCCNTACGAGATTGCAATTGANGTTCCGGAAGCGACTTTGAGGGAATANGGAATNAGTTTTGATACNGTCGTTCGTGCNGTGCGGAACCACTCGGTNGATCTTTCAGCAGGAAGTATTAAAACGGATGGTGGAAACATTCTTCTTCGGACCTCGCAGCAAGCCTACACGCAAGCTGACTTCGACGAGATTCCTGTAGTTGTTACCAGCGACGGCACACGTATCACGCTAGCGGACATCGCACTCGTACAGGACGGGTTTGACGAAACGCCTATTCGGTCTCGATTCAACGGAGATCGCGCAATCGCAGTAGATGTTTTTCGAACAGGTGACCAGAGCGCAATCGATATTGGGGCCATTGTAAGAGACTTCGTGCAAAAAAAGAGGGAAATGCTTCCTGATGGTATTAGTCTTTCATATTGGCAGGACGATTCCTCACGCATCAAGTCTCGTTTGGATACGCTCAGAACGAGCGCCGTTATGGGTTATCTTCTGGTGTTGATAATCTTGTCTCTTTTCCTAAGGCCGACGCTTGCCTTTTGGGTGGCCTTAGGAATTCCAATCGCATTCTCAGGTGCATTTTTTCTCCTGCCTATCATGGGCGTTTCGCTGAACCTGATAACGCTATTCGCTTTTATTCTTGTATTAGGTATCGTCGTCGACGACGCCATCGTAACGGGTGAGAATGTGTATCAGCACATGCAGCGCGGTGCCGATGCAACGACGGCTGCGATAAAGGGAACACAGGAAGTGGCGATTCCCGTCATATTTGGGGTCCTTACCACGATGGTTGCCTTCTACCCGATTTCGGTAATGACGGGGACTCGCGGCAACTTTTTTAAGCAGATACCGATAGTAATTATTCCCGTACTTCTCTTTTCTTTGGTCGAATCGAAGTTGATATTGCCCGCCCACCTCAAGCATTGTACGGGACTGGGGAAAAAAGAAAGCTCACGAAATCCGTTCGTGAAGTTCCAGCGATTTTTCGCAGAGGGTTTAGAGAAACTCATCATGAAGTTCTATAAGCCGGCTCTCGAATTCTGTCTGAAGTTTCGTTACGGAACGGTTGCGCTGTTTGTAGCGGTACTGATTGTATTCGTGGGTTTGATTATGGGTGACCATCTCGCCTATAGCTCCTTCCCGCGCCTCGCTCGCGACCGCGTTCTAGTCTTGTTGCAAATGCCGGCGGGTACGACGTTCGAAACGACTCAAAAATACATAGACCGCATCGAAAAAGAAACCCTTGCTTACCGAAAAGAGATTAACGAAGAGCACGGAGTGGAAATTATTACTGATGTGTTTGCAACAGCCGGAGGAAATCCGTTTGGTAGTGGTCGCCCGGGTGGAAGAAGTGTGGCAGGCGTACAAGAAATTGGTGAAGTCGTTGTTGAAATGCTGCCGCCAGAAGATACTGGGGTTGAAATTGGTAGTCGAGATATTACCTTGGCTTTACGAGAACGAGTAGGACCGATACCGGAAGCGGAGAATTTTTCCTTCTCATTCGCGAGAGGGGGAGGGGGTGCAATGTCCGTTCAACTGGAGGGGCCGAGTATCGATGATTTGAAAGAAGTATCTGTTGAGCTTCAGAAGGTGCTATTGGGCTACGAAGGACTGTATGATATTTCCGATTCTTTTGAGCGTTCCACGGAAGAATTGGAGCTCGAACTAAAACCGGCTGCTTCGAATCTGGGCGTGACCGCCCAGCAATTGGCATCGCAGGTACGGCAAGCCTTTTTTGGGTCGGAGGCCCAGAAGATACAGCGTGGGCGGGATGATGTTAATGTAATGGTTCGATATCCTCGGGAGGAACGTCGCTCTTTGGCATCATTAAGAACGATGATGATACGAACTCAGAATGGTACCGAGGTTCCTTTTGAAGAGGTCGCGCAAGTAGTGCCGGGTCGTGCTTTGCCCTCGATTCGAAGGGTTAACCGGAACCGAATTATCCGCGTGGCAGCAGATGCAGACACGGAAAGTGTAGATGTGGATGCGATCGAATTTGATATTGTGAACAATGTCCTTCCTCCGATGATAGCGAAGTATCCGGGCATGTCAGTCAGTCTGGAAGGTCGTGCGAGAGAGCAGGCTAACAACAATAAGGAATTGATTAGGGGGGTCTATTTAGTTTTGTCGGCAGTGTATGTGTTGCTGGCAATCCCGTTTAGGAGTTATACCCAGCCGTTCATCGTCATGGCTGCAATTCCGTTCGGGATAATCGGGGCCTTGTTAGGGCACTTTATAATGAACTTTTTGCTCATCGATGTATTAGGTCGGGCGGGGAGCCCAACGTCCGTTGTATCCATGCTTTCCCTACTGGGTATGATGGCCTTGTCGGGAGTGATCGTGAACGACAGTCTCGTGATGGTGGATTTTATAAATCGGCAAATGAAGAGAGGCATGTCTGTGCTCGAGGCGGTTAGGTTGGCAGGCGTGAGAAGGTTTCGTCCAATCTTGTTAACCTCTTTGACGACCTTCTTTGGTCTACTTCCTCTGATGTTTGATCCCAGCTCTCAGTCGGCATTCTTAATACCTATGGCCGTTTCCCTTGGCTGGGGTATTGCGTTTGGTACCACAATTATACTATTGTTGGTTCCGACGATCACATTAATCTTTGAAGATATTAGAGTCGCCTATTGTAATCTTTACAATAAGCCCCTCGATCGGCATCAGGCTGAGAGGGATTATGTAGCGGTTGAAGCGAGTAACGATTGAAAAGACGAGGTAGGGCTTTCGAGAACGCCGCTTTTCTGAGCGTCGTTTTTTTGTGTGAACTCTGGAAAAAGAACAACACTGGGATGTTTTCAAAGTCTATTTTGTTGTATTTCGAGCGATGGTTACGAGGCCGATGCCCTGCCTCTGCGACTTGTTGAAGAAAAAGTAGTGGTAAGATTCTGTTGATTGAACAACTAAAGGCTTTTAGTCATGTGGATATCATCGGGATTTTTCTCTAGGAGGCCTGCATTTGGGGTCGAAGCGGGTTCGAAACCTTGGCTGAGGTAAAAATTGACAGATGAGTCGGTTGGGGTAGCACAGACGTAGAGCGTTTTTGATTTCCTGGATCTGGCGGTGTTTTCCGCTTTCAGGTATAGGGACTTCGCGATTCCGCTCATTCGGTGATTCGAGTCTACGTACAGTGCGAGTAGTTGTTCCGTTCTTGGTTCGAGATTTGGATTTAGAATTACGATTCCAGAAAGTTGTTCCTCGTCAAAGGCCCCAAATGCTTCCGATCCTAGCCCAAGGGCTGCTTTCCATTTGTCGTAATAGGTATCCCAGTAATTGGGATCGTGGGGCACTGAGGCACTTTCGTCGAACGCTTTTAGCTCGCCGTCGATGTAGCGGTAGCGGTGCTCAATCTCTTCGGATCGATCGATCTGGTAGATCTTTTCAAGTTCGTCGGGATTGAGAAGACGGATTTCTATCAGATTCATAGTAGAGAGTCTGCTGAAAGGAATGTCTTCTTTTTGCCACTGGCAAGTTATTACCCAACCGGAATATCGATTCGTATGCTTTTGTGGCAATTTTCACAAGGAGCCGGACTCCTCATCGCAAAGGGTAGATTCAAATTTTTTGGAGAAGGAATTGTCGAATATTGTCGCCTCACCAGCAAGATTCCGAAAGCCATGGAGTTATGAAGCTGCCAGTTGAGGATGATTTCAATGACGTGTTAGGAAAGGCTCAGAAGGGTCAGGGGATTTCCACGGAAGTTTTAGCGGAAACAACAGGTTTGTCAGAAGAGAGTATTCGAAAGGCACGTCGTGGGGAGTTTGAGCCGAGCGATGTTGCGATATTGGGGCAAGCTTTGGGGCTCAATGTGGAAGCCCTACTGGCAATTGGAAGAAACGAATGGTACCCAGAGGAGCAGAAAGCCATTGAAGGATTCGAGCTCATTGCGACCCGTTTTTACGATATGTACGTGAATGCCTACCTGATATCGGATCCAGCTACCAGGGAGACGATCGCTTTCGATACGGGGACGGATCCCGAGCCTATTCTGGAATCCCTGTTCAAAAGAGGACTGACGCTAAAAACGCTTTTCGTAACCCATTCGCACGGTGATCACATTGAGGGAGCTGATTTGATATTGGAAAAGACGGGAGCGAGCGCGGTAATCAGTCGAATTGAGCCAGAAGTTCCCTTTGCTACGGAGAAGATCGACGAAGGATACGTAGCCAGAATCGGTTCTCTCAGTGTTGAAATGTTCAATACACCAGGGCATACGAAAGGAGGATCAACCTTTTTGGTTACAGGTTTGAGTCGAACCGTTGCGCTTGTAGGAGATGCCATATTCGCGGGCTCCATGGGTGGCGCTAATGTTTCTTATGAGCAGAGTCTCGCTGGATTGACAAAGATTCTCTCATTGCCGGATGATACCGTTATCGCCTCGGGACATGGCCCCCTGACAACGGTGGGTCAGGAGAAGGAAATGAATTGTTTCTATCGGGTTGGCTAGCCTCCCATTCCTTGGTCCGTCCTTTACAGAGTAATTCCTCGCTACGTTGAATCTACTAGAACATTCCCTGCAGTCTCATAAAGGGCGAAGCTCAGAGAGCAAAGACTGTTGTCAAGGAAGCAGGGCGGTTTGAGTGGATCAATATCGTTTTCGTTAAGCTTTCATCGCTTTCTCTTCTCTCTTAATCCGGTCTAAGTATTCGGTCACGTTGCAGGTGAGCATTCTTGTGCCGGTTTTGCTAACTTCGAGAACTTTGTTGACGATAGGATCGAGGAAATCACGGTCGTGACTGACCAAGATCACCGTGCCATCAAACGCTTTAACAGCGTCTTGAAGAATCTCCTTACTTTTAATATCCAAGTGATTGGTCGGCTCGTCAAGAATGATGGTGTTGGCTTCTCGCATAAGCATCTTCGCTAGGGCAAGTCGATTTCGCTCACCGCCGGAAAGCACGCTGGTCTTTTTGAATACATCGTCTTTTCGAAATAGGAGTGCCCCTAGGACAGCCCGTGGATTGGATTCCTCGCGATTGGCTTCTGCCGAGGATTGTTCGACTTCTTCCAAAACCGTTTTATCTGGATCCAATTCTTCGGCCTGCTGTTGGGCGAAGTAGGATAGAACCGTGTTGATTCCCAACGTCCGCTCTCCCTCCTGGAAGGGCTCGATACCGGCTAGAATACGAGCAAGGGTTGACTTTCCGGCTCCGTTTACTCCGACGACCGCGATCCTATCACCTTTGTCGATGTAGAAGTCGAGCCCCTTGAAGATCTGTAGATCGCCATAGGACTTAGACATATTTTTAAGTTCAATGACTTTTGCACTAGCTGGTGGAGGGGGCGGAAATCTGAAATAGATCTTTTTTTCCTGTGGAGGTAGTTTAATAATCTCCATCTTCTCTAGATCCTTCATTCGGCTTTGAACGAGTGAGGCCTTTTTGACATTTCCTCGAAAGCGATTGATGAATTCCTTTTGGCGCTGGATCTCGACTTGCTGGTTTTTGACCTTCTTTCGCAGGACCTCCAGATCCGCTTCGGATTGCTTAATGTAGAAGGAATAGTTTCCGCTGTAGGCTTTGAGAGATCCCATCGAAAGATGGATCGTTCGATTGGTAACGACATCGAGGAATGCGCGGTCGTGGGAAATGACCATGAGTGATCCTTCGTAGCGGGTGAGGTAATCCTCCAGCCATTGCTGTGAAATGATGTCCAAATGGTTAGTAGGTTCGTCGAGTAGAAGTAGAGAGGGTTCTCTTAGCAGCAGTTTTGCCAGGGCCATGCGCATTTGCCAGCCACCCGAAAACTCGCTGGTGTCGCGTTCAAAGTCGGATTTTGCGAACCCGAGACCCATGAGAGTCTTTTCGATCTTTGACTTCATTTTTTCAGGTTCATGGGACTCGAGTTTTTGCTCCCAGGCACCGATTTGATCGAGAAGATTGTAGTACTCTTCGGATGAGGTATCCATATCCATCATCTGCTCATCCGCTTCGTCGATGTTCTTCTGGAGGGCCAGTGCATCTTCGAAGGCGGTAGACACTTCGCCGTAGAGCGTCTTCCCCTTCAGCTCGATACCATCTTGTGGAAGATATCCTAGGGTGACGTAGCCGGGACGTTCTACTTCGCCAGAATCAATCTCTGCCTCATTCAGAAGCAGCTTAATCAAAGTAGATTTTCCAGATCCATTCGACCCGACTAGCCCGATTCGGTCACGTGCACCAATCGTTGTGGATATCTTGTTGTAGATAACCTTTTCGCCGTAACGGAGTGAGACATCGACTATATTGATCATAGGAAGGAGGGGACCTTAGGAGGTGGATTAGGAGCGTCAAGCGGGATTCCGCGTAAAGAAGCGTGATCAAACGGCGTGCTGGTATAGGCTTCCCAGTTGTAGGCTGGAACATTCCCGTGGATATGGAAGGGGATACCTTAAAGCAGGGCTACTCTTTCAGTAAGTCGCTCTTCCGCCTGAAAGATCGAAACAAAAACCGGTCGTGTAACTGTTTTCTGGTGATACTATAAAACGTATCGTAGATACAATTTCGTCAAGTGTACCGCAGCGTTTCATAGGGATTTTAGAGGTCATGTAGTCGATTTGTTCCTGAGGAATATCATCGTGTATCGGAGTCTTGATGACAGCGGGAGCAAGAGAGTTGATTGTGATTCCGGTTTTCGCGTACTCCTTGCCGATCGTCTTCACCAATCCGATGACACCAGCTTTAGTTGTGGAATAGGATACCATACCCGCATTTCCCTCTTTCCCCGCGATCGAGGCAATTAGTAGGATACGGCCATAGTTCCGCTCTACCATGTGAGGTAGCAGGGTCTTGGCTAGGATGAACGAGCCCATTAGATTGACTTCGAAAACCTTTTGGAAATCGGGTACCGGGATATCGACGATTTTCGTGTTGGTCTGTCCCACGATTCCCGCGGCATTCACCGCGATGTCGATTTGCCCAAATGTATCCAGAACTTGAGAAACGGAAGCTTGAACACTTTCTTCTGAGCTTACGTCCGTTTGCAGGACAATCACTTCACCTACAAGCGTTGCTTTTGCCTTTTGAAGCCCTTCTTCATTAGTATCAAAAAGTGCTACTTTAGCCCCTTCTGTGGATAGCCGAATGGCTGTAGCCAAGCCGATTCCCGAAGCTCCGCCAGTAACGATGGCGACCTGATCTTTAATGGTTCGTTCCATAAGAATTTATTTAAGACTGATTGCTAATGGGTCATGAGTGAGTGCAAAAGTGAAGTTTGTTATCTCCCTCCAGCATTCACTAGTGTGACTTTTAACTTTATCAAGTCTTGCTGCCTCATCGCACTCCGAGCTATCAGAAACGCTTTCGGAGCTATACTAATCCACCTATGCAATCCGATCTCGCCAAGGACCTGTGATGGCGAGCGTCTCTCCAGGACTATTCTGGATATTGACGAATAGAGTGGTACCGTCCGGAGAAAAACAAGCTCCGGCAACTTCGCTCTCCACCTGAACGTGTCCGATCTTGTACATTTTCCCTTCGGTTGTAATGCCAACAATAGCACTGCTTTCATTGTCGTCCTCGCAGATGACAATGTCCCCCCACGGAGCCACGGTCAGATTGTCACAGGCCTTGAGAAGCTCTAGATCTTGGCTTTCGATGAAAAGTTCTAGTTTACCCGGATTCGCAAACTCCCCACTCATCCCTTCAAACGGACTGGGGCGGTATCGGAAAATCTGACCAAACTTTTTCGGGCCGCCGTTGGTGCAGGCAAAGTAGATTTCGCCATTTCCGTAAAACATTCCTTCACCGCGAGCGAATCGGGCGGCCCCGTTTTCAAATCCCTTGTAGCGAAGGTCGTCATTGGGTGCGGTGGGGCCATCGATGTCGATCCATTCCACCTCTACAGACTGCTTGACGGGGAAACTGGGGAGTTCTATCTCTTCCCAATTCCGTGTATCGCTTGAGGGAGCCCCCTTGATGACGAGCGCCTGAAGACGACCGCCTTTGGCCAGTTGGCCTCTGATTTTGGGAATATAGCGATAGATGAGGCCATCTGGACGATCCTCGGTTTGGTAGACGATACCACTGGCTGGATCTACGGAGACCGCTTCATGGTTGAATCTTCCCATGTCCTTGAGTGGCACCGGATCTGCAAGGCCGATCTTATAATTGGCAGGCACCTCGAAGTTGTAGCCATGATCCTTCTTTAGTCGGTCATTGGCTTTATTGACATTCTCTTCGCAGGTGATCCAGGATCCCCATGGAGTTACGCCACCGGAGCAGTTTCGGATGGTTCCGGTAAGGGAGAGATAATGGCGTTTCAATTCCTGAGTTCGCGTATCAAATACTAGTGTAGTTGTGCCGCCAGTGCAATGAGTGCCGTTGGCGCCGCTGTCATACCGCTTGGAATCGCTTATGCCTTTCCACTCACTAGATTTCAAGTATCCAACCTTCTCCTCCTGCAAAGGACTGACTTCGTGGTTGCGTACGATTAAGGTGAGGCCATTCGGGCCGGGAAACGTGGCCATTCCGTCGTGCGCAGGGGGTACGATTTGTCCGTCGTCCATTCGGGCCCCTCGCTCAGATATGACTTTGTAGCTAAAACCTTTCGGTAGTTTGAGACGACCATTGGGATCGCCTAATAAGGGCCCGTAGCCCTTAGTGGCTAAATCGGTTGAACCGAGCTTGCCAGAGGAAACAGCAGTCGAGTAGTTTTGTGAACAGGCACTCAATCCAAGGAATCCTGAAGTTATAAGAGAGTTTTTTAGGAATTCGCGACGGCTAGGTTTTTTCATAACAAGGCTCTATGCTACTTATTTGTTTAAAGTGGATTTTTGGACGCGTTACGATTGAAAAAGGAGCTGTTTCAATATTGTTGAAAACTTTCGCCAACAAAATCGATATTGTAGAGGGGGCTTATCTTCAATCTGCGAACTGACACTGACCGCTTGAAAAGCGCTATTGCGAGACGATAAACGGTGCGATGATACCCTGAACACTCGCTGGGAAGAGACCTTCGATATGTACACCATCGTCTTCGGTTTCTAGGTGGCGAATACCTCCACTGCAATGCAACTTTGAGATGATGTCGTAACGATCGTGCGGTATGACGATTCTGGAGGGTGCCAGTTCTGCGTTGAGGACTGTCGATATGTCTTCTTTTAGAGGCTCAAGTCCCTCTCCCGTGGCGGCACTAATGAATAGGGCATCTTTATGAAGGAGCTTTATCCGGCTAAGGGTTTCTTCATCCCCAAAATTGTCGATTTTATTGAAAACGAGGAGCCTTGGGTTTTCGGTGGCTCCAATTTCCGCTAATACCGATTCAGTTGTTTTAAAGTGACTTTCGAATTCCGGATTCGAGACATCGACTAAGTGTATCAGCAGATCGGCGACGACGGCCTCTTCAAGAGTCGCCTTAAAAGCATCGACGAGTCTGTGAGGAAGACGTCTCACAAATCCAACGGTATCAGTCAAAAGCACATGTTGGCTTTTGTCGAGATCGAGGCGACGGGTCGTGGGGTCGAGAGTGGCGAATAATTTGTCTTCTGCAAGAGCGTCTGACTGAGTGAGCTTGTTTAGAAGCGAAGATTTACCAGCATTTGTGTATCCAACTATTGAAACAGTGGGGACAGGACGGCGGATGCGCTTGGACCGTTGTACGTGCCGGTGTCTGATAACCTCTTTGAGCTCCTTTTTTGTAATCGCAATGCGATCGTTGATCATGCGTCGGTCTGCTTCTAGCTGGGTTTCACCTTGGCCTCTGGCACCTGTTCCGCCACCCCGTTGCCGACTCAAGTGAGTCCACGCTCTGGTCAAGCGTGGTAGAGAGTACTGCATGCGAGCAAGAGCTACCTGAAGGACAGCCTCTTTGGTCTGAGCCCTTTCGGAAAAAATGTCGATGATCACCTCTTGGCGGTCAATTACAGCGATTTTGGATTCACGCTCCCAATTTCGTTGCTGGGCAGGAGAGAGTTCCTCATCGAAAATGATGACGTCTATTTTTTGCTCTTGAATGATGCTGATGATCTCTTCGAATTTCCCTTTCCCAACCAGAAAAGCGGGTGTGGGCTTGCGGAGCTTGATAATCATCTCGCCCACTATGGGAATATCCAGATTTCGCGTAAGTTCCGCGAGTTCGGCCAATAAGTATTCAGATTCCTGACGCGTCATCTCGGGATGTTGAATCCCGACGAGAAGGGCACTCTGAACTTTTTTTCTATTTTCTTCGAGGTCGAACAAAGAGGAGAGGGGGTTAGTTTGTAATTTTGAGTCTGAAGGGTCTACGAAATCTCTTCCTACTAGCTAAGCGAATTTGTCAAAAATGCTAGTTTGTCTGTTGAGACAAAATTGCCCTGCTCCCAGTAGTGAGGGCAGGGCAATGGTTGAAAGGTGGGTTAGCGAAATTGGCAAGCCTTCTACGCTTCGGCCTCAATCGCTGCTTGGGCCGCAGCGAGACGGGCCACTGGAACGCGATTTGGCGAACAGCTAACATAAGACAGGCCAGCGTTGTGGCAGAATTTGATAGATGCGGGGTCGCCTCCATGCTCTCCACATATGCCTAATTTGATATCAGGGTTTGTGGATTTTCCACCGTCGACACCTTGCTTCACCAATGAGCCAACGCCTTCTTGGTCGAGCGTTGCAAATGGATTCTGCGGAATGATATCGAGGTCCTTGTACTTGCCGAGGAAACTGCCTGCATCGTCGCGACTCATTCCCAAAGTGGTCTGAGTCAGGTCGTTGGTGCCAAAACTGAAGAATTGTGCGGTTTTCGCGATTTCTGCAGAAGTTACACAAGCACGAGGCACTTCAAGCATTGTGCCTACGAGGTAGTCGATCTTTACGCCCTTAGCTTTCTGAACCTCAGCTGCGACGCGGTGAACAATCGACACTTGGTTGTCGAGCTCATCCTTGAAACCTACCAGAGGTATCATGATCTCTGGCTTCACCTTGATTTTTCTCTTTAGCTTGAGTACCTGAGCGGCAGCTTCGAATACAGCACGAGCTTGCATTTCAGTGATTTCCGGGTAGGAAATCCCAAGGCGGCATCCGCGATGTCCCAGCATTGGGTTCTCTTCGTGAAGCGCTCGAACACGATCGCTAACTATATCCGGAGAAACTCCCAAGTGCTCTGCCAAGTCCCGACGAGACGCGTCGTCGTGCGGTAAGAACTCATGTAATGGAGGATCGAGGAATCGAATAGTGACTGGGCGGCCTTCCATCGCTTTAAAGAGACCGTTGAAGTCCTTACGTTGGAAAGGAAGCAGCTTCTTCAGGGCTGCCTTGCGCGCGGCTACTGAATGAGCGAGTATCATCTCACGCATGTAGGATATGCGATCACCCTCGAAGAACATATGTTCGGTGCGGCAAAGGCCGATGCCTTCCGCTCCCATAGATACCGCGGACTTGGACTGCTCCGGAGAGTCAGCGTTCGTACGAACACCCATAGTACGGTACTTATCAGACCATTTCATGATCTGATTGAACATCTGGTAGGTGTAGCTCTTCTCAGCCTTCATCTTGCCTGCTAGGACCTGAGAGACTTCTGAAGGTGCGGTTGCTACGCTTCCGGCGAAAATTTCACCAGTGGTGCCATCGATAGAAATTGAGTCACCTTCTTTGAGGACGATCTTTCCTGCAGTAAGAGTGGCTGAAGCGTAGTCGATGTGGATGTCGGAAGCACCACAAATACAAACCTTGCCCATTTGGCGAGCAACGAGAGCCGCGTGAGACGAAACACCTCCTCGTGAAGTTAGGATCCCGTCTGAAGCGATCATGCCACGCAGGTCTTCTGGAGAAGTCTCCTCTCGGCAAAGAACAACTGAGTTGCCTAATGCGACTTCCTTCTCCGCATCGGCCGCGTTGAAGACGATTTTGCCCGAAGCCGCGCCAGGGCCTGCGGGAAGACCGGTTGCCATCAATTTGGCCTTCTTAATTGCGTTCGTGTCAAAGATCGGAACAAGCAAGCTCGAGATTTGGTCCGCAGGGATCTTGGTGACCGCAGTTTGCTGGGTCATAAGCCTCTGCTTGGTCATCTCGACCGCGATCCGTACTGCGGCAAGACCAGTGCGCTTTCCGTTACGCGTCTGCAGCATGTAGAGCTTTCCGTCTTCGATCGTGAATTCGAAATCCTGTACGTCGCCAAAGTGTTTTTCCAGCTTCTTACGGACAACGCTGAGCTCCTTGTGAGACTTAGGCATGTCGTCAGCGAGCTGGGCGATTGGGAATGGAGTGCGAACACCAGCTACCACGTCTTCACCCTGAGCGTTGATTAGATATTCACCATAGAACACGTTCTCGCCATTGGCAGGGTCACGTGTGAATGCCACACCGGTTGCGGAAGTGTCGCCCAAGTTACCGAACACCATCAACTGGACGTTAACAGCGGTTCCCCATTCTGCTGGGATACCGTATTTCTGGCGGTAGAGAGTTGCCCTCTCGTTCTCCCAAGAATTGAAGACCGCACTGACTGCCCCATCGAGTTGCTTTTGAACGTCTTGCGGAAATGCACCGCCAGTGCGATCCTTGATGAGTTTCTGGAAACGCTTGATGACCTCTTTGTTATTTTCTTCAGTAAGGTCGGAATCAACCGTAACGCCGACTTCCTTCTTCACTAAATCCAGTGCGTGCTCAAAGGGGTCTGGCTCGTTTTCCGTGCGAGATTGAACGCCCATTACGACGTCTCCGTACATTTGAACGAAACGGCGGTAGCAGTCGTAGGCGAAACGCCCATTACCAGACTTCACCTTGAGAGCCTCTACCGTTTTGTCGTTAAGACCAAGGTTGAGGATCGTGTCCATCATGCCCGGCATGGACTCGCGAGCGCCAGAGCGAACGGAGAATAGAAGAGGGTTCTTCTGGTCGCCGAACTTCTTACCGCTCTCCTTTTCGCAAATCTTGATCGCGGTAGCGATCTGGCCCTTGAGGGCGGCAGGATAGACGCGGCCGTTTTTGTAGTACTCTACACAGACGTCCGTCGTAATTGTGAAGCCGCCTGGAACCGGTAGACCGATTCTGGCCATCTCCGCAAGATTGGCTCCCTTGCCGCCAAGCAAGTTCTTCATTTTGGCGTTACCGTTGGTTTTCTTACCGAACGAGTAAACGTATTTAGCGGCCTTTGGAGGGCGTTGGCTCGCGACCTTCTTTGCTTTTTTCGCAGTTTTTTTGGATGGCATCCTGAATGAACTATTGTTGATTTGCGATGAAATAGAGGCCCCGAAAAATGACGGTTTCCTCTAGGAAAAAGCTTCCTCATAAGGACGGATAGGCGTCTGTCAATGGGATTGATGCGATATCGTGGGTAAAGAAATTTATGATTGGATAAGAACTGAGTTGCTTCCCGGATCCCGATTTTCAGTTCCAAATTTCAGTGAAGCGGCATAGGAGGCGTTCTAAACCCTCTCTGCAACTCGATCCACGGACTTTCGCAAATTGAAGTTGCTCGATGCGATTCCGTTGTTCATTTAGACTTTTTGAAAATTTGAATGAGCGAGATCGAACCATACGAAGAAGAGGACGATGAACCCAATTGGGCGGGCGATCCTAAGCAAATGGGCTTTCTGGACCATTTGGAAGAGCTGCGCTGGACCCTGCTCAAGCCGCTTGTCGTATTCGTGGCGGCTTTTTTTGCGTCGATGGTATTCATAACGGACGTTAAGGATATTCTTCTATCCCCGCTTGAATCCAATTATTCCCATTTGACCGAAGCCGAGCGTGCGGTGGTTTTTGCTGGGCTGACGACTATGAACGTCACCGGTGTATTTGTGGCTATGCTTCTCATCGGCATTATTATCGGTTTAATGGTAGCGTCTCCAGTTATTATATACTACGTGGGCAGATTCCTAGCACCGGCATTGACGGTTAAAGAGAAGAAAATCCTCGTTCCAGGTTCGTTTGCTGTTCTCATTCTCTTCCTGCTAGGCTGTACGTTTGGATACTTTTTTCTTTTGCCGCGAACGATTATGGCGGTAATATGGTTCAACAATTTGCTGGGGTTTCAGCTTCTTTGGACGACTAGCAACTATTTTGGGTTTCTCACTTTTACGATACTGGGTCTGGGGCTCGCTTTTCAGATGCCGTTGGCCATCGTGGTTTTGGTTTCGGTTGGAGTAGTCACTCCGCAGCAGCTAAGAGCCTATCGGCGATACATCGTGCTCAGTATTGTGATCACTGCTGCAATATTGACTCCGCCTGAACCGATAACTCAGTTGGCTTTGGCCATTCCGCTTTGGGTGCTGTATGAGGTCGCGATTTTGGTTTCGGTATTTTTAAAGAAGAAAGGGGATGAAAAGGAAAAGGCTGAATTCTCAGACTACGAAGTAGTGGATCCGCAAGGTTACGATAACAGTGATGAATATCATTCGGATTACGACTACGATTACGACCACGACCCTGATCATGACCTCGGCGATGATCATGGCGGCGACCCTCACCATGTAGAAAGCACATCTTCGGTGGAAGACGACGGTTCTGAAAACGATGGTGTTAGTGAGGACCAAGATGCGGAATACGACAGCGAAAGTGATGACGAGTCCGATATCGATGAGGATCGTAAACGGGATGAGTAGTCGTGTACTTATCGATTAATAAGGAGCCCCCCGGATACAAGCTTTCCGGCGATCTGCCGCTTGTGCTCGGGGCTCACAGTTTTTCTCCTAGAGCCTCCTTTAAAAGCGCTTTGCGCTACCATATCTGCTGCTCGCGGCAGACGTCTAAGATCGTCTTATCGCTTCTCTAGGCCTTCCGAGGAGTGCGGATTTTCTGTTCGGTCGGGTATCTTTTGCCTTTCATTGTATGGTTCTTTCTATTGACCCAGACCGACGACGCAAGATGCACAGTTCTCGTAACCTCAACCAGATAAATCAGCCGTTTTCCCACGAATTGGGAGGGGGCTGAATCTAGATGTGTCGAGGAGGATACCCGCCTCGCTTTTCTCTCTCGAAAGCAGACCAATTGTGCAATCGAAACTGGGCGGAGGAAAACCAAGCCCTTTCGGAACACGTGCGTAATTTCATCGCCTATCAAAATGGGGTGCTCCCAAATCCAACCGGTCTAAGAGAGCACTTTCCGTTGCATGAGATGGGGCATCGCTTTACGCGTCGCCTCCAACCAGAGCCTTGGATGGAGATGCGTTTGGACATGAAAAATGAGGATCCCAAAAGCGGCGGTATGGCCGGTATAGTCCCAATGGTTGCGGTCTGATGATTTTGGATTATCGGAGAGAACGTTTGTCCAAACGTGGTAAGGCAACCGTATGGCTGGTCGCTTGCACTACAACGATCGTAACGCGTTCACGAATACGTCACATGCTTGGTCGATGCCGCCTTGGTCGTGGGCGGTTGAGATGAAATTGCCTTCGTATTTCGAGGGAGGGATGTAGGCGCCGTTTTCCAGGCAAGCATGAAAGTATTTGTTGAACCTATCAGTGTCCGTTGCGGTGGCCTCATCGAGGTTTTCGACAGGTGTGTCGGTGAAGTAGAGACAGAACATGGACCCAACTTGAGGAATTTGGCCGGGCAGCCCGATCTCGTTCAGGGTTGAGCTAATGGCCTCTTTCACCTGAGTTCCCATCTTCTCGAGCCGATCGTAGGCGTCGCTCTCCCTGAGAAGCTTGAGCGATGCAATTCCGGCGGCCAAGGCAAGGGGATTGCCGCTCAAGGTACCCGCCTGATAGACAGGCCCAAGCGGGGCGAGATGATCCATGATTTCGGCTCTACCGCCCAAGGCGCCCACAGGAAGACCGCCGCCGATTATTTTGCCGAGAGTGGTCAAGTCGGGTGTAATTCCCTCTTTCGTCTGTACTCCACCTGCGTTTACGCGAAATCCCGTCATTACCTCGTCGAAAATGAGCACAGAGCCGTACTGGGTGCAGAGATCGCGAAGCCCTTGCAAGTATCCCGACTTTGGAACGATCAAGCCGATATTAGCGGGATAGGGCTCAAGGATAATTCCAGCGATTTCATCGCTATACCCCTCAAATGCGGCCGCGACCGCTTCGAGTTCATTAAATGGAAGTACGATCGTTTCCGCGGCCAGGCTCTCGGGAATGCCGGCACTGTCCGGATTGCCGAGTGTCAAGGCGCCGGAGCCGGCTTTGATGAGAAGCGAATCAACGTGGCCATGGTAGCATCCTTCGAATTTGATAATCTTGTTCCGCTTTGTGTAGCCGCGAGCGAGCCTAATGGCCGTCATGGTTGCTTCGGTCCCGCTATTGACCATGCGTATCTTTTCCAAGGATGGCACCATTTCCACGAGTAGTTCAGCCATTTCGACTTCGTATGGGTTAGGCGTGCCGAAACTGGTTCCCTTATTTAAAGCTTCAGCTATGGCTTCCCGGATCACCGGATTATTATGACCGTGGATAGCGGGACCCCATGTGCAGACGAAGTCGATGAGGTCCTGACCGTCTGCCGTGGTGAGTGTGGCTCCATTTGCTTTCTTAGTGAAAAAGGGGGTGCCACCGACAGAGCGAAATGCCCGCACGGGCGAGTTGACGCCACCAGGAATTAGTTGCTTGGCGCGTTCGAAAAGATCAGTGGAATTTGACATAATAGAAAGTTTTTTGCCCGTGAAGCACATGGAAGTCACGAAGAAGGGTATCGCTAATTTCTGAGACGCTCGTGGGTTATTCTTGGTGTTCTTTGGGTGCTTCGTTGGCAATAGTAATCACGAAACGTATTTTTGTACAATTGGAATACGGCGGCCGACGCCGAAGGCGAGGGGAGTGAGTTTTAAACCGGGGGCGGCTTGCTTGCGCTTGTATTCGTTTAGGTCAACTTTGCGTATGATGTCTTTCACTACGTCTGCGTCATACCCGAGAGCAATAATGTCACTGCTAGACTTTCCTTCTTCGACGTAGGCTTTGAGAATGCCATCGAGGACATCGTAGGATGGCAAGCTGTCTTCGTCCTTCTGGTCGGGACGCAGCTCGGCGGAAGGGGGCTTTTCTATGGTATTGACCGGAATCAATAAGCCATCCCGGTTCATTTGAAGAGCCAGCTCGAAGACTTTAACTTTTGGCAGATCAGAAATGACGGCCAGTCCGCCACACATGTCGCCATAAAGGGTACAATAGCCCACGGAAAGTTCGCTCTTGTTGCCAGTGGTTAGTAGGAGGGCCCCAAATTTGTTTGAGAGGGCCATCAGGAGAAGGCCTCTAGATCGCGCTTGTATGTTTTCCTCAGTTACATCCTTTTCCGTGTGGCTAATGAGAGGCTCTAGAGTGGCCTCAGAAGCGGCGACGATTCCTTCGATTGGAACCATGTGGAATTCGATGCCCAAATTCTGGGCAAGTTCTTCCGCGTCGTTTTTGCTATGGTCTGAGGAAATGGAAGAAGGCAAGGCGATACCGGTGACATTCTCTCTCCCGAGGGCTTTTACGGCGAGAGCAGCGGTGACCGCAGAATCAATGCCTCCGCTCAGTCCGATTAAGGCTTTTCTGAACCCGCACTTATGGACGTAATCTTTCAACCCAAGCACGAGTGCATCTTCGATATCCTGCATTTGGGATTGTTCGAAACTGGGTTCAATCTTGTTGGGACTGCCCTGAACGTCGACCACTCGCAGTTCCTCGGCAAATCCCAAAAGACCGGCAATGATCTCGCCTTTTGTGTTCGCGATCATGCTTCGGCCGTCGAATATGAGCTCGTCGTTACCGCCTACAGCGTTAACATAAACGCTAGGGCATCCCAATTGGATCGAAATGTCAGATATCAACTTGCGGCGCAGGTGCGTCTTTTCAATGTGCCATGGACTGGCGGAAAGATTGAAGTGAAGATCGAGTGACTGGGTCTTGAGGAACTCAGTGGGTGAGGTAGGGTAAAGTTGTCGAGGAGCGACCTCTGGCGAGGTCCAGATATCTTCACAAATGGTTAAGGCGATCTTCCGTCCCTTGTGTTCGAAAACTAAGGGCTGTTGGGCGGCCTGGAAGTATCGGTCCTCGTCGAAGACATCGTAAGTGGGCAGAAGGCACTTGTGCCCCGTTTCCTGGACTTTACCATCGAAGCAGACGGCGGCGGCATTGTGAAAATTCCGTCCGGCAGAATCATTGTTTAAATCAACATATCCGAGAATAGCTGGGACCGAGCTGGTTGTGGAGGCTACCCTTTGGAGTGATTCCAAGTTGTCTGGAACGAATTGCTGTTTAAAGAGCAGGTCTCTAGGAGGGTAACCGGTGATAACCAATTCAGGAAAAACAACATAGTCCGCCCCTTGGGAAACCAATTTATGGTAGGCTAGCACGATCCGCTCTTCATTATTCTGAAGGTCGCCTACGGTTGCATTTATCTGGGCTAGTCCGATTTTCATGCGGAAGCCAATGAAGAGAACAACTCGCCCCGCAAAGAGCAAGTTTTTGCCGTGAGGATTTTTGCGGTGAATTCGGATGGTTTTTCGGGGAGCGTCCTGGTTTTCGCCAAGGCGGGAGTTAGCAACCTGTAGGGATAGTGCTCACGTTATCCCACGTATCAAAAAGAAATGATAAAGATTCTCCAACGCGGAACAGCACAAGCACTGGCCCTAAGATTGGGCTATTGAATCTGAGCTAGACCGGGATTATTGCTCTATTGGTGAGGAGTGCTAGGGCCGTCTTTTCCTACCTTGGCTTTGGTCCCCGCAATTCTGGCCTGCCGTTTTTCGTGGCTATTTGACTAGGGATTCCTATCAAATGTGACGGTCTATATGAGTGTATCTAATCCAGCTAGATTCATCCTCGCTTCCGCCTCGCCTCGCCGAAAAGACATCTTGGAGCGGATGGGGGCTTCGTTCGAGATTATCCCTGCGGAGGTGGAGGAGAATGAAGCGGGTGATTCCGATCCGGAAGCCATGGTGCGAGAGAATGCAGCTTTAAAGGCCGGTTGGGTGGCAAAGCGATATCCCGACCGTTTTGTTCTGGGCTCTGATACAACGGTCCACCTAGACGGATGGGTACTGAACAAACCCGTTGATATGGACGATGCACAAAGAATGTTGCGAAAACTTTCAAAACGTACCCATATTGTGCATACGGGAGTTTCGCTCCACTGCCAGTCTAGGCAGATTGAGGAGACAATCGGCGTTCGAAGCGAGGTGACGTTCAAAGAGCTGAGTGATGAGACGATCGAACGCTATTTCGAGATCGTTAATCCGCTGGACAAGGCAGGCTCTTATGGAATTCAGGAGGGAACGGATCTCATTATCGAATCCTTTAAGGGGTCGCATTCCAACATCATGGGGTTGCCATTGGATGATACAAAGGCCATGCTGATGAGTTATAGTATAGTCTGACCCCGAGAATGTCGTTTTCAACAGAGGAAATCACCCGGAAACGGATCCGACGAGGCAAGGAGAAGCTCCTTATGGAGGCGCTGCTCCGCCGTCGAGCGTTTTCGCGTCGTTCGCTCATTGCGGGGGTGATCGGGACGATATTGTTTCATTTGATCGGCTTCTTATGGATGCCCTCGGACGTTTTTACTACGGAACGAGCTGAGATTCAGGACCGTTTTAGGGACTACGAGGTCGAGCTAATGCCGCCTGAAGAGGAAGAACCGGAGCAAGTCTACACTCAGACAAATCCAGACGCGCCCGAGAATGAGCCTGACCAAACCAACAATTTTGCCGCTCGCAGTCAGCAGGCGGCCCAGGAAGAAAAACCCGACGAACTTGACCAGGAGAACCGACCATCGGTTGAGAGCGAAGATGATATCGAGACCAACCAGTTTTTGACGGGTGACCTGAGCCCTCCTGAGATCGCCCCGCCTCCAGCTCCCGAAAGCCAGGAGCAGGAGGAGACGGAGACCGCCGAGGAACGACCGTTGCTGGTTCCGCAGTTCGAGACTTTGCCACTGGAGAAGCAGATTCCGATACTGGGCGAGCAGGAAGAAAAAGACCCGGATGAAACGGGTATCGCCGAAATTGACCACGAAGAAAAAGATGCCCCCACCAATGTGAATGAGTACCTGAAGGGAGAGGCGGAAGAAGGGGAGGAGAAAGAGCAAGAGGCAGCCGCCCTCCAGCCGTTCGTCGCACCGCAGAGTGCTCAGTTGAGCCCCGACTATTCCGAACCCTCGCCCAGACCGCGTCCCCGCCTTCCTAAAGTGGCGCCTGGACCCCGCGGCAATCGTGTGCCCGGTGTTTCGCGTACCGGCACCATCGCGGTCGACGCGAAATTCAGCGAGTTTGGTGAATACATGGAGCGCCTGATCGAGACAATCAGCGTGCGTTGGAATTCGCTAGCCGATGAAGCGGCTGGCAAGGAGTCCAATAGCAAAGTCGTCCTCCGCTTTATTCTCACTAAGGATGGATACGTAGAAGATCTGAAATTGCTGCCCGACAGCACTGCTAAAGTGATTGGCATTTATATGTGCCGCACCGCTATCGAGAACGGAGCGCCTTATGGGCCTTGGACGCCTGAAATGGTGGCAGTCTTTGGTCATGAAGAATCAGTCACGTTCTCATTCCACTACCGCTAGTTAGTCGGGATTCGTTTGCGGGTTAAATCCAGCACGTTCGCCTATTTGGGAGGGTATCCAAGTAGTCCATTCCTCCGTCATATCGTTGGATTGGATTTGAAAATCCGTTTCCTCTCATCAAAATACTCTCCGATTAATCCTCGGTTCGGAATCCAGATTTTTATTCTCAAATCGAACTTCTCTGAATCCATTGAACAAAGGAGCTTCATTGCAGTGCGACGTTGATTCGCAGTTGCCAACTGCTCCATCCTAGCTTTCGCTGATTTGAGGCCGTCCAAGAGGGCCTGCAATATATTGCAAAAGCTCTTACCAGTTTCCGTTTTCGCCGACCTGGAGGTCTTTGGCAAATCCCTCAAGGAGTCGGATGGATTGTTCGACATCTTCAAGGTCGACCATTTCGCTGGGTGTGTGCATGTAGCGAAGAGGGACAGATATGAGGCCGGTGGCGACTCCGCTGCGGGCCATTTGAATGGCTCGAGCATCTGTGCCAGTAGGTCGAGGGTCGCCTTCGAGTTGGTAGGGGATGTCACGTTTCTTGGCAGCATCGATCAGTTTATTGAATACGATTGGATTGATGTTTGGACCGCGAGTAATGATCGGTCCTGCTCCCAATTTGGTTTCCCCGAACTTGCGCTTGTCGCAATCAGGATGATCCGTGCTGTGGCCAACATCCACGGCGACTGCGAAATCAGGATTTACACCATAGCTAGATGTAGTGGCACCTCTGACGCCGATTTCTTCCTGGGCGGTGCCCACAGATATGACTTTTGCTTTTAAGGACTCATTGTCTGCCGAGAGGCGGCGTAGTGTTTCTCCGACAATGTAGGCTCCGCATTTGTTGTCGAAGGCGCGAGCGGCACCAACGGAACCATGAATGAGTTCGAACTCGTGATCGTAAGTGGCTACGTCGCCTACTTGCACACGTGACAAAGCGCCTTCCTTGTTTGCCGCGGCAATATCGATCCACATCTCATTGATTTTTGGGACCTTCTCTCTGTCTTCCGCATTCATGAGGTGGACGGCTCGTTTACCTGTAACCCCTTTGACCACTCCCTTGTTGGTCTGGATGAGCACGCGACGGCCTGGGATGATGATACGGTCGTGTCCGCCAATGGTGGCGAAGTAGAGGAACCCCTTTTCGTCGATGTAGGTGATAATGAAACCAAGTTCGTCGAGATGACCGGAAAACATGACTGATGGCCCGCCATTTCCTTCGAGGGTTGCGATGCGATTGCCCAGGACGTCCCGTTCGTAGGAGTCGGAATGGGACTCGACATATTTGTCAAAGACGGCCTGGGATTGTCCTTCCGCTCCCGAAGGGCTTTTGGCGTTGAGTAGATCGACGAGGAATTCAGACGGTGTATAGGTCATAATTTAGAAAGCAAGTGTTAGGGAAATATCGAGTGATTGGGAAGGATTGAATGTATGCGTGTGGTATTGATTGCGGCTTTCCATCCATCCCGAACACAATGGAGGAATTGCGAAAAGTACTTCTGCAGTTTGATGATCAGATGCGGCGTTGTGCAAGTTTCTACCCTTCGGATTGGGTAGCCCGCTACCTTATTGCACCGCGAGTTGGTCGACGATGTCTTCAAGGGGATAGGATATGATTTCTGATAGAGTAGGGTGATACCAATGGGTTTGAAGGAGGGACGCTGCGGTAAGTCCATGCGATACCGCGACGGAAAGGGCGTGTATGAGCTCTCCAGCATCTTTGGATACGATTTCGGCGCCGAGAATTTTGCCCGTTGGTTTTTCTCCGAAGAGTCGCACGAACCCGTGCTTGGCCTCCATGAGAATGGATTTCCCGTGGTCATCGAACGGATAGTCGGCGGCAATGTATTCAATATTCCGCTTCTTCAACTCCTTTTCTGTGAGTCCGACCCGAGCGACTTGGGGATTGGTGAAGACGACATCGAGCATGTGGTCGTAGTTGAGGGGAGTCTTTTCGATCCCGGAGGCATGGTAGGCTGCGAGCTCACCTTGTAGCACTGCCGTGTGTACGATCTCGAAGGGTCCATTGCAATCGCCTGCGGCATACACTGCTGGATTGGAGGTGCGCTGGTATTTGTCTGTCTGAATTTGCCCATTGGGCTCGAGCTCGATTCCGGCGTTTTCGAGACAGAGCGAAGCCGTAGCAGGGAACCGTCCGAGAGCATTTATGACATGCTTTGCTGAACGAGTGACTTGAGTGCCTTTGTGCTTGAAGGTGACATCAAAGCCAGAATCGGTTTTAGAGATGCTAAGGAGTTTGGTGTCCGTCAGAAGGTCGACCCCTTCTTTGATCAGTGCTTTTTCCACGACTTTGGAAACATCGGAAGCCTGATCCTTGAGGATGTGTGGGCTCCTCTGTATCTGAATGGTTTTGCAGCCGACGCGGTGTAGAAATTGAGTGAGTTCGCAAGCAACTACTCCTCCGCCCAGCACGATAGCGGATTCTGGGAGTTCGCTTAGATCTAATACATCATCACTTGTCCAAATTTCGGGCAGGTCGATTCCAGGTATAGGCGGTTTCGATACGTAGGAGCCTGTTGCGATGATAAAGTGTTTTCCTTTTAGCTGCGTGCCGTCGTCGAGCTCGACCGTGTCATTGGAAATGAACTTTGCAAAGTTTCGGTAGAGGTGAAATTTGCCACTCTCTATCGATTTGACCCGGTAGTCGGTAAACTCCTTGATGGTTGCTAGTTTGCGCTTATGAAGGGCTTTCATGTCGACTTTCGCTTCAGGAATGGAGAGTCCAAAGCGGGTTCCCTGCTGAGCAAGGTGGAGGACCTCGGCTGAATAGATGAGGGTTTTTGAGGGCATACAACCTTTGAGAATACAGAGACCGCCCAGTTCTTTGGCCCCGTCGATAATGGCGACATTGTCAGAATATTGTCGGGCGACCCGGGCGGCGTTGTACCCGCCACTCCCGCCGCCAATGGCTATGAAATCGTGTTCTTTAATCATTTGTTTTCTGAGAGATTGTCCAATAAATCCAATTTCCTCATTCTTCGGTCCCATTCGAGCCCAAATTTCGTTTCTTCGCATCGCAATACGCTCTGTGTATAACACAACCCAAAAGCCAAATTTTGAATCTTAAATATAACTACAGTACCTCGAAGGCGACTTATCGAATACTCTCATGGGACCGAGAGAATAAGGCTTAATTGCTGGATGGCCAAGGCTAATCTAAAAGGCTCCTGTTTTTTAGGGATACGATTTTAGAATTCATGGAACGAATCAGCGACGGAATGAGCGGGTTCCTTGCCAACGATCCATGCGGCGAGTCTAATGCCGAATTCGATCGCGGTGCCAGCTCCTTGGGAGGTGATGATGTGGGCGGATTGGACGATTCGGTCCTGACTGCAATCGGGGAGTTCGATCTAATTGAATAGTGACCAGTGGCGGGACGATTTTCGATTAGAGCTGCTAGACCCAGGAATTTTGGACCCGTCTAAATCGCTGCAACGAATTTGGATCCGTGGTCGTAGGACTGGATAATCTCAGTGATCAAAGCGTTCTTAGCCAGAGGCAGCTCGCCGGGACCACCCGGGAGGAAGACCATATCGAACGAGCTCGCATCAATTTCGCTCAGCGATTGATCCGCCTGAAAACGAATGCCGTTGCGACCTTCGACCTGTTGCGAATCGGTCACTGATACCATGACCGTTTCAACCCCCGATCTTCTCAATATACCCGCGGGAGGCCAACGCTTCGATTTCCTCAATACCGTCAAATACGATATTTAATACGTGTTTGGGTTGCTTGTATTGCTTGGGATCTTTTTCCATAGCTACCTTTGTCTGGCCTAATGGCGAGCTTTTGAAATTCTTTCAGTCAATTAAGATGAGCAAGCAAACTTTAGCAAGAGAGCGAAATCCATGAGGACGGTCCTGATTTTGGGCTGCGGCTATGTAGGACGTGCGGTGGGACTTCATGAGCGGGCACAGGGGAATAGGGTCTTGGCTGTCACGCGAAATGAGGAGATGGCTGATCAACTACGTAGTGCAGGAATGGACGTTTTTGTGGGAAACGTGCATGAGACAGCGTGGTATGCATTTGCGGAGAATGTAGATTGGTCGCTGAATTGCGTAAGTGCCGCCACGCCGAATCTGGAGGGCTATCGTCTTTCTTATGTCGATGGAAATCGATCGTTCACGGATTGGATGAGTCGATCTGGATTTTCGGGCTCCGCCATTTACACAAGCAGCGTTTCCGTGTATCCAGATAGTGGGGGAGGCTGGATAGAGGAAAAAGACGCCCGATCCAGCTCGGAGCGATCTGAGGTAATCCTGGAATCGGAACGCGTATTTCTGGAATCCAATGACCTCGCTGCTAAGACGGTTTTGCGATTAGGTGGAATATACGGTCCAGACCGTTCCTTCCTCGCAAATCGGATCGCGAAAGCCGATGGAGTGCTTCCCGGGTATGGCGACTATTTTTTAAATCTGATTCGTCTTGAGGATATTGTGGGAGCGATAGGAGCCGTTTTTCGATCTGAAAACGCAGGAGGCATTTTTAGCGTGGTGGATGATGTTCCGATGCTGAGGGAGGATTTGGTGAGGGAGTTGTCTGCTAGGATGAAGGTGCCTACGCCCAGTTTTGACCCGTCGCTGACTGGGGCCAGAGGGTCCCGACGCATGGATGGGCAGCGTCCTGCGAACCGAAGAATATTGAACGGGAAAATGAAAGAAGCCTTTGATTGGCAGCCGGCCTTTCCGAACGCGAGTGAAGGGATGACCAGCTTGGTTTCGAGTTGACGCGTTGTCTGCCTTACTAAAGCTGCCTGTATCCTTCATTTCTTAGAGTCCAATTAGCAACTAACCTTAACGAACTATAAATCATGGCCGGTGTTGGAAAACTTCTCAAACAAGCGCAGAAAATGCAGAGGCGAATCGAGGCGCTGCAAGCCGAGCTCGCAGAAAAAGAGCTAGAGATCTCAGGCGGTGGTGGCGCAGTGGTTATAAAAATTACGGCTTCTGGCGAGTTTCGGAATATTACGATCGATCCAGAGCTTCTAAAGGAAGAGGCCTCTTTAATTGAGGAAACGATTTTGCAAGCCGTCAAAGAAGCCAGTGCTCAAGCCAAGACGCTACATGAAGAAGAAATGGGAAAAGCGACGGAGGGGATGTCTCTTCCCGGGCTGATGTAATCCTACTGGCTTTTCGATTGTTTCTTAAATGACCCCCTCGTTCGATGCACTGCAGAAGCAGTTGAAGAAGTTGCCCGGCGTGGGGTACCGGTCGGCAGAGCGGATGGCGATCCAACTGCTCTTGGAGAAGCCAGAAACCTGTCAGGGGCTCATGGACGCCCTGGCCAGTGCTCGAGACAATGTATCGAGCTGCGAGAATTGCGGCAATTTGTGTGAATCAAAGCGTTGCTCGATTTGCCAGGATGAGCATCGGGCCAATTCGGGTACGGTTTGCGTGGTCGAGCACGTGAGTGATTTACTTTCCTTGGAAAAATCCGGTGCGTATAACGGCTCCTACCATGTATTACACGGGAAGCTGTCACCGATCAACGGGATTGGTCCGAGTGAACTAAACTTTGAGTCTCTGCTGGATCGAGCAAAGGCGGGAGAGGTATCGGAGTTGATCTTGGCATTGCCCAATGACATCGAAGGGGAGGCTACCTGTCACTATATGATTGACCTGCTCCAGCCCTACGAAGTCAGTGTCACTCGGATCGGATTTGGTCTTCCAAGTGGAGGATCGGTGCTTTACGCTGATGCGGTAACTCTCAAAAGTGCATTGGATGCTCGCCAGAATTTTCGTTGAATAGAATGCGCGTCCCGGACTTAACAAATGTTGAACCCATAAATGAAGCTCATGTGCACTAACTGCAAGGACAGGTAGTTGGCGTTGGCTCCTTGTTCAATCGCCTTTATCCGATCTTCGAATCGGAAGTGCCAGAGCTAATCGCTGAATTGCGAGAGCTACCTCCCAAAGGTGTGCACGCAAATATCCATGAGGTCATCCACAAGATGAAGGGTTCCTCTGCTGCAATGGGTGTGGATCGCGTTTACGCGCTCACAACGGAGGGCGTTCTCGTGTGCTGCTCCAAAGGAAAATTCCTAGACCTAGACGGTCTGGCTGACCTTCTGGGAGAGGAGTACACTTTGTATTGCCTCGAGGCGAAACGCTTTTTGAGCTAAGTGCTAGTCTTGGCTTGCCAGCTTCAGTTTAACGGCGAGGCGAGTCATGTCGGTGGCTCCAAGGAGCTTCAGTTTTCGCATGATATTGCTGCGATGGGCGTCGATCGTACGAACACTCAAGCCGAATAACTGGGCAATCTCTTTGGAACTGTAGCCTTCGCCGACCATCTGGAGCACATCGGTCTCGCGAGGTGTGAGCATCTTTAGACTGTCGCTGCAGTCCTTGTTGGAGATAGGTTGGCGGATCAGGTTGTAAGCCTCCGGGCAGTAGTATATCTCTCCTTTGAGGACTTGCCCGATGGCGTCCTCAAAGCTTTTGATTGAGCTGTTCTTCGTGACCAGTCCGTTTACGCCGCGCTCGACGCTGCTTCTCACGATTTCGGGTGTGAAGTGGGCGGAAACTAGAATGATCTTCATATCCGGCACCCGGTCTTTCAAACGGTTGAAAACAGTGAGGCCCCCTAGCTTCTTGATTTTGATATCGAGCACGAGAAGGTCTGGGATTTCGTCTAGGCAGGCTTGCATGCCGGTCTCACCGTCATCGTATTCGCCCAGAATATTGAGATCAAAGTCGGTTCTTAGAAAGGAAACGATGAGTTCACGAAAAAGGATTTGGTCTTCTATAACGATGACGTTCATGTAGGTCTAAGAGCTTGAGGGGAACAAGAGGGAGGAATGTGAGAACTCGCATCAGAACCGATGCTAACTTTTTAAAAGCTGGAAACGAATTTGTCGAGCATCCATCAAAATATACGTTAAAGTTCTTACCTAGACAAAGCCACTTCTAGAGACCCCCAATGAAAACTCGATTTGCGAGTAAGCCTTGGTGGAAATCGGGCTCTAGCCGGTTTCTTACTGCGGGCTACTCTTCAAAACCGTTCGGATTGGATTGGTGCCATTTCCAAGCGGTCTCAACGATTGATTTGATATCAAGAAATTCGATGTCCCAATTGAGCTCTTTGATTGCTTTTTCGGGATAAGCGTAGGCGGCAGGAACGTCTCCAGGTCTTCTGGGACCAAACTCGTGCGGGACTTTGAGGCCGGTGACCTCCTCGACTGTATTGATAACTTCCAGGACGCTGGACGGTTTTCCAGTTCCGAGATTATAATGGAGCTCTGTTCCTGGAGTTTGCAGTTTTTCGAAAGATGCGATGTGGGCGCGGCTCAAGTCATTGACATGGATATAGTCTCGAAGGCAGGTCCCGTCTGGAGTGGGGTAGTCGGTCCCAAAAATGATCAGCTTGTCGCGTTGCCCTCTGGCGGCTTGAATGGCGAGTGGGATGAGGTGGGTTTCCGGGTCGTGGTCTTCACCGATTTTTCCATCCGGATCCGCACCGGAGGCATTGAAGTATCGGAAGCAGGCGTAAGACAATCCGTAGGCCTTGGCACAGTATCCGAGGAGAACCTCAACATCCTGCTTGGTTTGGCCATAGGGACTGAAGGCTCGGCGGGGGAGGTCCTCGCGCAATGGCATCTCATTTGTGTCCCCAAAAATAGTGCAGGACGAACTGAAAATGAAGGTGCTAACCTTCGCGTTTTTCATCGCTTGCAGCAGTTGAACGGTTTTGGCGATGTTGTTGTCATAGTACTTGAGGGGGTCCGTCGTGGATTCACCGACGTAGGCGAATGCCGCGAAATGCATAACGATATCGACCTTCTCCTTTTCCAGAATCGGTTGGGTGAACGAGATGTCACCCATGTCGCCGTCATAGACGGTTAGGCCCTGCGGGATGGAGTCGCGGTGGCCGTAGACGAAACTGTCCAGTATTACGGGTTCGTGACCCGCTGCGAGCAACTGTCTCACACAGTGACTCCCGATGAATCCGGCTCCGCCGACGACTAGTATCTTCATTATTCTGGTTTAGTATTGATAAGGAGGACTTTTCAGCTACGCAAAGAACATTATCTTACGGATGGCAAAATTAAAATTTCCAAGAAATGGAGCTTAGCAGGATCGTAATTACGGGCGTTGGACTGACCGCACCGAACGGCAACAGCCTATCCGAGTTCAGGGCAAACCTTCTGAATGGGGTCGCAGGCATCAGCCGCACTGAGATCCGCTACATGGGTGAGGTGCTAGCGGGGATTTGCGATTTTGACCCACTTCGATACCAGAAAAAGAAGGAAGTCCGCGTGGGGACTCGAGCGGGAAGCATCTCCATTTACTGCGCGAGAGAAGCGGTTCTCGATAGTGGGATCGATTTCGAGGCAGTATCGAAAGACCGTGTTGGAATCTATATTGGGACCACGGAGCACGGAAACGTGGAAACGGAAAACGAGATCCACAACATTTCCCAATTTGACTACGATACCAAGTTTTGGAGCCATCACCACAATCCAAGAACCGTTGCCAATAATCCCGCGGGAGAGACTTCTTTGAATCTTAAGGTGACGGGGCCCTCTTATGCGATCGGGGCCGCTTGTGCTGCGGGAAACTTAGGGTTGATCCACGCTCTGCAGATGTTGCGATTAGGCGAAGTTGATTTGGCGATTGCGGGTGGAGTGTCGGAGAGCATTCACACATTTGGGATTTTCGCCGGTTTTAAGAGCCAGGGTGCCTTGGCGGAACATGAGGATCCGAATAAGGCATCGCGTCCGTTTGACGTGGAACGAAACGGGATCGTAGTGAGCGAAGGGGGGGCACTGTATACATTGGAGCGACTAGAGGATGCCCTGGCTAGAGGAGCAAAGATTTATGGTGAAATTACGGGTTACCATGTCAATTCCGACGCGACAGACTACGTCTTGCCCAACCCAGAACGGCAGAGGCAGTGTATACGGGCGGCCTTAAAACAGGCTGAAATGGCCCCGAATGAAATCCACATTGTCAATACTCACGCTACTGCGACTCCCCTCGGAGATATACAGGAATGTACTGCTATTCGGGAGGTTTTTGCGGACTGCCCCGATACGTATATCAATAATACAAAAGGGTTTATTGGGCATGCCATGGGTGCTGCGGGAGCATTGGAGCTAGCTGGAAATCTTCCGTCATTTGAAGACAAGATTGTGCACCCATCTATTAACGTTGACCAGTTGGACCCAAAGTGTGAAATGACTAACCTTGTTCTGAGCCGATCCATCGAGGCAAAACGGGTTGACGCCATTCTGAATAACTCCTTTGGTATGCTCGGAATAAATTCAGTGCTGATTGTAAGGCGCTTTTCAGACTAGAAAACGGACGTATTTTTATGACTAAAGACGAATGCAAACAAGTGGTTCTCGACATCATCGCGGAAATCGCTCCTGACGAGGAGTTGAGCGATGTAAAGCCAGAGGTGGCGTTGCGGGAACAACTGGATCTCGATTCGATGGATTTCCTCGATATTGTCATGGAGCTTCGCAAGAAACATGGTATTGAAGTCCCAGAGGGCGAATACGGGAACCTAGTTTCATTGGAAAGTTGTGCGGAGTATTTGACTCCGAAGTTCGACGCATTAGTCTAGTCAAAGAGCATGTAGGAATTTTGGCCCGATGTACGCGTCGGGCCATTTTTTGTATTGTACAGTTAAATACGAAAAATGGAAAACTATGATGTGGCGATAATCGGAGCAGGGATGTCAGGCATCGCTGCGGGCATTCGTCTTGCCCATTTTGGTAAGAAAGTCTGCATATTCGAGCGGCACTACGCTCCGGGTGGGCTGAATAGTTTCTATTTTAAAGAGGGTAGAAAGTACGATGTTGGCCTCCACGCGATGACGAATTTTGTGAAGCCTGGTGTTAAGCGAGCTCCGCTCAATCGCATTCTGCGGCAGCTGCGAATTAGTCGCGAAGAGCTAAATCTGTCCGAGCAGTTAGGGTCGAGAGTGGCTTTTCCCGGGAGGAACCTCCGGTTTAATAATGAATTTGGCTTACTGGAGTCAGAAGTGGAGCGCGAGTTTCGCAACGAAATGGATGGGTTCAGAAAATTGGTAGAAACCATCCAAGCTTTTGATGATACAGAGTTCAACTATCCCTATCAATCCGCTCGCGAAGTGGTAAGGCGATGCATCACCGATGTCGTTCTCGAGGATATGATCTTCTGCCCTTTGATGTACTATGGAAGTTCGACTGAAGACGATATGGATTTTGGACAGTTCGTGGTGATGTTTAAGTCTATCTTCTTTGAGGGTTTCGCCCGTCCCCAAGAGGGTATTCGCAATATTATTAAGTTGCTGCTCCTGCGATACAAAGAGGCAGGGGGTATTCGAAGGATGAAGACTGGGGTGGCCTCGTTTAAGATTGAGAAGGGACGTGTGGACCGACTCATATTGGATAGTGGAGAAGAGGTTCAGGCAGATATTGTTCTGTCTTCAGTAGGATTGCCCGAAACCTACTCGCTCTGCTCGAAGAAAATCGTAAGCGAAACGGATATCAAGGCGGGTAGGTTGTCCTTTGCAGAAACGATCTCGATTTTCAAAGACCAGCCTTCGTCGTTTAATTGGGGCAACGATACGATAGTCTTTTTCAATAACAGAGACCGTTTTGCCTATCGGGAGGCGAGGGACCCGGTCGATTTGACGAGTGGCGTTATTTGCATACCGAATAACTTTGACTATGGAGAGACCAATCTGACGGAAGGAATTGTGAGGGTCACCTGCTTGGCAAACTATGAGACGTGGAAGATGTATACAGAGGAAGAATACAATTCCGAGAAGGAGAATTGGAGAAGTCGTATTTGGAATGCGGCGAAAGCGTTTATGCCACCTAATTCCTTGGACTACTCAAAGTACTGCATCGCCCACGATATGTTCACTCCGAAGACGGTGGAACACTTCACCTGGAAACAGCGTGGAGCCATATACGGAGCCCCCCGTAAGACGAAGGATGGTACGACTCCCGTTTCGAATCTCTTTATATGCGGTACGGATCAGGGCTTTCTCGGCATTGTGGGAAGCATGTTGAGCGGAATTGCCATGGCGAATACCCACGCCTTAAGATAGGAGGAACGCCTCTTTCTGCCAGGGCAATGCATGCTCAATATTTAATGTAGACCCAGACTACGAGGGCCATTAAAGCTAAAAATGCGACGGCAAAAATCGCCATGCATCCCCGTCGTGTTTCATTTACTGAACTGTCCGTTTCAGGTCCAAGTTCATCGTAAATGTCGGGGACCGCCAAATTTTGGTTAGGATCTTCGATAGGGGTCATCGATGGGGGTGCTGCAAATGGTGCTTCAAGGTCCTTGAGCAGATTCGCAGGGATTCCTCTTGAGGCGAGGGTGGTGGCGCTTTCTCTTTTGGCTGCATCAATCTCCGCATCGAGCCAAATAAGGTGTTCACCTATCAGGGCTCGCTGCTTCAGTAAATCGTTGAGTCGTTTGTCGTACATCTCTTGCGAGTATGCCTGTTAATCGCTCGTTGGAGGAAAAGCCTTGAGCCAACATACGAAAAAGCCCTCTTCCGCAGTGTGCAAGAGGGCTCTAAAATTCTGATATCGGTAAGCGACTACGCTTCGACCGTAACCTTGCGGCACGTCTTGTCGAAAACGACAACACCGTCCTTCAGAGCAAATAAGGTATGGTCACGCCCCATTCCCACGTTCAAGCCTGGGTGGAAGCGAGTTCCGCGCTGACGCACGATTATGTTGCCAGCGATAACCTGCTGGCCGCCAAACTTTTTCACGCCGAGACGCTGAGCTGCGCTGTCGCGTCCATTCTTACTGGTTCCTTGTCCTTTTTTGTGGGCCATTTCTAGAAATACTCTCTTTGAGGATTAAGACTCGATCGAATCAATCTTGATTACGGAAAGCTCTTGGCGATGGCCGCGGCGACGGTTGTAGCCCTTGCGCTTCTTCTTTTTGAAGATCACGACCTTTCGTCCACGCTTGTTTTCGAGGATGGTTGCTTTAACCATCGCCCCCTCAACAAAAGGAGCTCCGAGCTGAAAGCCATCGCCTTCACCGAGAGTGAGTACTTCACTGATCTCGATCTTCGATCCGGTTTCAGTTTCGGGATAGCGATTTAGGATGAGAACGTCACCTTCTTGTACCGTGTACTGCTTGCCCTGTGTTTGAATGGTTGCTTTCATGTGAAATAAAACCGCGTAATAAGGGCAGTTCTTCTCTGTGAATCAATCTTTTTTCTGAATATTTTCGATCTATGAGGACGAATGATGACAGCCCCGTAAATATTAAGCGAATCAGAGAGTACTTTAATGACCCCAGGACTATTGAGCATTATGTGAGGGCAGTTGCCAATATCGGTCTTTGGAAATCTGAAATTGCTTTGATAGAGAAATGGCTTGGTCGGAATGACCAGGTCTTGGATCTGGGTTGCGGGGCAGGGCGAATCGCATTCGGTTTGTGGAAAATGGGCTTTAAGCGTGTAGAAGGGTCCGATCTTTCTGAATCCATGGTCGCTGAAGCACGCGATATAGCCGATTGCAAGGGGGCTATCATCGATTTCCGATGCGAAGATGCAACTGGGTTATCCTACCCTGAAGAGCGCTTTGATGCGGTCATTTTCGGGTTCAATGGTTTGATGCAGATTCCAGGGAGAGAGAATCGGCGACGGGCGTTAAAGGAGGTTTGGCGGGTGATCAAACCCGATGGGCGATTCATTTTTTCAACGCTTGACCGGGCGGACCTGCTGTATCGATCCGTTTTTCGGGATCCAGATAATTTCGAACACAACATCGAACGTAATCCGAATTTGCTGGAAATGGGTGATCGGCACTTCGAGACAAGACATGGAACGACCTTTATGCACGTTCCTACCCGCGATGAAATAGTTCATGACCTGAAGGCAACGGGATGGTTCTTAAGCGAGGATCAGATGAGGAGTGAATTGTCCGACGAGTCTTCTAGCGTTCGCGAGTTTTCTGAAGATTGCCGCTTTTGGGTCGTAAAAAAAACGGCGACTTAGCG